>JBALVL010000003.1:0-161369 GCA_036961355.1 Motiliproteus sp.
GGGGCGCATTCTACAGACCTCTGAGCTACCGTCAACGACTTTTGTGGAATATTTCACACATCGTTTAAACATACATAAAAGGCGCCTTGCGGCGCCTTTTATTAGGATCGTCATGAGCTCGGCCTGCTGCTATTACTCTTCTTCTGGATCCGGTTCTGGCTTCTTGACGAAAATCTGGCCAAGTATAATGCCGGACTCGAACAGCAACCACATCGGTAACGCGAGCAGCGTTTGCGATATCACATCTGGTGGTGTCAACAACATCCCGACAACAAAGCAACAAACGACAATGTAAGCACGCTTCTCACGCAGACCTTCAACTGTGGTCGCACCGCTCCATAACAGCAACAATGTCGCGATCGGTATCTCAAAAACAATACCGAAGGCGAAGAATAGCTTCAGGACAAAATTCAGATAACTACTTATATCGGTCATCATCGCGACATTTTCTGGCCCTGTCGTGGTGAAGAAACCGAAAATCAGTGGAAATACCACGAAGTAAGCAAAAGCCACTCCTGCATAGAACAGCATAATGCTGGAAAAAAGCAGTGGGATAGCTATCCGTTTTTCATGCTGATAGAGACCCGGTGCGATGAAGCTCCACACTTGGTGCAAGATAAAAGGGATGGCAGCAAAAATCGCAAGTACTAACGTTAATTTGAACGGTGCAAA
Organism: Motiliproteus sp.; assembly: GCA_036961355.1. Lineage (GTDB taxonomy): Bacteria > Pseudomonadota > Gammaproteobacteria > Pseudomonadales > Balneatricaceae > Motiliproteus. The sequence continues at coordinate 673 of JBALVL010000003.1, forward strand.
GAAGGGTGACGTCACGTCAGTCGCAATCATACTGGTGCCTTCGGGCAACAGCGCGGTTAACGGTTCAGAGAGGTAGGCGTACAGGTCATTGGCGAAATAGAACAGCGGCAGAAAGAGAATCAGCACGATAACCAAGCTACGTAGCAGCCGATCGCGTAACTCTATCAAATGGGTAATTAGTGGCTGTACCGAGGTTTCGCCGTCTGCAGGTGTATCAGGTTGTGTCATAAATTACTCAGCGGAGGGCTTATTGGGAGAAGCAGCGGTATCAGCTGTTGTCTCGGCAGGCTCTGCCTGCTGATCCGCTACTGGAGAGGTCGTCAGCATCTCTTCGCGTAAAGACTCATTAAAAGGTTTTTTCAATGTCTCTACACTCTGCTCAAGTTCCTCCTGCTGCTTTTTGGCAGCTTGGCGCATCTCTTCAACCCGAAGCTCTTCCGAGATCTCTTTCTGGACAGTGCCAACAGTTTGCTTAATTCGGCCTAGCCACATCCCTGCCGTCCGTAATGCTGACGGCAGCCGCTCAGGCCCCAAAACAATCAGGGCCACAACGCCGACAATCAGTATCTCTGTAAAACCAATATCAAACATTAGGCAGGTACCGCCAACACGCAGAGAGGACTATCAGCTTTTATCCGAGGACTTTTCAGTACTCTTTTCAGCACTCTTGTCAGGCTCTGCTTCGGTTTTACTGGCTGTAGTATCAACGAAATCAGCGTCATCCTTTTCGATTTTTTTCGGATCCTCTTCTTCCTTCATGGCTTTCTTGAAGCCTTTTACCGCATTTCCCAGGTCACCACCGATGTTGCGGAATTTTTTAGTTCCGAACAATAAAACTACAATCACCAATACAATTACTAACTGCCAAACACTGATTCCACCGAGACCCATGGTTCTCTCCTGCTAAAGCAAATATGCACAAAGCGACTACGCGCTATTTTTATCCAATATTGACTCACACTGTATCATTTTATCGATCTTTGATACAGAAAAAGGCTAGTTCACCCTTATGATTCTCTAGAGGCTTTCTCTTCCAGCCCCGACAGTCCGAAGCGTCTATCCAGCTCTGCCAAGACCTCATCAGGCCCTGCGCCTAGCTGCGATAGCATAATCATGCTATGAAACCACAGATCTGCAGTTTCACCAATTAACTCTTGAGTGTCGCCGCTGATTTGGGCGTCTTTTGCGGCAATGATTGCCTCTGTTGCTTCTTCACCAACCTTTTCCAGAATTTTATTCAAACCTTTGCCATACAAACTGGCCACATAGGAGCTTTCTGGAGCAGCCTTCTTACGCTGCTCCAACACATCAGCCAGTGCGGTTAATACATCATTACTCATCACTTTTCACTTTTCTCGCTAACCACTCAAAAGAGAGTTATTTGTCATAGATCGATTCAGGATGTTTGATTACCGGCTCAACCGATTGCCACTGATCGTCCTTCAGGGTCTTGTAAAAGCAGTGCTCGCGGCCGGTATGACAGGCGATACCACCCAGCTGTTCGACCTGAAGCAAAATCACATCGCTATCGCAATCTAGTCGAATGTCATGCAATGTTTGCACATGACCCGACTCTTCACCTTTACGCCACAGCTTATCTCGTGAGCGCGACCAGTAGACTGCGCGCTGTTCTTGGACCGTCAGCGTGAGCGCTTCGCGGTTCATCCAGGCCATCATCAGAATTTTTCCGGATTGATAATCCTGGGCTATGGCTGGCACCAAACCATCAACGGTCCATTTGATCTCTTCTAACCATTGCGCCGAATGCTGCTGTTTTGACATCGCTTAACCCCTACGTCCGCTACATAACAATACTACGCCCAAAGCGGCTAATAGTCCGGCCTCTACGGGCAGCTGTTGTAGTATCTCCTGCGGTAACCAGCCGGCACTCCAGGCTGCGGCTAGCAACGTGGAAAGACCTGCTAGCCGAGTCCAACTTAGCTGCCAGCGGCCAGCCGCTGCATCATGTGCTGCCTGCCTACTTACCACATCACGTTGCTGCAGCTGATCCAGCTGCTTTAACTGCTGCAGCGCGTCAGCCAGCAACTGCGGCATCTGCGGGAGTTGCTCTATTAGCTCAGGCGCCCGCGCCTTGAGTGAACGGTAGATCCCTTTCACTCCCATCCGCTGCTTCATCCAGTCTTCAAGAAAAGGCTTGGCGGTGGTCCACAGGTCCAGATCGGGGTATAGCTGCCGTCCTAGACCTTCAATATTGAGTAAAGTTTTTTGTAATAACACCAACTGCGGCTGCACTTCCATATTAAATCGGCGGGCCGTCTGGAATAAGCCGAGCAACACCTGCCCGAAGGAGATCTCCTTCAAGGGCTTTTCAAATACCGGCTCGCAAACACTGCGAATGGCCGTCTCAAAATCATTAACATTGGTATCCGCAGGAACCCAACCCGAATCGATATGCAGCTGTGCTACCTGCTTGTAATCACGTTCAAAGAACGCTAACAGATTACGCGCCAAATAGTTCTGATCACTCGGACTCAGTGAACCGACGATGCCGAAATCAAGGGCGATATATTGAGGATTATGCGGGGTATTGTACGATACGAAGATGTTGCCAGGATGCATATCGGCATGAAAGAAGCTATCGCGAAACACCTGGGTAAAGAAGATCTCTACACCACGCTCGGCCAGCAGTCTGAAATTAGTACCCTGCGCCTCCAATGCTTCCATGTCGGCAATTGGCACACCATAGATTCGCTCCATCACCATCACATTTCGGTGAGTAAAGTCCCAATAGACTTCGGGTACATACAAGCTCTCTGAACCAGCAAAATTACGTTTAAGCTGCGATGCGTTACCCGCCTCTTTACGCAGATCGAGCTCATCGAAGATGGTCTTTTCATACTCGGCAACCACTTCAACCGGGCGCAGGCGACGACCATCGGCCCAGGCCCACTGGATCAGGTGCGATAGGCTATAAAGTAGGCCTATATCCTGTTTGATAATTCGTTGGATGCCTGGACGGATCACCTTAACGACGACATCTTCACCACCGTGCAAGATAGCAGTATGCACCTGCGCTACGGAGGCGGAGGCTAGCGGCGTGCTGTCAAACTCTTTAAAGAGGGTCGTGACCGACTCACCCAATGCCGCTTCGACAATCGCGGTAGCCTGATCGCCACAGAAAGGCGGCACCTGGTCCTGTAGCCGGCGCAGTTCCTGAGCCACATCAACAGGTAACAGGTCCTGTCGGGTCGAGAGCATCTGGCCAAACTTAACAAAGATCGGCCCTAGCTCTTCCAATGCAAGCCGTATGCGCTCGCCACGAGGCAGCTGGCTACGATAGATATAGCGCCAAGGCAGCATCACCAAACAGCAACGGACATACCAAGGCAGGCTCAAGCCGTCGAACAGATCATCCAGTCGATAGCGAGCGACGACCCGAACAATTTTGAGTAAACGTAAAAGTCTAAGCACTATGAATATCTTTCAGCCGGATAGGTTCGCGGATACATCGACAACTTCAGGGCTTAAAACCCTTATGAAGCGCCACTACACCACCCGTCATGTTGTAATACTTACAACGTACCAGGCCGGCTTGCGTCATCATGTCACGCAGGGTTTGCTGATCAGGATGCATTCGGATCGACTCAGCCAGATACTTATAACTCTCGCCATCGTTGAGGATCATTTTACCCATCAGCGGTAACAGGCTAAAGGAATAGGCATCGTAGGCTTTCGTCAGCAACGGGTTCTTGGTCTTGGAGAACTCCAGCACCAACAACCGACCACCAGGCTTAAGTACCCGTGCCATCGATTCAAGTGCCTTTTGTTTATCGGTGACGTTGCGCAGCCCAAAAGCGATAGTGATGCAATCGAAGTAATTGTCCGGAAAAGGCAACATTTCAGCATTTGCCTGAACAAAACGGACATTTCCGCTGATACCGTTGTCTTGAAGCTTATCCCGGCCGACCTTCAGCATCGAATCATTAATATCAGCCAGCACAACCTGCCCGGACGGGCCGACCAATTTGGAGAATTTCTGCGTCAGATCACCGGTGCCCCCGGCAATGTCGAGCACTCGCTGGCCTTTTCGAACACCGCTGTGCTCTATCGCGATCGCTTTCCATATCCGATGAACGCCCATCGACATCAGATCATTCATCAGGTCATATTTGGCGGCGACCGAATGGAAAACATCGGCAACCCGCTTCTCTTTGTCCGCTACGTTAACCTGCTCGTAGCCAAAATGAGTGGTGTCTTGATTGTCGTTCTGCTGCTTGCTCATGGACGGCTCTTGCTTATCTCTACAGATGGGTGTGCAACTCGGCAGGCCGCGATTGATTCCAGACTGCTATACGAAAATCCTGCGCGCTCGATACCACACGAAAAAGTGCGCGCATTATAGCCCCAATCGCTACCCCGGGGCTATGACGCTACGATTACGGCCTTGTTGCTTGGCTTTAAACAGCGCATCATCGGCGCGTTGGAACACATCTTCGTAACTGGCATCCTCAGTCCGAAATTCAGTCAGACCAAACGACATGGTAATCTGCACCGGTTCACCATTGAAATTGAACGGGCTTTTCGAAATCGCCTCACGCACCCCCTCGACCGCTTTTTGTGCCTGCTCAATACCGGTTTCAGGCATCAGCATAACAAACTCCTCGCCGCCATAACGGGCAACAAAATCGCTATCACGCAAGCGTCCGGCGATCAGTTTGGCGATCAAACGTAATACTTTGTCGCCAGCCAGATGACCGTAACTATCATTGATTCGCTTGAAGAGGTCCAGATCACAAACCACCATCGTCAGTGGCTTGTGGTAACGATTCCAGCGGGTGAACTCCTGTTCAACCCGGTCATTATAGGCCGCCCGATTGGGCAAGGTCGTCAACGGATCGGAGGTTGCGCGCATCCGCTGCTCTTCGATATGAGCCTGGAGCTGCACCGTCTGCTGATCCATAGTCTCTAGCTTGTCTTGCAGCTGCTCCAATCGCACTTCAACCTGCTGCTCACGGACTTCCTGCTGACTCCGGTAACGATCGACCGCGTTGACGATATCAGCCAGTTGGACACGAACGGCATCTTTAAGGTGGTCAAGGCTCTGAGCCTGGGTCAACGAGGTTTCAACCTTGGACACATCGCTGCGAACCGCCTGATCAAGCTCCTGGCTGCTCTGGCGATGCTGGTGTTGGTGCTCCCGGCTCTCCACCAAGAAGCCCTGGATATCACTGAGCTGCAGATTAAGACTTTCCAGATAACCCTCAAAGTCTTCTTGACGCACCACCATCGACTTGAGAATGAGCTCAACCAGCTCCTCAAGAACTGACGACAGTTTCTGCCACTCAAAGCCTTGCTCTATCCGCTTCATCAAATACCGGGCAGCTTTGCGCTCGGCCTGCGGGATCGACAGCTGCCCCAGTAACCCCAGCAGCATAGAACCGATACGGTGACATAAAAGCGTTAACTGCTCTTCGGTCTCACTGTCAGGAATCGCAACTGGGGCCGCATCGTTGGCCCCTTTTGGCAGCACTTGGGTGATGAAGCGGGCTGTCTTGCTTAAGAGTTGCGGATACTCGCCAACATTTTCAACGGTATCGGGAAGTTCATTAAGCAGGGTATCGAGTTCGCGTTTATCGTCGGCATTGCCCGTCAGCTCCCAAACCGGCGTCAACATCGCCCGCATCGCTTCAAGAATCTGTCGCACTGACTGGTCGCGACGTTGAAAAAAACCCATCAGCGCTTTTTCTGCGGCGCTGGCTTTGGTTAGCAGTGAGCCTCCATCAGGCCTCTTAAGACGCTCCTGAAGTGGCTCAAGCTGAGTATCGAGTTGCTGATCAAGCCCTTTGGAGGCTAGACAGAGTCGAACAGTGACACGCCCCAGCGCATCCAATTCGGACTGATCACTTTCCTGCTGCACCTGCAGTTTTTGAATGCGCTTTTGTAGCGCGGCAAGGTCTTTGTCAGTGGTCACTGCTCGAGTCCTTCACTAAGGCATCAATAAACAGCCATGGTAGCTTAGGGCTCAAGCAGGAGCCAGCATCCCTCGAAAAAGGGCTGCCGGTGGGGTTATTTCAGTGTCGACTTCTCTTTTGCAACCAGATAATCAACCACTTCCAGCATCGCCTTCTGGCTACCCGCGGTCTGAGCACTGACTAGGTACTTACCGTTCACGACCATCGAAGGCACGCCTCTAATCCCATATTCGCCAGCTTTCTTCTTGCCCAGATTGAGCTGACTATTGATCGAAAACGAACCGTAGGCTTTATTAAAGTCCGCTTCACTCACACCAAAATCAGCAAAGAACTCGCCGAGCTGCTCTTTGTTGTTGATCCAGGCACGCTGGCGATGGATCAATGTAAACAATGCAGGATGAGTCTGCTCCGATTTACCCAGTGCTTCAGCCACATAGAAAGCCTTGGCAAATTCGGTCTGGTTTGCACGGAAAACCATCGGGATATGCTTAAAATCGACATGTTCGGCTTGCTGTTTCTTCCAAGGTTCCAGATAACGCTCGAAACTGTCGCAATGAGGGCACCAGTAACCAAACACTTCGACCACTTCCACCTTGGCCGGATCTTGCGTTCGCACAACCTTAGATAACTTAGTGTAATGCACCCCCTGCTCAAACTCGGCAGCCTGAAGCGGCATCGCCAATAACAACATCACCGGCAGCGCCAGCACCATAGAAAAGAGTTTGTTCAACATTTATCGATCTCCGATTTTTTAGAATTTTTTGTTACAAGCGCCTGTTGGAGCTTAAAGCGAGTAAAAGGTTTCTTCGTTTTTCTGAATTTCTTTTCGGCAAGGTAAAACCATAGCTATATTACGCCTACCCCACCCTTAAGCGAGCCTGAACAATCGCGTTTTCTGATAGAAACACGTTGTCTGGGGGAAATTAGAGCCACATGATAACCCACCATCGAGTCAGCCCCTCTTTGACGAATCTAATATTGGCGCGGCAATCAACTCAGCCGGCACCCCGGTAATAAAACTCTGCGAATAATCCCCACCCATCTCACGAACCAACGTCAACGTCTCTTGGTCGGGGATCCCCTCAACGATAGTTTGCTTGCCGCGGGCTTTAGCCTCATCAATGATGATCTGAACAAACCGGCGAATCTGTGGGTTCTCACGCAGCGATTCGCTGTATGCCCGATCAATTTTGAAATAATCGACAGGAAAGCTGAACAGATTAATAAAGCTGCTCGAACCAATACCAATATCATCGAGTGCCAGCTTAAAACCTTCCTGTTTTAGCTGTTGCATGGTGGCAAGAGCGTACTCGGTGTCTTCATTGGCGATATCCTCGGTGACTTCGAGGATGATTTTATGCCGCGGTATCTGATAACGATCAAACAATCGAACCAACCCCTCGTTGAATTTCGGGCTAGCGTACGAAGCACCGGAGATGTTGATCGACAGATCCTCCAGGCGCTCCCCCTGTTCACCAAACAACCGAACAAACTGACTGCAGATCTGTTCGATCACGTGCAGGTCAAGATCGGGCAAAATCTTGTTATAGGCCGCAGTATGCAATACTTCACCAGGGCCTTTCACCTCCGCATCGCTATAGTGGCGCAGTAAACACTCATATTTAGGCAATGCTTGAGGTCGGCTCAGATCAACAATCGGCTGGGCAAAAAATACCGAGCGCACCACGATCAATCGCCTTACGAACAAGACGCAGGTTTTTACGATCACGCAGATGCGCCAACACCTCTGGGTCTTCGGTCCGGGCTAAATACAAAGGCACCCCGGCACTTTTCGAGTGCTTTATCACAAGCAAACTGCAAGCGTGACAACGTGGTACCGATATCACTGTCCAGTTCGGTAACGCCGGCAAACAATTTGGGATAATACTCGGTGTTATTAATGGTGATCGTATAGGGGGTATGCTGTTCGACAAATTCACACACCCGTTGGGCGCAACGCTCGTATCGGCCGGGCAACAGCACCAAAAAACGGTCACTGGCCAGGCGGAATACCTCACCGTCTTCAAACTCTTGCTGAATACAAAAGGCCAGCGTTTGAATCAGCTGCTCTTCAGCATCACCATCGTCTGGCTCCGATAAGCGCACCACCTCAGTGGCATGATTGATCTTCAATATCAGCAATGACACCGGCCCTTGCTGCTGACGCTGCCGCAGTAACCGGTGTAACGGCCTGATGCTGACGATCGACAACGAATCCATTTCACTATCATCACGCTGCAGGTGCTGGCTCAACGATGCCTGCTGCTGAACCTGCTCACGCGCTGCCGCAACCCGAGTCATACTCTGCACCAGCAGCGGCATCAGAAACGGGACGGCCGCCCCCCAAGCATAACCGCTGGCCAGGTAGGACATGCCGCCGACAAGTATCGCACCAAGATAGGTTACGGGGTTGCAGAAGGTTTTCTCAAGGCTGCGGCAAACATAATGAGCGCGGGTAAAACGAAACATCAACTAAAGCCTTATTCTGATCAGGCCCGACCGGTACAGGCCTATACAACAACCGCTATCGTGTCTCTATGGCGGTACTAATTCCTTCACAGGGTGCGATACTACCGACAAAATAGCGACGCTTACGTTACAGCGAAACGTCGCTAGATTGTTATCTTTCCGTGAGTTACCAACCCCATGACCGTCGATACACTGATCAGCATACTGCTACCAGAGACTCTCGCCCTGCCGCAGCTACTGCTACTGCTGGCAACCAGTTTTGCCACCGCGCTGCTGACAGCCACCCTCGGTGTCGGTGGTGGAGTGCTGTTATTGGCCGTGGTCGCCTCGGTGCTTCCGCCGCTGGCAATCATTCCAGTGCACGGACTGGTACAGGCCGCTGCCAATGGCAATCGGGCTATCCTGACCCGGCAGCACCTCAATCGCTTTGTCTTTAAACACTTTATCGTTGGTGCCGTGATCGGAGCGATACTGGCGTCGATGCTGGTGGTGCAGTTACCGACCAACGCCATCTTGCTGTGTATCGGCCTGTTTATTCTGCTGCTGACTTGGGGGCCTGCGCTACAGTTCCAGACACTGGGGCCCTGGTCCCTGCGAATCGCAGCAGGTCTAACCACCTTCGTGTCGATGTTTGTTGGAGCCAGTGGGCCGCTGGTTGCCGCCTTTACCCAGCAACTGAGCCATGATCGCTTCCAGCGAGTCGCCACGTTCTCCGCCTGCATGAGCCTTCAGCATGGCCTGAAACTGGCGGTGTTCGGCTTCCTAGGATTTTCTTTCGGTGACTGGATAGCATTAATTGTTGCGATGATACTAACCGGTGTCGCAGGCACCTGGATCGGCTTAAACCTGCTGTCAAAAATCAGTAACGAACGCTTCAACCAGGTTTTTAAAGTTATCCTGACGCTAATGGCGGCGAAACTGCTCTACAGCGCGCTGTCTGGGTTATTGGGTTTCTGATCTCGCCTGATACTGCGCGTATCACAGTACGGGGTGCTCTGGTTGTCGACACCACCATTCAACTAAAATCCAGATCCTCTTCCGCTAACGTGACAAAGGCTTCGTGCAGAAACTGTGACAACGGTTGCTGGTCGCTGTCACGCAGCCAACCGTCATCGACCCGATCAAAATGAAAGCCTCCAAACGGTACAGCAATCCATAACTGCTGTACCGGTGCTTGCCGGGTAAAGATCACCTTAGCGCCGTTTTCACAGGTGATCGCCAGCACCCCGCCGCTATTCTCAAAGTCCAGATCCGACTCGGCTTCATCCAGCACCTCTTCGATCGCCAACAGGCTGTCATCCACTTGATGGTTAAAGTCACTCTCGCTCAACATGATCGACCCTCTCTACTTTGCCTTTATGTAAGACCATTCCGACAACCTACCAATCAGACGTGCTTACCAGACGTATTAATCAATAGCCCCAACGACCATCACAAGACCATAACAATGATCATAACAACAACCGCAGCAAGTATACGGCACTGGGGCGCACCACAGTAAGCGCTTGCCGATGATCAGCCACCCAAACCATGCCCCTATCTAATTTGAGTGTTCAAGGGCATTTTTCGGCTATACAACAAAATAGATACCGACTTAACGCGGTATCAAATGGGCAAGTCGCTGAGCAGCGGTTATAATCGCCGGTTTATTGATAAACGATGGATATTGCAATGTTGCGCGTACTGATTCCCCTGCTACTGGGTTTGATATTACTGGGCTGCGGCCAGAAAGGTGGCCTGTACCTGCCCCCCGCATCCAGCGAACTAACTCAACAGACCGATCAGTAGCACAACCGCTCACCCTGCACCCTTTGAGAAAATAAGCAGATGGATAGTTTTGAGTACCGCAACAACGCCCTTTTCGGCGAGGATGTTGCTCTGTCACAAGTCGCCGATCAATTCGGCACGCCCACCTACGTCTACTCTCGGGAAACCCTAGAGCGTCACTACCTAGCCTACGCCGACGCGCTGCAGGGCCACCCCGGAATGATCTGCTATGCCGTCAAAGCCAACTCCAACATCGCAGTTCTGAACGTACTGGCACGGCTCGGGGCCGGCTTTGATATCGTCTCAGCGGGTGAGCTGGAGCGGGTAATGCGCGCCGGTGGTGATCCGTCTCGGGTGGTATTTTCTGGTGTTGCCAAGCAGCCTCACGAGATCCGCCGGGCTCTGGAACTGGGTATCCACTGCTTCAATGTCGAATCCGTTGATGAGCTTGATCGCATCAATCAGATTGCCGGTGAGATGAATCAGCAAGCCCCCGTGTCGCTACGAATCAACCCTGATGTCGATGCCAAGACCCACCCGTACATCTCTACCGGATTGAAAGAGAACAAGTTCGGCATCAATATCGACCAAGCGCTGGATGTCTATGCCAAGGCGCATGCATTGCCTCACTTAACGGTGATCGGTGTGGACTGCCATATCGGTTCACAGCTGACGGAGTTAACACCGTTCCTGGATGCACTGGATCGCTTGTTGCTACTGATCGATCAGCTGGCCGAGCAAGGCATCGTGCTCAACCACCTCGATCTGGGTGGCGGTCTGGGCGTTTGTTACGCCGACGAACAGCCACCACAACCTAGCGAATACCTGAGCAAGGTCCTGCAGCGTCTGGGCGATCGGCCACTACAAATCGTATTGGAACCCGGCCGTTCCATCGCCGCTAATGCCGGACTGCTGCTGACTCGGGTTGAGTTTCTCAAGCCGACCGAGCACAAGAACTTTGCGATCATCGATGCCGCCATGAACGATCTGATTCGCCCGGCACTCTACAGCGCCTATCAGGACATCATCCCGCTGCAACTGCGACCTGACCAACCCACTCAGAGCTGGGATTTGGTTGGCCCGGTCTGCGAAACCGGTGATTTTCTCGGCAAAGACCGGCAACTAACACTCGAAGCCGGTGACCTGCTGGCGGTCTGCTCCAGCGGCGCCTACGGCTTCACCATGAGTTCCAACTATAATTCACGTAATCGCGCCGCCGAAGTGATGATTGATGGTGACTGTCTGCACCTGATCCGTCAGCGTGAAGACTTCGATCACCAGATCCGCGGTGAACAGCTGCTGCCCGAGAGTAACTAACCGATGCAACTGCGCTTTACCAAAATGCACGGTCTGGGAAACGACTTTATGGTGGTCGACCTGATCACCCAGCGCGCCCGCTTCTCACCGGAGCGGGTACGTAAGCTGGCGGATCGAAATTTTGGCGTCGGCTTTGACCAGTTGCTGCTGGTGGAGGTCCCGACCGATCCTGATATGGATTTTAAGTACCGAATCTTCAATGCCGACGGTTCAGAGGTTGAGAACTGCGGCAATGGTGCGCGCTGTTTTGCTCGCTTTGTTAGCCGCAAGCGTCTGACAGGTAAAAAAAATATCGCCGTGCAGACCGCAAAAGGGCCGCTGTACCTGACCCTGATCGGTGATAACAATGTCCGCGTCGACATGGGCCCGCCGGTGCTGGAACCAGCGCTGATTCCGTTCCAGACCCCAGCGTCACAAATGGACAACGCCGCCAGCTACCCGATTGAGATAGCCGAGCAATCGCTACAGATCAGTGCTGTGTCGATGGGCAACCCCCACGGTGTACTGGTGGTCGACAGCGCCGACGATGCCGATGTCGAACGTCTCGGGCCGTTGCTGGAAAGTCACCCGCGCTTTCCGCAGAGAGCCAACATCGGCTTTATGGAAGTGGTCAGCCGCAGCGAGATCCGGTTGCGTGTCTACGAGCGCGGCGCTGGCGAAACCCAGGCCTGCGGCACTGGCGCTTGCGCGGCAGTTGTTGCCGGGCAGCAACGCGGCTTGTTAGATAGCGACGTTAAAGTCAACCTCCCTGGTGGAAGCGTGGATATTAGTTGGAAAGGCGACACATCTTCTGTAATTATGACTGGGTCTGCCTCCACCGTTTATGAAGGACGGGTTCACCTTTGAGCACCGAACACTCTGATAAGGCCGCTGCGATGAACAAAACCAAAGCTGATAGTCAAAATACCATCGCCGAACAGCAAGCCGACATGCCGCAGATGGTGGTCGAATACCTGGAAACTCATCCTGAGTTTTTTGCCCGCCACCAATCGCTACTGCAAACCCTGCGGATTCCACACCAGCGTGGCGGCGCCATCTCGCTGGTCGAGCGCCAAACCGAGATGCTACGCGAGCAGAACCGGGAGATGCGCAGTCAACTGCACGACCTGCTTGATGCCGCACGTTATAACGACCTGCAGTTTGAAAAGACCAAACGACTGGTGTTAAGCCTGCTTGAAGCCGAAACCCTCGATCAACTGACCGATGTAATCGAAGAGGGCTTCTGCCGGGATTTCAACGGCGACCTAACCCAGCTCATTTTGCTCGATCAGCCGCAAGTCAGTGATGCCGGTAACTACAAACGGGTATCGATGCAGCAAGCCGAATCCCAGGTTCTGGAGCTGGTAGAGAGTGATTGGGCGCTGTGCGGCAGCCTGAGTGACCAGCAGCGTCAATTCCTGTTTGGTGACCGTGCCGACAAAGTACTCTCAGCCGCAGTTGTACCGTTGGTGAACGGAAAAACCCTGGGGCTGCTGGCGGTCGGCAGCTTTGAAGCTAACTACTTCCACAGCAGCATGGGAACGCTATTCCTTAACTACATCGGCGAAGTGCTGAGCCGAGTCCTGTGCCGCCTGCTCGCCACCGCACCGCAGCAACCGTAATACAACAATGACAACGCTGGTTGATTGGATCGATGACTTTATCGATCATTTGGCCGCCGAGCGGATGCTCTCCGACCATACCCTGAGCAACTATCGCCGCGATCTCGACCAACTGGCAGCCTTCGCCGACGAACACCGTCTTAGCCATTGGGATCAGCTCGATACCCGTCTGGTCCGTCGCTTTATCGCCCGTCTGCACAGCCATGGCCTGTCAGGAAAATCACTCCAACGCAAGCTCTCCTCCAGCCGCAGTTTCTTCCGCTATCTGATCCGCGAAGGGCGACTGCAGAGTAACCCGGCTCTGGCGGTTAGCGGCCCTAAAGTTGCCAAGAAGCTACCCCGGCCACTCGACGTTGACCAACTTAACGAGATGCTTAACCACCCCGCCCGTGAACCCTTAGATATCCGCGATCTGGCGATGCTGGAACTGTTCTACTCATCCGGCCTGCGACTGGCTGAGCTGGTCAGCCTCGACCTCAACCAGCTCGACCTGCGTGACGCCAGTCTGCAAGTGCTCGGCAAAGGCCGTAAAACCCGCCAGTTACCCATCGGCAACCAGGCTCTCAAGGCGATAGACCGCTGGCTGGAAGTGCGTGAACAATTGGCCGACCTTAACGAAACAGCGCTGTTCGTTAGCCAGCGAGGCACACGCTTGAGCCCACGCAGTGTCCAGCTACGGCTCAAGCGCTGGGGCTTAGCCGCCGGCACTCAGGGCAAACTTCATCCACACCGCCTTCGCCACTCATTCGCCAGCCACATGCTCGAATCCAGCGGTGACCTGCGGGCGGTCCAGGAGCTGCTTGGCCATGCCGACATCTCGACCACCCAGATCTACACCCATCTCGACTTCCAGCACCTGGCCGAGGTCTACGACAAGGCCCACCCACGGGCTAAAAAAACGAGCTAACTGCCATGTCTTATCTCACCCCTCATCGTCAGCGATCGATCAAGCTGATCAGCTTTGATCTCGACGACACCCTATGGGCGGTCGGCCCGGTAATCGTACAGGCTAATCTTTGTTTATATCGCTGGCTACAACAGCATGCGCCACGCTTTACCGATCGCTACACGCTGGATGACTTTGGCTCATTGCGCCGCATTGTGATTGCCAACCAACCCGTGATTGAACACAGCGTCACCGCCGTCCGCTTAGCGGTTTTACACTACGGGATCAATCAAAGCGGCTATGGCAGTAAAGAGAGTGAGACGTTGGCGGCGGCAGCCTTTGAGGTGTTTCTGCTGGCCAGAAACCGAGTTGAACTGTTCGCCCACGCAAGTCAGATGCTGACCGATCTAAGCGCTCATTACCGCATCGTAGCTCTGAGTAACGGTAATGCCGATGTCGGGCTGGTGGGGATAGGACAGTTTTTTGAATTTTCGCTCAATGCTGATCAGGTCGGCCGGGCCAAACCCGACCCTCTGATGTTCGAGCAGATGTTAGAACGCGCAAAGATCGATGCCGATCAGGTGGTCCATATCGGCGATCACCCAGAACACGACATTGCCGGCGCACAACGCTGTGGCCTGCGAACACTATGGGTCAATTTCGCTGACGCACCCTGGCCGGGAACGACTCCACCCGATCTGCAAGCACGCTGTTTAAGCGAGGTGGTCGGACTGATCGACTCGCTAGCCTCTTAAACAAAACCAATCATCAGACAGAATCTCTGGGGTTAATACGCTTCCAGAGGCTTAGCGCCCAGCCCGTGCATTACTCTGAAACGTTAGCCGCTTCCGGGATCACATCTACCGATCCCTTATCAGCCGCCCCCTGCTCCTGGATATCGGTGAGGACAGGTTTGACCGTATTAGGCTTAAACGTAACCTTTTCAGGAAACACCTTGATGGTGAGGATATCCCGATAGTGACGGATACGTTTAACGTACTCCACCGGTTCGTAGCCTCGCGCATAGCCATATCGCAGTTTGCTGTAATACTTCTTCTTAGCCAACAGCGGCAACACTTGCTGCATATCATCCCAGCTGTTGGGGTCTTTGCCGAGCGATTCTGCCAGATTTCGAGCGTCGTAAAGATGGCCCATCCCGACATTATAGGCCGCTAAGCCATACCAGATACGATCCTTTTGCGGAATCTCTTCAGGCAGTCGACCCAGTATCGAAGCCATATAGCGGGCACCACCGCCGATACTTTGCTCGGCATCAAGTCGGCTCTTCACCCCCACCTGTTTGGCGGTTGGCAGCGTCAGCATCATCATCCCGCGTACTCCGGTAGCGCTTTTCGCTTTGGGGTTCCAGTGCGATTCCTGATAGGACTGTGCCGCTAATAACAACCAAGCCAGCTCATTCTGCTGCGCACTCTGTTCAAAAAAGGGCTGGTAGCTAGGTAAACGCGAGTCCACCCGGCGATGGAAAGCTCGGGTATCTACAAAATCGAACACAGGCACAGACTGATAATAATGCTGATCCAACGACTGTAGCAGTCCCAGCTCTTGGTACTGCAGGAACCAATCGGCGATCACCTGCTTGAGGTCTGTCGTCTGTGGGTGCATGGCCCAAGCCAGCGGTTGCTTGTCGCTCAATGTCAGCGCCTGGCGTACATCCGGGAAAAAACGTTGATTAAGTCTGACGATATTAGAGTCACTGACAACGCATTCGATCTCCCCTTGAGCCGCGCTGTAGATCAACTCTTCGGTTGAAACTTGCTGATGCTCGGTCCAGCTTAGACCTGGGTGCTCTTTCGTCAGCATTTTTAGCCGTTCCACATAACTGCTGCCAGCAATCACGTTTAGATCGCGGCCAATCAGATCGGCAATGCTTTTGGGGGCCGGCTGCTGACGATTGCAAACGACCTGCTGCTCAATTTCCTGATACTCAGGCCCGAACAGAAACCGTTGCTCACGCGCTACCGTCTTGGTGATTCCGGCGGCAGCCAAGTCAACCGCTCCGTCCTCAACAGCCTCTAAAATCTCGGCAACACTGTCATACAGCACAATTTCAAGATCGACACCCAGGTAGTCGGAGAAATCTTTCACCAGGTCAAACTCAAACCCTTCGGCCCCTGAAGCGCCATGGTAATAGGTGGTTGGTGCGTTGCGGGAAGCCACCCGCAGTACACCGCGTTCCATGATTTCGGACACCGGCGATTTGGGTTGACTGATTTCGTGGCCGGAAGACTGCTTGGTATAAACGCGGGACAGAGCCGACGAGCTGGATCTCTGTTCGGGCCATAGCAGCGCAATGGCGATTAATGCGATAACGCTTAAAACAACAATACCTGTGAGTTTGGAACGACTAATCAAGAGGAGGACTCCTACGGCTGATTGAAGCAGACTAGCCTTATTCTTGGATTAAATCGAGCTGTACCAGCGTGTTAATGATAACTAACACAGTCGTTGTTATTACCGGCAACCACGGTGGTCTGAGTGCCGCGTAGTTATTGCCGCATCAACAGAAATCATCTAATTTTATTTTAGATAAATCAAATAGCAGTATTGAAAAACAAAAACAAATATTGTTCTGCTAATAACGATTATTGACTCGTCGCTAGCTTTACGCCAAAACCCACCAGCAACACCCCGGTTACGCTGTCCATCACCCGGCTAACCTGGGGTCGTTGCAACCACAACCGAGCACGGCCCACCATCACGACTAACGTCCCCTGCCACAGCATGCCGATGGTAAAATGGATCGATGCCATTAACATCGCCTGTGGCAGAGCCGGGTAGCCGGGATCAATAAACTGCGGCAAAAAAGCCATGTAGAAGATGATCGGTTTGGGATTCAGTACATTCGATAACAGCCCTTCGCGCAATGAAGTCACGGCACCGACCGAACAGGCCATTGCGGGCTCCTCAAAATGCGGCACCGAACGCGCAAGCGCTGAGTGTAAGCTCTGCACCCCGAGCCAGATCAAATAACCTGCACCCGCCAGTTTCAGCAGCATAAACAGCTCAGCAGACCCTAGTAGGATCACCGACAACCCCGCCGCCGAAATAGCCGCATGAATAAACAGGCCGGAGCAGATTCCCAAACTGGTGAGCAGCCCATCACGGTGGCCACCTCGGGCGGCATTACGCATCACCAGCAGCGTATCAACACCGGGAGTTAGGGTCAGAGCGGTAATCGCCACCAAAAAAGGCAGCCACAAAAAATGATCGAACATGAATCGGTCCGTGCCGGAGTGAAAACAACGCAGTGTAATCTATCATCGTGAGGCGGTCATCCGCTGTGCCGGAGGCAGCTGAAGCAAGCATCTTTCAGCACAGCTCACCCAACCAGTTCGAGCTCAGCAACAAGACTTAATGCAATAACAGTAACGGTGCATATCGCCGCATTGCGCGTTGGGTCTCAGAGCTCATCGATGGATTGTCGAATCGAAAGACGCTTTTATCGGCCAGTTTTGCCTGTCGTGTATAGGCACCAAAATGCCGGTCAAAAATTCGATCAAACTCACCACTGTCGATCAGTATTATCAGGCCAGCTTCCAACTGGCGTCCCAGTTGTTGCTGCGACGGATGCAGGAAGATAAAAACCGGTGCCAGATATGAAAGCAGCACCCCATCACAAACCTCAACATCCAGATATGGACGCTTATCAAGCTCTTGCCAGATCTCGTTGATCGCCAAGGGGAATGCATCGAATCGCTGACGTGCCAGCATCTCCATGATGCCGATGTAGTTTGAGCTGCGTACCACCGTCAATCCGCCAGATTCCAGGATATCGGCATCGGGCCAGTCATGCCCCTGACCAAAGCTGAAGCCTTGTAGCTGCGACTCGGTTTCAATCCGGTCGAAGCGTTGATCCCCCTTGCGAATCACCAGCAAACGCTGGCCCAGCATCCCTTTTAGCAACGGAATCCGCAGCACCTGCAAACCCTGTTCGCGCTGCTGTGATGTCATGGTCCAATACAGGTCCAGATTTCGACCAAGTCGTAATTCGGTCAGAGCGCGTTGCTGAGAAAACAACTCCTCACTGGGCCGCAACTGACCATTCAGCCCCTGAACCCGCAAGGCACTGGTCACCAACTCCTTGACGTAATCGGAGAAAGGCTCCCTATCACTCTCGCGGCTATAGGTGAGCGGCTGCGCCAGCACATTGCCGCTCAAGGTCAGCAGCAACAGCCACAACAGTGAATGAAACCAGCGTAGCAACATAGAACCTATTCCATGGAAAAGAGATGATTGCAGGGTAACTATAATTTCAAGGTAACTATAGGTGACTTAACACCAGGCTACTGATTAGTAATAAGATTATCGACTAATGAATCATCTGGATTGCATCAACGGCTGGTGACGCCCTGATGTCAGACAAAAAGTTCCAGCAAATCATTAAGAAAGCGTTTGCCCTGCTCGGTTGGTGCTAACCACTGGGGGTCGCTTTCAAGCAACCCACGCTGTCGCGCCCGATCAAGCTGCCGCTGAATCTGTGCCAGCGGTATACCGGTGGCCGGTTCGAACAACGCCGCCTCAACCCCCTGATACAACCGCAACGCGTTCATCATAAATTCCAACGGTAATTCAGCAGTTTCAATCGGGCTCTGCTTAGCCGCTGTCGGGTCATCTTGATACGCCTTGGGCTGACGCGGCTTCCAGCGACGTAATAACTGCTGCGTCGCCAAATCGGTCAGTTTACCGTGAGCGCCTGCACCAATGCCGATGTAATCCCCAAAGCGCCAGTAATTAAGGTTATGACGGCACTGCTGGCCGGCTAGGCTATAACCGGAGATTTCGTACTGGGCAAAGCCTGCCTTGGCCAGCAGCGCCTGCCCCTGCTCCTGAATCGTCCAGAGCGCCTCATCGACCGGTAGGGTTGGCGGACGGCTATGGAACTCGGTGTTAGGTTCAATCGTCAGCTGATACCACGAGAGATGACTGGTCTGCAACGCCAAAGCCTGCTGCAGGTCTGCCATCGCCATCTCGAGCGTCTGCCCGGGCAATCCGTGCATCAGATCAAGATTCAGCCGCTCAAAGCCCAGTTGCTGAGCCTGTCCGATCGCCGCTACCGCGTCGGCACCGCTGTGAATCCGTCCCAACGCCTGCAAGCTGTCATCGGCAAAACTCTGCACCCCAAGCGATAACCGGTTGATACCCGCCTGTCGGTAGCCAGCAAAACGCGCCTGTTCAAAAGTGCCGGGGTTGGCTTCAAGCGTGATCTCGATGTCGCTGGCAAAGTCGATCCGCTGGCCAACTTCCAGCAGCAACTGCCGATAAAATCCGGCACTCATCAGGCTGGGCGTACCGCCACCGATAAAGATCGATTGTAGCGCACGCCCTTGTACCCATTGCAGCTCGGTGTCCAGATCCTGTAGCAAGGCGGCCAGATAGTCGGCTTCGGGAAGTTCACCATGCTGGGTATGTGAATTGAAATCACAGTAGGGGCATTTGCGCACACACCAAGGCACATGCACATATAGACTTAACGGCGGCAGTTGCAACCGGCTGACATCGGTCAAGATCGGGCTTTGAGTAGCAATTGGCGAATCAACTCTTCAATCAATAATTACTTATCGGCCTGTAGCTGCATCCGAGCAGCAAACTCAGCCACGGCCTGACCGCGATGGCTGCGGCTGTTTTTCTGCTCGGGAGCCAGTTGGGCCGAACTGCATTGGCAATCGGGTACCCAGAACAGCGGATCATAACCGAAGCCATTATCGCCCTGCGGAGCGTCCAGAATCAGCCCTTCCCAGCTACCCTGGCAGATCAGCGGGGTCGGATCTTCGGGGTGGCGCAGATAGACCAACACACAGCGAAATCGAGCACTGCGCTGCTCGGTCGGGACTTGAGCCATTTTTTCCAGCAACAATGCGTTATTTCGCTCATCGGTAGCTCCTGCCCCCGAGAAACGGGCCGAGTATATTCCCGGAGCTCCGTTAAGCGCATCAACCTCCAATCCCGAATCGTCAGCCAACGCCGGTAGACCGGCGATGCGACTAACATGGCGCGCTTTGATAATGGCATTTTCAACGAACGTCAGGCCGGTCTCTTCCACCTCGCCGACAGCAAACTGCGACTGCGGTAGCACCTCAATCTTCAGCCCCGCCAGCACCTGGTTAAACTCTTTCAGTTTGCCGGCGTTACCGCTGGCCAAAACGATCTGCTGCATAGTCACCTGTAGAAACAATCCGTAAAAATAGCCCGTTGGAATAGACCGTATAAATGGTTAGCCGTTATCAATGAAATAGGGGGCGCCGTGATGGCAGACCAGTAATCTGCCGCTCACTCAATACGACCAGGCCCCAAACACACGGTGATTAATCGACGTAGAAATGTTGCTCAAAATTCACTGGCTGAGCTGGCTTATTCGGATCCGGCTGCACGTTCAAATTGAACCGCAGCACCTCATCATTGGTGAAACGAAACTCGGCGATATAGTAGATCGCCGTACCTTCACGAACCAGCCTGAAATCCAGCGCCTGTGCCTGTCCCACCAGGTTTACCACCTCACCACCCACGACGGCGGTAACGGCTTGGTCACCGGCGTCGCTATCGAGTACCGCGACATTGATCAAGCCACGTACCTTACTGCGTTTAATCGAGTAAGTTGCTGCCACTTCGGGAGTCAGAAAGGTGGTGTTCAAGGCGTTGTAATGCACCTTAAAATGATCGACTGCTTTGAACTGTTCGGCACTGGCGGAAGCTGACAGCACGCTGACAATCAGCGTCAATACCAGGCTCAGGGCTGTTGTAAGATTAAATCGACGCATGATCGTCTCCTGATGATCGGGCTACTAGCTAATATCGAACTACTAGCTAATAAAAGTGGTTTAACTCAGTTATAGACCCATCCAGCCGGGCTGCCTGCCTGTAGATTTGGTACAACAAAATCACGTTGTTACATGATAGATCGCGATCTCTCCCAACATATTGGGCCACAAATTGGTAATCCAGTGGTCCCGATGCTGGCTGTTGACCACGGTCCGCTTGACGATATGGATATTTTTTTCCCGGCACAGTGTCTCAAAATCTTTAAACGTGCAGAAATGAATATTAGGGGTGTTGTACCAGGTATAGGGCAGGAACTTCGATACCGGCATTTTGCCTTTCAACGCCAGGTAAAAGCGCGCCCGCCAGTGGCCGAAGTTGGGGAACGTCACGATCGTCTCTTTGCCGACCCGCAGCATCTCGTCGAGCACCAGATCGGGTCGTCGCACCGCCTGCAACGCCTGAGTCATGATAACCACATCGAAGCTGTTATCCTGAAAGTTGGTTAGTCCCTGATCCAGGTCCTGCTCGATCACGTTGACACCCCGTTCGATGCAGGAGGCGATATCTTGTGGGTCGATCTCCAATCCGTAGCCGTGCGCTTGCCGTGATTCGGCGAGATGATGGAGCAGATCACCGTTGCCACAGCCCAAATCCAGTACCCGCGCTTTGGGCTTTATCCAGGCCTGAATAATCTCCAGATCGGCTCGCTTCATGATGCGACCTCCGCCAGTTCGGTCGCTACCCGGTTCATATACCGACCAAACACCTGCATGTAGCGTGGGATCGGGATCAAGAAGGCATCGTGCCCGTGCGGCGACTCGATCTCAGCGTAACTGACCGCTTTACCGGCGGCGACCAGCGCATCGACAATCTCACGCGAACGTTCCGGCGCAAAACGCCAATCGGTGGTGAATGAAACCAGCAAAAATCGACACTGAGCCGCGCTGAGGGCCGCAACCAGGTCATTATCAAAATCGGCTGCCGGGTCGAAATAATCCAGCGCCTTGGTCATCAACCGGTAAGCGTTGGCATCAAACTGACCCGAAAAACTCTCTCCCTGGTAGCGCAGGTAACTCTCAACCTCAAAGTCGACACCGTAATCAAAACCTAGCTTGCCACTGCGCAACTCACGGCCAAATTTCTGCCGCATTGAGTCATCAGACAGATAGGTGATATGGCCCAGCATCCGCGCCAGCATCAACCCCTGTTTGGGTATCTCATTTTTATCCTGATAATGACCGTCGTGGAAAGACGGGTCCTTACCGATCGCCTGCCGTGCCACTTCATTGAAGGCGATATTTTGCGCCGTCAATTTGGGGGCAGCGGCGATCACTAGACAATGTCGCAGCCGCTCGGGAAAGTCGATCGACCAGCGTAGCGCCTGCATGCCGCCCAGACTACCGCCAACCACCGCCGCCCACTGTTCAATATCCAGTCGGTCTGCCAGCCGTGCCTGACTCTGAACCCAATCTTCGACGGTCATCAGCGGAAAGTCCGGCCCGTACTGCAGACCCGTATCAGGGTTAATACTCTGCGGTCCGGTACTGCCATGACAACCGCCGAGGTTGTTAAGGGCGACCACGAAGAACCGGTTGGTATCGATCACCTTGCCCGGCCCGATGGCAGAATCCCACCAGCCCGGATTCTTATCATCCATGCTGTGGTAACCGGCGACATGATGGTGGCCACTCAGAGCATGACAGATTAACACCGCATTATTACGATCAGCGTTAAGTTCGCCGTAGGTTTCGATCACCAACTGGTAGGCGGGCAATGTCTTACCGCTACGCAAGGTCAGCGGCTGATCAAACTGCAACGTCTGCGGTTGCACCAGGCCGACGGAATCAGCGGGTATCTGTTCAGGCATCAAGGTATCCGATGGTCAATAAGGTTAAGTCGTGCGGTGGGTCTGGTTGGTGAGGCTGAGCAGTAAAACCGGGTCGATACGGCTATCGGCAAGCCTATTCGCTCTCACCTCTTTCAGCTACGACTAGGCGGTTCGGATACTAACACCTTCGCCATCACAACATGCGGTGCTGCCTAGGTTTTCATCCCGATACGACACTGTTGTTTAGGGTTAATAGACCAGCCTAGGAAGCTGCATTTGCACCACCTGAATCACCAAAAAGATCAGGATGGGTGAAAGGTCCAGCCCACCAATCGGAGGCACCACCTTACGAGCAAGCTTAAACAGCGGTTCGGTCAGTTGGTTAATCAGCTGCGGCGCGGGATGGTAGCTGTTGGGCGCAACCCAGCTAACGATCACCGAGGCGATCACCGCATAGAAATAGACATCGAGGATCATGCTCAGTAGCCCGACCAACGCCAACGTCAGCACCGTAATAGGGTCGACACCACGATCGTTAACGACAAACAACATCACCAACACCGCCAGCTTGACCACGAAAGCCAGCGCCAATGCCGAACAGTCGCGTCCGGCAATCTTAGGAATCACCTTCTGAAACGGCGCCAGTGGAATCTGAGTAAATTTGGCCACCGCTTGCGAGATCGGGTTATAAAAGTCGGCATGTGCCAACTGCAACAAGAAGCGCAACACCACGATCAGTGCAAAGCACTCACCCAGTGTACGAATAATCAGCGTTAACGTTTCAGCGCCCATCGATAGGTCTCTTTCTTTATGTCGTTGTGTCGATTGAAGCAGCGTTGTTTAGCTAGCGTAGCCAGTTTCGTTCCGATGTACGCGTAGCGCCCGAAGGCTATTCTAACAAGCTGATCTCCGTGCGTTTTATGATAGGGGGCCAGCCGCTGTAATGCCAGCCCGATCAACCCCGTTATATCGCCTTACCGTTACGCCAGCCGCAAGTGAATCGCGGTTGGCGTAAACGTCAAAAGGGAGCGCGGGAAGATAGCAGCGCTATTCGCCGCCCAACTCCTTCGCCATCTCCCGTCCCCGGTCGGCACAGGCTGTCATCGCCTCCGCCACCAGATCCTGCAACCCACCCTGCTGGAACCGTAATACCGCCTGCTCGGTGGTGCCATTTGGCGACGTTACCCGACGCCGCAGCTCTGTCGGATCAACATCGCTGGCCAACGCCATTTTGGCTGCCCCCAGCGCTGTCTGCAGCGTCAGTTGGGTGCTGACCTCACGACTCAGCCCTTGCGCCTCACCCGCGGCGATCATCGATTCCATCATCATGAAGTAATACGCTGGACCACTGCCTGACACCGCGATCACAGCATCGATCAGATCTTCGCTATCAACCCACAAGCTGATCCCGACAGCATTCATGATCAACTCAGACTGCTGTCGCTGCTGCACCGTAACATTGGCGTTGGCAAACAGACCGCTGGCACCCGTCCGGACCAGCGCCGGGGTATTGGGCATACAACGAACGATAGCGCTCTGCTCGCCGAGCCAGCACTCCAGGCTCGCAACCGGAATGCCTGCAGCGATCGAGATGACCACCGGTTTTGCGGCTGCAACGGCAGCTTGCAACGGCTCTACTACCTGCTGCATCACTTGCGGCTTCACCGCCAACAGCAGCACCTCGACCGCCGCCGCGACCTGGCTGTTATCGGTGGTCGTATTGACCGGCCATTGCTGCTGCAAACGATCAAGCTGCTGCTGGCTCGGATCGGAGACCCAAATACGCTCAACAGGATAACCCTCAGCAACCAGGCCACCAATGATCGCCTGAGCCATATTTCCGCCACCGATAAAACCTAAAACCGGGTACTGTGCTGCGTCACTCACGTGCTCATCCTTTTATTATTAACAAATTCAGTTATTAACAAACTCAGTGATGGCCGATTTAGAAAAAGGCCAACCACGACTATTGTGCACGGCCAGCGGCAACCGTATCACGGCTACCAAAAATTGCGGTGCCGATCCGCACCATGGTCGAGCCCTGTGCCACCGCAATCTCCAAATCGCCACTCATACCCATCGACAACGTATCGACCTGGTTAGCTGTCGGTGCCGGTAGTGTCGCCTTAAGCTGCTGTAATAACTGCCGCATCGCTGCGAAAGCCTGTCGCTGGCCAGCCTCATCAAGCGCGGCGGCCGGAATCGCCATCAAACCCCGCAATTGTAATCTGGGTAGCGCCGCGATCTGCTGCGCTAATTCAACCACCTGTTCAGGCATCACGCCTGACTTGCTCGCTTCGGCGCTGATATTAACCTGAATACAGACATTCAGCGGAGCGAGCTCCGGCGGCCGCTGATCACTCAACCGTTGTGCAATTTTGAGCCGCTCCAAGCTGTGAAACCAGTCAAAACTCTCTGCTACTGAACGACTTTTGTTCGACTGCAACGGACCGATAAAGTGCCAGCAGATAGCCAGATCGGCCAACTGCTTCATTTTCGGCAGTGCATCCTGCAGGTAGTTTTCGCCAAAATCGCGCTGCCCCGCCTCAAATGCCTGGCGTAATTGCGCAGCGGGCTTGGTTTTACTGACCGCCAGTAACACAACGCTACCCTCAGATCGCTGAGCACATTGCTCTGCGTCATGAATCCGCTGTAATGTGTCCGCTATATTGTTTGCAATGCTACTCATCGTATTGGCTTTCGGTAATAATGCTCGATATTAAGGACGCTCACTTTATTGGATTGGCATATAAGGGTCTAGTATGGATATCACCGAACTATTAACGTTCAGCGTACAACAGAACGCTTCTGACCTTCACATCTCGGCCGGTGTTCCGCCGATGATCCGAGTTGACGGCGATGTTCGCCGTATCAAAATGCCTTTACTGGACCATAAACAAGTTCACTCGCTGATCTACGACATCATGAACGATAAGCAGCGAAAGGACTTCGAAGAGTTCTACGAGACTGACTTTTCGTTCGAGATTCCGGGATTGGCCCGCTTCCGGGTTAACGCCTTCAACCAAAATCGCGGTGCCGGTGCCGTGTTCCGAACGATCCCTACCGATATTCTATCAATGGAAACGCTGGGGATGGGGAAAGTGTTTCAGGATCTGTCGGACAAACCTCGCGGCCTAGTACTGGTCACCGGGCCGACCGGTTCGGGTAAAAGTACCACGTTGGCAGCGATGGTCGATTACGTCAACGACACCCGCAGCGAGCATATCCTAACCATCGAAGATCCAATCGAATTCGTCCACACCAGTAAGAAATGTCTGGTTAACCAGCGCGAAGTTCATCGCGATACACTGGGCTTCTCAGAAGCACTCCGCTCAGCGCTGCGTGAAGATCCCGATATTATTCTGGTGGGCGAACTGCGTGATCTGGAAACCATCCGGCTGGCGCTGACGGCGGCAGAAACCGGCCACCTGGTATTCGGCACCCTGCACACCACTTCAGCCGCCAAAACCATCGACCGGATTATCGATGTCTTTCCCAGCGATGAAAAAGCGATGGTACGCTCGATGTTGTCAGAATCACTCGAAGGCGTTATCTCACAAACACTGTTGAAGAAACCCAAAGGCGGCCGAATTGCTGCCCACGAGATCATGACGGGCACCCCTGCGATCCGTAACCTGATTCGTGAAGACAAGGTGGCACAGATGTATTCCGCCATCCAGACAGGCTCGGCCCACGGCATGCAAACAATGGATCAATGCTTAAAAGAGATGATGCAAAAAGGGCTGATCTCACGCGAAACGGCTCGCGAAAAAGCCAAAATGCCGCAAAACTTCTAAGCTGAAATTGTAGGCCAAAACTGATGCCATCTGCGTGCAAGCATCAGTACTATGGTCATTTTCAGAGTCGTATCATTTCAGACAAGGTGAGCTAAGTGGACTTTACACAACTTCTGAAGGTTATGGTCGAACGCGATGCATCCGACCTGTTCGTTACCGCCGGAGCCCAACCCAGCGTCAAGGTCGACGGCACGGTGAAACCGCTAACCCGTGATCCGTTAACTGCCCGACAGGCACGATCGCTGACATACAGCACCATGAACGACGCTCAGCAGTCTGAGTTCGAAGCCACCCACGAGTGTAATTACGCCATCAGCGCGCCGGGCATCGGCCGCTTCCGGGTCAGCGCCTTCTTTCAACGCAACTCTCCCGGGATGGTACTGCGGCGGATTAAAAACGAGATCCCTAGCCTCGAAGAGCTGGGGCTGCCGCCGATCATCAAAGACCTGTCCGGCGCCAAACGCGGCTTGATTCTGTTTGTCGGTGGCACCAGTACTGGTAAATCGACCTCACTGGCATCGATGATCGATTACCGTAACGAAAACACCAAGGGTCACATCATCTGCATCGAAGACCCGATCGAATTCATCCACGATCACAAAAATTGCATCATCACCCAGCGCGAAGTCGGCATCGACACCCCCAGCTTCGAAGTGGCACTCAAAAACACCCTACGCCAAGCCCCCGATGTGATTCTGATGGGTGAGATCCGCAGTAAAGAGACGATGCAATACGGTTTGCAGTTTGCCGAGACCGGTCACCTGTGTCTGGCCACGTTACACGCCAACAACGCCAACCAGGCGCTGGACCGAATCATCAGTTTCTTCCCACCCGAACATCACGACCAGATGTGGATGGACCTGTCGCTCAACATGAAAGCGATCATAGCCCAACAGTTATTGCCCAGCGCCGACGGTAAAGGCCGGATCGCAGCGATCGAAGTACTGATTAACTCGCCGCTGGCATCGGATCTGATCCGTAAAGGTAACGTCCACGAGCTCAAAGAACTGATGAAGAAGTCGACCAACATCGGCATGCAGACCTTCGATCAGGCGCTGTTCAAGCTGTTCGAAGAGGGTCGGGTCAACTACGAAGAAGCACTGGCACACGCCGATTCGGCCAACGACCTGCGCTTGATGATCAAACTATCAGCAGAATCGAATCCGCAAATACGCGACCAAATCACCAGCGATGACGGCGAGATGTTTTTCCTGCAGGAAGAAGACGACTTCCTCAACGATCGTTAAACCGGCAAGATTCAGCAAAACAGCCGTTCTACCCTATTAAAAAAGGCCTCTTATGAGGCCTTTTTTGTCGACGCGTTTAACGCTAAGTACCGCTCTAGCCGCTAGCCTCGTGAATAACTCAGCTCACCGGCCAGCAAGGTATGGCTGACCCGCCCGGTCAACTGTTGTTGCCAATACGGTGTGTTGTGACTCAACGAGCAGTTGCTGTCATCGTCAAGCGTCCACTGCTGCTGCGGGTCGAAGATACAGATATCGGCCACCGCCCCTACGGCCAATTGGCCACTATGCAAGCCCAATATCCGGGCCGGTTTCTCGGTCAGCAGCGCAACCAGTTGCGACAGCTCCAACAGCTGCTGTTCAACCAACTGCAACCCCAACGGTAGCAACGTTTGTAAGCCAATCATCCCCGGCTCGGTCACGCTGAACGGTGCCGCCTTGGCCGCCGCGTCCTGCGGTTGATGATCCGAACTCAGCGCGTTCAGGCCACCGCGTACCAACCCGGCCCGCAACCCCGCCCGCTCACTCTCGCAACGTAGCGGCGGGCGCAGATGAAAGCGACCATCAAAGCCCTCCAGGCACGAATCATCGAGCAACAACTGGTGCACGGCAACGTCAGCACTGACCACCTGGCCACGCTCTCGGGCCTGCTCGATCAATTCAATCGAGCGCTCACACGATAACTGGCCAAAATGCAGCCGGGTACCGGTCTGCTCCGCCAACAACAGGTAGCGTGACACCTCCAGTGTCTCTGCAACCCGTGGAATACCTTCAAGCCCCAGCCGCATCGCCATCGCACCATCGTGGGCACAGCCAGCACCCAGCACCGGTTCATTGGCACGGACAAACACCAGCAGGTCATGCGTCGCCGCGTACTCCAGACAGCGCAGCAGCGTCTGCGAACTGGTGATACCAAAGCCAGCATTGGTCAAGGCAACGCAGCCCGCATCCCGCAGCCCAACCATGTTGCTAAGCTGCTCACCGTCGAGCCCTTTGGTCAGTGCACCCAGTGGCAACACCCGTGCATGACCAGACTCCGCTGACCGATCGCCGATTAGGCGTACCACCGCAGGGCTATCCAACACCGGCAGGGTCACAGGAGAGCAGCACAGACTGGTGACGCCACCAGCCGCCGCTGCCGCGGTTTCACTGGCAATATTGCCTTTTTGGGTATACCCGGGTTCGGCCAAAAATGCCTGCAGATCGATCAATCCGGGACAAACGACCTGCCCGGTGGCATCGAGGGTTTTGTCCGCGACAAAACCGGCCGGCATCTGACCAACCGCCGCCACACAACCGTCTTGAAGATACAGATCGAATAGCCCGTCGATCGCATTAGCCGGGTCGATCAGTCGGCCACCTTGAATATGAATGTTCATCAAATATCCGTCCGACTAGTCGGTTAAAGTTCCGGTCTGCTGACCGCTGATCGCCATCGACATTACCGCCATCCGGGTGGCGATACCGTAGCCGACCTGTTTTAGGATCAACGACTGGGCGCAATCGGCCACTTCCGATTCAATCTCCACACCCCGGTTGATCGGCCCCGGATGCATCACGATCGCATCGGGTTTAGCCAATTTAAGGCGCTCACGGGTTAGGCCATAGAGTTTATAAAACTCACCCTGCGATGGTAGGAATGCGCTTTGCATCCGCTCCAACTGTAATCGCAGCATGATCACCACGTCGACATCCTTGAGCCCTTGATCCAAATCGTTGTAGACCTTCACCCCAAGGCTCTCGATATCGGTTGGCAGCAAGGTCTGAGGGCCGATAATCCGTACCTCGTCGGCACCCAGAATATTGAGCGCATGGATCTGCGAACGCGCCACTCTTGAGTGCAATATATCGCCGACGATCGCTACTTTTAGGGTCGAAAAATCGCCTTTATGGCGATGGATAGTCAGCATATCCAACATCGCTTGTGTCGGATGAGCATGGCGGCCGTCACCGGCATTGATGATCGCGACATTGGGGGTGACGTGCTCGGCGATAAAGTGCGCGGCACCACTGTTGGGGTGGCGCACCACAAACATATCGCTCTGCATCGCTTCCAGATTCCACAGCGTATCGCGTAGCGTTTCGCCCTTGGTCGTCGCCGAGGTGGCAATATCAAGGTTAAGCACATCAGCCGATAACCGTTTGGCGGCCAATTCAAAGGTACTTCGGGTACGGGTGCTGTTCTCAAAGAACAGATTAACCACCGTTTTACCGCGCAACAGCGGCACTTTCTTAACCGATTGAGCCCCCATATCAACAAACGAATCGGCTGTATTAATAATGTCGGTCAGCAGCTCCCGACTAAGCCCTTCAGTCGTCAAAAAATGACGCAATTGACCCTGAGCATTGAGCTGTAGTGGCTTACTGTCACGGAAAGGATTCATCGCAACTTTTCCAGATCGGTTAGAGAGTTAAGGATAATTGAAAAAGATCATGCCGACTGCTGGCTATCACGTGACAGGCTCTCACGTTGCAGTAACGTCAACGCCAGTGGTTCAGGGCCGGAAAGCTTGATCTGCTGATCCGGTCGCAACGATAGCCGCTGACCGACAATATCGGCACGGATCGGCAACTCATTGGCCTGCAGCTCCAGCAACGTCATCAGCAATACCGAAGCCGGACGACCATAATCAAAAATTTCATTAAGCGCTGCCCGGATAGTCCGACCGCTCATCAGCACATCGTCGATCAATACGATATCCCGCCCTTCTGTCGCCTCCGGCAGTGCCGATGGCTGCACCTTGGGGTTAAGACCGACACGGGTAAAGTCATCACGGTAGAAGCTGATGTCCAGAACCCCGATCGGCGCGTCCAGACCCAGCAGCTGATTGACCCGCTCGGCCAGCCACACACCGCCGGTACGAATTCCGATCAACATCGGCTTATCGATACCACGCTCTGTCAGCTGTTGTTGCAGCTCGGCGGTCATGGTTTGCAGTAACTGCTCGACATCGATGCCGTCAATATTGCGTTGCGTCGATAGTGTCATTCGAAATCCCTATTCGGTTAACTTAAGTCGGTTAACTTATCCAGACTGGAGCGATGTACTGGCTCGCGGAACCAGCTCTCCAGTATTAGCTGCGCCGCCAAGCCATCCATCGAGTGCTTCTTGAAGTCGGCTTCGCCCCCCCCCTGCAAGTGATAACCTTTAGCTTCGTGGCTGGTCAGCCGCTCATCCATCAGATAACTGGGAAGATCGTATTTTGCGTGCAAACGGTTAGCGAACTTACGTACCCGGAACGACATCTCGCACAGGCTGCCGTCCATATTAAGTGGCAGTCCCACGACAACCGCTTCGGGTTGCCATTCGGCGATCAGCGCATCTATTTTTTGCCAGTCAGGGACGCCATCTTTGGCCGAGATCGGTTTTAGCGGGGTCGCTGTTTCCGTGACCGCCTGCCCGATGGCCACACCAAAACGGGTGGTTCCAAAATCAAATCCTAGAATCAAAAGGCCTGCTCACTGTCGCTATATCGCACTAAGGATGGCAGCGGACTCAAGCGTGCCCGCTCTGTGAAGTCAGCAGGTCAAGATTCACGCCGAGTTTGGTTGCTGCCGCACTGAGTCGCTGCTGCGATTCGGTGGCGAACAGTATATCCAAATCAGCCGGACAACTTAACCAGCTGTTGTGCAGAATTTCCTGCTCCAACTGGCCAGCACTCCAGCCGGCGTAACCCAACGCGATCAGATACTGCGACGGGCCGGTTCCTTCTGCAATAGCATGCAAAATATCAACCGAGGTGGTCATCGACAGTCGCTCGTTGATAGCAAAACTCGATTTCCAATCCTTCTCGGTCGCCCCGTGCAGAATAAAACCACGATCGACCTGCACCGGCCCCCCCGAATACACCGGCTTTGAAGCATCGCAAACCAAGTCGGAGGTTTTATCAAAATCCATGTGGCCCAGCATCTGCTCGAACGACAGCTCCATCGGCCGGTTGACCACAATCCCCATCGCACCCTGCGGGTTATGCTCGCAGATATAGGTCAGGGTCTGCTCAAAATCTTGATCGTGCAGGTGCGGCATCGAGATTAGAAAGTGATCGCACAGGTTCATCGCATCATTGGTTTCATTCATAACGATAAAGTATCGCCTGTCAGCTGGATCGACTCAAGAAATAGCCGCAGTAAAACCGTCAGAAAATTGATCTGACTCCTGACTATCCAATGAAACTCTAGTCAATGCTGTCAACTGAACCGCCCGACTGTTATAAATACCGGCTGTTATTTATAGAATATTGTTGTTGATCTACCCGGTTAGGTATTTGCTAGCCGAGGGTGTTATCTGAAGGGATGGTAATGGCAAAGCTGAATGTACTGGTAGTCGACGATGCTGCCTTTATTCGTGAAATGGTTCGCAAAACTCTGCGCAGCCGGTTTCCGGGAATGCAGGTCGAAGACGCTATCAACGGCCGTAAAGCTCAGCAATTAATCGAGAAGACCGAATTCGACCTTATCCTGTGCGATTGGGAGATGCCCGAAATGTCCGGCATCGAACTACTGACCTGGATACGGCAGCAGCAAAAATCGACTGTCCCTTTCGTTATGGTTACCAGTCGCGGCGATAAAGGCAACGTGGTCGAAGCGATCCAGGCTGGCGTTACCGACTATATGGGCAAGCCATTTTCCAGTGAAAACTTGCTCACCAAAGTGAATAAAGTGTTAGGGAAACGACACAACCTACGCGAATTCGAAGGCCGCCCAGCAACTGGGTCCGGCCGTGTCGGTGAGGGCGCGTTAGGGGCCAAACGCCCGCCGCATAACGTCACAAAGTCTCCCAGCAAACCGGTAGCCCCGAAGAAAACAGCTACCGCC
The DNA here is from genome assembly GCA_036961355.1 of Motiliproteus sp. GTDB lineage: Bacteria > Pseudomonadota > Gammaproteobacteria > Pseudomonadales > Balneatricaceae > Motiliproteus. The sequence goes on from JBALVL010000003.1 coordinate 33,107, forward strand.
GCTAAACCCGTCCAGTCTAAAGGGGTCGCCCACCTGCGTTTCGGTGACAACACCAACCCTTGCCAAATCAAGGCCTTGAGCCTTAAACAGATCGTCTTGATTGCTAAAACAAATGACGGCCTACCGACGATCTTTGAAAGCGTAGTGGTCGATCTGGAGCAAAGTGAGGCGGGTTCCAACGAAATTGCCCGAATCAACGGCTTTGTTCATACACTGCAAGCCAACGACCACAGCATAAGCTGCGAAGAGTTGACGGTAACCGTCAACATTGCCGACCAGGATCCTAAGAAGTTAGCCTACCTATCGAAGATGATCGCCCAGGGAACGACTCAGACTGGTTACGTTCCCGGAGCTTAAGCCTCCCTGCGCCGTACTCAATTAGCACCTATAACGAACGACCAGCAAACCCCGCGTCGATAGACTTACTATCCTGACGCGGACGGTTCTCCGGCAACAACGTCTTGATTGCTGCCTTCAATAGCTAATAGCCGTTCAGAGAACTGCTGTAAACCCAGCGTAACCAGATCAAAAGTCGTGTCGATATTACCGGCGATATCACCTTCTAACACCCCCAGCCCGTCCAAAATCTCTCGGGCTTCGTTAAAGCCCTGTTCAATACCGCCCGAGATCACATCAACAAAACGATTTACCTGATCAGCAAAGGAGAGATCGGAATTACTGTCCTGATAACGGCCGAACATCGCAGTGGTGAGGCTAACAATCCGATCGGCAGTCGCCTGAGGTGATACATCGACCCCCTCTTCGATACCGCGCTGAAGCGCATTTTCGCCCAGCTCGGGGGCCAGCTTCTCATTGATCGCATCGATGGCGGCACTGTACAACAGCGCCAGTGGTTGATTACCGCTTTTTAAACTGACTTGCTGGCTGGCTTGAAGAATTGCCGCATTGGATTGCTGACGCAGCCGCTGCTCGGGGGTTAGCTGATCGGAAACCGAAGCTTTGTTTGTTGTTGAAGCGTTTGTGGTTGAAGCCGTCGTTGTATTGACAGAAGCAGAGGCAGGACCATTCGCAGAGCCCGGCAGGGCGGTATGCGTATTGGGTGGCGTAATCATGAAACCTCCAGGGGTCTATTCCGCGCATCTCACGGCAACCTAAACAGCCCCGAATCACCAACCACTCAGCGCGGCGGATTAGCGCGCAGATACTCACTACTATAGCTGACCTGACCTACTACATCACAACGGCTACACAGCGTCGGAGCTTGACGGTAAGTTGCGTAGACTACTGGTTAATGTCGACCCGAGCGCGTTCGAACTTCCAGGTGCGGATGATTTCAACCCGATCGGCTTGTTTGCGAAGTTCTGGCGGGAACGGATCGTAGGGGGCCGCGATCCGCACGATACGCCGGGCGGCATCATCGAGCATTTTATGACCCGAGGATTTCAACACTTCAACCCGTTCCAACGCGCCATTGGGCTGAATCACCACCAACAGTCGCAAGCTGCCAAACAGCTGTTGTTGGCGAGCTTGCTCCGGATAGTTGATGTTGCCGACCTGCTCCACCTTACGGCGCCAGCTATCGAGATACTGGGCATCAAACGACTCACGGGTTGATGCCGACGTCAGCCGGCGAATCTCCGGCGCCTTCGCCTGCTCTTGCCGTATCGTATCCAGTTTAGCCTCGAGACTGGCGATCTCCAGGCTACGCGCCAGCAGGGATGAACTCATCCCCGTTGCCGCTGGTGCTGTAGCAGCACTCTGCTGGTCTTGCCGGTTCAGTACCTGTTGTGAACTATCTGCACGGGTAGTGATCTGCTCGGTCTGATCACTGCTGAGATCGCTGTCGGTCGCGGTAGTCTGCTCTGAGACATTGTCGTTGGACAACAAAGGCTGCGGCGCACTGATCAACTGCACCGGACTTGGCTGCAATCCCGGCGCGACAGCCGCCGCCTGGTTGTTCTGGAATGGTGCCACTTCACGGGTAGTAGGTAAGGTTTTTTGCTGCTGCCGGCCACTACCCTGCTGGTTCTGCTGGGCGATGAAGTCGGCATCAACCGACGCTTTATCGCTACGAAACTGCGCCAGCGTAATCTCAAGGGTTTTAGTCGCCGGAGGCGCCGTCTCGCCATCAAACGACAAGCCCAGCACAATCAGGGCGTGCACCGCGATTGCTAGGAACAGCGTAAAGCCGAACCGGTCGTGCGAACTAACCGACAGCTGCGCGGCACTGCTACGGCTCATCGTTAACCGCCAGCCAGGTCGACCAAACGATCGACTTCAGCTATCAAGCTGAAAGCTTGGACGCGATCGCATCCATTAACTGACCGGCAATATCGAGCCCAAACTGATCGTTGAGCTCACGAATACAGGTCGGGCTTGTGACGTTGATCTCGGTTAAGTAATCGCCGATCACATCCAGACCAACAAACAGCAACCCTTTTTCGCGGATCACCGGCTTAACCTGCTCGCAGATCCAGCGGTCACGGTCGCTCAACGGGCGGCCAACACCAGTGCCGCCAGCGGCCAGGTTGCCGCGGGTTTCGCCCTGCGACGGAATCCGGGCCAACACGTAATCGACCGGCTCTCCATCGATCAGCAAGATGCGCTTATCGCCGTCAACAATCTCAGGAATAAAGCGTTGCGCCATAATCTGCTGCTGGCCCAGCTCGGTCAGCGTTTCCAGGATCACGCTGAGATTAGGGTCATCGGCCTTGGCGCGAAAGATCGAGGTGCCACCCATACCGTCGAGCGGCTTGTAGATCACATCCTGATGCTCGGCGTGGAATGCCTTGAGGAGCGCATTATCACGGCTAACCAATACCGGCGGGCAACATTGGGGGAATTGGGTCGCAAACAGCTTCTCGTTACAGTCGCGCAGACTTTGCGGCCTATTGACCACCAGCACCCCTTCGCGTTCGGCTTGTTCGAGCAAGTAAGTGCTATACAGAAACTCATTATCGAACGGCGGGTCTTTACGCATCAGTACCACGTCCAACTCGGTCATCGGAAGCTGTTGGTACTCACCGCGCTCGAACCAATTGTTGGGGTCGCGCTTTACGCTCAACGGTGCCATCGTTGCCATCGCCACCCCGTCACGCAGATAGAGTCCGGACTGCTCGATGTAATACAGCTGCCAGCCCCGGTCCTGCGCCGCCCACAGCATCGCCATGGTGCTGTCTTTCTTGTAATTTATCGCTTCGATCGGGTCCATCACCACGCCGATTTTAATACTCATGCAACAGCTCCTTAACAGCCGTAATTCAAACATTGGCGACATAGTACCAGAGCCACAGAAATAAAGAGTACCAGAGCCACAGCGAAAATCAGCCGCCAGCTCGATACCGACACACAACAAAGGATGGAACTTAGGGGATCACCAGCAGGCCGCTATTAAAACGACACTCGCTGATCAGAAAACATATGGGAGGGATGTGTAGCCAGAAAATACGCGATCTAACCCAGGTCTCCCCACAGATACTGCAATACACTCAGTGCGGCGACCGGTGCGGTCTCGGTGCGTAGCACTCGCGGTCCCAACCGCAGTGATTCAAAACCCTGTGATCGTGCTTGATCGATCTCGGCATCGCTGAGCCCGCCTTCTGGACCGATCAACAGCGCGCTGCTCGTCGGTATCTGGCGTTGCGCCAGCGGCATTGCGGCATCGGGATGCAGCACCAGCTTCAATTCCGATTCACAGTCCGCCAACCACGTGCTCAGTGGCTGCGGCATAGCGATCTGCGGTACCCGGCTGCGACCACTTTGCTCGCAGGCGCTAATCGCGACCTGCTGCCAGTGATCGACCCGCTTAGCCTGCCGTTCGGGATTGAGCTTAACCTCACAGCGTTCGCTAAACAGCGGCACAATCCGGCTCACACCGAGTTCGGTCGCTTTCTGCACCACGTAGTCCATCCGCTCACCGCGTGACATCACTTGTCCCAACTCGACCTCCAATGCCGATTCGCTGGCACTGTCGATTTTGCTGCCAATCCGCACCCGAATCGCCCGTTTTGTCAATTCAATCAGCTCGGCATGGTGCTCATTGCCACCACCGTCGAACAAACGAATCGAGTCCCCAGGCCGCATCCGCAAGGCACGGCCGAGATGCTGAACTGCAGAATCATTCAGAGACAGCTCAGCCCCGTCGATCAGGGGCTGAGGTTCATAGACACGAGGTGATCGCATGGCGTTTTACAGCGAACGAGAGCGGATTAAAGTCCGGCAGCCTGACGCAGTGCATCAGCCTTGTCGGTCTTTTCCCAGGTAAAGTTAGGCTCTTCACGGCCAAAATGACCATAAGCCGCAGTCGCCCGGTAGATCGGACGCTTAAGATCCAGCATCTCGATCAAACCACGTGGTCGCAGGTCGAAGTGTTCACGAATCAGTGCCACGATCGCATCATCATCGAGTTTGCCCGTGCCAAAGGTATTAACGCTGATCGAGGTCGGCTCCGCCACGCCTATCGCGTACGAGATCTGAATCTCGCAACGCTCGGCCAGCCCGGCAGCTACGATGTTCTTGGCCACGTAACGACCTGCATATGCGGCTGAACGGTCAACCTTGGATGGATCCTTACCGGAGAACGCACCACCACCGTGGTGTGCCATGCCGCCGTAGGTATCAACGATAATTTTACGGCCGGTCAGACCACAGTCACCCATCGGTCCACCGATGATGAACTGGCCGGTGGGGTTAATATGGAACTGGGTATCCTTATGTAACCACTCACCCGGCAGCACATGCTGGATAATCTCCTCCATCACCGCTTCGCGAATATCGGCTTGCTCGATACCGGGGGCATGCTGAGTCGACAACACCACGGCATCGATCGCCACTGGTTTGCCATTCTCGTAGCGCAACGTGACCTGCGACTTCGCATCCGGACGCAACCACGGCAGAATGCCCTTCTTACGTAACTGCGCCTGACGCTCGACCAGACGGTGGGCGTAGTAGATTGGCGCTGGCATCAGCACCTCGGTTTCGTTGGTGGCGTAACCAAACATCAGGCCCTGGTCACCGGCGCCGAGGTCTTTATCGTTAGCCTCGTCGACCCCCACAGCGATATCAACCGACTGCTTGCCGATCGCGTTGATCACAGCGCAAGAGGCACCGTCAAAACCAACATCTGAACTGGTGTAACCGATATCGAGGATCACCTGACGAACGATATCTTCCAGATCAACGTAGGTTGAAGTTCGCACCTCACCGGCGACAACCGCCATACCGGTCTTGACCATCGTCTCAACCGCCACACGGGAGTTGGGGTCATCGGCCAGAATCGCATCAAGAATAGCGTCGGAAATCTGGTCTGCCATCTTATCGGGATGACCTTCAGACACAGATTCAGAAGTGAAAACGGAGTAATTGCTCATGATTTTTCCTTAATAATTGAATGCGTTATGAGCACGTCTGTACACTCGCTCAAACACAGTGACTTAATTACCAAGCTGGGAGCGGTAGGCGGTAGAGATCTCGCGCTAACAGACAGGCGCGGAGCCAGCTCCAGAATGGGGCGGCAATGATACCCGCATTAGACTTAAACCGCACAAGAATTGACAGCCCTACCCTATGTAGCCACCGCTCTACAGCCATTTTTGACAGCAGGATCTCGAAAACACGGTGCCAAAACCCACAATTCAAGCCGTATCGCAGCAGTAATCACCCATATAACACGGACATAACAACCACATGCCCAAAATGGCTCCATTGAACTCACTTTTTTTGCCGATAGATTTGATGCTATCGGTCGAGTGCGAGAGAATACGGGCCTATTTTTTGGAACCCTTTTTCGAATCGGTTCATTTGAATTTTTAGGGGTCTTCAGAAGAAGGTCTCCAATTTTGCTCACACTAGGAGTTTTCCTTGATGCTGTCCCGCAGAGATCTAGCCAACGCAATCCGTGCCCTAAGCATGGACGCTGTCCAGCAAGCCAAATCCGGCCACCCCGGTGCGCCTATGGGCATGGCCGATATCGCCGAAGTTCTTTGGAACGACTACCTGCAGCACAATCCGGCCAATCCGCAGTGGATCAACCGCGACCGTTTCGTGTTATCCAACGGCCACGGTTCGATGCTGATCTACTCACTGCTGCATCTGTCGGGTTACGAGCTGAGCATCGCTGATCTGAAAAACTTCCGCCAACTGCACAGCAAGACCGCCGGTCACCCCGAGTACGGTTATGCACCGGGCGTCGAGACCACCACCGGACCGCTGGGTCAGGGGGTCGCCAACGCCGTCGGCATGGCGCTGGCTGAAAAGACTCTGGCTGGTCAGTTCAACCGTGAAGGTCACGACATCGTTGACCACTACACCTACACCTTCCTCGGCGACGGCTGCATGATGGAGGGCATCTCGCACGAAGTTTGCTCGCTGGCCGGCACCCTGGGACTGGGCAAGCTGATCGCGTTCTACGATGACAACGGCATCTCGATCGACGGCGAAGTCGAAGGCTGGTTCACCGACGATACCGTTAAACGTTTTGAATCTTACGGCTGGCAGGTCATTCCGGCGATCGACGGTCACGATGCCGATGCAATCCATGCCGCAATTGAAGCCGGTCGTGCCAATACTGATCAGCCGACACTGATCTGCTGCAAAACCACCATCGGTTTTGGCTCTCCCAACAAGCAAGGCAAGGAAGATTGCCACGGCGCACCTTTGGGCGAAGACGAAATTGCCCTGACCCGCAAAGCGCTGGGCTGGGAGCACGGTCCGTTCGAGATCCCTGAAGCAATTGCTGACGAGTGGGATGCCCGCGAACACGGTGTAGTAATCGAGAACAACTGGAACGTGCAGTTTGCCGAATACGCCGATGCTTACCCCGAACTGGCTTCCGAGTTCCTGCGCCGGATCAGCGGTGACCTGCCGCAAGATTTTGCCGAAAATTCACAAGCCTACATCGAAGAGCTGCAAGCCAAAGGCGAGACCATCGCCAGCCGTAAGGCGTCACAAAATGCGCTCAACGCTTACGGCCCACAGCTGCCCGAGCTACTGGGTGGTTCAGCCGATCTAGCCGGTTCCAACCTGACACTGTGGAGCGGTTGCAAGGGCGTCACTAAAGACGATGCCAGCGGCAATTATATGTACTACGGCGTTCGTGAATTCGGCATGTCGGCGATCATGAACGGCATCGCCCTGCACGGTGGCTTTATCCCGTACGGTGCCACCTTCCTGGTATTCATGGAATACGCCCGCAACGCGGTACGGATGGCGGCGCTGATGCAGCAGCGCACCATCTTCGTTTACACCCACGACTCTATCGGTCTAGGCGAAGACGGCCCGACCCACCAGCCAATCGAGCAGATCGCCAATCTACGCAACACCCCCAATCTGGATCTGTGGCGTCCGTGCGATGCGGTTGAATCAGCGGTTGCTTGGAAGAACGCCCTAGAGCGTGTCGACGGTCCGTCGGCGCTGATCTTCTCGCGTCAGAACCTGCCGCATCAGGACCGTTGCAGCGAGCGCCTGGCCAACATCAAGCGCGGCGGCTACATCCTGCGTGATTCGCAAGGCACCCCCGATGCGATCCTGATCGCCACCGGCTCCGAAGTGGGTCTGGCAATGGATGCTGCCGAAGCGCTAAGCACACAAGGCCGTAATGTGCGGGTGGTTTCGATGCCCTGCACCGAAGCCTTTGAAGCTCAGTCCAACAGCTACCGCGAGTCGGTACTGCCAGCGGCGGTTTCTGTACGGGTAGCCATTGAAGCGGCCCATAGCGACTTCTGGTACAAGTATGTCGGTCTCAATGGCGCGGTTGTCGGCATGACCACCTTCGGTGAGTCAGCCCCAGCCGGTGAGCTGTTCAAACTGTTCGGTTTCACCGTCGACAACGTTGTAGCCAAGGTCAACGGATTACTGTAACGCGGGTCACAATGACGCCGGTCGTTAACTCGTCCGGCGTCGCTGTTTATCTCGGCCGGCTCGTCCTGAGTTTCATTCTGAACTAAGTGCAGCCTTAACCAGCCGCAGCCTAAACCCGAAACAGAGCAACGCCCTTGAGTCGGAGTCTATGAGTTTCAACATCGCCATTAACGGTTACGGTCGTATCGGCCAATCGGTCCTGCGCGCACTCTATAGCGGAGCGCTGCAGCAAGATAATGGTGCCGCCCGGCCGTTTCGGGTGGTGGCGATCAATGAACTGACCGACCTTGAAACGCTGACCTACCTGACCCGTTACGACACCACTCACGGCCGCTTTCCGATGGCGGTCGAGAACGACGGTCAGTACCTGATGATCGATGGCGACCGCATTCTGCCGCTGAACCAGCCCGACCCAGGCAAGCTGCCCTGGGCTGAGTTAGATATCGATCTGGTGCTGGAGTGCTCCGGCTCCTTTTGCGAACGATCGATCGCTCAACTGCACCTTGATGCTGGTGCCAAGCGCCTGCTGTTCTCACAACCGGCGGCCGCTAACATCGATGCCACCATCGTTTACGGTTATAACCAGCACCTGCTCAAGGCTGAACATCGGATCGCGTCCAGCGCTTCGTGTACCACCAATTGTGTGGTCCCGGTATTGGACCTGCTGCATCGCGAGTTTGGCATCGAGCAGGGGGTAACTACCACCATCCATTCGGCCATGAATGACCAGCCGGTGATCGACAGCAACCACCGTTCTGACCTGCGACTGTCCCGTAGCGCAATGCAATCGATCGTGCCTGTCAATACAGGCTTGGCCCGCGGCATCGATCGCCTGCTGCCCGAGCTTGCAGGGCGTTTTCAATGCAATCATGTACGGGTGCCGACCACCAACGTGTCGCTGATGGATCTGTCGTTGCAACTGACACGCCCAACCACTGTCGACGCGGTTAACTCGCTGCTGCGCCGAGCCGCCCAAGGCCCGTTGCAAGGACTATTGGGTTACACCGACGAACCGCATGCTTCGATCGATTTCAACACCGATCCGCGTTCTGGCATCGTCGACGGCTCCCAGACCCGCATCAGCGGCGACCGCTTACTTAAACTATTCTGCTGGTTCGATAACGAATGGGCCTTTGCCAATCGCATGCTTGATGTCGCCCACGCCTGGCTGCAAACCGCCGACTCCGACGATCAACCGGCTCCGAATTCAAACTTTAAAGCTGACAGGAAAGTGCCATGAACGTACTGAAAATGACCGACTTGGATCTTAGTGGTAAACGCTTATTGATTCGCGAAGACCTCAACGTCCCCGTCAAAGAGGGCAAAGTCACCAGCGATGCCCGGATCCGTGCCGCCCTGCCAACAATCGAGCACGCACTCAACGCCGGTGCCAAGGTGATGCTGATGTCCCATCTGGGTCGCCCCATCGAAGGTGAGGTCGACCCCAGCTTCTCACTGGCTCCTGTCGCTGACCACCTGGCCGAACTGCTGGGACGTGACGTGCCATTGATCAGCAACTGGCTCAACGGCGTCGGCCCACTCGACAACAATGACTCTGATCTGGTGCTGCTCGAAAATGTTCGCTTCAACGCCGGCGAGAAACAAAATGTCGATGCGCTGGCACAGCAGATGGCCGCGCTGTGCGATATTTTCGTGATGGATGCCTTCGGTACCGCCCACCGCGCTCAGGCGTCGACCCACGGCGTCGCCAAATTCGCGCCCGTTGCATGCGCCGGCCCGTTACTGGCCAATGAACTCGATGCTCTGGGCAAAGCACTGGATAAGCCCGCCCGGCCGATGGCCGCCATTGTCGGCGGCTCCAAAGTTTCAACCAAACTGACCGTACTCGAAACCTTGTCTGATAAGGTCGATCAGCTGATCGTCGGCGGCGGTATCGCCAACACCTTCCTCGCCGCTGCCGGTCACCCTGTCGGCAAGTCGCTGTACGAGGCCGACCTGATTGATCAGGCCAAGGCGTTGATGGCTAAGACCTCGATTCCGCTGCCGACCGATGTGGTCGTCGCCACCGAGTTCTCCGAATCCGCTACTGCCACCATTAAGCGAGTGGAAGACGTTGCTGAGGACGATATGATCCTCGATATTGGCCCGGAAACGGCCGCAACTTTGGCTAAACTAATGGGCAACGCCCGTACCGTAATCTGGAACGGTCCGGTCGGCGTATTCGAGTTCGATCAGTTCGGCGAAGGTACCAAGACACTGGCGCTGGCGATTGCCAACAGTGATGCCTTCTCAATCGCCGGCGGCGGTGACACGCTGGCAGCTGTGGATAAGTACCAGATCAGCGACAAAATCTCATATATTTCAACTGGCGGTGGTGCCTTCCTTGAGTTTGTCGAAGGTAAGGTATTACCTGCGGTGGCGATTCTTGAAGAAAGAGCGAAGAGCTAAATCAACAGATTTATCGAAATAATTCACAAAACAACAAGACCTCAGCATCGCGAGAATTTACCCATGCTGTTGAGTCGCAACCAAGAGAGATAAACCATGGCTTTGATTAGTATGCGTCAACTGCTGGATCACGCAGCAGAACACGATTACGGTATTCCGGCTTTTAACGTCAACAACCTTGAGCAGATGCGCGCCATCATGGAAGCGGCTGACAAGACCGATAGCCCGGTGATCGTGCAGGCTTCCGCCGGTGCCCGTAAATACGCCGGCTCCAACTTCCTCAAGCATATGATTCTGGCTGCAATCGAGGAGTTTCCGCATATTCCGGTCTGTATGCACCAGGATCACGGCACCTCACCCGCGATCTGCCAGCGTTCGATCCAGCTGGGTTTCTCATCGGTAATGATGGACGGTTCGCTGATGGCCGACGGCAAGACACCTAGTAGCTACGAGTACAACGTCGATGTCACCCGTCGTACCGTCGAGATGGCGCAAGCCTGCGGTGTTTCGGTCGAAGGCGAGCTGGGCTGTCTGGGTTCGCTGGAAACCGGTCAAGCCGGTGAAGAGGATGGCGTTGGCGCCGAAGGTACCCTGTCGCACGAGCAGATGCTAACCGACCCAGACGAGGCGGCAGACTTTGTTGCCAAGACCGGTTGTGACGCGCTGGCGATCGCTTGTGGTACCAGCCACGGCGCCTACAAATTTACCCGTCCACCGACGGGCGATGTGTTGTCGATCGACACCATCCGCAAGATCCACCAGCGTCTGCCCAACACCCATCTGGTGATGCACGGTTCCTCGTCTGTGCCGCAGGAGTGGCTGGCGGTGATCAACCAGTACGGCGGCGCTATCCCCGAAACTTACGGTGTGCCGGTCGAGCAGATCGTCGAAGGGATCAAGCACGGGGTCCGTAAGGTCAACATCGATACCGACCTGCGTCTGGCCTCAACCGGTGCGGTACGCCGTTTCTTGGCCGAGAACCCTGCCGAGTTTGACCCGCGTAAATTCCTCAAGGTCACCCAGACCGCCATGAGCGAAATTGCCGCTGCCCGATACCAAGCGTTTAATACCGCCGGTCAAGCCAGCAAGATCAAAGCGATCTCATTGGAAGCGATGACCGAGCGTTACCTGTCTGGCGAGCTGGATCAGAAGGTTAATTAAGCGGCTTAGCTACGTTAGACGCTCCACCTATCGACCACTTACAGATCGACTTAAGCGGTTGATCTGCTAGAGTTAAAGCAGCCTCAGGGCTGCTTTTTTGTTGGTGATGACGAAAACTGATCACGCCAGATTCAACAAGATAATTGATCGCCCAATCGATAACGACAGGTCGCGTATGCCGTTTGATCCTCGCTCGCTGATTGCCAAGCTACCGCCCTTCGACCCCGGTAATCCGCAGATCTCATCCGGTTTTGACGGCTATCGACAATTCTGCGACCTGTATCAGCTCAACTTCGACGATCTGGCCAGCTCACAGCAGTTAGGCCAACTCGATATCGATGACCAGCAGATCGCAATCCACCGCTTTTGCGCCGCACGTTCATCGTCACAACAGCCATCCTTGCCCTGTAATCAAGGCACTTTGCTGATCGTCCACGGTTATCTTGACCACCATGCGCTCTACCGCCATATCATCCGCTACGGGCTGGCGCATAACCTCGACGTGATAGGCTTTGACCTGCCGGGACACGGTTTGTCATCGGGCCCGCGTGCCACCATCGATAGCTTCAACCGTTACCAACGGCTGTTAACCACCATCATCGAACAGGTCCATCGCTGGCAACCAGATCAGCGCTTACACCTGCTGGGGCAAAGTACCGGTGCTGCGATCATCAATCAGTATCTGCTCACCGCAGACCGTGAAGGTAAACGACCCAGTATCGACGGCGACGTGGTGCTGCTGGCGCCGTTGGTACGCGCCAGCCATTGGCACTGGGTTAGCCTGATGCATGGCCTGCTGAGCCCGTGGAAACGTTCGGTCAAACGCGACTTCGCCGCCAACAGCCACGATCCGCAGTTTAACGCCTTCCTGCCGACTGATCCGCTGCAATCGGCCACCATCAGTGTCGACTGGGTCGGCGCGTTAAAACAGTGGGTTCCGCATTTCAACGCTTTAACGCCGCGACAGGACCTCAAACCCTTGGTGGTGCAGGGGCAGCAGGACGCCACCGTTGACTGGCGCTATAACCTCGGGGTTATCGGGCAGAAGTACCCTAATTTACGCAGCGTATCGATCCCCGCTGGCCGCCATCAACTGGCCAACGAAAGCGAGACTATTCGCCAGCACTATTTGGGCTGGCTCGATCAGCAAGGCTTTGCCGAGGCGACGGCTACCCGCACGACCGTTACAGCATCCTGATCGAAGGGACCGTCTCAGCCAGGCCGACCATCGGCAACGACTGGTCTATTCAGGCTGGACGGGACTCAAACCTGTGGCGGTGCTCCAGTGCTATAGTAATGGCAAGTACTGCCACGAAAAGCGTCAGATTAAATCACCCCCGGAGCCTGCCAATTATCCTCCGGATGACACCCATTCGGGTAACCGCGTCCACAAACAACAGAGACCCTAAGAAATAACATCAACCGATGAAAAAACGCCTACTGATCGTCAGCCACTGCCCCTCCCCCAATACTCTTCGGTTAACCGAGGCGGTAATAGCAGGCGCCAACCATCCGGACATCGACGTCGAAGTTATCCACAAACCGCCACTACAGGCCGGGCCCGACGATGTGCTGGCCGCCGATGCGATCCTGCTCGGCACCACCGAGAACTTTGGCTATATGTCTGGAGCCATGAAAGACTTCTTCGACCGGATCTATTACCCCTGCCTGGAGCACACAGAGGGCCGTTCCTACGCGCTATTTATCCGCGCTGGTAATGACGGCAGTGGAGCCAAGAGCAGTATCGAGCGGATAATCCTTGGGTTGAAGTGGCGAGCCACGCAGCCACCGCTAATTATGGTGGGAGATTTTCAGGAGGCCTTTATCGAACAGTGTCAGGAGCTCGGTATGACGTTGGCGGCGGGGGTTGAAGCGGGCATCTACTGAACGTCCCCTATTCCATCAACGCGACATGAAAAAGCGGCCCGGCTTATCAGACTTAGCAAACACGCAGAGGCATCGTTTCAATCACCCGTAACCACCTCCTGAATCTCGGCACTGTCACTGTCAAAATCGCTTCGCGCCAATCGAAAGCCGGTACCGCTTTCCTGTTTAGCGGCATACATCGCCTTATCTGCCCGGCGAATGAACTCCTCTGTGGATAACTCTCCTCGGCACTGGCAGATACCGATGCTGATCCCCAACTGACAGCGATTACCCTGCAGATCGAGTTGAGTATCCAGTGTGGCGACCAGACGGCTAGCGATATGTTCCAACTCATGCTCGTCGCTGATGTTTGGCAAGATCACAGCAAATTCATCACCACCGATACGCGCCAGCGAATCACTCGAGCGCAACGCTGGTCGCAGTCGTCGCGCCACTTCGCACAGCGCCCTATCACCCACCTCATGGCCATAGTGATCATTGATCGGCTTAAAACGATCAAGGTCCATGTACATCAACCCAAGCAGGCTGTGATCGCGCAACGCGTGAGCCAGCTCCAGCTCTAACTTTTCATGGAACAGCTGTCGATTGTCCAGTCCGGTGAGACTATCGTGATGCGCCATATTGTAGATCCGTTGCTCTACCAATAGCTGCCGCATATAGATCCGGGTATAGACCAGCATCAACAGCCCAAGCGCCAAAGCAACCAACCCGAACACCAGCAGGTACAGCTGAGTCATTTGGTAGTTATCTGAGCGCAATCGACTATCGGGCAGCACGGCCAGTAATGTCCATTCAGGCCAACCGCCATGAGGAAAGAATCGATTGATACCGGTTACCTGCTCGGGTACCTGAAGTAGCCGCTGATAGCTGGCGGTGAGGCCATCAAGCTTATCGGCACCTTTTAAGCCGTCGTCCTGACGGGCCCAGTCAACAGCGGCATCGAGTTGCGCCAGGGTCGCACCCGCCCGGTCGCTGAAGGTCAGCCAGGATGGCGCACCATCATGCAGCAACATCAGATCGCCATGCTCACGGCCAAAGCTCTCAGACAGCAGTGAGATCAGATAATCGCTATTGAGTTCAACCACCAGCACGCCCTGATGCAGACCGATACGATCGAACACCGGAACCACCATCCGAATAGGAACCAGCGTTCGCCCCTTAAACACCGGCGCGACACTCGCTTCGCCTGCACCCAGTGACAGCGAATCATGCAATAACTGCTGATCACTGGATAAACGGCCGTAAAACAGCCCGGTGCGCTGCAACGTAGCGTTGCTGGTAACACTGATGCGCGCCCCTATATCATCAAAATAACGGATCGAACGATAGGCTTTTCGGGTCGAGACCAGTGATTGGAAGTCTTGCTCGACCACGTGTTTGGCGTGCTGGTCATCGCCTTCGATATAGCCGATAAGATCGGCCTTACGCGACATCACCAACACATCCTGCAGGCTGTTATAAAACTCATGCACCAGCACGCTGTGAACCAGTGACAAACCCGACGACTGCCGTTCTGCAATCTGTCGGTACCGCTGCTGCTGCTGGTCTTTCGATAGTGTTATCAGCACTAAACCGATCAGTAACATCACAAACAGATAACCCGCGATGCCGGTCAACCACGGCGAGATATAGGGCACCCGCACATGCCCCTGACGGTCCTGATCAACCAACGCCTGTTCCGGCAGCAGCACCCACAGGTAAATGCCCAAAGTCGCCAAGGCAGAAAACAACCCCGCTTCGAGCAACATTTCTTCGATCAGCGTGAGTGATCCAAACAGTAGCGGTTTCGACAACGCCAACAATGCTTGAAAACCAAACACGATCAGTGCCGATTTAAGCTGGACCCACTCCCGACTACTGGCAATGCTCAGGCCCGCACGTGCCTGTGCGACAGGCACAGCCACAACCACCACCACGGTGATGGCTGCAGCATTGAGCAGAGGGTCAAGCCAGAGGATCTGCTCGACGGTGAAATTCAGCTGCGCTAACAGCATCTTCGCCATTAACTCGGCGACCAAGACCACCGCCATAATATGGGTAACGGCAACTAGCAAAGTGTCTCATCCTTGTTACATCTTCCCTTAGTGTTATAGCAATTGGCCAAAAAGCAAACTATTCCCTAAAAGTCGCTTATATCGCTAACCAATTAAAAAGCAGACAAAAAAAACCGGAGATCAACTCCGGTTTTTATAGATTAACGAAACGGTGCAAATCAGAACAGTACCCGGCATCGGATGGTGCCGTTGACCTGTTTGAGCTGCTTCACAGCCAGATCGCTGTGTTCGGCATCGATATCCATTACCACGTAACCCACTTTGTCGTTGGTCTGTAGGTACTGACCACTGATGTTGATGTCGTGGTCGGAGAACACATGGTTGATCGCTGTCAAAACACCCGGCACGTTTTCATGGATGTGCAGCAGACGGTGCTTGTCAGGATGCGCAGGCAACGCCACTTCAGGGAAGTTAACCGACGTGATGGTGGTGCCGTTATCGGAGTACTTAACCAGCTTCTCAGCCACTTCAAAACCGATATTCTCCTGCGCTTCCATGGTGCTGCCACCAACGTGCGGGGTCAGAATCACATTATCAAAAGCGCGCAACGGCGAGATAAACTCTTCTTTGTTGGACTTGGGCTCGACCGGAAACACGTCGATCGCAGCACCCAACAGTTTGCCGCTTTCCAGCGTGGTACAGAGCGCGTCGATATCGATCACAGTACCGCGGGCGGCGTTAATCAAAATACTGCCTTGTTTCATCTGGGCCAGTTGCTCGGCACCGATCATGTCTTGGGTAGAACGGTTTTCCGGCACGTGTAGGCTGACGATGTCACTCTTGCCCAATAACTCCTTCATTGACGCAACCTGGCTGGCGTTGCCCAACGGCAACTTCGTCACGGTGTCGAAGAATTTTACTTCCATTCCCATCGACTCGGCCATCACACTCAACTGAGAGCCGATGCTGCCATAACCGATGATTCCCAGCGTCTTACCGCGGATCTCGTATGAATCGGTGGCCGACTTGTTCCACTCACCCCGATGCGCCTTGGCGTTCTTGGCGGCCACGCCGCGCAATAAGATGATCGCTTCAGCCAGGACCAATTCGGCAACACTGCGGGTGTTGGAATAAGGCGCGTTAAACACGGTAATACCGCGCCGGATCGCCGCTTGCAGGTCTACCTGATTGGTACCGATGCAGAAACAACCCACCGCCAGCAGCTTCTTAGCCGCCGCAAAAACCTTCTCATTCAACTGAGTACGCGAGCGAATACCGACGAAATGGGCATCTTTGATCCGCTCAATCAGCTCGTCTTCGGGCAGTGCTGTGTTGATGTAGTCGATATTGGTGTAGCCGGATGCCTTCAGCGTATCAACCGCCGATTGATGCACGCCTTCCAGCAGCAGGAACTTAATTTTGCTTTTGCCCAGCGATGTAACCTTACTCATGACACCAACAACCTCGATCAAAACAGTGGATAACAGCCCTAAGGCGACCTAAAACGGGCCGCAATCATAGCACAGTGTTTGATCAATTCTGCGGCGCAACCGGTGAATCCGAACTGAAAAGTTCCCACGTCAACATGAATCAAGTTCATTCATAAATAAAGGATCGTCGTTTCATTCATCAAATTATGGATCACTGTCGCCGCTAACGTGCATGCTCCAGCAAAAATTCAACAAAGCGACGATCGGCATGCGACAGATAACGATCACGCTTCCAGGCGATACACAGGTCCAGCCACACGGGCTCAGCAAAAGAGCGGGCCACCAGTGTTGAGTCATCGGCCACCACCATGTTGAGGAAGGTGGTGACGCCAAAGCCTTTACGGACGATCGAGCGGATCAGAGAGATCAGGTTGGTTTCGAACTCGACCTGAAGATGACTGTGACTGTCAGCAGCCAGTCGGTCGATAAACTCACGGTGAAAGTAGCCGCTCTTAAACAGCACCAGCGGCTCGGCAAAGAAATCCTCAACGCGAACATCATCCTGCTCGGCAAACGGATGGTCCGGCGCGACGCAAACCACCATCTCCTCACGTAAGAACAGCTCAGCTTCCAGATCTTCAGGAAGTTGATCACGGACGATGATGCCCAAGTCCAGCTCGCCCTTATCGAGCATCTGTTGGATATCGCGAGTACCGGCCTCTTCAACGGTCAGTTTCAGTTTCGGGTAGCGCGCTTTGAACGCCATCAGCAATTCGGGAAAGTAGTAGCTGCCGAGCATGCTAGGGATACCGATTCGTACTTCGCCTTTACGCAGCCCTTTGAGTTCGTCCATCTCCAATTGCGCTTGCTGAAGATCCGCCAGCAACCGTTCGGCGTGGCCAAGCAGCACCTGCCCTTCAGCGGTCAGGCTGATCTTTTTGTCCTGTCGGTGGAACAGCAACAGGTCGAGTTGTTGTTCCAGTTTTTTAATCGCGATGCTGACCGCCGGTTGCGCCATCGGTAAGGCTTCCGCGGCACGGGTAAAGCTACCATAGCTGGCAACTGCGTGAAAAATGCGTAGCTTTCTAATATCCAACAGGGTCTCCCCTAGGTTAACCAACCATAATCATATCTATTCGATATCAAACTCATAACTATTATATATTTTTGCTATCACCAAAGCATTGCTACAGTACCTTTTCTCCCAGCCTCCTAAATGAAACCATCGCCATGATAGAAGCCGCCAGCCCCGCTTATTACCGCGCCACGCTGGCTCTGTGCTTGGGCTCGTTCATCGTCTTCGGCAACCTCTATATCACTCAGCCGCTGTTCCCGCTGCTGCGGCAACTGTTCGAACTCAGTGCGTTACAAGCGACCTGGTCGCTTGCGCTGGCGTTACTGACGCTGGGGCTGTCACTGCTTGTCTGGGGGCCACTGTCTGATTCCCTAGGACGGCGCAAGATCATGGTCCTGACGCTGCTGGGCGCCAGCCTGATCACCTTGCTGATCCCGTCAACCGACAGTTACGCCGGCCTGCTGGTGTTACGGATGGTGCAGGGATTGTTACTGGGAGGTGTGCCGGCGATTGCCATCGCCTATATGGGGGATGAGTTTAACAAACCGGCACTGCTGCTGGCGGTCGGGCTCTATATCAGCGCCAACTCGCTGGGCGGCATCAGCGGCCGTCTGATCGGTGGCAGCATTACCGACCTGGCCGACTGGCAAAGTGCGTTCTATGTGATGGGCGGCTTGAGTCTGTTGGGCGTCGCCCTGTTTGCCAAGTTGTTACCGCCATCGCAGCAGTTTCAGCCGCGTCCGCTGCGCTTCAAGACCATGACCACCGATCTGGCGGGGCACCTGAAAAACCCGCTACTGGTCACCGCGTATATTATTGGTGGTCTCAACTTCTTCATTTTTTCCAACCAGTACAGTTACATCACCTACGTATTAAACGACGCACCGTTCAATCTGGCACCGACCTGGTTAGGGTTGCTGTTTCTGACCTATCTCACCGGTTCGTTCGGCTCGGCCATTTCCGGGCGTATCAGTCAGAGGATCTCGCAACCGTTGTGTATGCTGGTAGGGATCATCGTTCTGATGCTGGGAACCTTATTGACGCTGACTCAGACCCTGCCGGGGATTATCGGCGGTCTGCTGATCAACAGTTTCGGATTCTTTTTGTGTCATTCGATCTGCAGCGCCTGGGTTAACCGCCACGCCGAACAGGCCCGTGCTTCTGCTTCATCACTGTATCTGGTGGCTTATTATCTGGGAGCCAGCGTCGGCGGATTTTACCTCGATCCGTTCTGGCAACAGGGGGGCTGGTCCGGTGTAGTAGTGGGATCGTTGCTGGTATTGGTGGTGACGGCAGGGTTAGCGTTCAGCCTGTTTTATCGGCAGCAGGGTCTTCGATTTCAGGAATCTGCTCCAACCATTGCCAAGCCTGTTCAACCTGGTTGAGATCAAAATACTGAATCTCACCGTGGGTGAAAGGCCTGGATAGCTTTGCCATCCAGCGTTCCCACTGCTGATTGCCGATTACCGCCAGCCGATCAACCTGCGGGTTAATCTCCAGTGCGAATGCCAGATCATCCCAGGCCGCCTGCAATTCCCAACCGCGGAACCCTTCGAGCAGAAACAACAACCGAATACTTTTGTGTTGCTGGAGTGCATTGCGCACCTCCGGCATCAGAAAACTCTTATAATCATTATCGGTCAACAGCCCGCTGGCCAGAAAACCCAGCCGATCCGAACTGCTTTGCTCCAGCTTCATTAACATCACATTGCTCCGTCAAAATGATTAACCACCATCAGTCTAGCTGTTCGAATAGCGTTTATCCTTCACTCCGCCGTGCATTCTATTTCGCCTTGGCCAGCTCCTTCAGCCGTTTGACCACCTGGAAGTTGAGCGAACGCTGGGTGAAGCTGCCGTCAGGCTTACGCACCCCCGGCTTCTGTCCTGTCAACTGCCCCAGCGCCTGGTCGACGGTGGCGACGGTATAGACGTTGAACATCCCATCGGCAACCGCCTGCACAACCTCCTGCTTGAGCATCAAATTACGCTGGTTAGCTTTAGGGATAATCACCCCCTGCTCGCCGGTCAACCCTTTGGCGGTACAGACATCAAAGAAGCCTTCTATCTTCTCGTTGACGCCACCAATCGCCTGCACTTCACCGTACTGGTTAATCGATCCGGTCAGGGCAAACCCTTGCTTGATCGGGGTATGGGTCATCGCCGAGATCAGCGTGCAGATCTCAGCCAACGAGGCACTATCACCGTCAACATAACCGTACGACTGCTCCAGCGCGATATTGGCCGACAACGACAGCGCAAAATCCTGGGCGTATTTATGACCCAAGTAACCAGACAAGATCAGCACCCCTTTAGAGTGGATCGGCTGTCCCAGCGTCACCTCTTTCTCAATATCGACGATACCTTTGTCGCCAGGATGCACCGTGGCAGTGATCCGCGCCGGAGTACCGAAGCTGACCTCACCGACCTGCAGTACCGTCAGGCCGTTACACTTACCAACGGCGGTGCCTTCGGTATCGATCAGCACCACTTCGTTGATGATCTCTTCGCGCATCCGGCTGCTGAGCCGGTCGGTACGGCGCTCTTTGGCCTGCAGCGCCTGCTCGATATGGCTGACCTGGATCAGCTCATCAGCGGCCTTGAGGCGCTTATAATCGGCTTCACAGATCAGATCCTTCATCTCGCTGATCTGGGCCGATAGCTGGTCCTGATCTTCGGCCATACGCGAGCTGTGCTCGACCAGTCGCGCCACCGCTTTGCGGCTCAGATGGGCACAGCCCTCCTGCTGCGACAGCGTACGTAGTAGCCGAGCGTAGCTGCGGATGAAAGCATCGGTGCGGGCGACGTCATCGTCAAAGTCGACCACCACCCGAAACAGCTTGGAAAAGTCGGGGTCCATCTGCTGCAACATATAGTAGAGCTCACGGTCACCGATGATCACCACCTTGACCTTGAGCTCGATCGCCTCGGGTTCCAGCGTGATGGTGTTGATACCGGCCAGTTCGGCAAACGGGTTTTCAATCTTGATCCGCGACGATTTCAGCGCCCGCTTGATCGCCGACCAGACCATCGGGTGCTCGAACAGTTTCTCCGCTTCCAGCACCAGATAGCCACCATTGGCCCGATGCAGCGAGCCACCACGAACCAGCTGGTAATTAGTGGTCATGGCGCCCATCTCGGAGCCGTACTCCACCCGGCCAAACAGGTTGTCGTAACTGGGGTGAGTCTCGAACACCACCGGTAACCCTTTGGTCTTCTGGTGGTCGACGATCATGTTGACGCCGAACTGCTGCTGCAACTCTGCCAACCGCGAGGCCTTGCTTCGCTCCTCACCCGGCTTGTCATCACCGATCAGATCGGTAGCGTGTTTGACCAGCTCGACCTCCATCTGGCTGAGGTAACTAACCACCCGCGGTTGCGAGGCGTACTTCTCCTTCAGCGGTTGAAATAGCGGATTCATCACCGAACGGGCCGTATCGTGTTCGAGTTTCTCCTGCTTCTCGTTACCTTCGCGACGCCACTGCGGCAGACTGGTTAACGATTCGTTGAGGTACTCTTCCAACTGATTGATATCGCTATTGATCCGATTGCGGGTCTCTTCATCAAGCTGCGAGAAGGCCGCTTCATCCATCGCCTGCCCTTCGTGCACGGGGGTGAAACCGACACTGCCGGCGTCACGATAGAGGGCAATACTTTTAGCACGGGCCTGATTCTCTACCTGCTCGAGCGCCAGATCGTAAAGCCGGTTGAACTCACGTTCGATACGGCTTTTCGCACGCTGGTACGCCGGGTTTTCAAACGCCGTTGGCAGTTCGGACGCCAGCTTTTCAAGCAGGTGCTCAATATCACTCTTAAACACCGCGCCTTTGCCCGGTGCAAAGTAGAACGCCTGGGGGTGACGGCTATCGGCCAGATTATTGAGATAACACCAATCCAGCGGTTTCTTGGCTTTTTTAGCTTCACGCTTGAGCGTGTCCATCACGAAGGTGAAACGGCCGCTGTGCGAATGGCCCATCACAAACAGGTTGTAATCGGGCCGATTCATACCGATTCCAAACTCCATCGCCTCGACCGCCCGCTCCTGGCCGTAGATCCCTTTGAAGTCTTCCAGTGTCTCTGTGGTTTTGAACGGTAGCAGTTCCGGATTGCAGGTACGGTATAGCTGATCGACATCGAGCCGGGTGGCTGAATCCATGCTCATCTCCCCAAACAGTTTGTTACCTCATAAATAACAAGTGAGATTGAGGGAGGCAAGTAAAGCTTTGATTGATCACACAATCAGGGCAGCACCCCAAGATCGTCGCTGTAGGTTATCTGTAAGCCATGAGGGCTGGTGAAGGTCGCTTCAGCGGCAACATCCCAGACCCAATCACCGTAGTCACCCTCAAGCAAAAGATCCGGCAATTCGCAATTTGCATCACCTCCGCCGCCTCCGCCACCACCGGCGTAGGCCGGACGAATCCCCAGCACCCCTTCCACCACCAAACGTAACGGCAATTGCGCCCAAGCCAACAGCTGGCCAGGGGACTGCCACCACAGGCTGATCAAGGCAACGCAGTTGGCGTCGGGCTGGGTCAGCGCCGGCCAGCCGGACCGGGGTTGACGGTGACGGAGACTCAATCGAGCAGAGTCACATCCGGATAATTACCGGCACTGCCACGGCTCATCGACTGCACCCGGATCATCTCGGTAGAGGTAATGAAACTGGCTCTGACCTGATCAAAGGAGGCCTGCACGGCGTTTTCAGAAACATCCATAAAGCGCGGTAACACGACCGCCGACAATATGCCCACCAGCGCGATGACGGTTATTAGCTCAATAATGGTAAAGCCCGACGACCGGCGACGGGATGTCGCAGCCGCATTGGGAATGCGCCAGCGCCAAACCCGTCGGTCGTATCGAACCAAGATGATAATCAGCACCAGACTGAGCAGCAGGAAGAACGACTGACCCAGCGCAACCGCGGGGGTCAACCCCTGATAGGGTTGCACCTCAACCCGACGAGACAACGCTTGCCGCACCGGTAGCTGCCGTTGCAACTGACCCTTGTGGTCGATAACCGCGCTCAGCCCCGACGTCGCCAACCGGATCACCGGACGGCCCGTTTCAAGCGCACGAAACCGAGCAATCTGTAGGTTGCGCCAATACATCGTCCCGCCCTCGGCCCAGTTATCATCAGCCAGATTTACCAGCAGATTGGCCCCCTGCTCCACCGCCGGATTGACCAACCGGCGAAACAGCAGCTCCCAGCAGATCGTCGTTCCGATCCGGGTCATCCCGGTTGGGGTGGTAGCGCTGTTGATTGCCGCAATATCAGATGTCGCGAGCGTGGCAGCGCGAAGAGGGGTCACTCTGATGTTGGAAGCCTTAACAGTCGTGGCCGTAATGCCACGGGTGCCGATATCAAACAACCCCGGCTGGGCAGGCCCCTCAACCAACAGATCCTCCGGGGTCTGGCCGACTAACGCTATAAACGGTGTTTTCTCGACAAAAGGCACCAGCAGCTGCTTGCGGTAGCGCTGCTGGTTACTGAATCCAAATGCCCGGATCGAGTTGTAACGGCGACCATCCAGCGTTGGCTCCCAGGTTCCGGCCAGTAACGTGCTTCCCGCAGTACTGAGACTCTCAGCCCACTGACTGAACGCACGGCTACCCTGCTGATTGAGCATCGGCAGGGCCGTCTCCGGCCACAGTATCAGGTCACTGTCTTCAAGCCCTTTGCTGAGCTCAAGATAGTGCAGCAATGCCTGAGCCCGTTGCGCGGCTTCATTTTGCAATGACAGATCAAAATTGCCCTGCACCATCGCCACCCGCAATGGCGCTCCCTGCGGCGTCACCCAGTGCCACTGGCTCAATCCCAAAGAGGCGACAAACAACAGTAACAACAGCGCCACGCAAGCGCTTCTGCCAAGGCCAATACCGGCACGCCAAATCCCCAGCAGCAACACATTGCACATCATCACCAATACGCTGACACCCCACTCGCCAACGACCGGAATCCAGCCCCGCAGCGGGCCGTCGACCTGCGCCATCGCCAGTGTCAAATTGGGTACGCCGATAAAGACCTCGACCAGCAAGGTCATTAACCCAGCCCAGCACAACGGCAAGATCAGCAGCAGCCGGATCGCCGGTGATCGGCACAGGCTGTAGGGTAACCAGCAGGCGATTGCCGGCGCGATGGCGCTATAGACCACAAACCACAGCGAGATAAATCCGCTCCAGCCCCACCCCAGTTCGCTGAAGCTGGCGACCGTCTGCGGTACCCAGGTCAGGATAGCGATGCCGTAACCCAGCCCAAAGCTGTAGCCGCAGAGCAAACGTTGTTTGGCACAGGGCAGATTTGACGCGATAACCAGCGGTATTAGCAGTAGCCAACTAAGAGCCGTCAGCGAAACCGGTGCTAAGACGAGAGCGCCAAGCAGGCCACTGATAAAACAGACGAGGGGGAGACGAGAGGCAGGGCGTTGCTGGAGCAGCGCGTTATTCATCCGGCACAAATCCGTTTGCTAGGAAAAGACTGCGCCGATTATGCCTATAAAAAGTAAGGGTTTAAAGCCCGTGTTTGATAACGATGGTTCGAAAGAGCCATCGCGCCAACAATTACACCTGGAGCAGCGCCCGAACTTCCGCGATGACCGTCGGGGTTTGCGGCCGCACACCGCGCCACAGGTAAAACGCTTCGGCGGCCTGTTCGACCAGCATCCCCAAGCCGTCGAGCACCTTGGCGGCTCCCTGTTCGGTGGCCCAGACCATAAACGGCGTCGGTTCGGCAGCGTACATCATGTCGTAACACCAGCCACCACTGGCCAGCACACCGGTAGGTAGCGGCGGTAATTGTCCTTGCAAGCTGGCAGAAGTGCCGTTGATGATCAGGTCGAAACTGCCGTTGATCGCCTCAAAACCACAGCCGTGAATCTCGCCCAACGCGGCAAAGTCCTGCGCCAGTAATAGCGCCTTTGCGGCTGTACGGTTGGCCACCACCAGCGTCGCCGGTTGCTGCTGTAGCAGGGGTTCCAGCACCCCTCTAACCGCACCGCCAGCCCCCAACACCAACACCCGCATACCGGCGATCCGGCCTTGCTGATTGTTAAGGATGTCATTGACCAAACCAACCCCATCGGTGGTATCACCGCAAAGCAAACCTTGCTGGTCTGTGTATAAGGTATTGACGGCACCTGCCAAGCGCGCTCGCGGGGTCAGCTGATCAGTTTGCTGCCATGCTTGCTCTTTAAACGGCACGGTGACATTGAGTCCGCCGCCACCACTGCTGAAAAATTGTTGCACCGACTCGCTAAAACCATCCAGCGGCGCCTGCAACAAGGCATAGTCCAAGTCTTGCTGACACTGCTCGGCAAACAGGCGATGAATCAGTGGGGACTTGCTGTGGTTGATCGGGTTGCCGACAACTGCGTAACGGTCTGTCATAGCCTGCTATTCCTTTATTACTAACTCAATAAACCATCAAAAAGATACAAAGCGTCGCTCTAAAACCCTTATGGTAACTAGTCAGGCTATCGTTTCATCTGATCGGAAAACCTCCTATCCACTCGGCGAATCGGCCTGCATGCCGATTGAATGTATGGAGCTGCCTAAAACATCAAAGGGCTCAAGAAAACGCCAATATAAATCTTCTCCATCGCACTGAAAGCATGATTATAGCTAGCCATACTATCTTTATACGTTCGAGAAGAAGACGTGCCTCACCCCAAGCCTGATCAGGCTAACCAATCTCGCGGTTTGAGGTAATAATCACTCAGCCGCGCCTCTTCACTGCCCGGTTCAGGCTGGTAATCATACTCCCAGCGAACCTCCGGCGGCATCGACATTAAGATCGATTCGGTACGCCCTCCCGACTGCAGGCCAAACAATGTGCCTCGATCCCACACCAGATTAAACTCAACGTAACGGCCACGACGGTAACGCTGGAACCGTTTCTGCTGTTCGGTATAAGGGGTCTGCTGGCGACGCGCAACCAACGGCAGATAAGCTTGCGAATAGCCAAGTCCGACCGCCTTAACAAAATCAAAGCAGTTATCGAAGCTATCGTCGTTGAGGTCATCAAAAAACAAACCACCGACACCGCGTGGTTCATCACGGTGCTTAAGGTAGAAATACCGATCACACCACTCTTTATATTTCGGATAAAGCGTTTCACCAAAGGGATCACAGATCGCTTTCGATGCCCGGTGCCAATCGATGCAGTCTTGCTCAAAGCCGTAGCATGGGGTCAGATCAAAACCACCGCCAAACCACCAAATCGGCTCTTCACCCTCTTTCTCAGCCACAAAGAAACGGACATTGGCATGGGATGTCGGTACATAAGGGTTCTGCGGGTGCATCACCAACGACACCCCGACTGCCTGATAACTACGGCCAGCCAGTTCGGGCCGATGCGCCGTTGCTGAAGCCGGCATGTTCTCACCCCGAACATGGGAGAAGTTGACCCCGCCTTTTTCAAACACCGCACCATCGGTCATCACCCGGGAGCGACCACCGCCACCACTCTCTTTGACCCAACTATCTTGCTTAAAACGGGCCCGGCCATCGGCCTGCTCCAGCTGCTGACAGATATGATCCTGCAACTGCTGCATAAATTCGATTACGGACGCAATATCAACAGCCGCCATAGCGGTGTACCTCAATAACAAAGAATATAGAGCGGCAACGTTTCATTGCCGTAGCGAAAAGAGCGAATGCTCAGGCTGAATAACAGCCCTGGTTTCAGCCGCGCCGAAGCGTCGAGCCGCTGCACAGGTCGCGAATCGTGGACGGCTGATCACGACTACCGAGGGCGCCGGGTAGTAAAAAATCAAGCTGCCGACCGAAACTTTGACGTACCTCAGCAACGCTGCGAGCGGATGCCTGACCGGCTAGGTTGGCCGATGTCGACACCAACGGGCCACCAAAGGCACGACAAAGCGCTGAAATCTGTAAGTGATCACTCACTCTTACTGCAACGCTTCCATGTTGGCCTTTTATCCATCGGGGTATCAGGTTATCAGGGTCGGGGATCAGCCACGTGGTGGGACCCGGCCAGCTCAATTTGAGCTTCGCTCGCTGCGCCGCACTCAGCGGCCTGACCAACCCATCGATCTGATCAAGGCCTGCGGCCACCAGAATCAGCCCTTTTTCGACCGGACGCTGCTTCAGCACCAATAAGCGCTCAACCGCATCGCGCTGATAAGGATCACAACCCAGCCCCCAAACAGCCTCGGTGGGGTAACCGATCACCCCACCATGGCGCAGCATCGAAACCGCCTGTTTTAGCCGCCAGTGATTCAAGCGCTTAGCCGTTAGCTAGCTTTTCTTGCAGCGCACGGTCTTTCGCCAAGACCGCTTCGGTGTTGGCGCGACGCTCATCGATCAGGCGCTGGGCTAGCTCAGCATCAGCCGTCGCCATCACCTGAGCTGCCAAATAAGCGGCATTCTTAGCACCGGCCTTTCCGATCGCAACGGTCGCTACCGGAATGCCTCCTGGCATCTGTACGGTGGCCAGCAAGGCATCAAGACCATCCAGCGACGAGTTGATCGGTACACCGATAACCGGCTTCAAGGTATTGGCTGCAACAGCACCTGCTAAATGTGCCGCCATACCTGCTGCGCAGATAAAGGCAACGCAACCACGCTGATCGGCATCAACCACGTAGTCGTGTGTTGCAACCGGTGTACGGTGCGCAGATGAAATTTTCATCTCGAAAGGGACCTGCAGTTGCTTTAGAACGGCAGTGCAAGATTCCATGACCGGAAGGTCGGAATCAGAACCCATCAAAATGGCAACAAATGGCTTGGACATGTGAGAGCCTCAGTAAGTTTTTAGTACAAAGGGGGAATAATTTAAGGGCGGAAAACTACCTTAGTCGTCGATCGCTTTCAAGTGAGCTGTATTCAATCTACAGCCGCTTCTATCCGCTGGTAGCCACCGGGTACCGAGCATAACCGACCCAGTAGCTCCAGCTGCAGTAGCTGCGCCTGCAACTGCGACACCGACTGGCCGCTCCGCGATACCAGCTGATCAAGGGTCACCGGATCAAAACCGATCACCACCATCAACTGCTGTTGCTCGGCTGTCAGTCTGGTATCCGCATCCACACAGCCCTTCAACAGCGGTTGAGTGGTGACCGGTACCTCGGTGGATATCGATATATCAGCTAGCATCGGGGCCAGCTCCTGCAGAATCTGATCCGCGCTGTCGACCAGCAAGGCTCCCTGCCGGACCAACTCATGGCAGCCTCGACAAATTGGGTTGTGGATCGACCCCGGCAGCGCAAAGACTTCACGGCCCTGCTCCAGCGCTTGTCGAGCGGTGATCAGGGAGCCACTCCTCAACGCCGCTTCTACCACCAACACACCCAGACTCAGCGCGCTGATAATCCGGTTGCGCTTCGGAAACTGCTGCGCCCGTGGCGGCGTTGCCAACGGTAGCTCGGAAACCAGTAACCCACCTTGCTCGACAACCTGCTGCGCCAGTCGTCGGTGCCGCGCCGGGTAGATCTGATCCACCCCCGTCCCCAACACCGCGACGGTTAACCCAAGCCCTTGTAGCGCGCCCTGATGCGCAGCCGCGTCGACGCCCAATGCCAGGCCGCTAACGGGAATCAGCCCGGCATTAGACAGATAACAGGCATAGCCTCGCGCGTTTTCCAAACCTTGAGCCGATGCGTTGCGACTGCCAACAATAGCTATTTGCTGCAGGGCCAGCAGTTGCGGGTCACCGATCAGATACAGCAGTGGCGTCGGGTCGGCGATCTGTTTTAGCGCCAAGGGATAGCGCGGATCGCCAAGAGTTAACAGATAGTGCAGCGGCTGTTGCAGCCAACGTTCAATGGCCAGCAGCGAAGTTTGGTCGATCGAGGGAGGGGCATGACTGCTTCGATGGTTAAGTTCCCGCAGCACCGAAGCTCGTACGCCAAGCTGACGCAACTGTGAGGTCGGTGCATCCAGGATCGCGGCGGCGGAACCAAAGTGCTGCCACAGTTTTTTTAACGTCACCGGCCCCAGACCGGCAATCGCCGTTAGTTGCAGCCAGTGATACTGGTCCGGCTGCAACGCTCCGGCGGGGAGTTGCTGCTGCATTGATCATCCTTGATCGGCAGCGGCTCAATTTGGCACGATCAACGCGGTGATCGCACCTCATCAAGAACCGCCAAGCTACTTTGGGCGCGCATCACTAAGGCGTAGCTGATCTTATCAAAGGTCTTAAACACCATAACCAGACCCGCGCGTTCGGAAGGCAGTTCAAGTTGCTCCTTGGTTACCGGATCAACTATCACCTCACCTTTCTTGTAGACATAAAAGACGTTACCAACTTTCAACCCTTCGCGCAGACCGCGGTTAATCGCAACCACATCAAACTGGCCAATCTTGTCGACACCACGCAGTACCGACATAATTTGTCCCTTCACCGGCTCATCGGTGGCCGACGGGTAGAACACCGACTCAATCTTACCTTCAGGGGTTGGCAACACCCGATCCAGTACCCGAACCTCTTGTGAGGTCTTCTTCAGCTTTAGAGTCAAGATCTCGTCGTTGGTCGCCAGCAGGTAGCCACTACCGATACTCTGTGATTCAAAGCCCAGCTCTTCACCGGTTTCGGGGTCGACATAACTGCGCGATGGGCGGTAGATACCAAAGAACTGCTGCCCTGCTGCTTCGTCGAGCAATTTGCCACGAGCGTAAACCCGATCACCGGCACCGGAGACGATCCGTTCGTTGACCCCTGCGACAACGTAAGGCGCCTGTTCCAACGCCTCTTTATCCATGATCAGGTTATCGGACAGGAAGCTTTTAATATCCTGCAGCGGAATGGCCGGGATCGCTTGCGCTAGCGGCTTACGACGGATTTCAGGCGACAGTTTGCGAGGTCCCCGCTTGAGTCGCAGCTGCGGCTGACCATTGACGTACACCAGATAGATGGTATCGCCGGGGTAGATCAGATGGGGGTTATCGATCTGTGGATTAACACTCCAGACCTTGGGCCAGAGCCAGGGGCTCTTTAGAAACTTCTCCGTGATATCCCACAGGGTATCGCCTTTGACTACCAGATACTGATCTGGATGATCTTCAGCTAATTCGATCACGTCCGCCCGGACGCTGGTGATACTAAGTGAGCCAACCAACAGAGTTGCAGCGATAGCAAACAACAGCTTTCTCATGGTAAATCCCTTTTTGCATATGCAGGCGTTATAAATTGTCTGATTCAAACAACCGTCTGTTCTAAACAACATCCAATTTAAATAATTGTCTGTACCAAACAACTATCTATCTATTGCAGATAACGATCTATTACTAACAACGTTAGCTATCGGCCGAAATTGAACCGACTACAGGCCGCTAACCGCCTGTATAACCCCGTATTCTTGCTATGGAATGTGCAGAAGTAAACAGTATAATAGCCATTACGCCTTAAACGGCCCCCATTCGCATGCTTTATTAGCTACTAACCTGTTGTTTTATTATGCCTTTATTAAACATTCTTGAGTTCCCTGATCCCCGTCTTCGTACCAAGGCAAAACCGGTCTGTGACTTTAATGACCGTCTGCAGCAGTTAATCGACGATATGTTTGAAACTATGTACGAGGCCCCCGGGATCGGATTGGCAGCCAGCCAGGTCAATGTCCACCAACAATTGGTGGTGATCGATATCAGCGACGATCGCAGCGAACCTCTCGTGTTGATCAACCCATCATTTGAAGTACTCGACGGTGAGATGGAGCAATCACAAGAGGGTTGCCTGTCGGTACCCGACTATTACGGAGATGTTGAACGCTCCAACCATATCCTACTCAAAGCGCTCGATCGCAACGGTGAAGCGTTCGAACTCGAAGCCACTGAGTTACTGGCCGTCTGTATCCAGCACGAGCTGGACCACCTGCAGGGTAAATTATTTGTCGATTATATATCACCGCTCAAGCGCAACAGAATCCGTTCCAAGCTGGAAAAGAAACACCGCCAGCAACAGCAGGGCTGATCGCGCTTCGGCGCTATCCCCGTATTAATCTTCACCCGTTCAGAACCCGGCTGTCGGGCCTGAGCAGAGATAAGGCCCCACCATGCCCCAGCCGCTGCGTATCGTATTTGCCGGTACCCCCCAGTTTGCCGCCGCCAGTCTCGAAGCCCTGATCAATAGCCGCCATCAGGTGGTTTCCGTCTATACCCAACCGGACCGTCCCTCGGGCCGCGGTCGCAAGCTGACCCCCAGTCCGGTCAAGCAACTGGCGCAGCAAACCGGTATCACGGTATGCCAGCCACTAAGTCTCAAGTCAGACCAAGAGCAACAGATTCTCGAACGCTACGATGCTGACCTGATGGTAGTGGTGGCCTACGGCTTGCTGCTGCCCAAGGCGATACTCGATACACCTCGGTTGGGTTGCATCAACGTTCACGCCTCACTACTGCCACGCTGGCGGGGTGCGGCCCCAATCCATCGCGCCCTGATCGCGGGCGACACCGAGACCGGCATCACCATTATGCAGATGGATGAAGGGCTGGATACTGGCGATATGCTGCATATCCTGCGCTGCGATATCGCCGATGATGATACCAGCGCCGAACTGCACGACCGTCTGGCCGGGCTCGGTGCCTCCGCACTTCTGGATGCGCTCGAGGCAATTACCGAGGGCAACGTGCAGCCGCAAGCACAGGACCATCAGCAAGCCTGCTACGCCCACAAACTGGTTAAAGCTGAAGGCGAACTGGACTGGGGCCGCAGCGCCACCGACCTCGACCGAAAAATACGCGGACTCAACCCCGCACCTGTAGCATTCAGTAACCTCAATGGCGAGCGGGTACGGATCTGGGACAGTTGTACCGGGGATGAATCAAGCATGGATTATCGGCCGGGTGAACTAATCGCCGCCGACAAGGAGGGGCTAAAAGTGGCCACCGGTAGCGGCACGCTGATCATTACCCAGATGCAGTTACCCAATAAAAAACAGCAGCCTGTCAGCGATCTACTCAACGCTCGTCAGGACCTGTTTCGCGCCGGTAACCGATTCGAGGCGAGCGACAACCGATGAGTGTTCGTCTACAAGCCGCACGCACCCTGGCTACCATTCTCAAGCACGAAGGGTCGCTGGCATCGGCACTGCCCCATCAACTCGAAGACCTCGATGCAAGCGAGCACCCGCTTATGCGCGAGCTCTGTTATGGCACGATGCGCTTTTACCCGCGATTACAATTGATCGCCGCCGAGCTGATGCCAAAATCGCTCAAGCGGAAGGATCAGGATATCCAGGCACTGATTCTGCTGGGGCTGTACCAACTGGGCTACACCCGGATTCCACCGCATGCGGCGATCAGCGAAACGGTAACGGTCACCGCCAAACTGAAAAAGCCCTGGGCTAAAGCACTGATCAACGGCGTACTGCGCAACTTCCAACGCTCACAAGCCGAGCTGGAGAAGCAGCTGCAATCACGGCCCGAGTACCAATATGCCCATCCGGCCTGGTTCATTGGTAAGCTGAAGAAATCCTGGCCCGAGCAGGCCGAGCAGGTGTTGACACACAACAACCAGCAAGCACCGATGACGCTGCGGGTTAACCGCCGCAAGAGCGATCGTACCCAATACGCCGCGCAACTCGAACAGGCCGGTATCGAGTTCAGCCTATGTCAGTTCTCAACCGATGGCATCACCCTCAATGCGGCGGCCGATGTCCATCAACTACCCGGCTTTGATCAGGGCTTTGCCAGTGTTCAGGACGAAGCGGCACAGTTGGCTGCCACCCTGTTAGCACCGCAGCCGGGTGAGCGGATCCTCGATGCCTGCGCCGCACCCGGCGGTAAAACCTGCCACCTGCTCGAACTACAGCCCCAACTGGCACAGTGCCTGGCACTGGATATCAGCGATCGTCGGTTACAACGGGTGCAACAGAACCTGGATCGATTAGAGCTCGACTGTCAGCTACTGGCGGCCAATGCTGCCAGCCCGGACTGGTGGGACGGACAACCATTCGACCGTATTCTGCTCGATGCACCCTGCTCGGCCACCGGCGTGATCCGCCGAAACCCCGATGTTAAATTCCTGCGCCAGCCCGAAGAGATCGATACGCTGGCGCAACTGCAAGGTCAGATTCTTACCAACCTGTGGTCGATGTTGAAACCGAGCGGCACGCTTGTTTACGCTACCTGTTCGGTGTTGCCACAAGAGAACGAGCGGGTCATATCAGCCTTTATCGACCAACAGAGCGACGCCCATGAGCAACCGATAAATGCCGATTGGGGTCTGCAACGCCCGGCCGGAAGACAGCTGTTTCCTCAGCCCGGCGGCCATGACGGCTTCTATTACGCAGTACTTCATAAGGACGGTGTTTAACCGATGAAGATCATTATTCTGGGAGCCGGACAGGTCGGCGCCACGCTGGCCGAGAACCTCGCCAACGAAGCCAACGACATCACCATCATCGATACCGACGGTGCCCGGCTGCGTGAGCTGCAGGACCGACTTGATATCCGCACTCTGGAAGGTGAAGGTGCCTCTCCCAAGATTCTGGAGCAAGCCGGTGGTGAAGATGCCGACATGCTGATCGCGGTCACCAACTCGGACACCGTCAACATGGTAGCCTGTCAGGTAGCCCACTCGATCTTCCATACACCGACGCGAATTGGCCGAATTCGAGGCCATGATTTTCTGTCCGAGAAGAAGCGACTGTTTTCGGAGAAAGCGATTCCGATCAACGTACTGATCAGCCCCGAACAGCTAGTGACCCGCCACATTAAGCGCCTGATCGAACACCCCGGCGCGTTGCAAGTACTCGATTTTGCCGACGGTATAGCCCAGCTGGTTGCAGTTAAAGCCTTCCACGGTGGACCACTGGTCGGCCACGAGATCTCCTTCCTGCGTTCGCATATGCCCAACGTTGATACCCGGGTGGCGGCGATCTTCCGTCGTGGCAGTCCGATCATTCCGCAAGGTGACACCATTATCGAAGCCGACGATGAGGTGTTCTTCATCGCGGCCAAAAAAGATATCCGCTCGGTAATGAGCGAACTTCGCCGACTCGATAACCCCTACAAACGGATCATCATCGCCGGCGGCGGCAACATCGGTTCCAACCTGGCACTCGAGCTTGAAAAGGATTATCAGGTTAAAATTATCGAGCGCAACATCAATCGTTGCAACACCCTGGCGAACCAACTCGACCGTACGATCGTGTTGCAGGGCAGTGCTTCCGATCAGGAGCTGTTGCTCGAGGAAAACATCGAAGGCACCGATGTCTTTTGTGCCCTCACCAACGATGACGAAGCCAATATTATGGCCTCGATGCTGGCCAAACGATTGGGT
Source organism: Motiliproteus sp. (assembly GCA_036961355.1). Lineage (GTDB taxonomy): Bacteria > Pseudomonadota > Gammaproteobacteria > Pseudomonadales > Balneatricaceae > Motiliproteus. The sequence goes on from JBALVL010000003.1 coordinate 67,118, forward strand.
TGCCGTACGGTGATGACACTGATCAACAACCCCGCCTACGTCGATCTGGTGCAGGGTGGCGTGATCGATATTGCGATTTCGCCCCAGCAGGCGACTATCGGCAGCCTGCTTACTCATGTGAGGCGTGGCGACGTAGTCAGCGTTCACTCCCTTCGTCGTGGTGCAGCCGAAGCCATGGAAGCGATCGCCCACGGTGACGCCCGTAGCTCGAAAGTGGTTGGCCGGATGATCGAGGATATCGACCTGCCACCCGGCACCACCATCGGTGCCATCGTCCGTAACGACGAGGTACTGATGGCGCACGACGATGTGGTAGTACAGAACGGTGACCATGTGATTCTGTTCCTGGTCGATAAGCGACGCATTGCCGATGTCGAACGGTTGTTCCAGGTCGGACTGGCCTTCTTCTAGCCAAGCGACGGCAAGTAGCCAAACCGAAAAAAACGTTCGATCCTAGATTGAGCATGTTGGTAGATTAGCTAAAGGTCCTCACGCTCATGCACTTTCGCGTCATACTTCGCATTCTCGGCATTTTGATGATGCTGTTCAGTTTCAGCATGTTGCCCCCTGTTGCGGTCTCATTGATCTTCGATGACGGCTCATCGATTCCGTTCCTGATCGCCTTTGCTATCACCATCATTACTGGTTTTTTTACCTGGATTCCGTTCTACCGAGTGCGACAGGATCTGCGTACCCGCGACGGTTTTCTGATCACCGTGTTGTTCTGGACGGTACTGGCGTTGTTCGGCTCTATCCCTCTGATGCTGGCTGCCGAACCCAATTTGAGCGTGGTCGACGCCGTATTCGAGTCCTTGTCGGGGCTGACCACCACCGGGGCCACCGTGATCACCGGCATCGATCATCTACCAGAATCCATCTTGTGGTACCGCCAACAGCTGCAGTGGTTTGGTGGCATGGGCATCATCGTCTTGGCCGTCGCCATCCTACCGATGCTCGGCATTGGTGGCATGCAGTTGTATAGGGCCGAGACACCTGGGCCGGTTAAGGATTCCAAACTGACACCACGGATCACCGAGACCGCCAAAGCACTGTGGTATATCTACCTATCGCTGACCATCGCCTGCGCGCTAGGTTATTGGCTGGCGGGGATGAGCGCCTTCGATGCCATCTGCCATAGCTTCTCGACGGTTGCAATCGGCGGGTTCTCGACCCACGATGCCAGTATCGGCTACTTTGACAATCCAATGATTGAGGCGATCGCGATCTTCTTCATGGTGATCTCAGCGATCAATTTTGCTCTGCATTTCAGCGCTTGGAAGCATAAATCGCTACGCCACTACTGGTCAGATCCCGAGCTTCGCTTCTACCTGAGCATTCTGATCGGCATCACCTTTTTCTGCACTATCGTGCTGCAGATAACCGGCACGCTGGAGGGGCTCAGCGCCTTCCGTAACGCTATCTTTGAGGTGGTTTCAATCGCGACAACCACCGGGTTCGCCACCGCTGACTTTTCCACCTGGCCGGCGATGTTACCCTTTTTACTGTTTATCGCCGCGTTTGCAGGTGGCTGTGCCGGCTCTACCGGCGGTGGCATGAAAGTGATCCGTATTCTGATCATCCTCAAACAGGGGATGCGTGAAGTGACCCGCCTGCTCCACCCCAGCGCGGTCATCCCGATCAAGCTGGGCAACCGAGCGATCCCGGATCGGGTTGCCGAAGCGGTTTGGGGCTTTTTCTCAGTCTACCTAATCGTCTTTGTGATCATGCTGATCGCCCTGCTGGCAACCGGCCTTGATCAGGTCACCGCCTGGACTGCGGTGGGTGCAACACTCAACAACTTAGGGCCCGGGCTCGGTGACGTTGCTGCCAATTACGGTGACCTCAGCGATACCGCCAAGTGGATCCTCTGCTTCTCCATGTTACTGGGGCGATTGGAAGTGTTCACCTTGCTTGTACTGTTTACTCCGGCCTTTTGGCGCCGCTAGCGCGCTGTGATAGCCCGCTATGGATAGCCCCACCGAAAGCCTCAATCGGAATCGCCATGACACCTGCCATCGACTGCGCCAAGAAAGCCAAAATTCGCTACCAGACACACAGTTACGAGCACGACGCCAATGCCGCATCTTACGGCGAGGAAGCGGCCACGGCCCTGAAAATCGCTGCCGAGCGCGTGTTTAAAACACTGTTGGTCAGCCTGGATGGCAATCCCAAACAACTTGCCGTAGCGGTAGTGCCGGTCTCCGGCAGCCTCGATCTGAAAGCGATAGGGTCTGTGTTGGGCTGTAAGAAAGTGGTGATGGCCGACCCGCAAGAAGCGCAGCGAGCCACCGGCTACCTGCTTGGCGGGATCAGCCCGCTGGGGCAGAAAAAACGGTTACCGCTGATACTCGACCAGAGTGCTGATGCCTTTGATACACTGTTTGTCAGCGGCGGAAAACGCGGCCTTGAGATCGAACTCAATCCTGCTGATCTGCTAAAACTCACCAGTGGTCGTTATGGAGATATCGGACGTGACTAATTCTACCAAGACCCATGCACCCCTTGCAGGCGATAACCCCAAGCAACACAAATGGAACCAACGTTATCAACAGGCCACATCGGCCAACGCACCGGCGCAGGTATTGAGTGATAACACACACCTGTTTCCGCGCCATGGCGAGGCACTAGATCTTGCCTGCGGTCTGGGTGGCAATGCACTGCTGTTAGCCCACTCCGGCCTCACCACGCAGGCTTGGGATATTTCCGATGTGGCTATCGCCAAGTTACAGTTATTGGCTGATCAGCAACAACTGCCTCTCCAACCTCGCTGCATCGATCTTCAACAACAACCGCTACCGGCCTCAGCGTTCGATCTCATCAGTGTTAGCGGCTTTCTCGACCGAGCATTGTGCGCTTCGATCTGTGCCGCACTCAAGCCTAATGGCATGCTGTTCTATCAAACCCACACTCTAGCAAAAGCCATCGATGCCCGAGGCCCCAGCAGCCCTGAATTTCTTCTCCAAAGCGGCGAATTGCTGTCGCTATTTGCTGAGTTAACACCCGTGGTATACCGCGAGGAGCGTGATTGCGGTGACCTGCAAAATGGTCTGCGTAACCAGGCTTACTTGGTCGCGCGAAAGACAGCCTGAGAGGGGCTCTCACGCGACTCGTAATTCACAGACTTACCCACAACCCCTCTCAACTTACCCACAGACTTTTCCCTGCCGTCTAGGTTCCTTTTCCCTGGCCAAAATCTGACCCGCTTGATGTATAATCCCCCGCTTGAATCGAAGGGCACAGTTTCGCACCTTGGACATGACGACCGAATCGTCGTTCAATGCCGCTAAAACAGCCCCTAAGCCTTGAACCCACTAAATGGTACGCAAACGTGAGTGAACCAATTAAAGCCGACGTCAGCACCTTTCAGGGACTGATCCTGGCGCTGCAGCAGTATTGGGCAGCACAGGGTTGTGTTCTGGTACAACCTCTTGATATGGAGGTTGGTGCCGGCACCTTCCACCCCGCCACCACGCTGCGTGCTGTCGGTCCAGAAAACTGGAACGCGGCCTATGTTCAGCCTTGTCGCCGTCCTACCGACGGCCGCTACGGTGAGAACCCTAACCGTTTGCAACATTACTACCAGTTTCAGGTGGTGATGAAGCCATCGCCGGACAACATACAAGAGCTCTACCTCGATTCGCTGCGCATGCTCGGTATCGATCCGCTGGTTCACGATATTCGTTTCGTCGAAGATAACTGGGAATCACCCACCTTGGGTGCCTGGGGTCTGGGTTGGGAGGTTTGGCTCAATGGCATGGAGGTGACTCAGTTCACCTACTTCCAGCAGGTCGGCGGCCTCGAGTGTTTCCCGGTCACCGGTGAGATCACCTACGGTCTGGAACGGATCGCCATGTACCTACAAGGTGTTGATAGCATCTACGACTTGGTCTGGACCGATGGCCCGCAGGGCAAGGTCAGTTACGGCGATGTCTTTCACCAGAACGAAGTTGAGATGTCGACCTACAACTTTGAAGAAGCCGACGTCGAGTTCCTGTTCAGCAGCTTCGACAACTACGAAAAAGAGAGCGCTCGCCTAGTTGAAAAAGGCTTGGCACTGCCCGCTTATGAGATGGTGATGAAAGCCTCGCATGTGTTCAACCTGCTCGACGCCCGCCACGCCATCTCGGTCACCGAACGCCAGCGCTACATTTTGCGGGTACGCACGTTGACCCGCGCGGTCTGCGAAACCTATTACGAAACACGCAAAGCCAAAGGGTTCCCACTGGCCGACGAAGCGCTGCGTAACGAACTGCTTGCCGCCACCGGGGAGAACAACTGATGACCACCGCTAACACTCACAGCCGCGATTTCCTGGTCGAACTGGGCACCGAAGAGCTGCCACCTAAAGCACTAAAAGCTCTCTCCAATGCATTCGGCGCTGGCATCGAGCAGGGCCTCAAAGAGGCTAACTTAGGCTATCAATCCGCTAAGCTATTCGCCTCACCTCGCCGCTTGGCCGTATTGGTTAGCGGACTCGATAGCAGCCAACCGGACATTGATCTGGAGAAGCGCGGGCCCTCTACTAAAGCGCCCGAAAAAGCGGTCGAGGGTTTTGCCCGTGGCTGCGGCGTCAGCGTCGATCAGCTGCAAACACTCGACACCGACAAGGGTCAATATTTCCTATTCAAGTCCCAGCAACAGGGCAAGCCCGCAGCCGAATTGCTTGGCGATATCGTCAACCAATCCTTGGCTAAACTACCGATCCCTAAGCGCATGCGCTGGGGTTCCAGCCGCACCGAATTTGTTCGTCCGGCACACTGGTGTGTGATGCTGTTCGGCGACGAAGTCGTTGATGCCGAACTACTGGGTATTAAGGCCGGTCGACAAACCTTTGGTCACCGCTTCCACTACAACAAACCGATCGAGCTTATCGCGCCATCTGATTACGAGACGGCACTGCTTGAAACGGGCTATGTTGTCGCGGACTTTGCCAAGCGCCAAGCACAGGTCGAGCAACAGGTGATTCAACAAGCTGATAAACTCGGTGCCAAAGCGGTTATCGATCCAGCGTTGCTGGAAGAGGTCACAGGCCTAGTCGAATGGCCGGTTGCACTGGCAGGACGGTTTGAGGAGCGCTTCCTCGATGTCCCGGCTGAAGCGCTGGTATCGTCGATGAAGGAGCACCAGAAATACTTCCACGTGGTCGATAACGACGCTCAAATCCAGCCCTACTTCATCACAGTTTCAAACATCGAAAGCAAAGACCCACATCAGGTGATCGCCGGTAACGAGAAGGTAATACGCCCACGCTTAGCCGACGCGGCGTTCTTCTTTGAAACCGATAAGAAGACCACTCTCGAATCACGGATCGAAAAACTCAAACCGATCGTCTTTCAGGCACAACTTGGGACTGTATACGACAAGGCTCAGCGGGTCGCAAAGCTAGCCAGTCTAATTGCCGAGCAGATCGGTGGTGATGTCGACTGGGCTGCTCGTGCAGCGCTATTGGCCAAGACCGATCTGGTGACCGAGATGGTTTTGGAGTTCAGCGATCTGCAGGGATTGATGGGTTCCTATTATGCCCTTAACGACGGTGAGCCGGGCGAGATCGCCGACGCCCTGAACGAGCAATACCTGCCCAAGTTCGCCGGTGATGCCCTGCCGCAGAGTCGCACCGGTATCGCTCTGGCTCTGGCCGATCGTCTCGATACCTTGGTTGGCTTGTTCGGAATCAAGCAGCCACCAACCGGCAGCAAAGATCCGTTTGCGCTTCGTCGGGCTACCATCGGTACGCTGCGTATTATCGTTGAACACAAGCTAGATCTTGACCTGCTTGCACTGTTATCACAGGCGGCTGACCTGCATGGCAACCTCCCTGGTCGTGACGGCCTTGAGCAGCAGGTTCTCGACTTTATGCTGGAGCGTTTCCGCGCCTGGTACGCTGATGACGGTGTTCCTGCCGAGGTATTCCTTGCGGTGATGGCGATTCGTCCCACCAAGCCATTGGAATTCGATCAACGGGTGCAGGCGGTTAACCACTTCCGTACCCTCGATCAGGCCGAGTCACTAGCCGCGGCTAACAAACGCGTCGCCAACATTCTGTCGAAGCAAGCCATTGACAGCGGTGCCGCCTCTAGCGATCTTTTTCAAGAGGACGCCGAGAAAGCCCTGTACCTTGCTCTAAGCGAGCTTGAAAGCACGCTGGGTAACCTTGAGTCCAAGGGTGACTACAAAGCGATTCTCGAGCAATTGGCGGGGCTTCAACCGGTGATCGATCAATTCTTCGATGATGTGATGGTGATGGCTGAAGACGAGGCGATCCGAACCAACCGGATCCGCTTACTCAGCCAGCTACGTCAACAGTTCCTGCGCGTCGCCGATATCTCGCTGCTGTAAGTGCTTTAGTATCTCAACCAAAAACCGGTGCTATACTGCACCGGTTTTTTTTGGTCTGGCTTTTTTAGCCTAGGTCACATCGACGGCTGACAGCTTTTGCCAACCAACTCCCGACTTCGTATTTTCTGACAAGCGATTCAATCCATGAACAAACTGATCATCCTTGACCGTGACGGCGTTATCAATCAAGACTCCGACCAATACGTAAAGAGCGCCGATGAGTGGATTGCCATTCCGGGTAGCGCCGAAGCGATCGCCCGTCTGTGTAACAACGGGTTTAAGGTTGTGGTTGCGACCAATCAGTCAGGCCTGAGCCGAGGCTATTTTGAGCTCACTGATCTTCAGGCGATGCACGACAAAATGAATAGCTTGATTGCTGCTGCAGGGGGATGCTTAGACGGCATCTTCTTCTGCCCGCATGGCCCCGATGACCAGTGCGACTGTCGCAAGCCGCTTCCCGGCTTGATCGATCAGATCGAAGCCGAGCTCAATTGTTCGGCCAAAGATGCCATCATGATTGGTGATAGTCTTCGTGATCTTCAGGCGGGTCAGGCACGAGGCTGTCGTGCCCTGTTGGTGCTAACCGGTAAAGGATCTAAGACATTGGCGAAAGGAGTTGGACTCGATGGTGTTCCGCACTTTGATGACCTAGCCGCTGCTGTCGACTACATACTCAACGCTGAGTAGTCTTCACTTACCTTCTTCTTACTCAACTATCGTGTGCTTAGCTTAGTTACACAACCCGGTAGTGTTTCACGTGAAACATTACCCGTATTGCTAAGCACCTCTCTTCTCGTTTCGCCCTAAGGTTTGAGAGCATCAATACCTCATCAATCAAAGTTCCTCAATTTTCTTCATTGAAGGTAAAAGCTTCAACGCATTGCATTGTTATAAACTTGGGCATGTTGCTGCTAGCTGATCAATAAGATTGAGCGACATATCCGAAATCGCTCTACGGCAGCCCGCCAACTAGGTGCAGGGATCTTGCGTTCCGCTCAACGATGTTATCTAGGAATTAATAACGTTTGAGTATCCTACGAAGAAGTACGAAGCCTGACAAATCTAATAATCCGCCAATTGATCCTTCATGTCATCGTGAACGATGTTTCACGTGAAACATCGGCTTAACATCACTAAAAAGGAAGAAAACCAGATACGGGGATATGAAACGATACAATGGTAAGACCTAACGTCGATGACGCTTATCAAATGAACGGGGAATCCGACAAATAAAAAAGCAGCCAAAAGGCTGCTTTTTAGTTCTCACATTACAAATGAGACGCCATCAAATTCATGACGATGTTTGGTTAGAGATAATCAGATGTCGAGATTGGTGACGTTGAGTGCGTTGGTTTCGATGAACGCGCGACGCGGTTCAACATCATCACCCATTAGGGTCGTGAACATCTGATCCGCAGCGATCGCATCATCGATGGTGACACGCAACATCCGACGACACTCGGGATCCATCGTGGTTTCCCACAACTGTTCCGGGTTCATCTCACCCAGTCCCTTATAACGCTGAATGTAGTAACCACGCTTGGCTTGAATCATCAACCAATCAAGGCCCTGCTCGAAGTTTGTAATATCCAGCCGGCGTTCACCGCGCTGGATATATGCACCCTCTTCCAGCAACCCGGTCAGGGTATCACCCAGTTTGACCAGCGCAGCGTATTCACCCGACAGGAAGAATTCGTAACCAAAATTGTATTCGTGCGGTACGCCGTGAGAGATCACCGTCACTTGTGGCAGGTACAGGTGGCGTTCGCTATCTTGCGCCACACCCGATTCGAAAGTACTGACCTTGCTGTGCTCAACATCAATACTGGAAACAAGATCGCGAGTCCAGCTGGCAACCGCCTGCTGATCCTTGAGCTGCTCTTCAGTTAGCTTAGGCGCGTAAACCATTCGCTCTAACACGTCTTCCGGGTACAGTCGTGACATCCTGGCGATCAATTTCTTGACTCGCCGGAACTCATTGATCAGCGTCTCCAGACCCGAATCAGCGATTCCGGGAGCCGAAGCATTGACGTGCAAGCTGGTGCTATCTAGCGCCGCCTGCAGCATGAAGTTATCCAGTGCATCGTCGTCTTTGAGGTACTGCTCCTGCTTACCCTTCTTAATCTTGTACAACGGTGGCTGAGCGATGAAGACATGGCCTCGCTCAATCAGCACGTTCATCTGACGGAAGAAGAAGGTCAACAGCAACGTTCGGATGTGTGAACCGTCGACGTCGGCATCGGTCATGATGATGATGCTGTGGTAGCGCAGCTTGTCTGGATTGAACTCTTCGCGGCCGATGCCGCAACCCAGCGCGGTGATCAGAGTGCCGACTTCGACCGAAGACAGCATCTTATCAAAGCGAGCTTTCTCAACGTTGAGGATCTTTCCTTTCAGCGGCAGGATCGCCTGAGTCTTTCGGTTACGTCCCTGTTTAGCGGATCCACCGGCTGAATCACCCTCCACCAGGTAGATTTCAGACAGTGCGGGGTCCTTCTCTTGGCAATCAGCCAATTTTCCGGGTAAACCTGCAATATCTAGCGCACCCTTACGGCGAGTCATCTCACGCGCCTTACGGGCGGCCTCACGGGCACGCGCCGCATCGATCATCTTACCAACGATCGCCTTTGCCTCGCTGGGATGCTCTTGCAGGTGGTCACTCAGGTGCTTGTACATCGCCACCTCGACCGCCGTCTTTACTTCCGAGGAAACCAGCTTGTCTTTGGTTTGCGAGGAAAACTTAGGGTCAGGAACCTTAACCGAGATGATCCCGGTCAAGCCTTCACGTGCATCGTCACCCGAGGTTGAAACCTTAGACTTTTTCTGCACGCTTTCCGAGTCGATATAACTGTTCAACGAGCGCGTCAGTGCGGCGCGGAAACCCGACAGGTGGGTACCACCGTCGCGCTGAGGAATGTTATTGGTGAAACAATGAATGCTCTCGGAGTAGCTGTCATTCCACTGCAGCGACACTTCTACAACAATGCCTTCTGCATTGGTATCGGTAAAATGGAAAACTTGGTTGATGGGGGTCTTGTTTTGATTCAGATACTCAACAAAGGCACTGACGCCACCCTCGTACATAAACGTATCCGTTTTACCGCTACGCTCATCTTTAAGATTAATACACACACCCGAGTTCAGGAACGATAGTTCACGCAGGCGCTTGGCCAGGATATCGTATTGAAACTCGATGTTAGTGAAGGTTTCCGGCGACGGTTTAAAATGAACCCGGGTACCTGTGGTCTCGGTATCGCCTACCACCGACATCGGGCCGCTTGGAACACCGTGGTGATAAACTTGCTCGTGCACTTTGTTGTTGCGGCGAACGGTCAGTTTGAGCTCGGTCGACAAGGCGTTAACCACTGAAACACCAACCCCATGCAAACCACCCGAGACCTTGTAGGTATTGTCGTCGAACTTACCGCCGGCGTGCAGCACGGTCATGATAACTTCGGCGGCGGAGACACCCTCTTCGTGAATATCGACCGGAATACCACGACCGTCATCGAACACACTGATGGTTTCATCGGGATGAATAATAACGTCAACACTGCTACAGAACCCAGCCAACGCCTCGTCGATCGAGTTATCCACCACCTCAAACACCATATGGTGAAGGCCAGTGCCATCGTCGGTATCGCCGATATACATACCCGGACGTTTACGTACCGCATCCAGACCTTTGAGAACTTTGATACTGGACGAATCGTAAGCGTTTTCTGTCCCGTCGCTCATTCCTAACTCCCGTTATTAACCTTATGGGGCAATCTCTTCAGATCGATCGAGGGCACCGTTGCTAATCGGAAAACGCCGCACCTCGGTCGTTTCACTCCAACAACCCTCAAACGCCTCTTGTTCAGTACTGGTCACCAATACCTGGCTATTGAGCTGTTCGAGCAACCGGCACAACCGCTGCCGGTGTTGCCGGTCAAGTTCTGCCGGCAGATCATCAATTAAATAAACACAGCTGCGACCGGTCTGTTGGCGCAACAAAAATCCTTGGGCAACCTTCAACGCACTGACCACCAGCTTCTGCTGGCCTCGTGACAAGATATCGGCTGCCATTAAACCACCCAACTTGACCTTAAGGTCGGCGCGCTGTGGTCCCTGTTGGGTAAACCCCAGATTACGATCACGCTCAAAACCCTGCTCAAGCACCTGGTTTAAACCGCGTTTACGATCCCAGCCACAGTGATAATGCAGGCTCAAACCATCGAGTTCGATCAGTTCAGCCAGTAGGGTTCCAAAGCAGGGGATCAGCGCATCAAGATAGGCTTGGCGATAACCGTCCAACTCATTTGAGCGGTCGATCAATTCACGGTCCCAGGCCGCTCTGAGCGAAGGGTCAAGTCTACCATGTTTCAACAGGCTATTGCGCTGCTGTAACACCCTTCTGACGGCTTTCCAGGCGCTTAAAAACCGGGGCTCGAGGTGGAACCCGCCCCAATCGATAAATTGCCGCCGTACCGCCGGAGAACCCTCCAATAATAGAAAGGTATCGGAGTTGATTAACTGGATCGGTAGCAGCTCTGCCAGGGTCGCCAGCGAGGCGATCGGTTCACCGCCGATACGCACCTGCAACGAACCATCCTGATCGCGCTGATAGCCAATCGGCAGTTCGCCATCATCGCTTTTAATGCGACTGAACAGCACCGTATTGCTCTGCTGATGTTGAATGTAATGTTTATGCTTTGAGGTACGGAATGAGCGCGCCAGGCTGAGCAGGTGAGCGGCCTCAAGAATCGAAGTTTTGCCACTACCGTTGGCACCATAAAATAGATTGGTGCCAGCCGACAACTCCAGTTTGAGCGAGGCGATATTGCGTAAATTAGTGATCGATAGTTGGCTAATCGACATTCACAACAGACTCGGCAAAAATGCGCTGGGCCCATCGGTTAATACCTAATGGGCCCAGTATAATCAATACGTAACAGGAAACGTAGTGGGTTGGATTAAACGCTGATTACTTAGATATCCGTTACATCCGCATCGGCATAATCACGTAAACACTGTCGCTAGAATCTACCGCTTCAACCAACGCACTGCTGTTGGGGTCGATCATCGATATCTTGACCATCTCATCAGACAGGATCGACAGCGCATCAAGCAGATAGTTTACGTTGAAGCCGATCTCCATCGAGGTGTTCTGGTAGTCAACCGCAAGGGTTTCCTCAGCCTCTTCCTGCTCAGGGTTGTTAGCGGTCACCTTGAGATAACCCTCGGTCAGATCGAGTCGCACACCACGGTACTTTTCGTTCGACAAGATCGCGATACGGCTAAGTACCTGACGCAACTCTAGACGGTCGGCGATCACCAAACGATCTCCGCCTTTAGGAATAACCCGCTCGTAGTCAGGGAACTTGCCGTCTACCAACTTTGAGGTGAAGGTGTACTCCCCGGTTTTGACCCGAATATGGCTGCTGCCAATCACCAGCTCAGCCGTGTTATCACTATCTTCAAGCAATCGTGACAGTTCGAGAATGCCTTTTCGTGGCACAATCACCTGCAGCTTTTCACCCAGATCGGAGTCAACTGTACACAGCGATGTCGCCAGACGGTGACCATCGGTTGCGACGGTACGCAGCTGACTGCCATTGAGCTCAAGCAGCATACCGTTAAGGTAATAACGGACATCCTGTTGCGCCATGGCAAAACCGGTGCGATCGATCAGCCGCTTTAGCGCCCCTTGTGCAATATTGATATCGAGGTTTTCAGGCCCGTCTTCTACATTAGGAAACTCACTGGCAGGCAACGTCGATAAGGTGAAGCGACTGCGCCCCCCTTTGATGGTGACCTTCTGACCTGTCAGAGTCAGCTCAACGTCGACATGGTCCTGTAACGACTTACAGATATCCATCAGCTTCTTCGCCGGCACCGTGATCGAGCCCGCTTCAGCGGCCTGCTCCAGCTCGATCCGACCTACCATCTCGACTTCAAGGTCGGTACCGGTCATCGAAAGTTGGGTACCTTCCACCACCAATAGTATGTTGGAAAGCACAGGCAGTGTCTGGCGGCGTTCTACAACGCCGGCTACCAGCTGCAGGGGTTTTAACAGTGCTTCTCTGGAAATAGTAAATTTCATGGCCAGCCCTTAGCTCCAGGTTCCGTTAGCAACGCAATACTCGATTCTATTACGAGGATAGCGATCTTAGTAAGTTTTTATAATCTTCGCGAATATCGGTATCGGTTTCGCGTAATTGTGCCACCTTCCGGCAGGCATGCAAAACCGTAGTATGGTCACGTCCGCCATAAGCATTACCGATCTCCGGCAAACTATGGTTGGTCAACTCCTTAGACAGGGCCATCGCTACCTGTCTGGGCCGTGCCACCGAGCGGCTGCGGCGCTTAGAGTGCAGATCAGCGACTTTAATTTTGTAATACTCGGCAACCATTCGCTGGATGTTGTCGATACTGACCAGCCGGTCTTGCAGCGCCAGCAGGTCCTTGAGTGATTCACGAATAAATTCGGTGGTGATTTTACTGCCGGTGAAGTGAGCATTCGCTATCACTCGCTTCAGCGCACCCTCTAGCTCCCTGACATTTGATCGAATTTTTTGAGCGATGAAAAAAGCGGCATCATGAGGTAAGCGAATACGCGCTTCCTCGGCCTTTTTCATCAATATCGCAACCCGTGTTTCCAACTCAGGCGGCTCTACCGCAACCGTTAAGCCCCAGCCAAAACGCGACTTTAACCGGTCTTCCAAGCCATCAATCTCTTTCGGATAACGATCACAGGTAAGGATCATCTGCTGACCGCCTTCAAGCAATGCGTTAAAGGTATGAAAGAACTCTTCCTGTGAGCGGTCTTTATTAGCGAAGAACTGAATATCATCGATCAGCAAGGCATCGACTGAACGGTAGAAACGTTTGAACTCGTTAATTGCATTTAGCTGCAACGCCTTAACCATATCGGCAACAAAACGTTCAGAGTGCAGGTACACAATTTTGGCGTTGGGATTACGACTCAACATGGCCGCACCCACGGCATGCATCAGGTGGGTTTTACCTAAACCAACACCGCCGTATATAAAAAGTGGGTTGTACGAGCTGCCAGGGTTCTCGGCGACCTGTTGTGCGGCGGCTAACGCCAATTGGTTCGATTTGCCCTGAACAAAGGTTTCAAAGGTAAAAAGTTTATTGAGGTGTGTTTGGTGACGGATACCGCCTTCCACATCGACTTTACGTGTCCCTCTATTGGCTGGTGAAAAGATGTCCGACTGCGCCGGTAACAGCTCAGCTTGTTGCGGAACAGCCACCCCAGCCGCGCTTGTTCTTGTGGTGACTGTCTTTTTAGAGGGTTTCAAGACCGATTGTAGCGGTTCAGACCCTGTCGCACTAAGTCGATGCACCGACGGGGTTGCAGGGCGGATACCCGCACCAGCTACTTCCAATACCACTTCACGGATCTGCTCACCACCGTGTTCGCGTAGGAGTTCCTTAATCCGGTTTAGGTATTTGTCCGAGACCCAGTCCTTCACAAATCGATTGGGCGCCAGCAATCGCAACTGTGCATCCTCTCCCGACTCCGCTTTAAGCGGTCGGATCCAGGTATTGAACTGTTGTGAGGGAAACTCCTGCTCAAGAGCCCCTAGGCAGACCTGCCATAGCTGAACAATCATCCAATCTTTACCAATAACTACAAAGTGGAGCCATTTTAGCTAGTCACCCAGCAGTTATCCACAGCTCATCAAGGCTTATGACTAAATAAATTTTGCTAACCGACCGCCTCTGCTGCAAACACTCTCAAAAACACGATCAAACGGTGATAAAACAATGGTTTTTTCACTCTTTAACAATAAATATTTATCCACAGCAGACGCACTGGATATGTACCGGTTATACCAAAGTTACAGACAAGTTAGATCATTGTTTTTATGTAGAAAAAACTTGTTAACAACATACCAATAAAAAAACAGACTACGTCACCATGATTCGCTGCTAATCAATGCTTCTATAGGAGCAACTGACTAAAAAGTCTATTAAATAGCGTCATTAAGTTTGCAGTGCCCGCCGCTTTTCACTAAAATTCCGCTTTTGTTTTTCAGGGGTCCTCTTTTTGTGTATCCCTTCCATTGATAAGTAGGATCGAGTGATGAGTAAAAGAACTTTCCAACCCAGCATACTAAAGCGCGCCCGCAACCACGGTTTCCGTGCACGCATGGCTACCAAGAACGGCCGTTCGGTAATTACCCGTCGTCGCTCTAAAGGCCGTAAGTCTCTGAGCGCTTAAGTTCACAGAGAGACTGACCGACTATGCCCGGTTTCGAATTTCCTCGGTGTTCACGTCTTTTGAACGCCGGGGATTACCGAACCGTCTTCAACGGCGCAAAGATTAAAGTCTCGGATCGTAATCTTCTGATCCTGGCTACCCCCAACCAACTTTCCCACCCACGTGTCGGCTTGGTTATCGCCAAAAAAAACATCCGCTTGGCCGTGCAAAGAAACCGCGTAAAACGTATCATCCGGCAATCCTTTCGGCTCCAGAGTCCGGCATTACCACATCTGGACATTGTCGTGTTAGCGCGTAAAGGGTTGGGCGATCTGGATAACCCCGCTTTGCACCAATTGATCGAACAAAGCTGGCGACGGTTAGAGAAATATACACGCAAGTACGAGCAGTCTCAGGCGGCACGCAACAAGGTTACCGCTGACTGACAATAAAATATCGGGTTGGGCCTGGCATCAGCTGATCTCCCAACAACTTCAGCAACAGATAGATAGCATCGGCAGATAACAACAATGGATTTCCAACGTATCGGTTTGGTCGCTGCATTGGCAGTGATCTCCTACCTCATGGTTCTTCAGTGGCAATCGGATTACGGTGTACAGACTCAAACAGTCGCAAGCGCCCCGGTGACTTCCTATTCCAGTGCTCCCGATCTTTCGGTCCCAACGGCTGAATCCGGCAACACCGCACCTACTGCTTCCGATACACCTGCTTCCGATATACCTGCCGTCGACAGCCAAACGACCGAACAGCCAAGTGTATCGTCGGCGCCTGCAGAACTGAGCAGTCAATCGCAGCAAGGCGGGTTGGTCAAAGTAACCACCGATACCCTCGATGTTCTGATTGATACTTACGGCGGCGACATTATTCAGACCGCACTGCCCGGATATCTGGCGCAGCTCGGGAGCGATCAATCCTTCATACTACTAGAGCAGAACGATAACCGGGTCTATACCGCTCAGTCCGGACTGACTGGAACCAACGGACCTGATGCCAAAGGTGAACGTCCTCGCTATACCATCAGCCAAAGTGAGTACCAACTAACCGATGGCGAAGATAACCTCAACGTAGATCTGGTTCTGGTACAGGATAACGGCGTTATCATCACCAAGCGTTTCACCTTCAACCGCGGTGACTACCTGGTTAAAGTCGAATACCTGATTAACAATCAGAGCAATCAGCAATGGCAGGGTAACCTGTTTGGTCAGATTAAACGTGACAGCAGTGCTGATCCCTCATCACAAACCAGCATGGGAATGCAGTCATATCTCGGTCCCGTATTCTCCAACACCGAGAATAATTTCGAAAAATATGCGTTCGACGATATCGACGACAGCCCTTATAAAGGCAAGTCTCAGGCCGGTTGGGTTGCGATGCTGCAACACTATTTCGTTAGTGCCTGGGTACCCAATCCGGAACAGAGCCATAACTATTTTGCCCGTGAGCGGAACGGCAACTACCTGGCCGGTTTCGTCTCACCATCGATTGACGTAGCACCTGGTCAACAGGGTTCAACATCAGCCAGTTTCTATGCCGGTCCGAAAATTCAAGAAGCACTCGAGCAGGTTGCTCCCCACCTCAAGCTGACTGTCGATTATGGCTGGCTATGGTGGATCGCCCAACCGCTATTCTGGTTGTTGACGCTGATCCAAGGTGTTGTGGTGAACTGGGGTCTGGCCATCATTTTGGTTACCGTGGTCGTTAAAGGCCTGTTCTTCCCGCTGTCGGCCAAAGCCTATAAGTCGATGGCCAAGATGCGCGCTGCCGGTCCCGAACTTGCCCGCCTGAAAGAGTTATACGGTGATGATCGCCAAAAGATGTCACAGGCGATGATGGAGCTGTACAAGAAAGAGAAGATCAACCCGCTTGGTGGTTGTCTGCCGATTTTAATCCAGATGCCGGTTTTCATCGCACTGTACTGGGTACTGCTTGAGAGTGTTGAGCTACGCCATGCACCCTTTATGCTGTGGATCCAGGATATGTCCGTCATGGACCCCTACTTCGTGTTGCCTATCCTGATGGGTATCACCATGTTTGTTCAACAAACCCTTAACCCCACGCCTCCGGATCCGATGCAGGCTAAGGTGATGAAGCTGTTGCCGTTCATGTTCACTTTCTTCTTCCTCTGGTTCCCGGCCGGTCTGGTACTTTACTGGGTGGTCAACAACATGCTGTCGATCGCTCAACAGTGGGTTATTACCCGCAATATCGAAGCCGAGGTTGCTGCCCGAAAATCCTAATTTTGGATTGAGCAGCATGAACAACAAGGCTCCCTGGGAAACCACGGAGCCTTTTCTTTATCAGGCAGTATCATAACCCTCTACACCCACCAGCGAGACTCACAGGAGCCCGTCACCATGCAGATTGATACCGATACCATCGCCGCTGTCGCCACCCCTCCCGGACGTGGTGGCGTCGGCATGATTCGGATATCGGGAAAGCTGGCTGCACCACTGGCACAACAGCTGCTCGGGCTAACACCGAAGCCGCGCTATGCCCATTACGGTGCGTTTTATGATCGCCAAGGGGTTGAGATCGATCGCGGTATCGCTCTGTACTTCCCCAACCCACATTCGTTTACCGGCGAAGATGTTTTGGAGTTACAAGGTCACGGTGGACCGGTCATTCTCGATCTGATCTTGCGCGAAATCCTAGCTTCAGGAGCACGATCAGCCCGCCCCGGCGAGTTTTCTGAGCGCGCCTTTTTGAACGACAAGCTAGACCTGGCGCAAGCAGAAGCGATCGCCGATCTGATCGACAGCTCCTCCGAACAGGCTGCCCGCTCAGCCCTGCGATCGCTTCAGGGTGAATTCTCCAACCGCATTCATGCCCTGGTCGAAGCGCTGATTCAGCTGCGTATCTATGTAGAAGCGGCGATAGACTTCCCGGAAGAGGAGATCGATTTTCTGGCCGACGGCAAGGTCAGTGGTGATCTTCAACAGATTCAACACGATCTGCTACAGGTTCTAAACGAAGCCAATCAAGGTGCCCTGCTGCGTGAAGGGATGAACGTAGTGATTGCAGGTCGCCCCAATGCCGGGAAGTCGAGCTTGCTGAATGCACTGGCCGGCAAGGAATCGGCCATCGTCACCGATATCGCCGGTACCACCCGCGATGTACTGCGAGAACATATCCATATCGACGGCATGCCCTTACATATCATCGATACTGCCGGACTGCGCGATAGTGATGATGTGGTCGAACAGATCGGTATCGATCGCGCCTGGGAGGAGATTCGTAACGCTGACCGGGTGCTGCTACTGGTTGATGCTGCCAGTACCAAGGAGACCGCTCCCGAAAAGATCTGGCCCGACTTTATGGCCCACCTTCCCAGCCTTGATAAGGTCACCGTTATCCGTAACAAGATCGATCTGAGTGACGAAACAAGCGGAGTCGACTCCAGCCATGACTGCCACTTGATCCGGCTCAGTGCTAAACACCAGCATGGCATTGATCAGTTACGTCAGCATCTAAAACAGTGTATGGGCTACGACAGCACCTGCGAAGGAGGCTTTATGGCTCGTCGCCGTCATATCGAAGCGCTACTTAAAGCACAGCAGGCTGTGCAGGCTGGGAGCACCCAACTGACCAGCTACGGTGCCGGCGAGCTGCTGGCCGAAGATCTCAAACAGGCTCAAAATTCGCTGTCAGAGATTACCGGAACCTTTAGTTCGGACGATTTGCTGGGGCGTATTTTCGGAAGTTTTTGTATCGGGAAGTGATCTGCGAGTTATTTCACGGTCTCAGATTACAAAAGTGGAAACAGAGGTTGTTCAGAAGGGAACTTTCAGGCTCAGTCCGATCTCGCCATCGGCCTTTCCGGAGAGCTCGGTTATAAAAGCACCCTCGTGGTGCTTTGTCATGAAGTTGATCCTTTCAGGCTCTATCATCACCGAGCTGGATGGTGTTATGGAATGAACCGTTAGTCTTTTTAGCAATGTCTTGGCTTGCTGATAATCCACACCCATCGATTTTAGGCCTTGCTTGGCGCCATACCCTATAACCGCTAAACGGGCCATCTTCAGCTGTTCGTCATCGGCAGTTTTTGAGCCATAACCATCATGGTAGCGCCCTAAATGATCTTCTAATGCGCCAGCCGAGACGGATGATAGAGCAAGGAACTGAACGGCAAGTACTAGCACGCAGCAAAATAATCGCGTTAACCCTGTGCCTGTCTGTGTCTGTTTAGCCATGACCCTGCTCCGTCAATTGCTGCAAGCTAGTGCTTTCACTATAGCTCAATCCCGCCAAAACGCAGTGAGATATCTCACCTTGTTTTGACGGAGCGGTGACGGCTTAAGCGCTCAAAAATTGCTCAAATAAGGGCTCAGCCAGGCATATCGTTTCACAATCTGTTGATCAAGCCTGCAGGTCAACAACAGTGCGGCCTTGAACCTGGCCTTTGATAATATCGTTGGCCAGTTGCGGAATCTGCTCCAACGACACCACTTGATTGATCGAATCCATCAGTTGTTGCGGCATCTGTTGAGCCAGCCGATTCCAGGCTTCGGTTCTACGAGCAACCGGACACATCACCGAATCAACCCCTTGCAGACGAACATTACGCAAAATAAACGGCATCACCGTCGAGGGTAGCTTGTAATCGCCGGCTAATCCGCAGGCAGCAACCGTACCGCTATAATCACACTCGGCCAACAACCGGTTAAGCATTTCGCCACCGACGGTATCGATCGCACCCGCCCAACGCGATTTTTCCAGCGGCCGTGAACGGGCAGCCATCTCCTCTCGGCTCAATAACTGGCTGGCACCCAGTTGCCGCAAATAATCGTGGGTCGATTCACGACCCGTGATCGCCGCCACCTGATAGCCCAATTTAGCCAACAAAGCGACCGCTACGCTGCCAACCCCCCCGGCAGCACCTGATACCACAACGGTGCCCGAATCAGGGGTCACACCACCCTCCTCCAGCGCCATCACACAAAGCATGGCAGTCAATCCGGCAGTACCAATGGCCATCGATTGTAATGCGCTCATGTCCTCAGGCAGAGGCACCAACCACTCCGGGCGCACCCGCTGAAACTGTGAATAACCGCCCCAATATTTCTCACCGACACTCCAGCCGGTCAGTACCACTTTATCGCCCGCTTGATAATCACTGTCACCGCCATCAACCACGGTACCCACCAGATCAATTCCGGGAACCATCGGCCAGGTTAATACAATCTTGCCAACGCCGGAGACTGCCAGACCATCCTTATAATTCAGGCTGGAGTAATCAACTTTCACCAAAACCTGTTCATCGGGTAGATCGGCTAGCGTCAGCTGTTCAATAGCAGAGCAGGTTTTTCCCTCTTCATCCTGACGTAGTACTAATGCCTTAAATGGGGTGTCGGTCATCATTCTATCCTTTCACTTTTGAGTGGCTTCAAAGCTATTGATGAAACCCTAAAACCCAATTGTTAATTTGTCAAACAAATTCACAATTGGGTTACTTGTGATATATTGGCCAGCATCACAGTGTAGTTCAGAGGCCTTCAACAACAATGGCGATTCAATACCAAACTCTAGTCACCCAAAGTCTGGCCAAACAGATCGCCGAAAACATTCGCGCCTCAATTCTCGACGGCCGACTTAAGGTTGACGAACGATTACCTACCGAAGAGGAGTTGGCGGCTAAGTTTTCTGTCTCCCGACCCACTATCCGTGAAGCCTTGAAGCGCCTTGCCGCGCAAAACCTGGTGCGTTCAAGACGCGGCCCGACCGGCGGCACCTTTATCACCCGGCCAACTGAGTCAGAATTAAGAACGACCCTAACCAACGCCACCACCTTAATGGTGACGCTGGGAGAGTTCGATATCGACGCAATCACCGAAGCGCGTCGAGAGATGGAAAAACTGTGCCTGAAACTGGCGATAGATCGGCGTACAGAGCAGCAACTCGGACAGCTTGCCGATGAAGTGACCTGCCAGCAGCAACCGATCAGTGATGAACAGTTTTGTGCCTCAGATATTCGCTTTCACCGCACCATCGTCGATGCCACCGCCAACCCGGTATTGCAGTTTAATATGGTGACAGTGATCGAAGCGCTACAACCTCTAATGAATATGATTGCCAACCGCTACCGTGATCGACAAGTTATCATCGGTCACCACCAACAGCTCCTGAAAGCGTTGACCGATCGAGACCTGACTACCGCCTGCAACTCACTCGATCAGTTGCTAGACTACCTGCTCACCCAATACCGGCAAGCCCAGCAAAGCTAATATCCTGTTGGAATACAGCACCTCTGCACCAGTTATATCTTGACTGGTGTTTATCCTCTATCTACGCCTAAAAACTCTTTATAAAATACATAACCTATTGATTAATATTTGATTAACAAATACTTAATCGCATGACGGCTACCTCATTAACCCCTCGGTTACCAACGACAGCTCAAAAGAGTTGCTTGCTGCGAATAGAAAAACACCTTCAACTGATCAAAAAACAAACGAAAACTATCCACAGCGCCCTGTTGATAATATGTATAAGTGTGCAGGGATAAACCATTGAATGAGCTGTTGATAGTTTTAGCCTGTGTATAACCCGCTGTTTTATCCCCGTACTGTACACAAGCCACAATCAGGCTGTGAATAGTTTCACAAGGGTGTTAGTAACTCCGCAAGCTACTGATAGTATTGTACTAAAAACTGTTAACAACAGATATTTGTCTGCTTAATAGTAGTAATAATAATCATCTTTCATATATATATACTTCATATATAAATAATTATTTAACCCCGTTAAACATTACAAAATCTCTGAATATCTAAAGTATGAGCAAGTGGCTATACTTAGCGGCTTTGCCAACTACCCTGTTTTGTTGTTCGTTGAATCAGATTTAGTCGCCTTGAAGCGATGTGAAGGCGGTTAAGTTCTATGAGGTGTGATTGTGAATTTTCCTGACCGTTACGATGTCATAGTGATCGGTGGTGGCCATGCCGGAACAGAGGCGGCATTAGCTGCGGCACGGATGGGCTCATCAACATTATTATTGACTCAAAACATCGAGACGTTGGGGCAGATGTCCTGTAATCCAGCTATTGGTGGTATCGGTAAGAGTCACCTAGTCAAAGAGATTGATGCACTCGATGGTGCGATGGCCGTGGCAACCGACCTGGCAGGTATTCAATTTCGTGTCCTTAATTCTCGCAAAGGCCCAGCAGTTAGGGCGACACGTGCTCAGGCTGATCGACAACTCTACAAAGCCGCGATACGCCAAATCCTTGAGAACCAACCAAATCTTCAGATATTTCAACAAACTGCAGATGATCTGATTATGGAAGGTGAGCGGGTTACCGGTGTTGTCACTCAGATGGGTTTGCGCTTTAGTGCCAATTCTATCGTATTGACGACAGGTACTTTTTTGGGTGGTTTGATCCATATCGGTTTGCAGAATCATGCCGGTGGCCGAGCGGGAGACCCCTCCTCTTCAACGTTAGCAAAACGATTAAGAGAAACTTCATTACGGATTGATCGTTTAAAAACGGGGACTCCGCCGCGTATCGATGCACGCAGTGTTGATTTCTCAGTGATGCAAGAGCAACCCGGAGACACGCCGTTGCCGGTGATGTCTTACCTCGGATCGGTGGCTGACCATCCACGGCAGATTAGTTGTTTTATCACCCATACAAACGAAAAAACGCACGATATTATTCGCGGTGGCATGGATAGATCTCCGATGTATACCGGCGTGATTGAAGGCGTTGGTCCACGATATTGCCCATCGGTCGAAGACAAAATCGTCCGTTTTGCGGATAAAAACTCGCATCAGGTTTTTGTTGAACCTGAAGGGTTAAGTACTCATGAGTTGTATCCCAACGGTATCTCAACCAGCTTACC
The DNA here is from genome assembly GCA_036961355.1 of Motiliproteus sp. GTDB lineage: Bacteria > Pseudomonadota > Gammaproteobacteria > Pseudomonadales > Balneatricaceae > Motiliproteus. The sequence goes on from JBALVL010000003.1 coordinate 89,526, forward strand.
GTTTGATGTTCAACTCGAGTTAGTACGGTCGATGAAAGGGTTTGAAAACGCATTCATTACCCGGCCGGGCTATGCCATTGAATATGATTACTTCAATCCGCAGGATCTGAAACATTCGTTAGAGAGCAGAGTGATTGATGGATTGTTTTTTGCTGGCCAGATCAACGGCACCACCGGTTACGAAGAGGCTGCAGCGCAGGGATTGTTAGCGGGTATGAACGCCTCGTTGCAAGCGCAGGATCGTGAAGCCTGGTGTCCTCGTCGTGATGAAGCTTATATCGGCGTGATGGTAGACGATCTGATCACCCATGGGACGTCTGAACCTTATCGGATGTTTACCAGCCGCGCCGAGTATCGATTGATTTTGCGCGAAGATAATGCCGATATGCGGTTGACCGAAAAGGGTCGTGAGTTAGGGTTGGTAGGCGATCGCCGGTGGCAAGCATTCAGTCTGAAACGTGAAGCGATAGGGTTGGAAAATGAGCGACTCAAAAGCAGTTGGGTCCAGCCAGGCACGGAAGCTGCAACCAGTCTTGATAATAAACTCGATAAGCCACTGGCACGCGAATATTGCCTGTTAGATCTGCTTAAGCGGCCGGAACTGAACTACGCCGATGTCGGTCACCTGGCTGGTGACGCCGACGTTGCTGCTCAGGTAAGCGAGCAGGTTGAGATTGAAATCAAGTACGCCGGTTATATTGACCGCCAACAGCAAGATATCGAAAGGTTGCGCCGTCAAGAAGACACCGCTCTGCCTGTCGATTTGGATTACACGGTGATCGATGGTTTGTCGAATGAGATTCGGCAGAAACTCACAGAGGCACGACCGGCCACTTTAGCCGCCGCTTCGCGTATCTCGGGTGTGACTCCGGCGGCAGTGTCGTTGTTGCTAATCCAGTTGAAAAAGCATGCGACGAAGCGACAGCTGGCAGTCAAAGTAGCCGAGAAAGGGCAACACTAATGAGTCTGAGAGTGCCGGAAAACCTGACCAATGATTGTCTGCCAATATTGACTAAAGGATTGAAAAAACTCAGCTTAATATTGAGTGATGAGCAGCAACAGCAATTGCTAGACTACGTCGGTTTATTGCTTAAATGGAATCGCACCTATAATCTCACCGCTATTCGCGAGCCGCAGGCGATGGTTGAGCGACATCTGCTTGATAGCCTGAGTGTGGCAGCTTACATCGAAGGCGATAGCATTGCAGATGTTGGAACAGGACCCGGTTTACCCGGTGTGGTATTAGCGATTGTTTATCCCGATAAGCAGTTTATGCTGATGGATTCCAACGGAAAAAAAACCCGCTTCTTGCAACAAGCGAAGATGGAACTGCGGTTGGCCAACGTTGAAATTTACAATGGCCGCGTTGAGGCTTTTGATCCGCAGCAACGGTTTGATGCCGTGATTTCGCGAGCCTTCGCTTCGCTTGATGATATGCTGGGATGGACAGAGAAGTTATGCCACCGTAACGGTGTTTTTCTGGCGATGAAGGGAGTTTACCCGGAGCAGGAATTAGCAGATCTTCCCGAACGTTTTCAACTTCTGGCTTCACATAAGCTAATGGTTCCACACTGTAATGGTGAGCGACACTTGATGGTGCTCAAAAACATAAACCCGACAAATGAAGATTCTGCGGAGTAAGGAAACCCCTCAATGGTTAAAATCCTGGCTGTAGTTAATCAGAAAGGCGGAGTCGGTAAGACCACCTCCTGTGTCAATCTGGCTGCGTCGTTGGCTGCAACGAAACGTCGTGTACTGATGGTTGATCTTGACCCGCAGGGTAACGCCACTATGGGCGCCGGTGTTGATAAGTATCAACTAGAACGCTCGGTCTACGATGTGCTGACCGGACGGGTTGATCCGCAGCAAGCAATCACCTCTGACACCAACGGTGGCTTTGATCTGATGCCCTCAAACGGTGATCTGACGGCAGCAGAGGTCGAGCTGATCACCGTCAAACGTAAAGAGTTTCGACTCAAGCAAGCGCTTAGCCAAGTGCAGGAAAACTACGATTATATTCTGATCGACTGCCCGCCTTCGCTCAATATGCTGACCGTCAACGCGTTGGTGTCGGCCCACAGTGTCATCATCCCGATGCAATGTGAGTACTATGCCTTAGAAGGGATTTCGGCTTTGATGAGTACCATTGAGACGATCAGAGCATTGAATCCGACACTGACGGTAGAGGGGATCTTACGAACCATGTACGATCCGCGAAACAGCCTGACACGCGATGTTTCGAGCCAGCTGTTGGAGTACTTTGGCGACAAGGTGTACCGCACAGTGATTCCGCGAAATGTGCGTCTGGCCGAGGCGCCGAGTCACGGTTTGCCTGCACTTCTGTACGACCGCAACTCTCGCGGTGCGGTTTCCTACCTGGCATTGGCAGGTGAAGTTAACCGTCGCTGCGATCAGTCAGCCAACGCAATAGCTTCTTAACCCTTTCAACATACGGTAGCAACGATGGTCAAAAAACGAGGTCTTGGTCGCGGATTGGACGCCCTGCTAGGCGGTACGGTAATCAACGACGGTCCCCTTGAGCAGCCAACAACGGCTGCCAGCTCTGACGGCTTGCAAGTGATATCGCTTGATAAAATACAACGTGGTATCTACCAGCCGCGAAGGGATATGGATCAACGGGCGCTGGAGGAGTTGGCCAACTCAATCCGCGCCCAAGGTGTGATTCAGCCAATCGTGGTGCGCCCTGTGGATATGGGCCGTTATGAGATTATCGCCGGTGAGCGTCGGTGGCGGGCAGCTCAGTTAGCGGGTCTAACCGAGATTCCGACCACGATTCGTGATGTGCCGGATGAAGCGGCTATTGCGATGGCGCTGATTGAAAATATTCAGCGCGAGGATCTCAACCCGATCGAAGAGGCAATAGCACTTCAACGGCTGATGGATGAGTTTGGACTGACGCAACAGAAAGTGGCTGAAGCCGTGGGTAAATCACGAACTACGGTAACCAATCTACTGCGGCTGATGAAGCTGACTCCCGAAGCCAAGCGGATGCTCGAGTATGGTGACCTTGAGATGGGTCATGCACGGGCATTATTGGCTCTGGATGGCGATAAACAGATCGCCGCCGCCAAAGACGTTGTAGCAAGAGGCTTGTCGGTTCGGCAGACCGAAGAGCTGGTAAAGCAGTTACAGGCCGCTCCCAAGAAAAAGCCGCAATTAACCGTTGATCCTGGCGCAGAGCAGTTGCAACAACGTTGGAGTCAGGCACTGGGAATGCAGGTCAAAATCAAGCATAGCGATAAAGGTGATGGCAAGTTGACGATAAACTACAAGTCACTAAGTGATATAGAGTCAATTCTAAATAAAATTCAATAATTGTGCTGCAGCAGGGCTAGGTTGATTCTTTGGACCGATCCTTGTCATACCTTGGCCCTATTCGGGCAATTGTAGGTTGATGCACCAAAGCGAAGCCCCTATAATCCGCAGTCGGTTGATAGGGTGAATCGCCAAATCGACACAATCTAAGAGTTGATTACGCTAGTGGGTCAAGCTAGAAACCCCAATAATAAAGGCATTACAGCCCACAGACAGCGAAATCAGATTACGGCTCTAATCGTGTCGCAGATCGTTCTGACGCTGATTTTAAGTACAGTTGCGTGGCTAAGTGCAGGTTTTATTGCTGGATACTCAGCGTTATTGGGCGGACTGATCTATTTAATCCCCTTTGCCTACCAAGCACGTCGGGTGCTACTAAGCGATCCGAATGCAGGACTGCGCCAGAGTGTGCGTGACTTGTATAAGAGCGAAATATGGAAAATGGCTTTGACGATGGTGTCGTTTGGCACGGTATTCGTACTGGTTAAGCCGATAGAACCATTTTCCCTGTTTGGCGCTTTTATATTGCTTCAGCTGAGTTCCTGGCTGGCGCCATTACTACAGAATCACAAACTTTTTAAATATTAAACGAGAGGAAATCATGGCTGCAGAAGGCGCACTCACGACCTCCGGGTATATTAAGCACCACCTGACTAACCTCACCTACGGGCAGCTGCCTGAAGGATTTGAGCGTTATGACGGTAGTGTGCTTAAAGAAGCTACCTGGACCATTGCTCACGGCGAAGAAGCCTCATCAATGGGATTCTGGGCAATCAACCTGGATACTATGTTTTTCTCAGTAGGCTTGGGCCTGCTGTTCATCTGGTTGTTCCGCAAGGCCGCAGTTAAAGCGACTAGCGGCGTTCCCGGTAGCCTGCAGAACTTTGTCGAGGCAATCATCGGGTTTGTTGATGAGAACGTAAAATCTTCGTTCCACAGCCGTAACGCGGTCGTTGCACCGCTGGCACTGACGATCTTCGTCTGGGTCTGGCTGATGAACTTTATGGATCTGATCCCGATCGACTGGATACCTTACGTGGCGCAGCAGTTGGGTATTCCGTACCTCAAGATTGTACCGACCACCGACGTCAATGCCACCATGGGTATGGCGCTATCGGTATTCGCACTGATCATCTACTACAGCTTGAAGATCAAAGGACCGAAAGAGTTCATCGCAGAATTGACCCTGCAGCCTCTGGGTAAGTACATGATCCCTTTCAACCTGTTTCTGGAAGGTGTCAACCTAATCGCCAAGCCTGTTTCCCTCGGTCTACGATTGTTCGGCAACATGTACGCCGGTGAGATGATCTTCATCCTGATTGCGCTGTTGCCGTTCTGGATGCAGTGGGTGTTGTCTGTACCTTGGGCGATCTTCCACATCCTGATTATCACGCTGCAGGCGTTTATCTTTATGGTGCTGACCGTCGTGTACATGAGCATGGCGCACGAGTCGCACTAATTTAAAGAATCAAATTTCAAGGGATCGGCGCAGTGGTTGTTACCGAAGCGCCGGTTGCTGAAACGAAGCAAAAAACTTTTCAATTAACTAAAACTTTCAACTTTTACTCTCAATAGGAGAAAATAATGACTGAAGCAATCGGGCTTATATATATTGCTGGTGCTCTGGTAATGGGTTTGGGCGCAACTGGTGCTGCAATCGGTATCGGTATCTTGGGTGGTAAGTTCCTGGAAGGCGGTGCACGTCAACCTGAACTGATCCCAATGCTGCGTACTCAGTTCTTCATCGTGATGGGCCTTGTTGACGCGATCCCTATGATCGGCGTTGGTATCGGCATGTACATCATGTTTGTGGTTGCTGCAGGTTAAGTTAATACCTTTTAACTCACTCCTTATTAAGCAAGAGTAACGAGAGGTATTGGCGTGAATATCAATGCAACCATCATTGGTCAGGCCATCGCGTTTTTCTTCTTCACATGGTTCTGCATGAAGTTTGTTTGGCCTCCGGTCATTGAAGCTTTACGCGAACGACAGAAGAAGATTGCCGATGGTTTAGATGCAGCTGATCGTGCCTCGCGCGACCTTGAGTTGGCTAAAGAAAAAGCCACTCAGGCACTACGCGAAGGCAAAGAACAGGCTGCGGCCATTATTGAGCAGGCCAATAAGCGTGCTACCCAAATTGTTGATGAAGCGAAAGAGCTGGCGATCACTGAAGGCTTACGCCTGAAGGAAGCGGCTCAAGCTGAAATCGAGCAGGAAAAGAACCGAGCGAAAGAGGCCCTGCGGGCTGAAGTAGCAACATTGGCAATTGCTGGTGCGGAGAAGATCCTGGGCAAGGTGGTAGACAGCAAGGCCAGTGCAGAGCTTGTCGACAAGCTTGCAGCGGAGCTTTAAGAAGCGAGGTGAACGATGGCTGAACTAAGTACAGTCGCTCGACCCTATACCAAAGCTGCGTTTGAGTCTGCGCTCGAGCAGAAGTCACTGGACCAATGGTCCGAGATGCTCGGTCTGGCTGCGCAAGCGGCACAAGACGAGCAAGTGGCTGAACTGTTAAGAAATCCTGCATTAGCTGCCGAGCAGAAAGCCGGCCTAATCCTGGATGTCTGCGCAGACAAGCTGAGCGAGCAGGGCCAGAACTTTGTAAAAATTCTGGCTGAAAACAAGCGTCTGCCCGTACTACCTGAAATTTCCGCGTTGTTTGAACGGTTGAAATCTGAGCAGCAGAAGAGTGTTGATGTTGAAATCACTTCTGCCTTTGCATTGACCAAAGAACAACAGACCAAGCTAGCTCAGGCACTGGGCACGAAGCTGGACCGTGAAGTCAATATTACAAGCTCTAAAGATGCGAGCTTGATTGGTGGTCTAGTGATTCGTACCGATGACCTGGTTATTGACGGCTCGGTCCGAGGTAAGCTCCAGAAGCTTGCCGAAGCCCTGAGTTCCTGAGCGAGAGGGAAAGAGCATGCAGCAACTGAATCCATCTGAGATCAGCGATTTAATTAAGAAGCGCATCGACAAGCTCGATGTTTCTTCTGAGGCCCAGAATGAGGGCACAGTAGTCAGCGTATCCGACGGTATCATCCGTATTCACGGATTGGCTGACGTAATGAACGGGGAGATGATCGAATTCCCTGGTGGTATCTATGGTATGGCACTGAACCTGGAGCAAGACTCCGTAGGTGCTGTTGTTCTGGGTGATTACCTGGGGCTGAAAGAGGGCATGACTGCCCGCTGTACCGGCCGTATCCTTGAAGTACCTGTTGGTAACGAGCTACTTGGCCGTGTTGTTGACACGCTGGGTAACCCGATCGATGGTAAAGGCGAACTGGGTACTACCGAAACCGATGCAATCGAAAAAGTGGCACCGGGTGTAATCTGGCGTCAGTCTGTAGACCAGCCGATGCAGACTGGCTACAAGGCGATCGATTCGATGGTTCCTGTTGGTCGTGGTCAGCGTGAGCTGATCATCGGTGACCGTCAGACTGGTAAGACCGCAATTGCGATTGATGCCATCATCAATCAGAAAAACACCGGTGTTAAGTGTGTTTACGTTGCGATCGGACAGAAGCAGTCAACCATTGCCGGTATCGTGCGTAAGCTCGAAGAGCACGGTGCGCTAGACAACACCATCATCGTTGCCGCTGGTGCTTCTGACCCGGCTGCGATGCAGTACATGGCGGCATACGCCGGTTGTACTATGGGTGAATACTTCCGTGACCGCGGTGAAGACGCGTTGATCGTATACGATGATCTGACCAAGCAGGCTTGGGCCTACCGTCAGACTTCATTGTTGCTCAAACGTCCACCAGGACGTGAAGCTTACCCGGGTGACGTTTTCTATCTCCATAGCCGTCTGCTAGAGCGAGCAGCTCGAGTCAGCGTTGACTATGTTGAGAAGTTCACCAACGGTGAAGTGAAAGGCAAGACCGGTTCTTTGACCGCGCTGCCGATCATCGAAACACAAGGTGGTGACGTATCTGCGTTCGTACCGACCAACGTGATCTCGATCACCGATGGTCAGATCTTCCTCGAGACCGACCTGTTCAACGCCGGCATCCGCCCTGCGATGAACGCCGGTGTATCTGTATCACGAGTTGGTGGTGCAGCACAGAGCAAGATCATCAAGAAGCTGGGCGGCGGTATCCGTTTGGCCCTGGCTCAGTATCGTGAACTGGCAGCATTCTCCCAGTTTGCTTCTGACCTTGATGAAGCGACGCGTAAACAGCTCGAGCACGGCCAGGCCGTTACCGAACTGATGAAGCAGAAGCAGTTCTCACCCATGAGCTTGGCTCAAATGGGCTTGGTACTGTACACCGCTAACGAAGGTTTCCTCGAAGGTATCGCGATCAATAAGATCCTCGACTTCGAAGCCGCACTGCTAGCCTACTTTGCTTCTGAGCACGCTGATCTTTGTAAGAAGATCGATGAAAGCGGCGCTTATAACGACGACATCGCTGCCGAGTTCAAAGCCGGCATCGAGAAGTTCAAGAGCACCCAGACTTGGTAAACAGCCAGGGACTTCGGTCCCTGATTACCATGTTGGGTAAAGCGAAACGAACTTAAAGGCAAAGTGATATGGCAGTCGGAAAAGAGATTAAAACCCAGATTGCGAGTATCCAGAGCACACGTAAGATCACCAGCGCCATGGAAATGGTTGCTGCGTCGAAAATGCGCCGCGCTCAGGAGCGCATGCAAGCGACCCGCCCTTATGCGGAGCGTATGCGTGGTGTAATCGCTCATCTGGCTAAATCGAACCCTGAATACAAGCACCTGTATCTGCAGGAGCGGGAAGTAAAACGGGTTGGCTATATCGTTGTTTCAACTGATCGCGGCCTTTGTGGCGGCTTGAACATCAATGCGTTCAAGACCCTGGTCCGTGACATGATCGAGCTCAATGGCAACAATATCGAGATTGATATTTGCGCCATGGGTGCCAAGGCAGGAAGTTTCTTTAACAGCTACGGCGGTAACGTCGTAGCTGCGACTTCTGGTCTGGGCGATGCCCCTGAGATCGGTGCCCTGATCGGCAGCGTCAAGGTTATGCTTGATGCCTATGCTGACGGCAAGATTGATCAGTTGCACATCGTATATAACAACTTCGTCAACACAATGAGCCAGTCACCGGTCATTGAACAGCTCCTGCCCCTCAAAGCAGAAGACGATGACGATGGTCTGAGCCATCACTGGGATTACATCTATGAGCCCGATGCAAAAGCGCTTATGGATGGTCTATTGACTCGTTATATTGAGTCCCTGGTGTATCAGGCTGTAGTTGAAAACAATGCCTGTGAGCAAGCTGCACGAATGGTTGCGATGAAGAGCGCTACGGATAATGCCGGCGATCTGATCAAAGACCTGCAGCGGGTTTACAACAAAGCACGTCAGGCTGCGATCACCCAGGAAATTTCTGAGATCGTGAGTGGAGCGGCTGCTGTTTAACAGCGCCACAGGTGAATTAGGTTAAGAGGACTCGAATATGAGTAGCGGACGTATTGTACAAATCATCGGTGCCGTTATCGACGTTGAGTTTCCGCGCGATGCAGTACCCAATGTTTATGACGCGCTGAATGTAAGCTCAAAAGACGTGACTCTGGAAGTTCAGCAGCAGCTGGGTGACGGAGTCGTACGTACCATCGCCATGGGTCAGACCGAAGGTCTGAAACGTGGTCTGGACGTAGCAAATAGTAACGCCCCAATTCATGTGCCGGTTGGTATCGAAACGCTGGGTCGTATCATGGACGTGCTCGGCAACCCGATCGACGAAGCAGGTCCGATCGGCGAGCAAGTGCGCATGCCGATCCACCGTAAGTCACCGTCTTATGAAGAGCAGGCCTCTTCCGACGAGTTGCTGGAAACTGGCATCAAGGTTATCGACCTGATCTGCCCGTTCGCCAAGGGTGGTAAGGTTGGATTGTTCGGTGGTGCCGGTGTAGGCAAGACCGTAAACATGATGGAGCTGATCCGGAACATCGCCATCGAGCACAGCGGTTATTCCGTCTTTGCCGGTGTTGGTGAGCGGACACGTGAAGGTAACGACTTCTACCATGAGATGAAAGAGTCCAACGTATTGGACAAAGTATCTCTGGTATACGGTCAGATGAACGAGCCTCCTGGAAACCGTCTGCGTGTTGCGCTGACCGGTTTGACCATGGCTGAGCAGTTCCGTGACGAAGGTCGTGACGTACTGTTGTTCATTGACAACATCTACCGTTACACCCTAGCGGGAACCGAAGTATCCGCACTGCTGGGCCGTATGCCTTCAGCGGTAGGTTACCAGCCGACTCTGGCCGAAGAGATGGGCGTTCTGCAAGAGCGTATCACCTCGACCAAGACGGGTTCGATCACCTCTATCCAGGCGGTATACGTACCGGCGGATGACTTGACCGATCCAAGTCCTGCGACTACTTATGCTCACCTTGATGCTACCTTGATCCTGTCTCGCGACATCGCATCAATGGGTATCTACCCGGCGGTTGACCCACTGGATTCTAGCTCTCGTCAGCTGGATCCACTGGTTATCGGTCAGGAGCACTACGATGTGGCACGTAACGTTCAGGGAACCCTGCAGCGTTATAAGGAACTAAAGGATATCATTGCGATCCTGGGTATGGACGAGCTGTCAGAAGAAGACAAGCAGACCGTAACTCGTGCTCGTAAGATCACCAACTTCCTGTCTCAGCCGTTCTTCGTTGCGGAAATCTTCACCGGTTCATCCGGTAAGTATGTACCGCTCAAAGACACCATTGCCAGCTTTATCGGCATCCTAAACGGTGACTACGACGACCTGCCAGAGCAAGCGTTCTACATGGTTGGTGGTATCGAAGAAGCAGTGGAGAAAGCTAAGGGTATGAAGTAAGCCGAGGCTTCGCGGGAGCTTGCTTCCGCAATCCAAGGTTTACAGAAACTCCAGCTTTCAGACACCAATAGAGGCAAAATAGATGGCTATGACTGTTCATTGCGATATTGTCAGCGCGGAAGAAGAGATCTTCTCCGGCCTGGTAGAGTTCGTTTCTCTGACAGGTAGCCTGGGTGATCTGGGTATTACTCCAGGTCACGCTCCTCTGCTTACAGAGATCAGCCCAGGTCCTGTCGAGCTGAAAAAGCAGGGCGGAGAAGAGCAGATCTTCTACGTTTCTGGTGGCTACCTTGAGGTTCAACCCAACAAGGTTACCATCATGGCGGATACCGCCATGCGTGCTCACGACATGAACGAAGCGGCTGCTGAAGAAGCGATGCGCCATGCAGAACAGGCGATGAAGGACCAGACGGCGGAGTTCGAATTCTCCAAAGCTGCGACTCAATTGGCCGAAGCTGCTGCTCAACTGCGCACCATTCGTCAGATCCGCAAGAAAGTCGGCTAACACCGGCAAAATAAAACAGACCCAACGTCTGTTTTATTTATAATAAGGGGCGGCTTCGGTCGCCCTTTTTTGTGCTTGAATTTTCCTGACAACAACGCCAAACGGCTGTCAGGCGGTACCGAGGGCAGCAAGCGGTTAATGCCTTGTTGTCGCGTAGCAAACGAGCCAATAACAGCGATCGATTAGCACCCCACAGAGGACGACTCATGTCACTGGAAGTGATCATTCTGGCAGCAGGCCAGGGCACCCGTATGAAATCGAAACTACCAAAGGTGCTGCATGCCGTTGCCGGTAAGCCGATGGTGGGTCATGTGATCGATACAGCCGCGGGTTTGAGTCCGGCGAATACTCATGTAGTTGTTGGCCACGGAGGCGATCAACTACGGCACTATTTTGATAACAACTTCGCACAGCAACAGCTAATAGTGGTTGAACAGGCGGAGCAGCTGGGTACTGGCCATGCGGTTGATCAGGCGATGCCCGCAGTGGCGGCAGATAGCGTAGCGCTGATTCTCTATGGCGATGTACCGCTGACTCGGCTGGATACGCTGCAAGCCTTAGTGGCACAGGCTCAAGAAAACAAACTGGCGTTGTTGACCGTGGCGTTGGACAACCCAACCGGTTACGGTCGCATCGTCCGTGACGACAACGATCAGGTGGTAGCGATTGTCGAGCAGAAAGATGCCACTGAAGCGCAGCTGGCTATCAACGAGATCAACACCGGCATCATGGCGTTGCCCGCTAGCTGGCTCAAGCAGTGGTTGCCAAAACTGTCGTCAGACAATGCTCAGGGTGAATATTATTTAACCGATATCATCGCCATGGCGGCGCAGTCGGGCAAGGTGATTGAAGCAGCGCACCCCAATAGTGAGCAAGAGGTGCAGGGGGTTAATAACCGCTTGCAGCTGGCCGAGCTCGAACGCTGGCACCAGCTGCAGCAGGCCAACCACTGGATGACCGAAGGGGTCACACTGGCTGATCCGGCCAGAGTCGACTTCCGCGGCGATATAGTTATTGGTCAGGATGTTAGCCTCGATATCAATGTGATTCTCGAGGGTAGCGTAACGATCGGTGATAACGTCTCTATCGGTCCAAACTGTGTCATCAAAGACAGCAGCATCGCTGCCGGTACGGTGGTTAAAGCCAACTCGATGCTTGATGAGTCGGTGGTGGCTGAGAACTGCGACATAGGCCCCTTCGCCCGGCTGCGCCCCGGTACGGTGTTAGCGACTAAGGCCAAAATCGGCAATTTTGTCGAGACCAAAAAGACCATCGTTGGTGAAGGCTCCAAGATTAACCACCTCAGTTATGTTGGCGATGCGGTCTTGGGCAAAGCCGTCAATGTTGGCGCCGGCACTATCACCTGCAACTATGATGGCGTTAACAAGTTTCAGACCGAGATCGGTGACAACGCCTTTATCGGTTCCAATACGTCGCTGGTGGCACCGGTTAAAGTGGGTGTCGGCGGCACGACAGGCGCAGGCTCCACCATCACCAAAGCGATCGATGACGGCGCACTGGGCGTGGCTCGTGGTAAGCAGACCAATCTCAAGAGTTGGAAGCGGCCCGAAAAGCAGGCTTAATGGCTACATTGTTTTAACTACAGTGTTCTAGCTAAAGCTTTAACTGAAGTGTTTCAACGACATCGTGACTAAATACAGCGAATCAGGGTTTTAATTATGTGTGGCATTGTCGGCGCGATTGCAGAACGTCAGGTATCAGGTATTTTGCTTGAAGGACTCAAGCGTCTGGAATATCGGGGTTATGACTCGGCCGGTATGGCCGTGCGCGATGGCGCCGACGGTAAGATCCGCAGTACCCGCCGCTCGGGTAAAGTTGCCGAACTGGCTGCTGCGCTGGAGCAAACCCCGGTTGCCGGCTCAATGGGAATCGCCCATACCCGCTGGGCCACGCACGGTAAACCCGAGCAGCGTAACGCTCACCCGCATATGTCGGGCGATCGTATCGCCGTGGTGCATAACGGCATCATCGAAAACTTCGAGCGGCTTAAGGCAGAACTGATCACTAAAGGGTTTGAATTCAGCTCCGATACCGACACCGAAGTGATCGCTCACTTAGTCCACGATAAGCTTAATTCAGGCGTTAGTTTTATTAACGCCGTCGAGCAAACATTAACTCAGCTTGATGGTGCCTATGCGTTAGCGATCATGGATCAGCAGCAACCGGACCTGATCATGGCCGCCCGCATGGGGAGCCCGTTGGTGATTGGTGTCGGCATCGGCGAAAACTTCATCGCCTCCGATCCATTGGCGATGTTGCAGGTCACCGATCAGTTTATCTATCTTGATGAGGGCGATATCGCCGAAGTGCGGCTCGCCGATATTTCAGTTAGAAACAGTGATGGTGAGTCGGTTGATCATCCGGTGCTGCGCTATGAGCACAGTCAGGATGCCACCGACAAGGGAGAATACCGTCACTATATGATGAAAGAGATCTTCGAGCAGCCAGCAGTGGTCACGGCGGTGCTTGAAGGTCGGTTAAGTAAAGACACTGTGCTGGAGCAGGCATTTGGTGCTGAGGCGGCGGGGATTTTTGACCAGGTCGGTTCGGTTCAGATCATCGCTTGTGGCACCAGTTATCATGCCGGACTGATCGCCAAGTACTGGATCGAAGAGCTGGTCGGCATTCCGTGTCTTATCGAAGTGGCCAGCGAGTATCGTTACCGCAAAGCGGCGGTACTGCCCAACTCGCTATTTCTGACCATCTCACAGTCGGGCGAAACCGCTGATACCTTGGCAGCGTTGCGCGAAGCCAAGCAGGCGGGTTTTCTGGCCTGTTTGACGATCTGTAACGTCCCCGGCAGCTCGCTGGTACGCGAATCTGATCTGGCGTTGATGACCAACGCCGGCCCCGAGATTGGTGTGGCCTCGACCAAAGCCTTCACCAGCCAGCTTGTAGCGCTGCTGTTAACCGCACTGGTGCTGGGTCGTCGCCATGGCCTGGCTACTGAAACCGAACAGCAACTGGTTGCCGCGCTGAAACTGTTGCCGCAGCAGCTAGAACAAGTATTGGCGCTGGACGGACCGATTAAAGCGTTGTCGGAGAAGTTTGCCGATAAGCATCACAGCCTGTTTCTGGGCCGTGGTGCGATGTATCCGGTCGCTATGGAGGGCGCGCTCAAGCTCAAAGAGATCTCCTATATCCATGCCGAGGCATATCCCGCCGGTGAGCTTAAACACGGGCCGCTGGCGTTGGTTGACGCCGACATGCCGGTAATCGTCGTTGCACCCAACAACAGCCTGTTGGAGAAGCTCAAAGCCAATATGCAGGAAGTTCAGGCACGCGGAGGTGAGCTGTACGTCTTTGCCGACCAAGCAGCCGGCTTAAGTAACGGCGATGGCATCCATTCGTTGGAGCTGCCCCATATCCACAGCATACTCGGACCGATCCTCTACACCTTGCCGTTGCAACTGCTGTCGTACCACGTGGCGGTACTCAAAGGCACCGACGTCGACCAGCCACGCAACTTGGCCAAGTCGGTGACGGTGGAGTAAGACAGACCGGCGTCATGTTGGGGCTTGTGAGAGAGTAATAAAGAATCATACTGAGTAATAAAGTTACATACTTAAAACCACCTCGCTGATGCTCATAAGATGAGCAGAGCTGGTGGTTTTTTTATGTCTTGAAGGTAGTGTTGCAGCTAGTTTTACTTGACCATATGTGGACGTCATCGGTACTACAAGGCTTAATGCATATCGGTTAGCTGCTACGTGTTCAAGAGGATTACCTATTGAATATATGGATGCCTATAGCGTCGGCCAATCTAAGATTGGTAGAGAATAAATAAGCATCAATGCTGTTGGAGCGGATAAGACAGCGGCTGACCATATACGAGGGATTTTGTGCTGGATAGCATCAAGTAACGTAATAACCTGCAGAGAAATGGATTTCTATGAATGAATTTCATGTTAAATATTGTTCCCATTATGGGAAGTTTGTTTATAATTCCCGTGCTGGGAACTGGAGGGGCGTGTGAAGGTCTTAGGACGAGACAAGCTTGTGACTTTTTATACCCAGCATGCCAATTCTAAGAAGGCTTTGGACGCTTGGTTTAATGAAGCGGAAGCAGCTAACTGGAAGACCTCTCAAGATATAAGGAATCGTTATAGAAGCGCAGATTTTATCGCAGATAACCGGGTCATCTTCAATATTAAGGGCAATCACTACCGGTTAGTAGTGAAGGTGCGCTATCAGAATGGAATCGTCGTTGTCGAGTGGATTGGCACCCACGCTGAGTACGACAAAAAGACCTTTTAGGCAGGAGCCTGCGATGCACTACTTTAAAATTATCCGAACAGATCAAGAGCATGAGCAGGCATTGGCTCATCTGATGGCTCTGATGGATATGGATCCTGCGCCTGAAACCTCTGAGGCTGACGAGCTGGATGTATTGGCTCTACTTATCGAGCGCTATGAGCAGGAACAATTTCCTATAGATTTACCAGAACCTATCGAAGCGATTAAGTTTCGTATGGACCAAGCGGAGCTGGTTCAGAGAGATCTCATTCCCTATCTAGGCTCCGCATCTAAAGTTTCCGAAGTTTTGAATGGTAAGCGATCTTTAAGCTTAAATATGATCCGGAGCCTGAGTGAAGGTCTTGGGATTTCTGCAGATGTATTGATTAGAGAACCAATACAGTTGAAAGCCAATGATAAGGATATCGACTGGCAAGCATTTCCATTGGCTGAGATGCGAAAGCGTGGGTACTTTCCAGCTTTTACCGGTTCACTTCGAGATCTGAAAGAGTATGCTGCCGAGAAAATAGGAGGCTTTCTATCAACGGTTCCTAGCGGTTTTTCATTACAGCCTGCCATGTTACGTACTAGCGCACACCTTAGATCAAACGACAAAGAAACGGATACATATGCGCTATGGGCATGGCAGGTAAAAGTATTGCAGCTGGCTCAGGAAGATAAGCTAGAAATACGCTATCAGCCAGGCACTGTAGACCTGAACTTCATGCGTAAGTTAGCGCAAGAATCTTGGTCTGATAAGGGACCGCTGATCGCGAAAGAATATTTGAATAAGTATGGAATCCATTTAATTGTAGAGCCCCACTTACCAAAGACCTATCTAGATGGCGCTGTCTGTAAAACAGCCGACGGGCGTCCTGTTATCGCAATGACGTTACGTCATGACAAGCTAGATAACTTTTGGTTTACATTGATGCACGAGCTTGCACATATTGCGTTGCACCTTGATGGCACCGAAAGCTGGTTTATTGATGATCTTGATGCTTCAGGCGTCGATATCCTTGAGCAAGAAGCAGACGCTTTGGCTCAAGAGGCATTGCTTCCAGTTGACGCCTTGTCTCGCGAAAACCTAGGTGATTCTAGTGTTGTTGCTGAAGTAGCTAAAGAGTTTCATCTTAATCCATGTATATTGGCTGGACGCTTACGTCATGAAACCAGCAATCATCGACTGTTCGGCATGCTATTTCGAGAGAAAATTCGCCATATCTTCGAGTAATAAGGAGGCATTTTCAGGCACTTCCGCTGCCCAACTTTCCCGGTACTGCCTGGTTCTCGATAGCTAGCAAGTTCCCACTTCATTTTCTGTTGGCTATAAAGTTACATGCGCTAAGCAATGTTTTCTTTTGAATGGCCAAAGCAGCTTAGGATGGGGAGGACTTTTAGTATGATACTTTATTACTGGTTATTTCAGACTGCAGAGAAAGTGTCGATTTTGATACCGATGTGGGGGGTGTCTCACGCACAACGCCATCACGAGGGATAAGAGATTATAAATTCTGGCTTGGTGCAGGGTTGTGTGAGCTAAGTGGTTATGAAGTTAGGCGCAAAGAGTTTTATCCGCTTAAATCAAAAATTGAGCAAATTGGAATCAATAAGTAATTAATATTGCGTTGTTTTTAACAAGCAGGCTTTGCAGACGCTAGTTACGCTACATGTTGTGCTGGCGCTACCCCCCCCCCCCCCCCCCCCCCGGAATCGCTTCCGGGGGGGGGCTGGTCGTTATCGAACTTTAGCCGGGGCGACGTAGCTGACGCATTCACCGAAGCCGATGCGGGCGAAGCCGGGTTTTTCACACCAGCCGCGCAGAATAACCCCGTCGCCATCTTCCAGGAAGGTCCGGCTTTCGCCATTATCCAGCTTGATCGACTGCTTGCCGCCGTTACTGAGTTCCAACAGCGAGCCAGCTTCTTCGGCGGCGGGACCCGACTGGGTGCCACTGCCTAAAAAATCACCCGGCATCAGGTTGCAGCCGTTAACGGTATGGTGAGCGACCATCTGCGCCACGGTCCAGTAGGAGTGACTGAAGTTGGACCGGGAAAGTCGCTGTGCCGGTGTTCCCTGGTTGCGCATCGATTCGGTTTCCAGCAATACCTCAAGTTCGATATCCAGTGCGCCGCTGTCAAGGTTGTGTTGGGAGCTGAGGTAGGTCAGCGGTTGCGGATCGTCGCTGTCGCGGCTCCAGCTGGTACGGAAAGGGGCTAGGGCCTCAAGCGTGATGATCCAGGGTGAAACCGTGGAGGCGAAATTCTTGGCCAGAAACGGTCCCAGAGGCTGGTATTCCCAAGCTTGAATATCGCGCGCCGACCAGTCGTTGAACAGGCACATACCGAATACATGGTTATCGCTGTCGTCCAGTTTAATCGGATCGCCCAGTTCATTACCGGCACCGATATAGATGCCGACTTCCAGCTCGTAGTCCAACCGCTTACAAGGGCCGAGACTAGGCTCAGCTGCGTCCGGGGCCTTGGTCTGGCCGTAGGGGCGTGGGAAGGTCTGGCCGGAGATGCCGATGGATGAGCTGCGACCGTGATAGCCGATAGGGACCCACTTGTAGTTGGGTAGCAGCGGGTTGTCGGGGCGAAACAGTTTGCCGACGGTAGTGGCGTGGTGGATCGAGGTATAAAAATCGGTGTAGTCGCCAATTCGGGCCGGTACTTGATACTCGGCCTCGGATTGAGGCACCAAGCAGCTTGTCAGTGCGGCCTGATGAGGAGATGCCTGGCGAAGCAGTTCGGATAGCGCCAGACGCAGAGCAGACCAATACTTAGGCCCCAGCGCCATCATGGCGTTAAGACTGTCGTCGCAGCCAGCTTGAAGCGCGACTGCAGCGTCGTTTTGCGCCAGTTGAGCGGCGTTTAATGCTGCCAGGTCGACGATCTGGTCGCCGATGGCGACACCACCGCGGAACGCATCGTCGCTGCCGCGTTGGCGGAATACTGCGAAGGGCAGGTTCTGAATGGGGAATTCGCAATCGGACTGGTTAGCCGATTCAATCCAGCTTGTCAGCGCGGCGTCATGGGTTTGGTTCAACATGGGCTCGTATTCCTGAGTAAAAAAGCGGGGGAGACATGCTCCCCCATTCTAGGTCTTTGGTTCTACCTTGGTGCTTGTAGATAGGTATTTGTACAAGGGTGCTTGTAGATAGCTGCGTGTACATTGGTGTAGTACATAGGTGTTTGCACAGCTCGTATCCTAGACACCTTCGCGGGCGGTAGCCAGCGCTTGACGAAGTACTTCAAGGTCACCGATATGGTTGGCTAATAGTAATACCAGCCGGGCATTTACTATCTCACTCTGTTCTTCGGACAGGTCGAGATGGGTCTCAATCAGTGATTCATAGAAGTCGTCACCCGGGCGGTAGGCCCGAAAGTAGCGTTTATTGGCCTGATGGAAGTTGGATTCAGTATTGAGGTTCATAATCTTCTCCTTAGCCGTTGCAGGTTGCAGTATTGAGGGCCTGGGCGACCTTTTCAGCATTCAGAGTGCGCCAGCGGGCAGCGACATGCTGGTCAGGACGAGCCAAGTAACAGGTGCCGTTGCGGGCATCGTATCGACCGGCCAGCAACCCTTTGATATCCAGTACCGTGCGAATCCCCTCAGGCGCGGTGCCAGAGGTAGCTACCACGACCGGTTGGATCGGGATATCGCCGTTCTGTAGACCTTTTAGCGTCGCCACGGTGGCGTCGTCCAGGGTATTGGCGTTATCGGCAAAGTAGAGCAGTTGGAACTGGTTGCCGAATACCTTTAGCGCCCAGCGTTCATCGCCATCGCCTTGGATCGGTGCGTCATCGAGCACCGCTCCGGGTACCATGTTGCCTTCAAAGTCATCGTTATCGGCAGAATTTAACGGCGACTCGGTCAGGAAAGCGGCATCGGACAAACGTCCTGAATTGACCAGTTTCTGAGCGAAGTGATGATCCCGAGACAGTTCCAAGGTGGCATCACGGAAGCGTAAAGATGTCTTGGATTTGGGCGAGATGAAATCGGTTGAACGGGTAGAGTTCAGCAGGTTCTCATCGGCTGCAAATTCGCGCTCGTCGCAATAGGTGTCAATCAGCGCATCGGGCGCTTTGCCATCCATCACCAGCTTTAGTTTCCAAAACAGGTTGTCGGTATCTTGGAAACCTGAGTTAGCACCACGGGCGCCAAACGGTGAAACCTGGTGAGCGGCGTCGCCTGCGAAGATTACCCGGCCGTCGCGGAAACGGTCCATACGGCGGCACATAAAGGTGTAAACACTGGCCCATTCGAGTTCGAATTCGACGTCGTCGCCCATCATCGCCTTAACACGGGGGATGATGTTCTCCGGCTTCTTCTCCTCTTCGGGGTCTTTGTCCCAACCGAGTTGGAAATCGAGTCGCCAAACGTCGTCTGACTGGCTGTGTAACAGTGTCGATTGGCCTTTGTGGTAAGACGGATCGAATGAGAACCAGCGCTCGGGTGGGAAGTCCGCTTTCATGATGATATCAGCGATCAGGAAGCGATCTTCGAACGCCTTGCCTCGCATCGCCAGCCCCAGCATGGAACGTACAGCGCTATTGGCTCCGTCGGCGACGACCAACCAGTCGGTGGTCATCCGATAGGGACCGTCCGGCGTGTCGACGGTCAGGGTCACACGTTCACCCTCGTTTTTGACGTCGATGACCCGGTTTTTCCAGCGGATCTCGCTGGTTGGGGTCTTATCCATCTGGTCAACCATGTACTCTTCGAGATAGTACTGCTGCAGATTGATAAATCCGGGCTGCTCGTGGCCTTCCTCGGGCAGTAGGTCGAAGCTGGTGACCAGCTCGTCCTTGTAAAATACCTTGCCGACCTTCCAGGTGACACCTTTGTCGACCATACGCTTACCGCAACCTAGGCGGTCAAGCACCTCCAAAGCACGTTTGGAATAGCAAACGGCCCGTGAGCCAACGCTGACGGTGTTGTTGTCATCAAGAATGACAGCGGGGATACCATGAAGTCCGGCATCCAGACCGGAGGCCAGGCCGATAGGGCCGGCGCCGATGACGATCAGCGGGTGGTGTACCGGTGCCAGGGCGTCCTGATCCGGGGATTTGATATAGTCGTAGACAGGGTTTTCGTAAGTCAAAAACATGGGTGACCTCGTTGTTATCGTTATAGAAGGTTAACCGGATGTATGCCACGGGGTTTGGCCCGTGGCATCATGCTTATGGTGTTACTACGGTTTGATAATTACAGTTCGGTTAATACGGTGCGATTAGCACTTTTTGATTAATACGGTGCTATGACTGCGGTTGCTCTTGCTGCAGGCCGTGCCACATCTGCTGATCACGCTCGGCCGTCCAGATGCGCGGATCGCGGACGCCTGAGGCCTCATCGTGAGCTCGGGTGACATCGAAGGGTAGGCAGTGCTCGTAGATGAAGACCTCGCCAAACTGGGGGTCCATCGCTGCACGGGTCAGTGCCATGCAGTCCTTAAGGTCCATGTTTTGGGATACAGCCTTTTGAGCACTCTGGAACAGGGTGGTGACGAAAGCACGGGTATAAGCCAGACCATCGGCTACCTGCTCCGGAGTTTCCAGCGCAGGGCCTCGTCCAGGGACCAACTTCTTGGCGTTTAATGCACTGACGTTGTCGAGCGTCTGTGGCCAGTCGGTCAGATAGGCATCACCGGTGTAGCAAGCGGCATCGCACTCGACCAAGTCACCGGAGTACAGCACCTCTTCGCTGGGTACCCATACCACGGTGTCGCCTTTGGTGTGGCCGCGACCCAGTTGCATTATCTTCACTTCCAGCTTCCCCATCATCAGGGTCATCTCTTTCTGGAAGGTCAGAGTAGGCCAAGTCAGGCCGGGGACGCTTTCGACCGCTTTGAACAAGCGAGGAAAACGACCGATCTCGGAGTCCATATCTTGCTGGCCGCGCTCGACGATCAGGTCATAGGTATCTTGGCTGGCAATAACCTGCTCCAGACCGTGTTCCTTGTAGCCGGATGCACCCAGTACGCGCACGGCGTGGTAGTGGGAAAGGGTGACGTATTTGATGGGCTTATCGGTGACTTCGCGAATCTGGCGAACCAGATCTTGCGCAGCAACAGGGGTAGCGGTCGCATCGATAATCATCACCGAATCATCACCAATGATGACACCGGTGTTAGGGTCGCCTTCGGCGGTATAGGCCCAGCAATGTTCGGACAGTTGGGTAAAGCTAACCTTCTTTTCGTCGAGATCGGCGGCCGAGGCAAATTGGTTGCTCATGTTATCTCCTGCTTGTTTGTTGTATGGGATTACCCATATGTTATGGCGTTTACGTTATTCGTAATTACCATCGGATTCGATATTTGTCATTCAAGCACTGGAAAAACAGCGGTGCAAAGGTTACTTTTGTTCAGAGTGATTGATTTACGAATAACGTAAATACGTATTGGGAGTGACTATGAACGCGCCAACAAAAGGTGGGGTCCAATCGGTAGAGGTGGGCATGGGCTTACTAAAAGCCTTGGCGTCGATGGGAGGACAAGCCTCCTTAAATGAATTAAGCGAACGGGTGGATATGCACCCGGCCAAGGCTCATCGTTATCTGGTTAGCCTGGTCAATACCGGGCTAGTGGAGCGCACGGCACATGGTCGTTACGATCTGGGGCCTTACGTCTTAGAGCTGTCTACCCTTTATCTGTCCAGGCTGGATCCCACTTCCGTGGCCAACGAGATGATCGAGTCATTGCGGGACCAGACAGAGCAGGGGGTGATTTTGACCGTCTGGGGTAGTGCCGGCACCACCGTGATTCGCTGGTTCCAATCCCGGCAACCCATCTCTGTAGGCATTCGTCCGGGTACTAACTTTTCGACGGTGATGTCAGCTTCTGGTCGGGTTTTCATGGCTCATCTGCCCGAAGCGTTGACCCGTGAGTTCGTCGAGAGAGAGATGGCGGAGTTAAAATCAACGCCTCACCGGCTCGCCCCTACCAGTTGGGACGAGGTTGATGCGATTAAGAAAGAGACGTGCAGTAACGGACTGGGCCGGGTGTTTGGGCACAGTGTCGATGGTGTTTCGGCACTGGCTGCGCCGATCTTTGATTACCGGGGCGAGCTGGTGTTGTCGCTGGCATTGTTTGGGTTTAAGTCTAAGTTTGATGCCGAATGGGATGGGCGTAACGCCCAATTATTGCGCGAGACGGCTGGCAAAATCTCCTCTCGGCTTGGTTATATCGAACCCGCCGAAAACCAACTCTGAGTTCCTTGTTAGCTCCTTCATAGTACCCCTTGAGCATATCCTGCCATCGGCCCCGATCGGGGCCGTTACGCATCGTATTAATTACGTAATAAGTAATAACCTAGAATCACTGCCTTAGACCAGTTTTCGTATTTTTCAAATTTTACTGCCTAGAAATCCATATTTTAATGCTCGTTCTTTGTCTAATTACATAGTCCGTAAATAAAATAACTCCGACAACGCTCAGCATTGCGTAATGGTTTCATATGAAATTATATAGTTGCAAATGAAACTAATGCTGTTCGGACAGTAACCAAACAGCGCTGACTCACGCTAAACCGCATGTTTGAGAGGACAATAATAATGAAACGTCTCATCGCACTGTTTTCTGCCGCTCTGATTTGGGCTTGGATGATTCCGGCCCAGGCCGAGACCATCGAGTTGAAACTCAGCCATTTCTTACCCTCAACACATCCCACCCAAAAGGACTTCCTGGAACCCTGGGCTGCCGAATTAGAACGGCGCACCAATGGTCAGGTGAAGGTGAAAATCTTCCCCGCCGGGTCTGCATTTGGCCATGTAGCCAAGCAGTTTGATCAGGTCAAAGCCGGAGTGGTCGATATTTCCCATGGCTTGACGGGCTTCCCGCGGGGTCGATTGCCACGCACGTTGATCATGGACCTTCCGTTCATGGTGAAGAGTTCCGATGCAGCGTCAAAAACCCTGTGGGACTTGTACCCTGATTATCTGCAAAAAGAGTATCGCGGTTTAAAGGTGCTTGCTCTGCATGCGCATAACCCCGGTCTTATTCATACCCGAGATAAATCCGTTAGCACCATGGAAGACCTTAAAGGGCTGCGCCTGCGAACGCCGAGCCTGGCGATCTCAATGATGCTTGAGCAGTTGGGTGCGACACCGGTCGGTATGCCGCCAACCCAGGTTTACGAGAATCTGCAAAAGGGCGTTCTGGACGGCAATGTCTTTCCTTACGAGGCGATTCATGGCTTCAAGCTCTACGAAGTGTTGAATCATCACCTGGATGCCAAGGCCTACACCACCAGCTTTTATTTCGTCATGAACGAGAAGAAGTACAGCTCGCTACCTGCCGATGTTCGTGCGGTATTGGATGATATGACCGGCGCACCGCTGGTGGCCAAGTTTGGTCCTTGGTGGAACGAGTGGGATAAGGCGGGTATCGCCGATATTGCCAAGCGCGGCAGCACTGTAACCACCCTGACCGATGAAGAGCGTCAGCAGTGGCGCACAGCATTACAGCCGACCATCGATAAGTACCTGAATGATCTCGAGAAGAAGGGCGTTACCAATGCACGAGAGATCTACGCAAAGGCACAGGAATCGGTCGCAAAGTACGAGCAATAACGTACCAGCAATAAGACGGTAGATGGTCTCTTTCCCAGCCGGGAGAGAGGCTCAACCGGATGGCTAAGAGGTCTTCACCATGATCGCTCTGTTTAATCGTTGGCTTTATTCCTTAACCAAGTATGTCGCCTGGGTCGGTATGTTGTTTTTGCTGGGCGCGGTGGGGATTACCGCCGTCGATGTTGTGATGCGCAAACTGGACGCGGGTGGCATCTTCGGTGCCGTCGATCTGATTCAGTTGATGGTGATGGCGGCGGCTTACCTGTCTATCCCGTTCGCTTTTATGAGCCGCAGTCATGTTGCAGTGTCGATCCTGGCGGATATGGCGTCACGCCGGGTCGCTGCATTGTTTCAGTTGCTGGGGGCCTTGCTGGGAGTCTGTTTTATGTTTTCCATCGCCTGGTTTGGCTACGATCAGGCCGTTCAACAGGCCGAGTACGGTGACGTGTCGATGACCTTTGGTTTGCCGATGATCTACTACTGGGTGCCGCTATTGATTGGTGCAGCATTGTCTGCAGTGGTGACGGTGCACATCGCCGTCGAGTCGCTTTATACGGCGGTGACCGGTCGTAGTGGCATTGTTTTGGAGGAGTTATAAGCGATGGATATTTCTCCCCAGGCAATAGGCCTGATCGCTTTTGCGGTGATGTTTTTGTTGATTGCTATCCGTGTTCCCATCGCCATCGCAATGGGCATGGTCGGCGCTGTTGGCGGTTGGATTTTGAACGGTGCGGACAGTGTTGGCTTCATTATGGGATCGGTACCGTTTGAGTCGGTCTTCCCGTACTCACTGTCGGTTATACCGTTGTTTATCATGATGGGTGTCTTCGCTGCCCGAGCCGGCTTGTCGCAGGCACTTTATCAGGCGGTAAATGTCTTTATCGGTCACCGTAAGGGGGGCCTGGCGATGGCCACTATCGGAGCTTGCGCTGCCTTTGGTGCTATCTGTGGTTCGAGCCTTGCGACAGCGGCGACCATGAGTCGGGTTGCGATGCCGGAAATGCGCCGCCGTGGTTATGACGACGGACTGGCCAGCGCCACGGTGGCGGCTGGCGGTACTTTGGGGGTACTGATTCCTCCCAGCGTGATCATGGTTATCTATGCCCTACTCACCGAGCAATCGATTGGACGAATGTTTGCTGCAGCGTTGATTCCCGGAATCCTGGCCACCGCGTTGTATATCGGTGCGATCTGGGTGCGGACCAACCGCAACCCGTTGTTAGGGCCTGCCGATGAGCGAACGGATTGGCCGGGTCGTGTCAAAGCACTGAAAAACGTATGGCCGGTAGCGCTGTTGTTTGGCGTGGTGATTGGCGGCATCTACGTGGGCTGGTTTTCACCGACCGAAGCGGCGGCGATCGGAGCGGCAGGTGCGTTCCTGCTGGCACTGGCTAAACGTCAGCTCAACACCAAGGTGTTTTTATCCTGCCTGGGTGAAACCTCCACCACCACCGGCATGATCTTTCTGATTTTGATTGGTACCTCGGTGTTCAACTATTTCGTTGAAACGACCGGGCTGCCGCAGCAGTTGGTTCAGCAGGTGGGCGAGCTGGGTTGGGACCCTTACTTGGTGCTGGTGATGTTGATTGTGTTCTTCATCATCCTGGGCTGCTTTATGGATGCGTTGTCGATGATCCTGTTGACCCTGCCATTCGTCTACCCGTTGGTGCTGTCGTTGGGCTTCGATCCGATCTGGTTCGGCGTGATCATGGTCTCGGTGGTTGAAGTTGGTCTCATTACGCCGCCGGTGGGGATGAACCTGTTTGTGATTCTTGCGACCACGCCCGGGCTGCAGCTACAGACGATCAGTCGGGGCATCGTCGCGTTTTTAATCGCCGATGTGTTGCGCCTGTCGTTACTGGTTTCCATTCCGGCACTGTCCCTGTGGCTGCCGTCTGTGTTGATGGAGTAGAGGGAATAAAGTTATGGATTTGATTGAGTGGAAGGACGAATACAGCGTCGGACACCCAACGCTGGATAAACAGCACCAGGGGTTGCTACAGGTGATCAATATGCTGACCAAGGAGTCCGCCTCCGGTGGCATGATCGCTTACATCTTTGATGAGCTGGACCATTACGTAAAAGAGCATTTCCGATTTGAAGAAAAGCTATTACGCGAGGCGGATTTTGACGACTACAAAGCCCATAAGAAGCAGCACAGGATCTTTGAACAGTGGCTGCGAGCGGTTCGGCAATCGTTCAGTGTCGGTGGGTTATCGGCGCCGTTACTGGCGGATAGTGTCAACGCCTACCTACGTAACTGGTTGATTAACCATATTTTGAAGTCCGATATGGCTTACAAACCGTTGCTTGAAGAAAAGCCGGGACAACCTTAAGGAGCGACCATGAACAATCTTGAAGGTGACAGCATTTTTTACCTGGAGACATTTTTCCCGTATCAGGTGCGGATGTTCTATCTGTCAGTAAGCCAGTCGGTCAGCGATATCTATGGTATTCGGTATGGGCTTGGGGTCGCCGAATGGCGAACCATGGCGGTATTGGGAAATCACCAGCCTTTGGCCGCCAGCGACGTGGTGCAACGTTCAAGCATCGACAAAGTCCAGGTCAGTCGTGCCATTCAGGGGCTGCTCAAGCGCGAGCTGTTGGAACGCCGGACCGATCCCGTCGATCGCCGCCGAGTTAGCCTGCAACTGACTGCTGAAGGTCAGAATATTTTCAACGACCTGGTGCCACGCGTACGTGATCTGGAGCAGCAGTTACTGAGCTGCCTGACCGAAGCAGAGCAGAGCACCCTCAAGGCGTTGATGGGGCGAGTGCGTCAGCAAGCTGAGATCATTAACCAAGCCACAGCCGAGGCCGCTGCTCAGGGCACTTCTCAGGGCACTGCTCAGGCTAACAGGGCGCTTTAGCGAGGCAATGCCATGAAACTCTATACTTACTGGCGGTCGTCGGCGGCCTACCGTGTACGGATCGGCCTCAACCTCAAAGGACTTGAATGCCCATCCGAATACGTCCATCTGGTGCGTGACGGTGGCGAGCAGCTTAAACCTGCGTATCGGTCGATCAACCCGCAGGGGCTGGTGCCCAGCCTGGTGCTGGAAGACGGCACTACCCTGACCCAGTCTTTAGCGATCCTTGAGTACCTCGATGAGGTCCACCCCGAGCAGCCGTTGCTGCCCGGCGAGGCTATCGGCCGCGCCCGGGTGCGTGCACTGGCACAAACGGTGGCTTGCGAGATTCATCCGCTGAACAATTTGCGGGTGCTCAAACATCTAGCCACAACAATGGGCGTGGCCGAGGAGGCCAAGAATGACTGGTACCGCCATTGGGTGGTACAAGGTTTTGAGGCGCTGGAAAGGCAACTGGCTGACTCATTGGACACCGGCCAGTTCTGCCATGGCGACACCCCGGGGATGGCGGACGCCTGCCTGATTCCGCAGGTTTATAACGCCCGACGTTTTGAGATCGACCTGGTACCGTACCCGACCATCGCCCGCATTGATGCAGCCTGCCTGGCTTTGGATCCCTTCATCCAGGCCGCGCCTGAAAGCCAGGGTGATGCTCAGTGAAACCCGATAGTCGGACAGTTGACGGACAGGCGCGGCTTCACCCGGCCCTGACCGTTGGTCTATTGGGGTTCCCGCTTTTGGGAATTTTGTCGGGTATCGGCGCGCTGTCGATCGACATGTACCTGCCGGCGTTCCCTGCTATCGCGACTGAGCTGGCGGTCGACAGCGGTGAGGTCGAGCTATCGCTTAGCGTGTTCCTGATCGGTTTTGCGTTGGGGCAGGCGATTCACGGCCCGCTATCGGACCGTTTCGGGCGCAAGCCATTGATCCTGTGGGGCCTGCTTCTGTACGGACTGACCAGTGCCGCCTGTGCGTTGAGCCTTGATATCGATCAGTTGCAGTGGGCGCGTCTGCTTCAAGGGCTGGCGGGTGCCTCAGGATCGGTGCTGGCGCGGGCGGTGATCCGGGATCTGTATCAGGGTGAGTCGCTGGCACGAGCAATGTCCTGGCTGATGCTGATTATGACGGCCGCGCCAATGCTGGCCCCGCTGATCGGAAGCCTGATGCTGGACGCCTTCGGCTGGCGCTCAATCTTCTGGACGCTGACGGGTTTTGCCGCGCTCTGGTTTCTTCTTATTGCCTGGATTATCCCCGAAACTCGCGCGCCGGGGCCGGGCCTCTCTCTGCGTCCTGTTGCATTACTTGGCGCTTTCTCCCAAGTGTTGGGCAACGGTCGAGCGATGGGGTACGCCTTGTGTGGCGGCTTCGGATTCGGCGGTATGTTCGCTTATATCACCGGCACGCCCTTTATCTATATCAACCTGTTCGGCGTTAGCCCCACCGGTTATGCCTTGTTGTTTGCGGCCAATATCGCGGCTATGGCCACCGGCTCACTGCTTAATACCCGTTATCTTGGCCGCATCGGGCGCGATGGCATGATTCGTGTGCTGACCGGCGTGATGCTGTTTGCCGCAGGCCTGCTTGTTTTGGATTCCGCCACCGGTTTGTTTGGGCTGTGGGGGCTGGTGATCCCGCTTGCGCTCTATGTCGGTTGCCTGGGCGCGCTGGCGGCCAACTGTATCTCCGGCACGCTGGACCTATTTCCGAAGACCGCAGGAACGGCCTCCTCCGTATTCGGCGTGCTCCAGTTTGGCATCGGCAGCCTGGGAGGGGCGCTGGTGGCCAATTTGGGCGACGGCACACCGTTGCCCATGGCCTTGGTTATCTTGACGCTGGCTCTCTTCTCAGCGCTGAGCTTCCGGCTGATAGTACGACCCGAAAAAATAGTGTGATTCGAAAAAATAGTACGACCCGAAAAAAACCCCGAATAATCGATTAACCCCGTTATCTATTTACCCATAATAAAATTAACTGATAGGTATATTAAAATGATCAAACTTCAGCAGATTCACCATGTCGCGTACCGTTGTAAGGACGCTAAGGAAACCGTCGAGTTCTACCAGAAAATGCTCAATATGGATTTTTTGGTAGCGATTGCCGAGGACAAGGTGCCTTCCACCAAGGCACCTGACCCTTACATGCATCTATTTTTGGATGCGGGACAGGGCAACATTCTGGCGTTTTTTGAGTTACCTAACTCTCCGGAGATGAGCCGTGACCCCAACACCCCGGAATGGACTCAGCATATCGCTTTTCAGATTGAGAGTGAGGAGGCGCTGTTGGCTGCTAAGGCGGAGCTGCAAGGCAAGGGACTGGATGTCCTGGGCCCTACCAATCACGGCATCATCAAGTCGATCTACTTTTTTGATCCCAATGGTCATCGCCTGGAACTGACCTGCCTGACCGGAACCAGTGAGCAGATGGCCGAGCTTAAGAAGGTGGCACCAGTCATGCTCGAGGAATGGTCTCGCACCAAGCGTGCCCCTAAGCATGCTGCCTGGTTGCACGAAGACGAGTTCGCTCAATAGGGTGCTGGCATGGGCTCCCTCCCCATTTATCAGCAGTGGCAGCAGTGGCAGCAGTGACATCGGCATCGATATGCCCGGCGGGATGTTGTTAGCCATTCAGCAGAGGGAGCCCGCCTTGGTTATTGTATGTATCGGCCTTGGCGAAGACTGCGCTCGCAGTTGTTACGGTTGATCGGCCAGTACAGGGCTACTGGAGCTAGTGCAGTACCCGATAGCGCAGGGTTAAAAACATGGGCTATCCATCGCTATTGCCACATAAAACCAAAAATACCCAACTCAAACTCAATGTTATATTGAGTTATATCATTGTTATCGGTTTATCAATAAGGATAATATACTGACTTTCCGATCATTAAAGAGGCTCACGCCTCTTGCTGGCTGTACGGTGAAAAAATGAAGAAAAATCTGCCTGTTACCCAACGTGAATTAGATTATCCCTCCAACTACAACATCCTTTCAACGACAGACCTGAAAGGTGCCATCACCTATATCAACCAGGATTTTCTCGATGTCGCCGGCTTTGGCGTCGATGAACTGATTGGTAAGAACCACAATGTTGTTCGGCACCCGGATATGCCGCCCGCTGCGTTTAAAGACTTGTGGAGTACTCTGCAAAGCGGTAACCCCTGGATGGGGATGGTGAAAAATCGCTGCAAGAATGGCGACCACTATTGGGTAGATGCTTTTGCCACGCCAATCAAAGACAACGGCCAGACCACCGAGTATCAGTCGGTTCGGATGAAACCCGAACCTGCTGCCGTGAAGCGTGCTGAGGCGGTCTACCCTGGCCTGATGGATGATAAGTTGCCGGGAGCCGTGACCCGGCCGCATTTGGGACTGCACAGTAAAGTGGTGTTGGGCGCAATGGCAGGATTCTTACCGTTGATCGGCTGGAATCTATACCAGAACCCAGCCCCTGCGATGTTTGGCGCGTTGGCGCTCTCTCTGGTGCTGTGTTTTACCTTCTGTTTCCTGATGACCGGTCGACTCCGCGAGCTGGCTGCGGATGCCCGAAAGAGTTATCACGATCCCTTGATGCAATACATCTACACCGGCTCAACCGACGATATCGGCCAGATTCAGATGGCGATGAAGAAGATGTCATCAGAATTGCGCGCGGTAGTGGCACGGGTCAATGATTCGAGCGAGCAAGTTCAGGTTGCTGCCAATTCGGCAATGAAGGATATGAACGCCAACGCTGACGGTGCCCGTCGGCAGCAGGACGAGTTGCACCAGGTCGCCACTGCGGTTGATGAGATGTCAGCCACCATCGACGATGTTGCCGGTCATGTGCAAAGCACCGCGCAGGCGGCTAATGAAGCCCATGAGGCGGCTATTAGCGGTCGCTCTGAGGTGGACAGCAGTTTCCGCTCGATCCAAAAATTGGTTGATGAAGTGAATAATGCGTCGGCTCAGATCCAGGAACTTGATCGTCACAGTGCCAGTATCGAATCGGTACTGGACGTGATCAAATCGGTGGCCGAACAAACCAATTTGCTGGCGCTTAACGCGGCTATCGAAGCGGCCCGTGCCGGAGAAGCCGGGCGTGGTTTTGCCGTGGTTGCCGATGAGGTTCGGACACTGGCGAAGCGCACTCAGGAATCGACGCAAGAGATCGAGCAGCAGATCGAGAGCCTACAGAAAGGCGTTAAGCTGAGCGTCAGCGCGATGCACCAGGGGCAGGAGATCTCTAAATCCAGTGTCGAGGATATGGAGCGAACCGGCGCAGTGTTTGATCAGATCACCGAAGCGATGTCGAAGATCTCCGAGATGGGGCTACAGGTCGCCAGCGCTACCGAAGAGCAAAGCGCGGTAGCTGTTGAGATCAGCGAAAACGTTAATCGGGTTAATACTTTATCGATGGAGAACCTTGAAGGCAGCAACCGCGCGGTTGAAGCCAGTGAACGTTTTGTTGAACAGGCCCGTCAACAACAAAGCCTGGTACAGCAGTTCCTGCCGAGCCGCTGATCGATATAGAGAGTCGTCCTGGCAGAATAAAAAAAACGCGGCTATCATGCTGCGTTTTTTTTGCCTATGACCGGGTTAGCTGTTGTGGGCACCTTACGTCAATAGATGAATATTTTTGTGGGAGCCCAGTCTCTGGGCGATGGTTCCATTTAGAAAACACCTAATCGCTCAGCATAGGCTGTGCTCGCACGATATAGGGGTAACAGATAACAGGGGTTAGTTTTTCCTATTTTTGATTTCGTATAGCCCTTATGAAAGCTACAGGGTTAGTAGGTGCTCACTATTTAGGTTTCTTGGCCAAAAATATCGTATGTCGACTGCCCTTGCCCACCCGAGCCCGCACCGTCTGCGCGGTCGCGTTAAAGCCGGATTTTTTCAGCCGCTTGAGAAACGCAGCATCGGGGAAAGCCGACCAGATCGCCAGCATCCCCCCGGCGCGCAGCGATTGACCGATCAGCGCCAAGCCTGTGATCGAATACAGTCCGTGATTATCCGTATGGGTCAGCCCTTCCGGGCCGTTATCGACGTCCAGCAAAATGGCATCGAAGGCCGGTTTGTTACTACTAAATAGCTCGGCCACATCGCCAATGTGAACCTGGGCACGACCGTCCTCTAATGGATGGCCAGCACACTCTCCCAATGGCCCCTTGTTCCACTCCACCACCGCAGGTATCAACTCGGCGACCTTAACCGTAGATGACGCTGATACCGCCTTGAGCGCTGCTGCAAGGGTAAAGCCCATACCCAAGCCACCGACCAACACCTGCGCCTTGTCGGCCGATTTGAGACCGACACAACCCAATTCAGCCAGCACCTCTTCTGAATTATGCACCCGGCTGTTCATCAGCTCACCGCGCACACCGGACAGTCGAATAGAGAACTCGTCTCCGCGTTGCGATAACTTAAGCTCACCGCCACCGTTGGGGATTTCCGCAGTACCGAGCACCGTCCAGGGATTCATAACATCTCAACATGGTAAATAAATGGGCTGGCGACTTTATCACGGTTGGGGTTGAGAAGGTGCAGGCCAGCAACTGAGATTTCTATCAAGTAAGGAGAGAGCCGGTTTTGGTGGGTTTATGGTTACTCAACGACCAGAGTCAGGAGGTATCAGTTTCCCTAAAGGGGTTGAATGAAATGGGCTTTGAGGAATAACGTAGTCGGAAGCTCAGAACCTTTCGGGGGTTGAGAAAACAAGTGGCGATTAAGAAGGCGACGTTGATCAAGTAATATTACAGAGCCTAGGAACAAAAAAGCCGCTAAAGGTTAGGGATCCTGTGATTAAGTCCCCAGCATGAGACAATCTTAACTCTCATGATTTGAGGAATGTTCGATGGATCACCAACTCACCTTTGCCGACAGTGAATACTGTTCTAAGCGCCGCCAAACCCGCAAAGAGATCTTTCTGGGGCGTATGGAATCGCTGATTCCTTGGCAGAGGTTGGAGTCGGTGATCGAGCCTCATTACCCTAAGGCTGGCAACGGCCGCCGCCCTTATCCGCTAGCAACGATGCTGCGTATCCATTGTATGCAGCAGTGGTACAGCATGAGCGATCCAGCAATGGAGGTTGCTCTTTACGAAATTGCATCCATGCGCCTGTTTGCAGGTCTGTCACTGGATAAACCGATTCCCGATCACTCTACCATTCTAAAATTTCGTCACCTTCTGGAGCGTCATGGCCTGGCCAGAAAGATCTTTTCTGAAGTCAGCAACTGGCTGACTGAAGCTGGCTTACTGATCAAAGAGGGTACGCTGATGGACTCCACTATCATCGAGGCGCCCAGCTCAACCAAGAACAAAGCGGGTGAGCGCGACCCCGAGATGCATCAGACCAAAAAAGGCAATCAGTGGCACTTTGGCTGTGCGACCTGAAAGTCGCATGTATTTCTGTTTCGCAGGGTACGTTTACCTGACGAAACCGGTTGTTTCACCAACCGTTCCCTACCCGGACGTGCGGAGCCGGTAACAGCACCGTGCGAAGCTTCGGGGACAATGTAACCGCCGATTCAGTCGGTATGTCGACCCGTGAGGCAAGACATAATCTGCCAGCATCAAGGCGGAAAGGAGCTAGGGACGAGCGGTTACGGCCAACAGATGTGAATCTCTTATAAACGTCGTCATGCCAGACAAGCCAAAGATGCTGATAGGCTTGAACCAAAAGGTGTGCGGTCAGGTATGGGCTCTTTCCGATAGTCCATCGTGAATGCTGTACCGCCGGCGAAATGGAGAGGTCCGCCCCGCTCTGAAATATATGTGGAACAGGGTAAGCCCGTAGCGCTGCCATAATCGGCAGGTGAACTGTAAGGAACACTGTTAGTACTGCGGGTAAAGGAATGTGGAAAAAGCGAAGGCCTCTCTGTAATCGAGAGGATACGGGTTGAAATATCATCCGGCGCGAAAGCGAGCAGACTTCCACTGGGTCTTTCATGGCGAGATAACTTGAGTAATCGTTTAACGAAGGAAAGCAGATGACGGTACCAGAAACCCAAGTACAAACGGCGGTCTCGGGTACTGGTGCACCTTCGCACCCCGAACAGGTATGGCTTCAGATACTGGAGACAAATCGAGAAGGAAGTGAGACGACCCCAAGTGCGTATCGCCAAGGCAGCGCTAGATATATCCGTAGTGAGGCCCGGTCTCATTGAGGCTGTTGAAAGGCTTGAGCCGTATGAGGGGTGACTCTCACGTACGGTTCTTAGGGGAGGATGGTGTGGCAACACACTGTCCTTACCCGACTGAAAGCCCATATCGGTGTCGATGCTCGAACGGGCCTGACACACACGTTTACAACGACTGCGGCCAATGAACACGATCTAAATCAGGCAAAGCATTTGCTGCACGGTGGCGAAGATTTTGTCTTCGTGGATGCGGGTTACCGCGGAGCAGAAAAGCGAGAAGAGTTAAAAGATGTCGCCGTTGATTGGCACATTGCAGAGCAGCCAGGAAAGGTAAGGACGCTGAAGAAGCATCCGAGGATCAATAAAGTGGCAATCAACATCGAATACATGAAGGCCAGTATCCGTGCCAAGGTCGAGCATCCGTTCCGGATCATCAAGTGCCAGTTTGGTTTTACCAAGGCACGCTACCGAGGTTTGATGAAGAACGACTGTAAGTTGGCAATGTTGTTTGCTCTGGCGAATATTGCTCGCGTGGATCAGATGCTTCGGGCGTAGGATAGATCCGTCTACATACCTTAAAACGGCGTGTAGATGATCAGAAAACGAGCAAAGGGTGGCGATTATTCGGCCGAATGGCTTTGATGAGCGATATCGCTCAATAAGTAGGACTTAATCACAGGATCCCTAGCTGAAGGCCCCCTCCATTCTGTTAACGAGCAATAATGGTGCTGATCAAATTGAGGGTGTCTGGTGTTCAGCCATCCGTAGAATTCGACACTGAACTGCCGTCCAGTTTTTAGCTGAAGACGACCGGTGTTGCACCCGAAGCCGACCTTCGCTATGGCGTCGTACGTACCACCAAGGATGTGAGTTTGCGTGCCACAGGCAGCATGAGAAGTAGGGCAGGGAAGGCGATTAGCCATGAAATTGCCCACGAACTCATCCAGATATTCAGAACACTCTCAGCCCAGCCGATGCTTCTCAAGGTGCTGATGAGGGAAACAATGCACGTCATAAAGCAGGAAAGAATGAAGGGCATTACGATCGCAGCATACCGGGTGGGCAGTTTGCGAACGGTGACAGCGTCATTTGTTTTTGAAGAGTTCATGCGTGGTCCAATTGGGTTATCACTGAAATAGTTGATTCATTCGCGACAGCTACACACAACCGCTGATTAGTAGGTGCGCTGTTTGCTTGGCTTTTAATGCTGCACTTCGATCACCCTGTACATGGGCCAGTGTGATGGCGCCTTCCTTCAGAAGGCATAGGGCATCGGTGACAGCGGCAATCAAATTCGACTCGATATTTAATGTCTGGACCTGGGTCTCAATCAAGGCTGCGATGCTCTTCTTATGTTGTGAGCATTGCTGGTGCAGGGGATGTGCGGGATCACCAAATTCAGCGCTGACGTTAATAAAAAAGCAGCCGTGAAATGGCAACAGCGTTGCTACCCGGTCGTTGAACCAGTCATCCAGTGCATCGAATAGGGCATCTATTTTCGCCATACCGGGTGCGGTGGTATCGAGCTTTTCTTCCAGCCAATGACAAAAACATCGGTCGCGGTAGGCCAGCACAGCCGATACTAGTTCGTCCTTGCTATCAAAATGGTGGTACAGGGTTTTCTTGGCGACTCCGGATTCAGCCAAAATCTCGTTGATACCTACAGCATGAACGCCCTTTTGATAGAAGAGGTTAAAGGCCGTGGTGATCAAGTGAATGCGCTTAGTGGACATACGAAACCTATTAACGATTGAATGTTTACATTGACATAGGTAGACCGGGTTGTCTACCATGACCGCGTGTAGACAAATCGGTCTACTTTGTTCGTTCACGCTTATGAAGGAGTCCACTATGCAACTTCCCATCAAGGCGCTTATATGGGAAACATCAACGTCAGGCTGGCTACGAAAGCTCAAGGGTGACAGAGCGGCCTTGCCTCCTAAACATTCAATCAAGCATATCGTTGCAGCTGGATTGGGTGCCTTTATCTTGATCGCGATGCTGGCCGGCTTGGCCGAAAACCTTGACGTAACGCTGGTGCTGGGTTCTTTTGGCGCCTCTTGTGTATTGGTGTTCGGCTTTCCTGATGCACCGTTTTCGCAACCTAGAAACGTAGTCGCAGGGCATTTTCTGAGTTCACTGGTCGGTTTGATCGTTTTGACGTACGTCGGTCCGACTTGGTGGGGTATGGCACTGGCCGTTAGCCTTGCAATCGCTCTTATGATGGCGACTCGGACGGTGCATCCACCCGCCGGTTCAAATCCGGTAATCGTATTTTTGAGCCAGCCAGCCTGGGACTTTTTGCTGTTACCTACCTTGAGTGGTGCCTTGTTGGTGGTGGCGATAGCTCTGATATACAACAACCTCAGTCGGCGGGAGAGCTATCCAAAGTATTGGTGAAAGGGTCCCATTTAGTCTTCTACTTTGTGTCGGTGTCTGTTATCTGCTTTCTATCAGTCATCCCTGATGTCTCCTTTGGTCGATGGAGCGGTAGAACCAAAATGGCCACACCTCAGCAGCTTGAGTGCTGAAAGTGGATACATTTCAGATCTTGTAAGAATCGTAGTATGAATTGCGTTTATCTGACCGATGGCCACTAGTCGAACTTTGCTTCCCGAACTAACCCCTCTGCAAGGGTTATCTCGTCGTCAGCAATTGCGCCTAGTTCCGACATTACAGTAGTGGAAGAGTGGCCTGAAGCACCCAAGCCCATCTCCAGTAAGCGGACGTTTTTAGCACTATAGGTGGCCTACTGGAACAGGTCATTTCCTATAACCTTAATGGCGTCTTCTGAGCGGAAAAGAATTCGACAGGCTAAAGGAATCTATCTGCCAAAGTGGAAGTGTGAATGAGAAGGGCCTGTAAAATATCAACAAATATGCAAAGCCATCGTTGCCGGTCTGAAATACCAAGATAGGAAGGCCTGGAGCTACTTGTTCAGACCTTCCCTAAGTGCCCAATGAAGGGCCATGCATCTTGGTAGGCAGGAATAGGCTCGCAGGGGTAGAAGGCAGCAAGGTTGAAAACAAAGGAAAATGCAACCGCTGTACTCACCTGCTGCTAAACGGTTAACCCAACCGCTGAAATAGTCGCTTTCAGCCTTTACCGCGGCTATTGATGCCCTCTCCGGCAATATCCCCGACGATATCCACCATCGCTTCGCCGACCTCTTTCACCAGTTTGCGTCCGGCCGGATGGTCGATGTCCCGGGCGGCATCCAACGTAACGATCGTTTGCAGCAGAGCAAAAAGCGGATCGCGCGGCGGTACCTTGACGATCTTGCCGCCGACGATGACAAAACCGCCAGCACCCAATCCAACCCCCGGACTCATGAAGGTAGCGACGATACCTTCGGTAAACCAGGACGGTGCATCCACCTTGCTGGTGGCGATATGGTCGTAGAACAGTTCCTGCACGCCGGTGCGGGTGTCGGTGCAGACTAGCTCGAAACCGTCCGGACCGCCGTCGAGTCCGAAATACTCACCGATAAAGGTGTCATTGGGATTGAAATGGGCCCAGGGGGCGTTCACCGCCGGATCCCAAGGGTTATCGGAGACGTTGGCCGGCAGGCCAAAACTGCTACCCGCGTCGAACGAGCCCATGATCCGGGTTCTGATGCGGTACTGGGTCGATGGTGGCTGCTGGCCAAACTCGTAGAACGCGCAACCCACCACGCCTTTGCCATCGACCACCATCTGCGGATGGAACTGCTGCACCGCGCTGCTAGATGATAGCGAGGGCCACAACGGTTGGCCCGACGAAGGCGCCCAGCTAGCGCCAGCATCGTCGCTGTAGTGGTAGTAGATGCGAGCGTAGCCTTCACGTATATCCGACCAGGACACCAAAAAGCGGTTGCCGGTGGCGCAGCCGGTGCAGAGAGTGACGATGCGAAATTTGCCGCCGGGAAACTCCGGCCAGGAACCGGTCTGGGGCAGCGGTGGCGAGCGTAGCCCTTGAACGCCGTTGACGATGGTCTGCTGCGACTCGAACGTTTCGCCGCCGTCGATAGAGCGGACGTACAGGATCGACGCCGATCCGGGGGAATGCCAGACCACATGGATCACGCCACCATCGCCTACCGTCACCTCCGGCGCCCAGGCGTTGCTGGTGCCGGGAACGTTATCGCCAGCATTGAGATTACCGGCACCGGTCCAGCTGACACCGGCGTCGGTGCTGCGGGCGAAATTGAGCCCACCGCCAACCCCCCAGACGATATAGATATTGCCTTTCCACGGCGACGCGACGCTGACCCAGCCCGAGGAGCCACTACTCCAGGGTGAGGCCTTGCCATAGTCGCAGGCGATCCAGGGTTTATCGTCCTGCCCGTTCAGTTCGCGGCCGACGATCAACTCTTGCGGGCCGATCCAATTACCGCCGCCGTAAGGCAACCGGAAGGCCTTGATACCGGTCACCTCGATATCGGGGATCTGATCGGTATCGGGCTGGATAAACCGGATCGGCTCCAACACCAGATGGGCGTTACCCTGATGATCGAAGCTGATCACCGGATCGGTCCAGCCATTACCACCCTCCGGCTGCGGCAGTGGCAGCGGGTACCAGCTGTAGCCGCCGTCGATGGTGACCATCGGCTCGACGGTAAACCAGTACCAGTCGGGTTTACTGAACTTTTTTGACACGGCGATCATATGGAGCGGATTTTTCGGATTGATCGCCACCGACGCCTCGCTGCGCGACTCGTTTTCAGCGCTGAAAGTGATCTGACGGTCGGTCCCCGGAAACATGCCCTGTTGGGTGAAAAGCTGATTAATGCCCATGAGAATTACCTCCTAACAAACTGAAAAACCGTGTTTGAACCATCACCGATTCAGTTGACGCGCAAGCCAGCACCCACGAATTCACCGTCGGATCGGTCTGCCGTTACGACGGCTTGCGCGAGGGCTGGCACCACTTCTTGAGACAGCGCCTAAGATCGTCGATGCTCAAGCCCGCCTCCTGCAAGCGCTTCTCCAGCTCCGGCTCGATCACCTTGCGGCCCAGCAAGCACGCCAGCAGCTCGCACAGCTGTTCTTTGTCATCGTCCGGGTCATCACGTTCGGTCGGTGGAGGGGTATCGCCACCCTGCCATACCGCACCGGTCAGTAAGTGCTCACGGCTGACCTCGCGGCCCCGCATCGTGGTGGCGTTGACCAGCACCCGGAACGGATAGACGCCCGTCAGCTGGGCTGCCAAGTCGTTGATGTAGATGCCGCTGGCTGGTGATTCCTCGTGCAACATCAGCATCCCGCTGGTGCCGTCGGGACGGGAGAACTCGGCGCGAACTTGGGCCCTGGCACCCTCCACAGGCAAGCCGTACTCGCTCAGCACCGCCCGCACCGTCAGCGTCGCTCCCGGTTCAAACGAGCTTTGCAGCAGCTGGGCCTGTAGCCGGAAACCGGAATACGACTGCACGCTCAGGCTGTACCGAACGCCATGGGCGACCACCTGCTGGTACCACTGCGGTTGGTCGGCCAGAGTCGCCAAGTAGCGCTTGTAGTATTTTTCATCGACTGTAAGCACGGCATGCCATTTGCCGGCACTGGCCCCCGCCACCCCTACCGGTACCGGAAGCGCCATCCGGTAGAATGAAACGCCCTGTGCGGCAACAAAATCGATACTCGGATGAGCCCCCGCCACGCCCGGATCAATCAGATCTCCAGCCGGGGTTTCCAGCGCAATGCGGATCAGCGGCAGGTTGGCTTCGCCCAGTAAGATGGTATCGACGCCGATATCGGCCTCGTTGAGGTAGAACGGGATGCGGTGGACCTGGCCCGGTTTGATCGCCGCTTCCGGATCCAGCACGATATCGTAGTTAGTTACCCCCGCCAAAATCTGCAGGTAGTACTTGCTCAGCCGGAACAGATCGTCGGGGCCAACCGCGCCGGTCAACAGCAAATAACCACCGGTGCCGTTGGTCAAGGCGGTCAGCCCAGCCGGCTTGATCTGCGCCGCGGTACCCAAGCCGATGGCAAACACCCGCTCGTTGATCAGCGGGGCCACCTGATTGATGTACTTGGCCGCCGTCTCGTCGCCGTCAGTGAACACCACCATCGCCCGCTCGTCGTAGCCTGCGGCAGCGGTCAACATATTGTGGCCATTCTCGACCCCATCACCGATCGCGGTGCCACCGAGCGGGTTCGGGCTGTGGCTGGCAATCTGCCCCAGCGCGGTAGCGCGGGCCGGGTCGAATGGCCCGACAGGCCCGACCGTCTGCACACTCATACGATCATAGGCATTGTGATCAAAAGCGACGATGCCGAGGCCGTTATCCTCGTGCAGTAAATTGACGAACACCGGCGCGGCAAACTTGAGCACATCGTTGCGGGAGGATAAACCGGGCAGGCCCGAGGCCCACTCCATCGAACCGCTCTGATCGAGCACCAACACCGCCGCTACAGTGGGACGAACGACCGTGTTGGCCGAGATCGGAATCACCCACTCCTCGCCGGTTTCGACCAGCCGTACCGTCACGCTACCGGTGGTGACATCGCCAGCGGTGGTGCCGGTGTGCGACAGCCACAGCAGCGCTTCACGGGTTGTCAGTGTCATCACTGCCGGTAACGACGCACTGGGGCTGGCCAGCGTGCCAAAACTACCGGGCCCGCTGGTGGTGGTCGGCCCGGCAACAATCTGGAACGTTGTCGCACCGCAGGTAGTCACTGAAAACTTGATGGGGCGGGGCGTCAACTCGCCTTCGGGGATGTCATTGAAGTTGATCGCCGGGGTCAACAGGCTGGCGTCGATCACCGAGCAGGCGCACGGTGCCGTCAACGCGAACGTCACCAGCGCCGACGACACATCGAGGATGATATCCTCCATCTCCGACCACGGTGGCTGAAACTCGGTGCCCCACTCGATCAGAAAGCCCAGGGTGCGGGTCTTGGTTGGGTCGGCAAAGTGGCGGCTGTAGGGGTAATCGGTGGCGGTGCCCGAGGTCGGGTACAGATCGTAGCTCTGGCCGGTCGAATAGTTGATCCCCCGCACGGCCTGCAACGCGCTCTGCATCTGCCCGGTCAGGCAGCTGGACGCGGCCAGATCACCAGCGCGGATATATTCACCGTAAGCATCCCCAGCAACACCACGAGCGCCGTGGTGGGCAGGGTTGAGGAAATTTTGGCTCGCCACCGCAGTCTGGTTTTCATCGTCGCCCCAAGCGTGATAGAGCAGTTGGCTGTAACTGTGGATATCGATAAACCATCGGATCTGCGGGTAGCTATCCAGCAACCACCGAACATTCTGGGTCTCCGGCTCGGAAAACGGTGCGGTGCCGTGGTAGACGTCGCTGATCGGATTATCGGACACCGATACAAATGCAGCGGGCGAGAACGCGGTATTAAAATCCCAGACAAAATCGTAGTTACGGTTCAGGTCGACCGCATTGACCGGGTTACGGTTTTTCCGCCACATAGCAACACTGGTCTGGCTATGGTTGCGGCCATCGGGGTTCACGCAGGCAAACACGAACACCTGGGTCTGCTGCAGCAGTTGCTGCACCTGAGTCGTCGTGTAGGCTTGCCCACCGTAGGTCAGACCGGTCCCCAGGTCGTAGGCTTCAAGCAGATCGGTAGCAAAGTTGACACAGATCTCGCCGCTGCCCCACTCGCGGGCATGTTGACCGCCGATAAACAGCATTGCAGGGCGGTTATCGAGCGGCCCCACGGCCAACCGGATTGCATGGCTGGTACGCCCCTCATGGGTGGCGTTGGGCAAAGTGATCAGCTGACACAAACCCGGGTAGGTACTACTGAGGCCCACCAGCGCCGACTCGACCTCGGTGACGTTTAAATAGGACATGATACCGCCTCCGTTCAGATTTTCTGACCCAGCCCTGTCGGCGCGATTTTTCCGCCTTGAAAGCGATCCCCTTTGCCTACCTCTTTTTGCCGTTTGCGCCCGATTTCGCTCAAATTTTCGCGAACATTGACGGTCCAACCGTACTTTTTCAGCGCCTTGATCTGGTCTTTATTGGCGTAAATGTGAACTTCGATCTCATCCGAATCAGCTTGACTTTGTATCGGTCCGACATCCAGAACCTCGCTGCGCAGCAGCTGCGACAGACAGTCACGATCCGGCACATATAGTACGGTCAGAAAGCGGTCATCTGGATCGGACCTTCTGGACCGGGCTTTTATAGATTTATCAGAACGGGTCATAACCCTCTCTCCCTGTTGCTACTGCTTAGTTCTTAATCGCAGACCAGATCCAGCCCGCATTGACGGTGGTATCCAGAGCACAGCAAAACGACAGATAGGTCAGCCGCAGCGGCCGATCAATCAACACGTGAAAACATTAAAGGAGGGAAATGCAGCGATTCGCGCAAGCGATAAGACAGGCTATCCAGCCTATAGATAAACAATAGTTAAGTATGGCCAAGCTAACCAGTAGGGGTTATATAGAATGGCTATAACGCTATTTATAAAAGTGATAAGTACTGGCCATCGACGCGCCGGGACCGCCCTTGAACTGCGCTACTTCGATCTCGTCTGTTTTTGAAACAGTCGCATCACATCACTAAACAGCTGAGTCGATTAGAGAAAATCCGTATATATTTTGATTTTAAAACCTCTTAGGAAAGGAGGTCTTGATTCTGGCCATGTTTATTTCAGAGGTTCGACTAATCTGAGCTTAAGCTTAGTCGGCTAAAACTGCGTGTTAATGACAGCAAACTGGCCATGTCGTTTGCTCTGGCGAATATTGTCAGAGTGAGTCAGATAGTCAAAACATAGGATCAGTGTGCCTACATGTCGGTAAATCGGCATGCTGGCACTGAAAAACGAGCAGTAATTGGGTGATTATCCGAAAAGTAGACCTTGATGAGTCGGTATGGTTAAAAAACGGGACTTAATGGCACTTTCCTTAGAAAGGCAATCCAAATAATTTCCCAGGTGGCCGCTTAGATCGCGGGCGTCATCTTCGGCGCCATGGATAAAACTGGATTTGCGTCTGCGCATAAACGGCAGCCCGGTGACGTAAATTCCCGGTGCGTCGACGACACCACCGTCATGGCGAAGTTTGCCCTTGTGGTCGAACACAGGCAGCTTCAGCCAAGAGTAGTCGGGTCGAAATCCGGTGGCCCAGATAATCGAACGGATGCCGCTTTGTTCCAGATCCAGGGTCAGGCAGGGTGAACCATCGACCCGCGTTGCCGGGTAGCGTTGCGCCGGTGGTAGAGTGGTATCCAGTCCGGTATTGCCAATCCAGCTGTCGATGTGATTCAGCAGCCGATTCATCTTCAGATCGGCCAGGGCGCAATGATTATTCAAGGCACCGGAAAACAGCGTGCGCATGTCGTTGATCGCCATCAGCCGTCCCACCAGCTTTACCCCCTGAGCGGTTAGCACATTCAGGTCTAGGCTGTTGCGCTCGGGCGTGCCGACCAGTTGGGGCGAAGGCACACGTCGGGCGCGGTTGATATCGTCGATTTCATCGTAGCCTTCATCGAGAATTCCGGTGGCATCCATCCACCATTGGATGTCTCGGCCCCGGTAGATCCGGGGCAGTCGCACATGCTCGCCTACCGATAGGGTCACCGGTCGACCAGAACGCTGTATCTCATCGGCCAGTTGCAGGCCGGTGGCGGAGCCTCCCACCACCAGAACCCCGCCGTTAGCCAACTGCGCTGGATTGCGATAGTCCTTGGGGGTTAACTGGTTGATGCTGGGTGACAGCGTTTTGCTGATAGCCGGTATCAGCGGCTGGCTGAACGCGCCGGTGGCGATGACTAGGGTATGACAAAACCACTCGCCGCGATCCGTCACCACTTGGTATCCCTGACCTCGACGATGCACCGCTGTCACCGAGGTTCCGGTTTGCACCGGGGCATCGATAAAGCGGGCATAATCGTCGATAAAGCGGCTGACCTCGACCATGGTCATGAAACCGTCGGGATCATCGCCGTTATAGGCGTATCCAGGCAGGCGGCATTGCCAGTTGGGTGTCAGCAGCCGCAACGAGTCCCAACGATCACGGCGCCAGGCATTACCGACCTCACCGCGTTCAAGGATCAGATGGTCGATCGAACGCTCGCTGAGGCAGCGGCTGATGGCGAGTCCGGCGTGG
Organism: Motiliproteus sp.; assembly: GCA_036961355.1. Lineage (GTDB taxonomy): Bacteria > Pseudomonadota > Gammaproteobacteria > Pseudomonadales > Balneatricaceae > Motiliproteus. The sequence continues at coordinate 133,050 of JBALVL010000003.1, forward strand.
CCACCACCGACGATGATGGTCGACCGGCTGCCGCTAGTGTTGTCATCCGCTTTGCCGTTAATGTCGCGGACAGCAGCCGTGACCGGGTTGCGTGGCGTGCTCATTTTACCGTGACCTTGACGTTGGTGGGGTTGGTGATGATATCGAATACCGCCGAGCGTTTTTGAGACTGGGCTACCAGGGCGTTGATTTCATCGCGGCTAGCCTCGGCGTCGATCTCGAAATTTACCTGAATATCGTCAAAGCCGTTGCGTACGTCGCTGTCGATACCCAGGATACCTTGAATATCCATGCCGCCTTCGAGGGTGGCGCGTACCGAGTGCAGTTGGATGCCGCGATGTTGAGCCACGGCGGCGATACCGGCGGTGAGACAACCCGCCAGCCCCACCAGCACCATCTCGACCGGGGTGGCACCTTTGTCTTCGGAGGCAAACACCTCGGGATGATCGGTATCGAAGCTAAATTCGGTACGGTGTTGCTGTTCATCACCCAAGCCGTAAAAGCCTGCCACGGTAGAACTGCTGTGGGTTCCGCTGATCCAGTCGCAGCGAGCGCGCCATTGGAATATGGCCGCCTCAGGTGCGTCGGTCAGCGCCTGGCGGGCTGCCAAAAGGGCTTCTACGTTGACACCGTTATCTACGGTCGCTGCTGCGCTATTAATCTGTGTCATGTTCATGGTTGTGATCCTTTGCTGCTTTGACTTGCTGTTGGTTGGTTTAGACCGCCTTATTGAGCGGCTAAGCACAGCATCGGACAAGGACGTTAGAATCGTCGTTTAAAGCAGCGTGGTATTTCACCAGAATGGCACTGTTACTAGAAGTTAGGCCAGATCTTGGAGCTAGCGTGACGCGGAAACGTGCTGCCGGGATGGAAAAATAGCGCTGCTAGTAAGACGCTCTGACTACAGGGGTGTTAACCGCCAGCAGCCATATCAGCAGGACACAGGCGTTGAAACGCCCACACCCGCTCAAGCGGCAGTTTGGCTTGACGCTGGGCTAGGCGCACGGCTTCAGCATCCGCTGCACGGTAGAGACAGATCATCCGGGTACGTTGGCGGGAGAAATAGGTACGCACAAATTTGACCTGGTGGGTTTCCAGGCACCAGGCACTGGAATCTTCGATATCCTGAATCGATTGCAGGCTGACAGGTTGTTCGAAGCGCCGCTCAACCAAGATGTTGGGCTCGATATTCTCTGGGGCCTGGTGCAAGGTTCCCGGCCAAAACTGGGCCTCGGGCGAACCGGTTTTCCGAAACGCAATGCGTACCGACTCGGCATCGGCCGCGCTGAAGTGGCAGAACATACGACTGCCGTCTAACGCCAGAAAGCTTTCGTGCCAGGACACCTGGTAGATACCGAAACAACCGATAGATTTATTGGCCATGGCGATAATGTCGGCTCGGCGCTGCGGCGTCGAGAATTGACGTTCGGTGAAGATATCAGCCATGTTGAAGTGCTCTTGTTTGGGTGAGTGACTATCCCGATGGCTGCGGAGCCAATAGTCTATGGGCGCGGCTACGGGCCCAGCTGGCCACCGAAGCGGCATCCAGAGAGGCGATGGCGGCAACTGCGCGGCGATGCTCGATATCATCCCCCATCGCCTTGCTGGCTAGCGCCAGCGCCAAATTGGCGAGCATCATCTCGGTGGCGCGTTCCAGTGCTTGGGCATAACTCAGCGCCTCGCTGGCGTGTATTCGGGCAGCTTGGGGTTGATCCTGTTGTAGGTCCAACAGCGCGGTGCGGGTCAGGATATAGGCCAGACGGTGTTTGGCATCGGCGATGCGCAGCTGCTCCATAGCGCTGTCGAGTGGCTGGCAGTCGCCGTCGATGGCGTAGTGACACAGGTGGTTAAAAGCGTAAGCGAAAGGGGCTTCGCTGCCCTCGCGTAGCTTCTGACCGATATCGATCATCGCCTGACTACGGGCCAGCGCTTGCGGATACTGTTGCCGCTCGAACGCGATCATGGCCAGGTACTCGTTGGCCTGGAATTCATTGAAGCGATTGCCGTGGGTTTTACACAAGGTTCGGGCTTCTTTGAACTGCTCTTCTGCGGCGCCGAGCTCATTGCGGTGATAGTGGAGCATGCCCTGGGCGGCCAAGATCGCCTCAACGTTGAGCTGTTTGCGTGACGCCAGTGCCTGGGCCTCCATCAGCAAGGCATTGGCATGGCCCAGATCCTTTTCCAGCAGGGCCAGACAACGGGCCGCTTCCGCCAAACCGATGATGTGTTCCTTGTCGGTTCCGCCGCGAGTGATGCGCTCGGCTTGCATCGACTCCTCTCGGGCGCTGGCCCACTGACCGTGGCTCCAACGTAGGTAACTGGCCATCTGGTAACCGAGACGGGCGTGGGCTAGGCAATCGTGATCCAGAGCGGTTTCGGCTAGGGCGATATAGGTATCAGCAGCGCTCTGCCAGTCCTCTATTGGGGCTGCACAGAGCAAAATGTCGTGCAGATCCAGACTCAGGCAGACCCGCTCACGATCGGGTAACCGGGTTGCCAGCTGCTGGCCCTTGCGTGCCAGTGACTGGGCATCGGTATTGGCAAAAAACCGCAGGCATAAGCGGCCAGCCGAGACCATGGCCCGAGCCGCTAATCCGGCATCGCCACTCTGGCTGGCATGGTGGGCTAGGTCGGCTGCGTAGCCCAGATCCACAGCGGTTTTTTGCTCCAGTAATTCGGCCACTCGACGGTGCATCACCCGCAGTCGGGTGGGCGATATCGCATTGTAAATACTGCGAGCGATTAGATCATGGCAGAAACGAAAGCCCAGGTCGGTATACGTCAGCAGCGAGTGTGCCTGCGCTGTGACCAGCGCTTCATCGATACCCTCCGCGGTTAGGCCGGTGACAGGTTCCAGCGATTCGATGTTGATACGGGGCGACAACACCGCCGCCCAGCGCAGCACCTCGGTAGCATCCGGGTTGAACTGGGACATTCGCTCGCTAATCAGCTCATCGATAGAGCCACCGCCAGTGCCTGCGCACAGGGCTCGCGCCAACTCGATGGCCAGCAGAGGGTTGCCCATACTGGCGCTGCTCAGTGGTTCAGCGTCGGCATCGGGTGCGCAGTCGCGGATTAGTTGATTCAGTGCCGCTGGCGGTAGCGGTCCTAGGTGGATATCTTGCAGTCGCTTGTCGTGACGCAACCCACGCAGGGTCTGCAGCGCGGCACGGTTATCTTCAATATCTTCGTCACGCGCGGCCAGGACCCCGAAGATTGGCAACCCGGCGCACAGCCGGGAGACATAATTCAGCGCGGCGGCACTGGATTCGTCGCACCATTGGAAGTCATCGAACAGCAGTACCACAGGACGCTGACCGGCCTCAACGGCCAGTTGGTCGCTGAGGCTGGAGATCAGCCGATCACGGTTGTCGACGCCGCTAGCATCAAAGATATCATGCTGGGTGGTGGCGCTGTATTGACGCAAGGCGTCGATCCAGAGGGCAAACGGTCGCAGCAGCTCTTGCTCGAACGCGCTTGCCTGTAGCAGCAGGGCGTTGTTGTCGTGGGCCAGCTCGGTGATGGTCTGCAGTAGCCGGCTTTTACCAATACCGGCAACCCCGCGTACTAGCACAAATCCGGCGCGGTTTTGTTGCACCACCCGGGCAAAGGCCACTGCTATCTGCTCGGTTTCCTGTTCCCTGCCCCGTAGCGTGGAATGGCTGGCTGCGGGCTGAACGGTTACCGAGCTGTGACTATGAGCGCGGGGTTGGCTAAAAGCTTCGGTATGGCCGACGGTGTTGGTTGGAATCTCGATGTCGGGTTGGTTGATGACGTCGGTTGGGATCGTGACAGTCGAACTGCTGCTGCCCGTTCTATCCTCACCCGGCGCGCCTCGCCAAGCTTGGTAGAGTAGGCCGCTGGGCTCAACACCTATCTCGGCTAATAGACGCATACCGAGCCGGTATTGCTGCTCGGCTTCCTTCGGCCGCCCATTGCTTTGTAGCAGCTGAATCAGCCCGGTCCTGGCCGGTTCGTCGTAGGGGCTGTTGTCTACCAGTCGCCGGGCATACGGCAGCGCCCGCGTCGGCGTATCAGCGAAGCGGTGGATCAGGTTTCGCAAAATGGCGGCCAGATTTTGCCCTACCTGCTCACGCTCTGCCACACACCAGGCGTAGTACTGATAAAAGTTGGTTAGCTCCAACCCCTCCAAAAAATGACCGCTATAACGATCAACGGCGGCTTCGAGGGTTTCTACTGCAACCGACTCCAGCGGACTGCTGGCCAAGGCGTGGAGTTCGCTAACGTCGATGAGGGTATCGCTACTGTCCAAACGAACCTGGCTACGATCGGCGATCACCCGCGGTAGATTCTTGCTATCCACCAGTGCGCGAATCTTGGATAGGCTCCATCGCAGTGAACCACGCGGGTCATCAGGGATATCCCATAGCAATTCGCACAGCTGTTCGCGGCGGAACGCACGGCTGTTGAGGGCTAGGTAGGCTAGCAGTGCCCGGGTTTTTTTCGATGGCGGTAAGGGCACAACTTCGTTATCACGAATGACCTGAAAATTACCGAGAAAGCTGAGCCTGAGATCTGCCATGGGACAACGGTTTCAAAAGGCGGAGTAGTAAGTATAGGAAGGACTCAGACGGTAGCCCAAGAATAAATGGCGCAAAGGAAACTAAAAAAACACGCTTTCTCAAACGCTCGCTTCCCCGATACCTCCGCACTATCGAAATTGAAGAAAATGAAATCGACGAAAATGAAACCAGACCTGAACTCCCCGGAGGCACACCATGGCTCGCTACGACAATATCCTCGACACGATAGGCAATACCCCACTGGTTAAACTGCACAAATTGGCCCCTCGGGGCGTGAACATCTACGTCAAGGTGGAATCCTTCAACCCTATGGGTTCGATTAAGGACCGTATGGCCTGTGCTGTAATCGAACAGGCGGAACGAACCGGGCAACTGAGTCCTGGGCAGACCGTGATTGAAGCGACCAGCGGCAACACAGGTATCGCTCTTGCCATGGTCTGTGCCCAGAAGGGTTACCCTCTGGTGGTTACCATGTCAGAGAACTTCAGCGTGGAGCGCCGTAAGTTACTGCGTTTTCTCGGTGCCCGGGTGGTGCTGACCCCCGCTGCGGAGAAAGGCACCGGCATGCTCGCCAAAGCGCAAGAGCTGGCGGAAAAGCACGGCTACTACCAATGCAGGCAGTTCGAAAACGAAGTTAATGCGGAGGTGCATACCCGTACCACGGCCCAAGAGATTATCGCCGACTTCGAAGGTGAAACCCTGCACTACTGGGTTAGCGGGTTCGGTACCGGCGGCACCCTAAAAGGCGTTGCCCGAGGCCTGCGACAGGGCAGTCCGGCCACTCGGGTGATCGTAGCCGAGCCCGATAATTCGCAAGTGATGGGCAGCGGCATCCCGCAACCACGAAATGGCGATGGCAGCGTAGCCAGCAGTCACCCTCAATTCCGCCCTCATCTGATGCAGGGGTGGAGTCCTGATTTTGTCTCCAGTTTGACCGAGGAGGCCATGGAATGCGGTTATATCGATGAGGTGGTGCCTGTGTCCGGCGAGGAAGGGTTGCGTCTTTCGCAAGAACTGGCCAAGCAAGAAGGTATTTTCGTCGGTATCTCTAGCGGTGCCACCCTTGCCGCTGCCATCGAGGTGGCCCATCGTTCGCCTGCGGGCACCAACATCGTCTGCATGCTTCCGGATACCGGCGAACGCTATCTGTCCACACCGCTGTTCGGCGAGATCTCCGAGGAGATGAACGAAGCAGAGATCGTTCTGTCCGAGTCCACCCCCAACTACCGCTTTGAGACAACGGCTGAGACTGAGCCTGAAACCAAACCTGAAACCACCGCCCCCGAGGTGGTGGCACTTGATCCAGAAGCACTGGCATTCGTCAACGAAACTATCGAACGGCAACCGGTGGTGATGTTCGCCCTGGAATGGTGTGAATTCTGCTGGTCGATTCGCAAGTTGTTTGACCGTATGGGTATCGAATATTGCAGCGTGGATCTGGATTCGGTGGAGTACCAACGTGATGATCTGGGCGGGCGGATCCGGTCGGTATTGGCTCATCGGACCGGTGCTGCGACTATCCCGCAGATCTTTATCGGTGAACAGCACATCGGCGGTTGCACCGAAATGTTCGATGCTTGTTTAGACGGCTCGTTGGAGCAGCGTTTCGCAGCGCTTGGAATAGACAGTAAAAGTCCGAAGGATATTGACCTGAAAAAACTGCTGCCCCAGTGGGTTCAACCGAGAAAGTCTGCCTGAGAGGAGAGCTCACTATGAACAGCCAAAACGTCCCCATCATCAGTATCGATCAGCTGCATAGACCACAGACCCTGCGTCAACTGGACCGGGCTTGCCGGGATTGGGGGTTCTTCCAAGTCGTTGACCACGGTATCGATCCTCAATTGATCGCTAGGCTTCAGCGTGAAATGAAACGGTTCTTTGGCCAACCGGTGGCGGTTAAACGTGCTATTTCACGCACCGAGGACAATCCTTGGGGTTTCTTTGACCGGGAGTTGACCAAGAACACCCGGGACTGGAAACAGGTCTTCGATTACGGGCCCGAAAATTCCGGCAGCATCAGACCGCAATGGCCTATCACCCAGCCCGAGCTACAATTGGTGATACAGAGTTATTACAGCGCCTGCGAGGCGCTGGCGCTGCGTCTGTTGTCGGCGATTTCGGTCAACCTGGAGATGCCCGCCCACTGCTTGAGTGCCAACTTTGAGTCTGAACACAGCAGCTTTGTGCGGCTTAACTATTATCCGCCCTGTCTGACGCCGGCGCACCCCGAGGGTCTGCAAACGCCCGCGGCGGGGCACCTGGGCGTCAACCACCATACCGATAGTGGCGCGCTCACCTTGTTACTGCAGGATCGTCAACCGGGATTAGAGGTGTTTCGGGAGGGACAATGGCACGGGGTGGAACCGCTCGAAGATGCACTGGTGATCAATATCGGGGACATCGTCCAAGTCTGGTCCAACGACCATTATCGAGCCGCGCTGCATCGGGTCACAACCCACACCAGCGCATCGAGATACAGCGTGCCGTTCTTTCTTAACCCAGCCTACAGCACCGACTACGCGCCCCTACCGTCGATGACCTCCAGTGCTGATCCGGCACGCTACCGGGCTATCAACTGGGGAGAATTCCGATCCGCGCGGGTATCTGATGACTATGCCGACCAGGGCGAGGAGATCCAGATAAGCCGGTACCGGAACGCCACTACCGTAAGCCCGATACCCCGTAACGACGTAACCGCTGTTTAAACACCAGAATAAACATCTGCCGATAGGAGAAACCTCATGGCCTTTATCGACACTATCCACCCGCACCAGGCGGAAGGCGAAGTCCGCGCCCTGTATCAACAGCAGCAGAATCATTACGGCTATGTGCCCAACTATGCCAAGGTGTTTTGCTACCGACCCGAGTTGATGGAACTTTGGGGAAAACTTCAAGCCGGCATTCGTTGCCATATCGAGCCACGGTCTTTTGAATTGGTCACGCTGTCCGCCGCCCATGCCTTGAAAAATTCCGCCTGCTCCCTGGCGCATGCCAAGGCGCTGACTCGGTTCTATACCGAGGACGAAGTGCTCGCTATTGTCGACGGCAGCGACACCTGCCCGCTAACCGAGTCGGAACAGGCGATGATGAAGTTTGCTCGCCAGGTAGCTCTGGATGCCGCTTCGGTGAGTGCCGAAGACGTTGCCGGCCTGCGTCAACACGGGTATGCCGATGCTGAGATTTTCGATATCGCGATCACCGCTGCTGCCCGCGCTTTTTTTACCAAAGTGCTGGACGCCCTGGGGGTATCACCGGACTCCAGCGTTACCGACATGAACGAAGCATTCAGGCAGCCACTTACGGTCGGCAGATCAGTCGATCAGGCACCGCTCGAACGGCTACGGTACTAGTGGGGAGAATTGCGCCTGTAACTGGTGCTCGAGTGTCTGGGAGCCAAGGTCGGCGTTACACTTAAGTCCTCTTGGAGGTAAGCCACAGCCTGCGCTGTGCGTGGATCAACGCTAGGCAAAAAATTCTGATCATTGAGTAACTGGACGAATAACTCGCCCATGCTCCGCTCCAACAGAGGACTCACCTGACATTTGAGTTGGGACTCAACAAAGTGACAGAATGTCTGTACCGGAATCGGAACTGAGACAACGGGGTGTGAGATCGACAGCAAACTCTTCGGTATCTCATCCAGGTCTGCGACCAGAAAACGAGACTGCTCATCTGGAGTAAAGCGATGGACGCACCCTGCCGGAAAGACGATGCACTGACCGGGCCCAATTCGTCCATCGCCCATGTCGGTAAAGTTGTCTGACGAACCGCTCAGAGCAATGACTAGCTGATGAAAATCATGAGTATGGTTGTAGGTGGCCAAGCAAAAGAGCGGATGTAGAGTTTGGCTGTCATCGAATCTTTATACACCGCCCCACTGGCTCGTTACAACGGACTGCCAATTTTTAAAGTAGCCTAAATATGAACAGTAGCAGTACCTGAGGCGCTCATATCTAGGTCGCCTGTTTGAGGGGGCGTTTACAACAGTGAAGTAAAGAAGGGGCGCTGGAAATTAGCCGACAAGAGCTTCTGTTAGAGACTCTCGCCGACATGAAGGGGGCAGTATCTCTCCAGTAAATGCCACAAGGTAACCGCTGTAGCTTGTGCTATTTTGGTTGTTTGACTTTCCTGAGGTAGGGCTTCACAGTTTCCCAACCTTCAGGATAAATCTTTTCCGCCTCTTCATTACTTACAGCTGGCACAATGATGACATCTTCACCTTGCTTCCAATTAACAGGAGTAGCGACTTTATATTTAGCAGTAAGCTGCATTGAGTCAATCACACGTAAAATCTCATCAAAATTACGCCCTGTAGTCATAGGGTAAGTAATCATCAGCTTAATATTTTTATCGGGTCCAACTACAAATACTGATCGAACTGTGGCGTTAGTCAATGCCGTACGCCCTGCTGCTGAACCTGTTTCGTCGGCGGGGAACATGTTATAGAGCTTTGCTACAGTGAGGTCTGTATCTGCGATAACAGGGTAGTTAATTACTGTACCACTAACCTCTTCAACATCTTTCAGCCATTTTTGATGGTCATCTAGAGGATCAATGCTTAGTCCGATGATTTTAGTATTACGTTTTTCAAATTCTGGTTGAATACTAGCCATATACCCTAGTTCAGTTGTACAAACCGGTGTGAAATCCTTTGGGTGTGAAAACAATACCGCCCACCCATTCCCCACCCATTCGTGAAAATCAATATTTCCTTGGGTTGTTTCTACTTGAAAATTAGGTGCTTGGTCATTAATACGTAACGACATGATAATCTCCTTAGATTAAGTAAAAGTATTAACCACATATTAAACCCTTGAAATAAAAGAGGATTGCGACGACGCACCGAAGAGAAAAAGCACCAACAGCAGGTTGAATGTTTCACGAGCTCGAAAGCGGCAAGGGTACGATTGGATGACCATTTTCCAAGCATCACCTTCTGTACTGCCAAACCGGCACCGTGCCATCAAAATTACTGACATCGGTACTGCTACTCTGCCCCAGCTAACCTCAACTATGAAATATAGTTGAGTAGTGAACGATTGCCTGTTTTAACAGTGAAATGCACTTCGCTGGAGAAGCCGCAAACGGCGGCTATACGTCGTAAGAGTCTGTTAAGCCCTTCATCAGCATCCCCTGAATGCCCGCTATGTATATGGACTGGACTACATCGTAGTTCACGAACTCGCCCATTTGCTCCACCCCAACTACAGCCCCCAGTTCTGGAATGCCATAGATAAGGTGATGCCTGACTACGCCGAGCACGTGCAGTGGCTGAAGCACAACGGGGCTGGGATGGGGCTTTGACCTGACCCTCCCTAGTCCTTACAGTAGCGGTAGAGGGTTGCTACCCCAATCCCTAAAGTGTCGGCTACATACTGCTTGGTTTTTCCAGCAGCAAGGAGAGTTTTAGCTGACTCAATGAGTTCTGGATCAATGCGCTTGCGGCCTTTGTACTTACCTTCTTGCTTTGCGCGTTCTATACCAATGCGCTGGCGCCCAAGCATCTGCTCACGCTCCAACTCAGCAAGCCCTGTCAGCATGGTAAACAGTAGTTTGCCAACACCACTCGTAATGTTGATACCTTGAAGCTGGTCAACAATGAGGGATACCCCTTTGTCTTGAAGCTGCTCTACAGCCTCTAGGACCTCGGAAGCTTTGCGCCCCAAGCGGCTTACATGGTAGACGACGATGGTATCCCCACTTTCGACCTTATGGAGAAGTTGCTTAAACTTCGGGCGTTCAGTCGTAATGCCCGTAAAGATCTCTGAGACCACTGCATCATGTTCATACTTGCCTGTCAGGAACGATACCTGCTGTTCAACGTCTTGTGCGTATTCCGGTGAAGATGAACACCGATTCCGGACGAACGTGAACACCTGATTTCTCAACGCATCACGACTCCTGCTTTTTACATTGGGTGTTCACCTTCCGTCAACTTTCCCAGTGTTTTTCGCATTGATTCTCCGTTTAGGGGAAGCCGGTGGGCGTTGTGCATTAGCCGGTCCAGGATGGCATCCGCCAAGGTGTTATCGCCGATGCTGGCGTACCACTGATCGGTGGGGAGTTGGCTGATCATCAGTGTCGAGGTCTGGCCGTGTCGGTCATCCATAATTTCCATCAGATCGTTGCGGTGAGCGGGTTTGAGCGGCTCTAAGCCCCAGTCATCGATAATAAGCAGTTGGATCTTGGCCAGCTGTCCCAGCAGCTTGTGGTAGCTCCCGTCAGCTTTGGCCTGAGTCAGTGCCAGCATCAGTCGGGATAAGCGGTAGTAGCGGGTGCTGTAGCTTTGCTGGCAGGCGCTGTGTCCCAGAGCGCAGGCCAGATAGGTCTTGCCGCTACCGCAGGGGCCGGTGACCAACAGGTTTTGGCCTCGGTTGATCCAGTCACCTTGAGCTAGCCGGGCGATCTGGGCGCGTTGCAGGTTACGCGGATGCCGGTAGTCGATCTCCTGGATCGTCGCTTTGAGCTTGAGATTGGCCTGACGGATCAGGCGCTCCTGTTTGCGCTGTTCGCGCATCAGGTGTTCGTGATCTGCTAGCAGGCTCAGTCGTTCGATAAACGATAAGCCTTCGTAGGTGCCGATCTGTTCGAGTTGCGCTTCGAGGGCGCTGGCCATGCCGCCCAGTTTGAGTTGGCGTAGTTGGGTCAGGGTCTGTGCTGTCATGGGGTTCTCCTAATGGAAGCTGCTGGGGCCACGGATGTTTTCGTGATCTTGCGGCAGTTCGCTGGTCAGGCTGAGCTGTTTAGGGAGTTGGTCGCGGTTGCTGCGCAGGATCGACTTGATCTGTTTGAGCCGGGTTAGCCCCTCTCGGTTAGCGATTCGACAGCTGGCGTTGAGTCGGGCAGCGGGATATTCCCGGGTCAGATTCAGCAGTCCCAAGCACAGCCGGTACGCCTGCTCTGGGTGGGCTTTCTCGGCCAGCCGGTTGCTGATCCAGTCGCGGGTATCGATACCGATATCCTGCCCCCATTGCTTCAACCGCCCAGGCGTCCACTGCTGTTGCTTACGGTGGCGGGTCGGCATATGACCGGCTTCGGTGGTGGTACCGGGATAGCGTTTATACGGATGGGAGGCCACCAGCTGCTGGCGGAAGTAGAGCTGGATCAGGGCGTCCCCGGCATGCAGCTCCAGCGTCTCGCCAACATACTGATGTGGTACCGAGTAATGATGCTGCTGATACTGAACGTGGTAGTCGATGTTGACCTTCACCGGCTTGATCGCCACATAGCGATACGCTTGCCGTGGCAACGGCTTGAGCGCAGGGCGATCCAATTGCTCAAACGCCGAGCGGCGGTTACCGGGCAGCTGCTTGAACGGCTTCAGATTCATCTCTTCCAGCAGCGCTCGGATGCATTGATTGACCTCCGCCAGTGAGAAGAAGCTGTGGTGACGTAGGCGCGCCAAGATCCAACGTTCAACGATCTGCACACCCACTTCCGCTTTTGATTTATCCTTGGGCTTGTAGGGTCGAGCGGGCATCACCGCCACCTGATAGTGCTCGGCCAGTTGCTGGTAACTGGGGTTGAGCTCAGGATCGTAGCGACAGGCCTTGGAAACGCCGCTTCGCAAGTTATCCGGCACCACCATCTCCGGTGTGCCGCCAAAATACTCGAACGTCCGCACATGACTTTGCAGCCAATCGGGCAGCGACTGCGACAGTGTCGCTTCGGCGTAGGTGTAGTTCGACGCCCCCATCACCGCCACGAACACCTGAGCCTGGCGGATCTCACCGGTACTCGGGCTGATGATCGGCACCGTTGGCCCGCAGTAATCGACGAAGCATTTTTCGCCCGCCTTGTGCTGCTGGCGCATCGAACGCTTCTGCCGCTTGCACCAGTCGCGGTAACGATCGCAGAACTGCGAGTAGCTGTAGCAGCGGTTGGGATAGTTCTGGGTGTACTCCTCCCACAGCAGCTGCTTGGTCATCCCTTTGCGTTTGAGTTCCTGGTACATCGTCGCCCAGTCTGGCAGTTGATAGCGATTGGACGGGGCGGTATCTGCTGTGGGGTAAAACAGCAGAGCGAGCTGTAACCACTCATTTATCGCAGTCTGTACGCTGTCCGCCAGATAGATCTGGCGCTGTTTTCTGCCTTTACCCTCCATTACCCGTAACAGGCCTTGTTGTGCATCAAGATCGCCCAGGTTGAGTGAACAGATCTCCGAGCAGCGCAGACCGGCGCCGATCCCAATGAGTAACAATGCTTTCTCACGAGCCCCTTTGACGGGGTGGTTAAAGTTGTCGCAGGTTGAAAACAAGCACGACATCTCTGCATGGCTTAACCGACGCCCGGATCGTACCGCGCTGCCCTTGATGGATTTAACGGCGTTGATCCGGAGCATGTCATCTGCCTCCATCTTGCCCAGATTAAATGACGCCTTCGTCACGCCACGAAGCGCAGCTAGCATCATGTTGATGGTGTTCACGGCATAACCCAGTTCCACCAGGCTTGAACGAATGAAGTTCACCTTTTCGAACGTTAATTGGTGCCACTGAAAATGCTCAGCTGGGCCATCGTGACCGAGCAGTGTTGCCATCGCGCGCCGACCGCTGGTAGCGAGACTGTTGAGGTAGATGTGATAAGGCGACCCCGTCATGTCGGGAGCACCACGGGCCAAGGCCTTGAGTCGGCACTGGCTTTGGCTTAATTGAGGAGCCGGTTTTTTGGATGGCACAAGGGATAGCGCGGACGTAGCCATAGGGCCTCCGTTAGTAAGTCGTGATAAGGGTTTTTGGGGTAGGTTGTCCGTAGCGGGCAGGGGTTTCAGGTGTTCGAGGGGAGACGGAGCGAGCGCGCCGAACTCAGTGTTTATGGGGGGTGGTGCAGTTTATTACTGTGATTAACGTACATTAATCACAGTAATAATGGGTTGTTAGGTTGGACTTTGACGGATTGACCAGAGATTGGGAAGATAGGCCCTCTTCTTTTTGTCATGGATGGCGTTTAACGTGAAAAAGCTGATCATCATTGCTCTTATCGGTTTCAGTGGCTGGAACTATTACTCAAAAAACGTCGTAGCTCATCAGCCCGTCGCAGTAGCCCCTATCCGAGTAAAGAGCGAGCCCGCTATGCCGCGTTTCAGTTGCGACGGTCGGCAGCATGCAGTCAGATGGGTTCAAAAGCTGAGGCGGAGTATTTTCTGAGAAACTGTCCGGGGGTGAAGATGGACGGCGACCATGACGGGATACCGTGCGAGAGGCAGTTTGGTTATTAGCCGTGGGGAATCTTTAGCAACAAGTGCTATTAGAGTTCTTCATCAGCTTCGATCATACCGCCAAGACAGCGATGGAAGATGGCTTCCATACTCGTGTAATCGCATTGGTAACTATCGATACTGGCTTCAATCCACTCGTCTGCAGAGATGTCGTCCCAACTGATTTCCCAACCGCAGTTGACGACAATATGCTCAAACAAAATCCGCTGAGCTCGTCCATTGCCTTCACGGAAAGGGTGAACAACATTCAGGTCACCATAAAACTCAGCTAAGGCGTTAACCAAGTCGTCATATTCAAGATCGGAGAAGTAGTTTTGATTGGCCAGCCCCACAAAGAGCTTGTCTGCTTCTGGCTCTATGCGTGAGCAGACACAGAACCGAGTATCACCCTTTGATATGTCTATCTGCCTAAGCTCTCCGGCCCAAGCATAGATATCTTCAAACAGTGTCTGATGGATCGAACATAAGTAATCAAGATCGTAGGGAGGCGACTCAAAGTCGATCTCTATAGCGGTGAGCTCGGATATTTCACGCTCAGCATCTTCAAGCAGATCGGCATCTTTTATGTCGAGCAGGTTGATCAACGTAGTGCTGTCAGGGTAACAGTCGGGATCATCCCCCGTACCGTACTTATCAACCACGTATTAGCCTGCAGCCATTCGGTATTTGGCAATGACGCTTTGCTTAGAGTCATTTCTCTCAGAAGAGGAGGACTCTCTAAGTTTGAAGCCTTCCAAGCGTAAGCTAGCGCGATAGTTCTTAGAACGAGTCTTCACAACAAAAGCTTTTTTAGCCGCTAATGTCAGAGACTCTTCGTGTGATTGGCTGTCTTTTTTCATAATGTGATTATATCACGCAAATAGGGTGGTTTTGTCAGACACGAAACCAAGGACTTTAAGTTACCTGTTTTTAAAAGATTTTACTGTGTTTAATCTATCTTAATCGCAGTAAAAATCGGCAGGCATTTAAACGGCCCTTGTTCTGTTTATACTTCGTGCCTAATTCCAGAGAGTAACGGTGAGCCTGCTTTCATTCGAACTTTCAACCGTTCTCGGTTTTCGGGTAGTAGTCCATTAATATGACCTATCGTCCACTCGACTGGGATGTAAGTGGCTAACTGTGATAGTTGATGCCCGCTTAGTTTTTGGGGCGTTGTCGCATGTTTATCTACGAGGTCATCGGCTGCTAGTAGATCGTTCATCATCATGATGGCACGACTGGTCAAAAGCTGCGCGATCGTAACTTTCCTGTGCATATCGGCGCCATCTTCAGCTTGTATCAGCGTGGATAGTCCGTCTAGCAGCTGAGATACCGTTTCAGAGGCTTCGGATTCACTGAGCTCAGTGGTGCTATCGAGCAGGAGGAATACGGGAAGGTCGGCGATATGATCTTTAGGGTTCGTCCATAGTCGTTGTAGGTTTCTGAAATGCTGATTATTCGGCTGTTTAATCCGATCATTTTTCCCCAACTTTTCAGTCAACTCAGCATGGTAGTCCCTCAGGATCAGCCGTATCGCTCGCCCTGGGCGGTCAAATGCGTTGGAGTCGTTGTCTAGATGGCGGTAATGAACTTCCCGCAGCTGAGCATATACATCAGGAGAGGTTTTGAGGCTGACGCTAAACTGAGCGATTTCTTGGTGCCGTTCACGTTCCCAGTCAATTGCTGCGTGTAGAAACTCATGACGTTTTTCAGAGGGCAGTTCCATAATGTGTTTTGCTGGGAGCGTTCTGCGTTTAGGGTCTGCTTTTAATCCATACAGTGACAGTAGCTCGCGGGACTCACTCGCGTCACTGTAGTGACTATTGCGGTAGGGTTCTTCATCACCGGTAACGAACTCGTACCCTTCTGTGACGATAAATTCACAGAGTTGCGAAATTGTCGTTGATCGCATTTTTCGTGCTCTTTCAGCAAATCCACACAGGTTAATTAAGTTAAACAATTCCTGAGTTGATAGAACGAAACTCGTCCCATTTTCTGCTTTGCCGTCATTTTTGGCATCATCGCGCGCCTGAAGTCGTATATCTGGGGAACTCATCTTGCTGTCTCTATACTGTGTTACGAGCAGAATATGCATTTTGCTGTAAATTTGCGAATTGCTGTTGTCGTCAACTTCCCCTGGAACGCTGTTCTCAGGCTTATTTAACATATTTTGAGCGGCGTGAAGTTACAGCAATTTACAAAAAAAACCGTAATGAAGCTTGATTTTATTCTGGTGCTGTAAAATAATGTAATTAAGATTTTACAGAAGTGCTCTCCATAACACCGATAAAACATCAAAACAGGGCGTTAATCATGTGCGAATTACAGCAATTTACAGCCAACAATGAAGGGCGTGATTTTGTCATCGGCGACCTACACGGTCAGCTGGAACTGCTCTACCGCCGTCTTAACGAGGTTAGTTTTAATTATGAAGTCGATCGACTTTTTTCAACCGGAGATCTGATTGATCGAGGCCCGGACTCCGTTGAGTGCGCGCTATTAGCAGAACAAAACTGGTTCCACCCTGTTTTGGGTAACCACGAAGATGACTATCGATCTCATCTGTTTGAGGCGAATACATGGGAGCGACTGAATCAGGAGTGGGGAACGCTGAATCAGCAGATCTCCGCACAGATGCTGATCAAGTTGCATTCTATTATCGAAAAAATGCCGATGACTATTGAGGTCGAGCTACTTGATGGTCGGCACGTTGGGATCACTCATGCCAGCCCACCCTGTGATGACTGGCTAGATGTTGGAAAGGCCCTGCAAACCCAACAAGGGAGGCTGCGCTGCTTATTTGATCGACGCATTCATTATCCGGGGCAAGCACCAGTTACACGCAACATTGACCTGACCGTCCATGGGCATAATGTGGTTGCAGCGCCATTTAGTCATGGGAATGCGGCCCTGATCGATTGCGGTGCCGGTCAAATCGAACCTGGTGCGCGAATTGGTTATCAACAGGGTTACGCCGATTTGGTGATCCTGCAGTTAGAAGATCTATTCAGCCTGCCATCGATAAATTCACCGCAACCTGTGCCGAGCCAGTCGGGAGTATGTAACGCAGCAACGTGAGTTGTCTGAAGACCCGTTGGTAATACAGATGCATCACCTCGGCGAGGTGGAGTCAAAGAATCAAAAGATTCCTGTCGGATTTATTCCGTCAAAAGAACATACAGGTAAAAACAATGCAAAAACTCTGTTTTAGCTCTGAGAAAACTTGGTTTACGTCAGACACCCATTTCGGGCATAGCAATATTCTAAAGCACGCTAAACGGCCGTTCGCGAATTCGGATGAGATGGATCACGTCATGATCCAGCGTTGGAATACCTGTGTCGGACCTAACGATTGTGTTTACCACTTAGGAGATTTTGCTTGGGGCGGTGCGGCTAAAGCCGAGCACTATCTGAAACAGCTCAACGGTCAGGTATTTCTGGTACCCGGCAATCACGATAAAGCCTCTGTCTGCCAGTCTGCTGCTTGGGCTGGCGTTTTGCCGCCGATTCATTGTTTAAAAGTGAATCATCCTAGTGTCATTCATTTAGTGCTATGCCACTACCCGATGCGTGAGTGGCCAAAACAATACCACGGAGCTGTCCACCTATACGGGCATGTGCATGGCAATTTGGAATCGCTGCCAGGCAGTGTTGAGGTCTCTGTGGATTGCTGGGACTACAGACCGATCGAACTCGATGAGTTGCTAACAAGAAGGGTGTTTTTCAATCCAACGGATTAACAGATGAATGATAGGGAGGCGTTGTCATGGATGTAACCGGCGTGCTTGAGTACTGGCGTATTCATATTTTGAAATTAAGCGATGAAGAGCGATCTGCTTATGAGTCGATCCATCCGGGGTATTGGCCTGCAGTAGTGACAGGCCAAGTCGTCACTGATTATCGCGATCGCTGGGCACCCGGCTCCTGCATACGCAGTTCATTGGTGATAGGGCTCGATTTGGAAGCGATGAGGGTTATGACCCGAAATAGTATCTATGGATTACAGGGGCGAGGGCTGGTCGAGGTCGTCAACCGGTATCCAAACGATTCTGCACTGGCTGTGGGCGAAACCATGATACGTCTCGGAGTCGTTAACCTTGATGAACTGCCTCCAAAAAACGGCCGTTTGCACTGAGTATGAAACACACGTAAATAACGAATTTATAGGAAGATGGGGATGAAAATTCAGATTTTATCGGATCTGCATCTGGAGATGCTGATTGACCGATCTAAGGCCAAAATTGAAGAAACGGATGCCGATGTGATTGTGTTGGCGGGTGATATCGGTGATGCCGACTGGGTGGTTGAGTGGGCCGGCCAGCAGGCACAGCGAATGGGAAAACCTGTCGTGTTTGTCCCAGGTAACCATGAGTATTACTACGGTGACATGCAGACATGTATAGACGAGATGCGGATTACTGCTGAAGGTTCCGGTGTTAGTTTGCTAGACCGGGATGAGATTTGTATCAACGGCGTACGATTTTTGGGCGCTACACTGTGGACCGACTATCAGGCTTACGGTGACCCCAACAATTCGATCGCTCAAGCTTTCCTGAGTATGAATGACCACCGTCTGATTACCTGTCAGGGTCGTCGGTTTTCACCCCAGGATGCGTTGGCGATTCACCAACAGTCGGTTGATTGGTTACAGCAAAAGCTAGCAACCCCCTATGAAGGGCCGACAGTCGTGGTCACCCATCACGGGCCTTCTCCCCAGTGCCAAACAGACCAATTTCCACTTGATGCTATATCGGCGGCTTTTTGGAGTGATTTGGAACATATGATGGGACCAGCTGTGGACCTTTGGATCTACGGGCATACGCATCATAATATTGATACGGAGATCTCCGGTACGCGACTTGTAAGCAATTGCTGCGGCTATCGGCGCCGAGTTTATGATATGCCCGAGGCGGAAAATTTTGATCCGAAATGTGTCGTTGAAGTCTAGTAGTTGAACGAATACACAGGTTTCAGCAACCTTGCTAAAAGGGTGCTTCCATAGCGAACTAGAAAATTAATGTTCGGTTATATTTTTTGTCCGGGTGGTCACAAGAACTGAACAAGTGCGCCAAATTTGTCACTGCCATACAAAAGTGGCGCACTTGTTTAAGGAAAAGGGGCTGTAATTCCCAACAAGTGCGCCAGATTTGTCACAGCCACACAAAAGTGGCGAACTTGTTTAAGGAAAAGGGGCTGTAATTCCCAACAAGTGCGCCAGATTTATCAGTGCCACACAAAAGTGGCGCACTTGTTTGAGGAAAAGTGGATGTAATTCCCAACAAGTGCGCCAGATTTGTCACTGCTACACAAAAGTGGCGCACTTGTTTGGGGTGATAATATATGTTGATCCGGCGATCTACATTTCTGTGGTATGCCTTGTGACACTATTCTTCGCAGAAAGCATCAATGAGGGCATGAATGTCAGCCTGTTTCCATACCGCGTTTTTTTGGCTGAGTTTAATTGACTTAGGCGCTTTGCCGTCCGCTACCCAAGCCCGCCATAGGGATTTGCTCACGGGGATTAATTCTAGAATTTGATCTATCCGGTAAAAACCAATTTGATCCTCAGCCATCTGAAGTGCCTCTACTCTGCTGCGTTAGATTACTGTAGAGTTTGCACCTGATTGCTCTCGCCGCCTAAAAGCGCTGCCGTCAGCTTCGTGTTTTTACCGAATATGAAGTTTGTATCGATGGCAAGGTTGAAGAGAGCGAAGGATCCTGTGATTAAGTCCCCAGAATGAGACAATCCTAACACTCATGATTTGAGGAATGTTCGGTGGATCACCAGCTCGCCTTCGGCGAAGGTGAATACTGTTCTAAGCGCCGCAGCCTCGCCCTTTTCCCCACTCTCTCCCTATATGGCGACCCTCGTGCCCTCTGCCTTACCCATTGATGCCATCAAATAACAGATTATTGATCTGTTGCCCGACCGCCACCTGGTCGTCCAGGCCGACACTGGCTCTGGAAAATCCACACGTCTGCCGTTGTGGGCCCGCCAGCATGGCCGGGTGCTGGTGGTGGAGCCCCGTCGTGTCGCCTGTCTGGCGCTGGCCCACTACCTGGCCGAACACGCTGAACGCTGTTGGGGAAAGCGGTGGCTATGCGATCCGCTTCAACAGTCGCTTTAGTCCAGGCAGCGAACTGTATTCATAAGTTATGATCAGGTTTTCATCACAGATTGGTTACCCTGTGAAATACTTCCCTAGTTGTTACTGCTAGCCCTAAGTCCTGCTCAAGCCGACACCCTGTCCGTTGATTGTCCCAGACTGCCCCAACAAGCTAGAAGGGAACGATCTACTCTTCACCCATACATGTGCTCTCTCCAATAACCTCACTACCAAGTTAGAGGACTGGAGGGACTGTTCGTCATTTCCAGAGCTGGAATGAACGGATCTACTAACAATCGCACAGCTTCATGGATTCAAGAAAGCTAAGGTATTTCGGAATCAGACCAATAGTGATGAGGGTTGTAAAAATATGCTGCAAATTTGCACCATTCTGCATTCTTCTAGTGCACAAAATTCCGCATAGAGAAACGTCTATTTTACGCAATTTTACGGAACAAAGGCGATTTCACAAATATGGCACATTTATATGTCCGTGAAGCCCATTATATTTGTGATTTTAGGCAAAAACCTATCTCAACGATTTTGTATTTCTGCGTACGCGGTATTATTGCATCCAGATATTTTGAAACCCACGTTTTTCCGGACATTTTAGCCAAATGGGACCTGTTAAATTCATGACAAACTTGTACCTCCGTCAAGACAAAAAAACACATTAAAAGCGACAGTGCAGGTCACGAGTCAATCCGTTTGCAGATGTGATTCGGGTGCGATTAAAGAGCGTGCGCGTTCTAACAAGAAGGCTGACAAATACCAGAAACCGACTCTACAAATACGGTCTCAATAAGCGGGCAACACAGAGCGGAATACTGCAGAGGGCAGAGGGCAGAGGGCTGAGTTGAATCGCGCGTGAGCGTCTTTGGCAGCGCTTGGGCGTTTAGTTATTGCCGCCTGCCGAGACAGATGCCGGAGTGAGAAGAACGGTTACGGTGGGTGTGAGCGAATCCCTGCAGGGGCTGATGCCCCAAGAACGCCACCTACAAAAGCGGTCTCAATAAGCTGTGGGCTGGTATCGGCCAACCGGGGGCTGATGTGTTGGAGGGCTGCGCAGGAAGTGATCTCAATAAGCCGCAAGCTAAACGAGGAGATGCCTTCACCCCCCAGGGTACGACTTGGATTGTCTCCTATGGGGCTGAATAATTTACGGCGCCCTGGTTGATAGGAGACGAATGGGAGGGCACCTTGTTGGGTGAGGAGGCGTGTGAGTGAGGAGGCAAGTCTGGACGTGCTCGAGCAGGAAGCATTCATGGCTGTGCGGTAACGGCTTCAATACGGACGCTACAGATCAGGAAACAGAACGGGTGCGGAAACGGTTTCAATAAGCGGTCTTTCTAAGTCGTGATCGAATCAGTTGGCGACCTGCTGGGGGTGGCACAGGACTAAACATCGGCAAATTTCAAAAGCGGTCTCCCTAGGCCGTGTTCGAATCTGTTGAGTAGCCGGGGGGTGGCACAGGACTAAACATCGGCAAATTTCAAAAGCGGTCTCCCTAGGCCGTGTTCGAATCTGTTGAGTAGCCGGGGGGTGGCATAGGACTAAGCATCGGCAAATTTCAGAAGTGGTCTCCATAAGGCGGGACCTATAAAAACCGGTGAACTGACTAAGCCGATAGCGGGCAGAATTGTGACCTTCACCCCCAGGGCACGACTTGGTTTGTCTCCTAAGGGGCTGAATAATTTACGGCGTCCTGGTGTGATAGGAGACGAATGGGAGAGCACCTTGTTGAGGGAGATAGCTTGTGGAGTTGGATGCTGACCAGAGAAGAGTACTTACCTGATGCGAGAGCGAGTCCGATGAGATGGCTTGCGCTGGTGGTGACCGGGCTGGTGAGAAAGCGGCTCAGTAAGGGGCCTGATAAGGGGGTGGCACAGCACTAAAGAAGTGGTCTCAATAAGCCGTGAGCAAAAGGCCCTCCAATAAGGGATCTGATAAGGGGGTGGCACAGCACTAAATAAGCGATCTCAATAAGGGATCTGACTGGGGGTGGCACAGCACTAAAGAAGCCGTGAGCAAAACGGGTCTCAATAAGCGATATGCAGAAGCGGTCTCCATAAGCCGGGTCCAAAATCGGTCGAGACCAAACAAGCCGAAAACGGATGGGGTCATGTCCTTCACCCCCCAAGCTACTCTGCGGACAGCCAAAAATAGCCCCTATGAAGGGGCTATTTTGTACTTAGATTCGACGTCTTGTTATTGATTCATTGGCACAGCTTCTGCCGCTCGTAAGCGCCGGTACCGGAGTTGTATCCCTGCTGGTTTGAAGCGATGTATCCCCATGGGAAGGTCGACCGGTCAACAGTGTCCGATCTGCGGGCGCTGCTCAAGTCGATGACATAGAGGTCATGCCGGTAACCTGGAAGGGCGGATTTTGATTAAGAAGTCTTGAAAAACATCATTTCTTCCAGCCCAGTTCTCTACCCTATTCTGTTGCCCACCTTACGTAGGTAGTGTTGATACGGATAGCCATGTTTTGGCTGCTGAGTAGGGCGTCGCCAATGTTACGCATGCTTAAATAGGCATAAGAAGCAGAGGCTTGCTATAGCGCCTAACAATATCAGCGTAGTCAGTAAGATAGTTTTAACTGTGATGCTATGCTTTATATCTTGTGCGTAAGTTAGATTAAATTATCTCAGAGCCTGTTATATTATGCAGAAAACAAATATTAGCTCCGCCCCAATCGATACGTTGCTAGTGACGATGGGAGAACGGCTTAATGCGCTACGTGTGAGCCAGGGCATTAAGAACGAAGAGCTGGCTAAGCGCTCCGGAGTGAATAGAAATACGTTAACGCGCCTCTGGAAAGGAAACCCCGTCAGTACTGAAAACTTGTTTAAGGTCTTGAGAGCGCTTGATTCGACCGATCTCGTGTCGGCGTTGTTTTCTGCGCCACCCCTATCGCCGATGGAAGTGTTGAAGAGCAGTAAGGCTGCGATCCAAAATAAGCCTGTCAGGAAGGTTTATTCGCAGAGACCGAAAGCCGATGCCCGGTCCACTGGTGTACCCGGCGTTGCAGGCAAGCGCGTTATTGTTACGGCGAACAAGAAGAAAGAAGTCGGCAAGTATCAAAGAAATAATACGGTCTCGATTGGTGATGCGAGTAAGGAAAAATGACGGCAATAGCCGTAAAGCTTTGGGGTAACCTCGTTGGTGCCATAACCTGGGACGACGATCGATCGCTTGGACGATTTGCCTATGCTCCCGAATTCGTTGACTCGGGCCTTGAAATCGCGCCTTTAACAATGCCTCTTACCCGGAATCGACTGTTTGAGTTTCCCGCTCATGTGCGTACGAAAAGCTTCATGGGCTTGCCGGGTCTTATCGCTGACTGCCTACCCGAGAAGTTCGGTAATGCGGTGTTGGCCGCAAAACTGGGCAAAGTCGGCCGCAGTCTGGATGAAGTGACCCCCGTTGAACGATTAACCTATCTCGGTGCTCGGAGTATGGGGGCGCTCGAATTTGAACCTGATTACGATACTTGGCCAGACAGCAAACCGGTATCAATAGTGATAGAAGAACTCGTGAGCGTTGCTGAGGCGGTTTTAAAGCAACGTGGCAGCACGGAAAGCTCCTTGTCTAATGGAAACTTCGACACGCTTGTTCAGGTCGGTACGAGCGCTGGCGGAGCAAAAGCTAAGGCCGTCATTGCCTGGAACGAAGAGACCAACCAGGTCGTTAGTGGTGCTTCTAAGGCACCAGAAGGTTTCGGCTACTGGTTGATGAAGTTCGATGAAGTGCACAATGAGGAGCACGCCACATCTCGCCATATTGGCCAGATAGAGTACGCCTACTACAAGATGGCTCTTTTGGCCGATATCCCAATGATGCGCTGTGAGCTTTTCGAGGATGCCGGTCGCCACCATTTCATGGCAGAGCGGTTTGATCGTTACTCCGACGGTGAGAAAGTCCATGTGCAGTCGTTTTGCGGCATGGCGCACGCTGACAGAGACCCCCCGGGATCGCAGGGTTACGAACAGCTGTTTGTGACGGCCCGTAAGCTCGGGTTAGGGCAGGACACGTTAGATCAAATCTATCGGCGGATGGTTTTCAATATCTTGGCCCGTAATCATGACGACCACACGAAAAATCACGCGTTCATGATGGACATGGAAGGGCAGTGGGAGTTAACACCGGCTTACGATATTTGTTTCAGCTACAAGCCTGGTAACAAATTTATCGAGTCACACCAGATGAGCTGTAACGGTAAGCGTGAAGGCTTCAGCTATGCGGATCTTATACAGGCCGCGCGCGCAGGTGATGTCTCAAACCCTCAACAGATTATCGAGCAGGTGAATGACGCGCTCTTGGCTTGGCCTGATATCGCAAAGGACGCAGGCCTGGAGGCAAAACAATACGCATCTATCCAGCAGCAATTCCGGAATATTTCGGCCAAAGAACGGATAATTACCATCAAAGATGAGCAGAGATTTCGGCCAGGCTGAGGGTGTTCAAGCACTGCCTCTCTGACCAAAGATGCTGCTGCAGTCTGGTGACCGAACGCACCGGATATATTTCTTTTGTTGGCTCGATACTATGGTTCTCAAGAAGCCATTCCTTTGATAAGCGGTATGTTTGGGTGTAGTCATACAGTCATTACCCTAATCACCCATTATTTTCGTACCCTGGCTATCTGGCAGGGACTTGGAACCAAAAACCAAACATGAAAGCGACACGCTGCATGAAAACAGGAAGATATAGAGCCCCTGTTACACCTATCCTGGGCCGTCAAACAGGATATGGCCCCGGAGTTAGGGAAGCAGATTCAACAGCTGCTGGTTAACTTGGTGGAGACAGAGAAAGGGAGAGC
Source organism: Motiliproteus sp. (assembly GCA_036961355.1). Lineage (GTDB taxonomy): Bacteria > Pseudomonadota > Gammaproteobacteria > Pseudomonadales > Balneatricaceae > Motiliproteus. The sequence continues at coordinate 157,716 of JBALVL010000003.1, forward strand.
CATTCTCAAACAAACCAAGATGACCGGCTTTGGCATAGCTGTTGATGAGGATTACGATCCCCATCGCCGTATTATCGATAAAGTTTTGGCACCCGCTAAAAAAGGGAGGATTACCATCCCACGTTAGATCCAACGTGTTACCGATCAGATGCATCGCGTCCGGTGGTAGATAGAGACTTATGCCGAGTTTTTCGTTTATTTCGTTTATGAGTTATAGTTGGCCTGCAGTAAAAAACCGAGGCGATTATGCAACTACAACGCACCAAAACGGGCATGGTGATACAGCCTTCCGAAACAGATGCCGATCTTGATTTGGATAAGATCGAGGCTTTCCTAAAAGAAATGGAGGAGTCCCCTGAAGGTGGTTTGGTGGCTAACGAGCTACGAACCAAGCATGTGCTTCCAAATCTGAATCGACTGGTAACGGGTTTCATAGGGCAGGCTAGAGCGGTCCCGGATAAGGAAACTGATACATCGTTTTGGTTCTTTCAGCATCAAGCGACCGGTCCCGTTGTCACAGTGCCGCTCATCAGTAGTAAATCCGTAAGGCACCAAAAGATGGCGGAGATCAGAAAGCAGCAGTCAGACTTGTCAGAAGTACTCTATTTTCTGATCGATAACGTGAGAAACGGTGTCGCAGTCACTATACAGACGAATGAAAAACCACTGTCCACTCAGCAAGCAGCAGAAGTTCTCAACCTGTCGCGCCCTACGGTCGTTAAGCTGATGGACTCCGGTGAGATTCCTTTCACTCTCGCAGGCACCCATCGTAGAGCTAATCTATCGGATGTGGACGCCTACAAAGAACGTCTCTTTCAGCAACAAGAAGCTGGCTTGGCTGAAATGGCAGAACTGGCTCAAAAGTACGACATGGGCTACGAAGATTGATTGCAGTCCTGGATGCGAACGTCATCTTCCCCGCCCAGATTCGAGATTGTCTACTCAGTGTTGCTCAAGCAGGTGGTTACCGCCCTGTGTGGTCAGCACGGATACATGATGAGTGGGTTCGAAACTGCCATGCGAAGCGGCCAGAGATCCCCTTGAAAGTGCTTCAGGCCACTCGCGATAAGATGGATGAGGTGTTCCCAGGCGCATGCGTTGACGGATATGAGCACCTGGAACAGTTGCTTAATCTCCCCGACGTTGACGATCGACATGTGCTTGCTGTCGCTATTCAGGAAGGCGCTGGCGGGACTTGAACCCGCGTCCACGCCTGTCTGGTTGAGCATTGACGGTTCCTTGTGCCTATATGGTGCCAAAGACTAAATTATTAGAGGTAAATTATCCATTGCTACCGGTGAATGGTCCCTTTCCGTAGGTGCGCGAGGCCCCCTCCATTTCCGTTAAGGTACTGCCAAGTAGCTGCCGTTCTAGTGCTTCTATCGCCGCTTTCCCTTTTTTGCCATCACCAAACTGTATGCATGAATACAAACTGTGGCCTACCCCCAATATCTTTGGGATATGCCTATCAAATTCAGCTTTCAACTTCGTGCTTTGTTCATCATCGATACCTTCGGATTTTAAGGAAAAAATCAAAGCAGATTTGACTATGAACAGCTCTTTATCGAAGATGCTCTCACCCCTAGCTGTTCGATAAGTACAGCCTGCTTCTAGGTCGTTCAAAAGCTGTTGTATGTTCATATTTTCATCCTGTTGATTAAACCGGCCATCCGAAAGAATCGTCTTTGCAGCAACAGCAAAAGTAGAGTCATTTTTTAGATATAGCCGTTTTTAACAGGTCGATTAAAGCGGTCGTCGTAGCAGGATCTTCATTATTTAATTCAGGTGAGGTTAAACCAAAGAACTTATCAGTTAGGCCTTCTTTCACTTTATGTCGAACTTCTTCTGGGAGCTTTTCAAGGAACGGATCGAGCGATGCTAGCTCTAACTCTGCTCTACGATTATGATTTTCAAGTGCTCTATGCTTGGTTGATTCTCTAGCTGCATACGTTGCCGGAATTGCTAAAATCAAAGCAGCACCGATTCTAAATAATGCTAATTTCCAGTCGAAACCGTTAGAGGCCGATATCGCTATTGTGAATGCTATTACTACAACCATTCCAATCATTAACCCTAAAGCAATGTTTCGCCACTTATCTGCCGCCTCCTTTTCTTGATTGGCTATTTTTTGGTAATTCCCAGTTATTCCAATATTGCCAATTATTTGAACAAGGTTTGATGCGGTTAGTTTATTTTTTTCTAGTGCTTGTATTATTTTGTTTGCACTGCTGCTAAGTTTTTCTGACTGCTTAGCATGCTCCGTTTCATTTTTATCTAAAATATCAGTGAAGGCGTCCTCAATCTCAGCTTTTTTAGATTCAAGACTTGTTTGGTAGTTAGTTTCAATGTTGTTGCATTTGTCATCAGCGTTGGCGGCTATGATATCGATTTTGGCACTCGATTCATTTTCTAACGTATCAAATCTCAGGTTAAAATTTTCAAGAGATTCTTCAATAGACTCCTGGTGCTGATCGATAGCATCAGAAATGCTACTTATTTTATGTGATTGTTGAGCTGATTTATCTGATATCGTTGTTATAGTTTCTACAAGCTCACTATTTAAAGACTTTAAAGAAAGAAGAGATTTCTCTATTTGCGCTCTAAAGCTTTCCACCGCTTCAACATGAGTTTCTTCGGAAATTATGCTGCTTGGTATTGGAAGTGCATTTAACTGAGGCATTACGGCATCGATATTATTGGATGCATTATTTAAGTGAGTGATATTTTTATTTGTGATGAAGTTACTTATTTCAGATAGTGCACTAGCTAACTGAGCATTAGCATTGTTTAGGTGCCCAATATTTATTAACGAAGGTATAGCATTTGCTATGCATATTTTAGAATAAGAGACACCTTGGTTAATTTTGTCGATTAAATCTATAACGGTTATATCGTCAGATATTAACGAGTCATTTTTTAAACTTTCGGTAAGGTTAGTAATAGTCGTTTGTATAGCGTGACTACTTAGTTGTTCATTCCATTTAGACATATCAATCCCTTATTGTTAGGAATAATTAGTTTCTACAGGAATCCAGCGCCCGTAAACTTTTCTAATCATTCCCCAGTCTTTGTGCCCCATCTGCTGCGCTACCCACAACGGATTTTTTCCAGATGATAGCATCATCGATGCAAAAGTATGACGAGTTTGGTACGGGGATCGGTATTCAATGCCTGCAGCGACAAGAGCAGGCGTCCAGACACGTTTACGAATGGCTTGATCATCATGCCAAGGTACGCCGTTCTTCGGATCGTGGAAAATTCTCAGGCTATCGGTGGTGAACTGTTTTTGAGCTTCAATTGCAGCCAGTGCTTGGGTTGATAACTCTACTGTTCGGTGGCCGGAATGGGTCTTGGTACCTTTCTCTTTGCTGCGGACGACAGCCGTTCGAACATAGATACGTTTGTTGGACGAGTCGAAGTCCTCCCATCGAAGCGCAATTAGCTCAGATGTTCGAAGTCCGGTCCAAAAAGCGAATTGGATCAAGTTCCGTTCTTGTCCCTGGAGTTGATTTAAGATGCCTTCCATTTCTGATGCTGTGAATGGTTTTGGCTCTCGGGTGTTGATGGGTAAGTTGCGAAACCGGTCCATCGGGTTTCTATTACCTGAATCAGTGACTTTATAAGCCTGTTCAGCCGAGTCGTTAAATTCGGCTA
>JBALVL010000058.1:0-24570 GCA_036961355.1 Motiliproteus sp.
GATGCAGGACTTACAGGTAGCAGCAACTACCGCGCGAGCGGTTTAGTACTTGTCGCAACACTTGCCATAAGCGGTCACGGAGATCACGTCCGCTTTGCATACGAACTCCATCGTAGATAGCAGGCTACATAAGCAGTCGCAACAGGCTGCTATGGGCCATAAGGGGCTGTCTAGCTACCTATTCTCTAATCGCCAATTTCACGGGTTAATGTACCCCACTATTAGCAAGCTATGGCCGCCGGCTGCGGCGACCTCCAGCGCTCGCTTAGCCTGAAACTGGCCTTTAACCTCAGTCAGATCACCCTGATAACAAATTGGCGCCTGGGCAGCAGGGGTGGTGGGTTCGATCGTTTCATGGCCGCTCAAAAAGGCACAGGCCTGTAATAGGTGGTTACTACCGATCACACAGGCAGGCTCCGCCAACGCCGCTTCGGCAGCCGATGCCTCTGGCAGCAACAATGATCGCCCGGCAGCAGCAGGCTGAATCGCCGCCGGTAGGGCGCCGGAAACTGCTCGCAACTCCCCCGACAGCGCCAGTTCGCCGATCACTTCAAACGACTGTAACGCTTGCGCTGGAATCTGTTCGGAGGCGGCCAAAATGCCTAACGCGATCGCCAGATCATAGCGCCCCCCGACTTTGGGCAGATCTGCCGGAGCTAAATTGACGGTAATCCGGCGCATCGGGTAATCAAAACGGGCATTAAGTAGCGCGCTACGGACCCGGTCTTTGGCTTCTTTAACAGCCACAAGAGAGGAGCTAGTACTTATTCCGAAGTGTCTTTGATCGGCGGCTCCTCTGCTGTGTATTTACACATCAAAGGTCACACGCGGGCTCCATAGACAATCACCTTGAAACCCTTTGTTAATGGGCTTTGCGGGCGTTGTGCCAAGTTTATTTTCCAATCACTTTTTTACGTTCAAAAGCGGTCTTCCGTTTCGATAAGTGGGTCGGTGAACCCTATCCCTGTACCGCTATGGTGCGCCCTGATGTATTCAACTAGCTCTTCTGGGGATAGGCCATACGGCACATTATTATCGGTTATGAGGTGGTATAGCGCCGTGAGCAGCCATCCTCCTTCGACCATCGATGCGATTCGGCCTGTCTCGATTAAGTCTTGCGCTATCGCTGCCGCGTGTTCCGCAGGCTCCCTTTCTTTCCCTTCATCAAACTCCCGATCTTCATACTCTGAGATACGCGCCTGAGCCTCTGCCCATGTCATGTTGGACAGGTCATCGTCACTTCGTAGCTTCTTTCTGGTATCGACCATTTTGATCACGGTCTTCCGTGTGACTTGATGCCTCGTGGCAGTCCTTGAGTTGTTGTCCGACGGGCTGATCCAACGCTCACCATCGTGCCCTACCTTGACTAGCTGCCACGCCTTTTCAAGTCGCTCCGCTCTGCTCTCTGGGACGATCTGTGATACGGAGTTCGCTTGGATGGCTAGCCGTTTCCAGTCAGCCTCGGAGGTCTTGATAACGTACGCTCGTATCTTCTTGCGACCAGCCTTCTTGAAGCCCTCAAGTCTGTGGTGACCATCTATCAGCTTCCTTCGACCATCCACCTCAGCGACCATTATGGGGTTCGGTAATTCAAATTCCTTATCACTCTTCGCACTTTGAGCGATGTCACTCACCACGAGTCGGCTCTGTCTTGCCGCGTGCTCTTGCTCGCCTTGTGTTCCTAGTGCGGTCATTCGTGTTTGGGTCGTACTGTCTGCCATGATGCTATCAACAGGGATGCTTCGGACACTGCCTTTGGCGACGTCTTCAAGTGTCGTTGGTTTTGGTGCTTTGTTAACCGTGGCCGCTACTGCTTGGCTTGTCATGGTCGCATCGATTCCTTCTTGTGGTGGTAGTCGGTTGGCGATGATACACGTTCACCAGCTCCTATCTAGTTTGTACCAGCGGTACTCTTGGCCTCCGCCTTGGTCTGTATCGACTCCGCAACCAGCTCCAGCATGCAGGGCGTCAGCGTCCAGTCACCCTTGATACGCTTTGCCAACATCCGCGCTGTCCGAAGTGGGAACCGCCCATGTCCAGCTGGTGACCCATCGAGACTAAGCCTGACTGATGGTAACGACTTGTAGCCGAGCCCTCGCTTGCACAGGAACAGCGCCTCCTGATCGTCAGTCGAGAACCCTTGTGAGTGCAGTTGAGTCACCCCCACCACAGCAGTCATGTGAAGCAGCAGGTCGATTGGGTCACGCTTCTTGGTCACCAACTGGTGGTGGTAATAGTGGTGGGTTAACCAGATATCAGAACGCTTAGCTAACACAGGGTCACCCATGCCGTCTGCATTGCTGAACTCAGCCACACGCTCCAACGCGGCTGCTTGCCGACCCATAGACCCATCCGCCTCCTTGATCAGCGTTGCAGCGACCTCTTTGATCGTCTCGTACAGCACTGCGTACGGCTGCTGTGTGATGGTCGGAACATCCGTGGTGAAATCACCATGGTCGATCAAGCGTCGTGAGCATTGGTTGCAGTACTTGCCGTAGTAGCCTGCCGTGGCTCGGCGTAACATCCGGCTGCAGCTTGGTCGGCTGCAGGTTCCGGCTTCGTTAGCGTACTTTAGTGCTGGCTTGGATCGCCCGCTGTTGCCGATTCGTTCGAGTGTCATATTCACCCCCATGATTAAATTTAGGTAGGAGATGCACCAGCCAGACGCGCAGTAATCTCAACGTCGGCCTTCTTCTCCTAGGGAGTGGGTTATCAGCTCGCTGTAGCCTTCAGCAGCCGATAGACAGACGCTCGACCTATGCCCAGCTCCTTAGCGATTGAGGTCGCACCCATTCCGCCCGCCTTCAGCTCATTGACCTTGTCGACGTCTATGGTCGCCTGCTTGCCTTTGTACTTACCGTCGTCCTTAGCCTTGGCGATGCCTGCAAGCTGCCGCTCCTTTCTCAAGTTGGTCTCAAACTCAGCGAAGACGCCCAGCATCCCTAAGAAGGCTTTACCAGTTGCGGTGGCTGTATCGATGTTCTGGTCGAGTATTTCCAGAGATGCACCCTTGTCCTCCAAGGTCTGCACGATGTTCGTCAGGTCATTCATGTTCCGCGCAAGTCGATCCAGCTTCCAGACAACAACCTTGTCACCGGCAACGGCCATCTCAAGAATCAGCTCCAGCACTGGTCGCCCTTGCGTGGTCGTGCCTGAAGCTTTCTCTGTGCGGACTACAGCATCAGGGTAGGCCTTGCGTAATCCCTCCTCTTGGATGGCGGTGTCTTGATCGAGAGTTGATACACGGCAGTAGGCAAAAGTAGTCATGATGTCGTCCCTGTGTCTCGTTTGGGTCTAAGAGGTGGCGACTCTACTGTCTTGCATAGGGTTAGGTCAACCTTTACGAGACATTAACGAGACGTACCGCTAGGGTGTACCCCACTGAGACGAATGGGCGCGCTACTTGGATAGTGCCAGTAGTGGTTGTGGGTGTCGGTCAGAGACGCGGAGAAGGAAGAGGGTAAGGGTGTTAGCTAACACTAAACTAGAATGTGGGTCGTATGGTGTCAGTTGGGTTAAGTATTTATGCGGGCGCTCTGGCTATAGGTTATTTGACATTGAGGCCTCTTGTCGTATTGTTATGGTGTAAAGCAACGTGTAAAGTCAGCCGCCTTGACGTAATGAACTGAAAGGTAAAAAGGAGCTTGGGCAAGGCATGAACGATCGCTTGAGAGCATTAAAGACTCCGCCACTTGTTTATACGCTGGCTGTCGTTCGTTTTTCTGATGTACAGAAAATCTCCGACTACGTTCCTGATATCCAAGAGGCGTTACGTCGCAAGTATCCGGAATACACCCCCACCACAATTCGTGGCGTGACTATTGAACATGATTCTAACGGCGAATCGAAAGTTTCGACCAACGAGAGCATGCAGTGGTCTTTTGTTGATGCTGAAAGGCAATGGGGCGTGCTTTTGCAGTCAAACCTCATTCTGTTTCACACATCGGTGTATGGTCACTTTGATACCTTCGGACAAAAGCTCGCAGAAGTTTTAGATATAGTTTCTTCCAAGGCCGACATAACGCATTACCATACCCTCGGGCTGCGTTACATTGACGCAATTTCTGCAAAATCAGGTAAGAAACTCTCTGATTACGTTTCAGAAGAGCTGCTCCCTTTACAGTTGAGCGGAGTCGAATCGTCTTCCAGCCAGAACCGTACTGAGAACCGTTACAGCAACGATTTGGGAACGCTTTTTATACGTAGTCATACCCTTGAGGCTGGCGATACTATTCCTGCAGACTTGAAAGAAACTGCGGGCTACCTCGAGATAAAAAATCCTCATTGCGCAGAGAGATTTGTAATCCTCGATACCGATCATGTTCATCAAAGTAATGAAAGTGGTAGGGTACAGCTTAGGGCATTCAACACCGATCAGATTGTCAGCACCATTAACAAAATGCATTGTAATGCGTCGTGCGCTTTTAAGAGTGCAGTAACAGACGAAGCAATCAAAGAGTGGAGCGAGGGATAGCACCATGGTTATGAACTCAATGTGTACGGCAGTGCCAACTCCGCCTGTTCCTATGGCCGTTGTTATGCGTACCACGGCATCCGCACAGGAAGCGCAAGTCGCCGAAGGTTCCTCGTTCGCAAAAAGAATACTTCCAGCGGCGGTATTTGTGTTGTCTCTGACAGGCACAGGTACTGGTATACATGCAGCCTTACCTGACCTGCTCGACAACCCCGCCACCTCTAACCTGAGAATTATTGCTGATAACGTCTTCCAGCTTCCCGAATCAGCAGATGTTGTTTCGCCAGCGCCTGAGCTTGTTAGCAGCATCCAATCGTATTTAGGGTTAAATGTATCGCAGCTAGCGGAAATTGTTGGTGTCAGCAGACCTACTATCTACAGCTGGAAGAAGGGTAAAGAAGAGCCCAACGAGGCAAATGTTGCACGCCTTATGCATCTGAAGAACCTGATAGAAGAGGTGTCACCTGATTATGCACCTCTGCTCGGAAAGTTCCTCAAGAGAGCGTTGCCGAGCGGGATTAACATGGCTGAGGTTCTTTCAGACCCCTCTTCGGACAAAGCCTCATTCAATCAGGCATACGAGATGCTGATCCCTGTGCTTGAAAACGCCATGCGCCGTAAGGAGTCTTCAAGGCAGCTGGCTTCTGGTGACTTGCGCTCTTCCTTGGAGAGTAGGGACTACCCAGGAGCCTGAGCCACATGGAGGTTATCAAGTCCCGTAACTGGCGGCAGGGCTCCGTGTTTTTCCGAAACGACACGTGGAACTTGCGGTCATGGTTTCCGTCCGTGCCTTCAGATGCTTATTTGATACTGATTACTCACACATGTGCTGTAGTAAACCAGTCCTATCTTAAGGAGCCATCTGTTGAGTTCCTTGTGGCACGTCCGACCAAATCGTATCGAAAGGACGTAGCCTACGGCCGAAACTCTCGGCTACTAGCAATGAACCTACTGGTTGATGGCGTAGAGGTTCCAGTCTTATCTCAGATACATGAAAGGCGCTCTTTCCCTAGGCATTGGTTAGAGCCATTCTCTCCATGTGATTCTGTCGTAGTCCCTGATAACGAAATGCGGGCGCTCACCACATGGTTGGCTCGGAGATATACTCGGCCTGCTTTTCCTGACAGATTCAATGCGCGTATCGATCCTACAATCAACAAAATTAAGAAAAAGCTAAGGCATGCGGATTTTTCTGAAGCTGTAGGGTTTATAGCCAGCGTTGGCTTTACCGTCCCAGAGTATGGTGTCGAGCTACCTAGTGATGAAGACTACCAACTCGGTATCACCCTGATCATTGATCATCGCCATCTATCTGCACACCAAGAGACGTTTGATGCAATCAAGGATTTTATTGAAGACCTGTTCGATAAGTGTCCAGGAATCGCATTTTTCGGTGTTGAAGTGGTTGATGATAATGAGCTGACTGTAGCCGAAAGTCGCTCTTTAAAACTGTATGATTTCGACACACTGAGCTTGCAGGGGGATGACACGGAGCTTTTGCTGGAGACTGAGGTTTGACGTTTCAGGTGGCGCTTTCACTTTTATGGTTCCTTTGTACTACGTAGTATTTATTCTTACTGCTCAAGTTGAGCTATGCGTTTTTTCTTTTCGATTTCCCACTCGTGGGTGTCATCTCCTTTGCTCCACGCCTCAAACAACCTCTGTTGCTTGTTACTAATCCGTAGCCCATACGTCTCCGCCATGTACCAGTAGATACGGGCTATGTCGCCCCTGACCTCAGGTCGTGGCTCAGCTTTACGCCACCTCAAAGTCACACGCACCGTAGACCCTAGGCTCACCCTGCAGCATCGTGAACGAGTAGTTCGACCTGTTCCCGTTGATCTCACCAAGGGCTGGCACAAGGTTCATCAGGTCGGCTTCCATCCTCCTGAACTTCTCACTGACCTTCTTGCAGTTCTTCCGCCCTCCGTCCTGCCAGCACTGGAGCTGGTGACCGAACGCCCACGCCGGTACGACATGTTCCCACTCGATACGTGATGCCCTCTTGGGTTCCTTGCGTGGTACGTAGCCGCATGAGCCGAGGTCGGGCACAAGCTTCTTGCCTTGGCGGCTGTACGAGCACCCACAGTAGAAGGAGGTCTGGTGGTCGGCGTAGAGGGTCGCAGCGATACGCTTGGCTTGGCTGAAGGTCTGCGGTGGTGCTGCGCTCACGTTGGGTGTGGATGTTGCCATGACCATACAGAGGAGGACTGAGCCGTGCTTAGGAACCCACCCCGACGGGGGTATAACGGGTGAGAGCAACATTTAAGATGTCCTCACAGATTTTCTTCTGATTTTGGATTGGTCACCTTAGGTTTCTTAAGGTACCAGTAGCCAGCACCCAGCTCCTCCGTACCATCGTCAGTTCGCTTGAAAACTCCGACCTCCTGATTCTTCTCATCAAAGACGGTCATATCTGCGCGACCAGTTAGGCATGCCCAATGTTTCCCTGAGCTTATGCCTTGCTTCCCGTGACGCCTTTCCAGCTTGAACTCCATCTGTGCGCCACGTAACAAGCGGTTGATCTCCTGACTTGCAGCGATATCGCCGTCACCCTCCAGTGCTGCGGTGACGAGTGCAGGCAGTTCTTCATCAAGCTTCATTACATCGTCGAATGCGGTCAGCTGACTCCGCTGGGCTTCCAGTGACGCTTGATGCCGCAGGGTGTCTCGTTGCGCCTGTAGCTGCCCGATCTCATCAGCGATTTGGTCAATGTCACCATCAATCATCGATCCTAGCTTTACCTGCCTTTCGATCTGCTTCTCAACCTGTTCCAGCTCGACCTGCGTGGTGGACTCGGTGCCTTCGACATATCCTACAGCTGCCCGTTCCAGTGCTTTCATCCGTGCTGCTTTGACAGCGAAGAGGGTTGATAGTCGGTAGGACAGCCCGCCCTTGTTGGCACATCCATCAGAAAATGCTTTACGGCAACGCACAGTTCTCTTTCCGCTGCCCGACCGAATGACCTGCATCGTTCCTCCACACTCGCCGCAGGACAGGACGCCTCTGGTAGCTGATGAGAACGATCTGCTTGCGTGACCTCCTCCACGCCGCCCTTCAGCCACTTCCTGCACTTGCTTAAAGGTCAGTTGGTCAATCGCTGCATCGTAGATCTTATTCGTACCCACCAAACCCAGGAGTTGTGGGTTCTTTAAGAGACGTACAATGACTCCCTGCTGCCAGACGCCTCTCCCTGATGGAGTTGGGGTGCCCGTCCTATTGAGGCGCTTGGCAATCTGGATGTATCCATCGCCAGCAATGTACTGATCCACCATTCCCTTTATCAGCTTGACCTGCTCCGGCTTCAGGCTTCCGTCGCTGTTGATCCAAAACGGCTTACGCCCTTTGGTCACTTCACCTTGAGCTTGGAGCTTCCACTTCTTCTCCCATGACGCTTTACTACGCTTTGACCTTGCTTCAGATTCGCTGTTTGCCCTCTGCATATGGGCGATCAGTAGGAACAGGGAGCTGGCGTCACGCTTGAATCTGGCTTGGCTGTAGGCCTGATTATCATGGATGGTCGCAATGACAGCCCCCGTCCGCACGATCTCTGTAACTAGTTCTAGTGCATCCAAAGGTGTCTCACGGCTTAATCGGTCAAGGTTTTCTACGACCAGAACCACGCCCTCAGGCAGCTTGCCTTCTTGGAGTAAATCGAGGAGTCGGCCTAGCTCTCCCTGCTGCCGGTGCTTGCCGTGGTAGGCTGAAACACCCTGATCAGACCATGTGCCTTCAGGCAGTAGGTATAGGCCTTCACGTTGGATGTATGCGTATGCCGCGTCATGCTGCCTCTCAATGGACATACCGTGCCGCTGCTTCTTTGAGCTGAAGCGGGAGTAGATGATGGCTGGTTTGCCTTTGAGTTCGGTCATGCGTCAGCTTCGTTTACGGATGGATCGAGAAGTGTACCAGCATTTCCTTAGCGGCAGCCTCGGGCAATCCAACGATCGACAATCCCGGCAGACCATTACTTAGATGGACCTCAACGGTAACCAATGGCGCGTCGATGCCCAGCTGGGCACGACTGTAGACGATAGCAAGTGACATGATTCTTCCTTGAATACGTTGTCGTCAATGCAGGTGTAGAACTAAAACTAGAATAAGAAATGTAACCGCAGACTAGCTGTCCTGTCTGGACGAAATGCTAACCGGTAGTAGGGTAAACAGTAACACAACCAAGACGGTCGATATTAGCGGCCATCTCATCACCTCCCTGCAACAATCGCCCCGCTTGCTGGTCAAGCAGCAATTGCTCCATCGCAACCGCATCAACCGGCCGCGAGAACAGATAACCCTGACCGATCGGGCAACCCGCCTGGCGCAGGTCATCCAAATTCTGCACCGACTCGATGCCCTCGGCGACAACCGTCAACTTCATACTTGCCGCTAAGTTCAGAATAGTACGGATAAAACGCAGATCTTTGGGTTCGGTATTTAAATCCTGTACGAACGATTTATCTATCTTGAGTTTGTGAACCGGCAGTTGTTTTAGATGGCTCAGCGATGAGTAACCGGTGCCAAAATCATCCAGTGCCAGCTCGACCCCCAACTTTCGTAACGCTTTTAGAATGCCCGGCGAGCTGTCAATATCCCGCATCGTGGTATCTTCGGTCACCTCGATACACAGCTGGCGAGCATCGATACCGTGCTGCTCAATAAACCGTGAGACGGTGCCGACCAAATCATGCTTGCTATACATCGACGGTGAGATATTCACCGCAACTTTCACACCCGGTAAACCGCTCTGCTGCCACAAACTGATTTGCCGGCAAACCTGATCAATCACCCACTCATTGAGCACCAGAGCCAGGTCGTACTGCTCAGCGATCGAGACAACCTCTAGCGGCGAAATATAGCCATAATCAGCATGATGCCAGCGCAGTAACGCTTCCAACGATTCTATCTTTCCGCTGCTGAGCTGTACCAGCGGTTGAAAGTTCAATAACAGTTGGTCCTTAACGATCGCCTGCCTTAACTGCCGAGCCAACTCCCTGCGACGCAACCGTTGGGTGCTCATTTCAGCATCATAGATACGAAAGCTGACGCCCTCTTGACGCTTTGCCAGGTACATCGCAAGATCAGCATTTCCCATCACCTGCCGTATGCTAACGCCATCATCCGGGTAGATACTGACACCGATACTGGCGGAGACTGATATGCGCTCTTCCCCAATCTCGACAGCCTGACCTATCCGCTGGCAGAGCCGATTAACCTGCTCGATACACTTCGACAGATCGTCCGATGACTGCAGCAACACGGCAAACTCATCACCGCCCAACCGGGCAACAATAGCATCATCATATAGGCTGCTTCGAAGCCGCTGCGAGACCTCTCTTAGTAGCTGATCGCCGGCAGCATGACCGAAGGTATCGTTGATATCCTTGAAGTTATCCAGATCGATAACCAGCACGCCACAGCGGTTACCGCGGTTCGCCACGTCAGCCTCTGTTCGCTGCAATAGCGCATTGAAATACTTGCGATTGGGCAGACCCGTCAGATCATCATGCAGCGCCTGTTGTCGATTTCGAGCGCTCTCTCGGATAACCAAAAGTACCAGAGCTGCGCCGCTGAGCAGCAGCCCGAGCATCGACAGGCTTAAACTGACGGGAGGGGGAGTCCCGCCTTCGCTCAACCCCATTCGGTAAGGATCGTAGAAACTGTTGACGTTAAGCTCCCTAACCTTAGGTTGAACAGCCACAAAAGCGTTAAGCAATCGGTCAGCCTCAGGCTTATCGCCCGGCTCTAACGCGAATACGGCATTCTCGTTCTTCTGGAGCAATTGTGACAGCTCTACAAACAACTCAACAGCCCCCGGCTGTTGCCGAATTGCATGGGTCTCTATACCGATGCGCAGTGTATCCAGGCGTGACCAAAGTAGATCGAACCGAAGGGTCAATTGTTCCTGGCTACGCTGCCCCAACCCCGACAATTCCAGTACCTGTGTAAACTTTAGCAGCTCACCCTCTAACTCAGACACTGACCAAGCGCCGCTCTTCTGTACCAGCTCCAAGTGATTTCGAATTTCGCTCTGGCGCTGATAGCTAAAGATGGCGCTCGCGGCAAAGGTGAGCACGACAACGATCAGAATGCCGACACGCATTCCGCTCAGACTTTTCATTATTCGACCTCAATCCGATCGAGTTGCCATATCATGTTGAGGTGGTTTTTCTGGCTATCTAACTCCGGATAATCGGTCATCGGATAGAGCAGCCATAATGGCCCCTTATCACGTACCCGCATCACTTTGCCATCGGACTTCATCGCCACTAGTACCGGATAATCGGCGATCGGAGCCAGCTCGAGAGTCACGTGATAATCGTTGAGCGCTTTTAAAGTGACCGATGCACTCTGGGCTCCGACGGTAATTAGCAGCTCTTTAAGCAGCACACCATCGTACCGATGCGGGCCTTCAGTCCAAGGAGAGGTGGTGGTGAAGTGCTGTTGTGGCAGTGCATCCAGCATCGCCCGGTCAAACTGTGCCGTCCCAGCGATGTTGCTGTGGCTGATATTGCCACTGATGATAAGAATTACATCACCCGTCGGCGCGGGCAGAGAGCCGGCAAAGCAGGTTGCGGAGAACAACATCGACAGAATCGCTGCCGTTAAACGAACAGACATCCACATACTACGTCTACCTACATATGGGTTGTTTCAGGATGGCGCTGAAGTATGGCACAGCCGCAGATATCACACTATCTTAGTAAGGTATTTTCAGCGTGGTCTGCTGTTACTGACCGGTGTTGGCGTCACTTTCCAGCTCAGCCAAACGCTGTTCCAGTTGTTCCACCAACACGCGGGTACGTGCCAATACCTCACTTTGCGCGTCAAACTCCTCTCGAGTCACCAACTCCAGCCGTGATAACGCACTCTGTACGATCAGACCGACACTATTGCGAACCTCCTGCTGAGTCTGTTGCGGCACCTCGCCCAATAGCTGGCTTAACTGGTCGGTCAGGCCTTCAAATAACTTTGCTGAGATCATCTCTGCGGCTCCTGAATTATGAATTTGCGTCATTTTAGCACGGCTAATCGAACACTATCATCCAGCGAATACCCCCGCTGCGTTGACCTACTTCCTCATTCAAAGTCTTTTCCGCACCAATAAAGCGCACGCACCGAATTAGTGCCTGCTTGTTGTGCTCGAGCCAACACCATCGACCGATCCCGAGAAGAAAAAAAGCCTAAAAATATCATTAAGTCATTGTTTAAAATCAATAATGTAAATATTGGCATAGCTAATGCTAATACTGGGTAACTGGCACACCGCAAAACACATTAGGGCGTTGCCGTCTTTTTAACCATTAGGAGATTTAGCCATGAAGCTAATTTCGGCTGTGATCAAGCCCTTCAAGCTGGACGATGTCCGAGAGGCTCTCTCAGAGATCGGCGTACAAGGCATAACCGTAACCGAAGTCAAAGGATTCGGCCGCCAAAAAGGCCATACCGAACTCTATCGCGGCGCCGAGTATGTGGTCGACTTTCTTCCCAAAGTGAAGCTGGAAGCTGCTGTCAGCGACGAGATTGTCGACCAGGTGATTGAGTGCGTATCTAAAACTGCCAACACCGGCAAGATCGGCGACGGCAAAATTTTTGTTAGCGACCTGGAACAGGTTATCCGCATCCGTACTGGCGAAACCGGCGACAGCGCGCTTTAACAAGCACGCTCGCGACGGAACAGGTTACTAAGAGGAATCATCATGGAAAACCAAATTTTTGAACTGCAGTATGCAATGGACACCTTCTATTTCTTGGTGTGCGGTGCGCTGGTAATGTGGATGGCTGCGGGCTTCTCAATGCTTGAAGCCGGTCTGGTTCGGGCCAAGAACACCACCGAAATTCTGACCAAAAACGTCGCCTTGTTTGCGATCTCTTGCATCATGTATCTGGTTGTCGGTTACGAGCTGATGTACGGCGGCGGCATCTTCCTGTCCGGCATCGAAACTGTCGATGTGGAGCAGGTATTGGCGGACTCGAAAGAGGCGGGCTTCGGCGGTGATTCGGTTTACTCCGGCGCTTCTGACTTCTTCTTCCAGGTGGTCTTCGTGGCCACTGCAATGTCGATCGTTTCAGGCGCAGTTGCTGAGCGGATGAAGCTATGGGCTTTTCTGGCTTTTGCTGTCGTGATGACCGGTGTCATCTACCCGATGGAAGGTGCCTGGACTTGGAATGGCGACGACGTCTTCGGTATGTATAACCTCGGTGACCTAGGTTTCTCTGACTTCGCCGGATCCGGTATCGTTCACATGGCCGGTGCTTCGGCAGCGCTTGCTGGCGTATTGTTGCTAGGTTCGCGTAAAGGTAAATACGGCGCTAATGGCTCAATCAATGCTATTCCCGGTGCCAACCTGCCGATGGCAACACTGGGTACATTCATCCTGTGGATGGGCTGGTTCGGTTTCAACGGTGGTTCCGTCCTCAAGTTAGGTGATATCTCCAGTGCCCACTCTGTCGCCATGGTATTCCTTAACACCAACGCCGCAGCAGCTGGCGGCGCGATTGCAGCGCTGATTACTGCCCGCATTTTGTTCGGCAAGGCGGATTTGACCATGCTGCTTAACGGTGCACTGGCCGGTCTGGTAGCGATCACCGCAGAGCCTTCAACGCCAACGGCACTGCAAGCGACGTTATTCGGCGCTATCGGTGGTGTATTGGTCGTGTTCTCGATCATCACTCTCGACAAGCTGCGTATCGACGATCCGGTCGGTGCTATCTCGGTCCACGGTACCTGTGGTCTGCTGGGCTTGCTGCTGGTTCCTGTTACCAACGGTGATGTCAGTTTCTCGGGCCAGATAATCGGCGCGCTGACCATCTTCGTCTGGGTATTCGGCTTCAGCCTGATCGTTTGGGGCGTACTCAAAGCGGTTATGGGAATCCGTATCAGCGAAGAGGAAGAGTACGAAGGCGCTGATATTGCTGAGTGTGGTATGGAAGCTTACCCTGAGTTCACCAAAGGCTAATCTCCGAACGCATCACTGACCTTCTGGCTCAGTAATCTGATTCAATAGCCCAAGGCGCCTCTGTTAAGAGGCGCCTTTTTTATGCCATAGCCTTACGATCAAAGCACCTTGCCTGTTCCCCCTTTCGATAAAACGCCTCTCACCTTTAACACGACTTTCTACGGATTCCCCGGCAGATCGGGCAGCAGACGATTTCGATTACGATTTACTTCAAGAAAACAACGCCTTGCATGAATTGATAATCAACCAATACTGCATATTAATTAAAATTGACTTGACACTCAATCATGGTACAAATGCGCTTTCTGAACTCAGGTAGTACAACCTGTTACCGCGTGTCGGCTCTGCCTACCACACCAACCCCTTCGTTGTTATTGACATAACTGGCACAGATAAACTGTGCCAACGTGAATATGAAAAGGTTCCAGCATGAAAGTAAACTTGCCGATCAGCGGTAAAGAAGTTCCATTCCGCGAAGGTCAAAGCATCATTTCAATGACAGACCTCAAAGGACAGATCACCTACGTTAACCGTGACTTCCTTGATATCAGCGGTTTTACCGAACAAGAGCTGATCGGCAAGAATCACAACCTGATTCGCCACCCCGATATGCCGCCTGCGGCGTTTAAGAACCTGTGGGATACCGTTAAATCGGGACAATCCTGGCGCGGAATCGTAAAGAATCGTTGTAAGAATGGTGACCACTACTGGGTTGACGCCTTTGTCACCGCCATCGTTAAAGAGGGTCAGGTCAGCGGTTATCAATCGGTACGTAGTAAGCCCAGTCAACAGCAGATCGATCAGGCTCAGGCGTTATACCAGCAGGTCAATAATAAAAAGTTAGCTGAGCTGCCGCGACCGCGTGACTGGCGGATGAAAATCAGTACCCAATTCAAACTGCTGCAAAGTTGTTGGCTGCTACTGGTACTGGCTGCAGTCTCTCTTTCAGGCAATCTGTCAGCGACACAATACAGTTTGATTGCAATCGCCACTCTGATGTTCGGCTATGGGCTTTGGTGGTCATCGCAGCAGATAACCAAACCGATACGTGAAATGGCTCAGGCCGCCAAGGAGCTGGCCAACGGCAACCTCAATGTCCGGATACAAACGGACAAAGTCGGTGCCTTCGGTGAAGCGCAAATATCACTCAATATGGTTCGGGCTCGCTTAAAAACGGTCATCGGCCGAATTCAGGAGTCTACCGGCGAATTAGCGGAGGCCTCTGACCAACTCAGTCAAATGAGTGACCAGACAAATCAGGGGATGCAGGAGCAGATGCAAGAAACCGAACAGGTTTCTACCGCGATGCATGAGATGACCGCGACAGTTCAAGATGTCGCCGGAAATACCAACCAGGCCGCTGAAGCCGCCAACCAAGCGGATAGTGATGCTCAATCAGGAAATGCGATCGTCGCCCAATCGCAAGACACCATCAAACAACTTGCCGACGAGGTCTATCAAGTCGAGCAGGTGATCACCGAGTTACATCAGGATAGCTCCGATATCGGCGCCATTCTCGATGTGATTCGGGGTATAGCCGAGCAGACTAACCTGTTAGCGCTCAACGCAGCGATCGAAGCTGCCAGAGCCGGTGAACAGGGACGCGGGTTTACCGTAGTGGCTGACGAAGTCCGTACACTGGCACAACGGGTACAAAGCTCCACCGAGCAGATAAACCAGATGATTGAGAAACTACAGCAAGGCGCCGACCGGGCGGTCGGTGTCATGCATAAAGGACGCGATAGCGCTCAGCGCTGTGTTGAGGATGTCAGCAATGCCGAGGGCGCCCTCGATCGGATTCGCCAGTCGGTGATGATGATTCGTGATATGAATACACAGATCGCAACAGCCGCCGAACAACAATCATCTGTCTCCGAGGAGATGAGCCGTAACATCGTGTCGATTCGAGACCTGTCAGCGCGAACGGCTGAATCATCAGTTCAGACCACCCAGGCCAGTCATCACGTCGCCGCAACCGCCAAACGACTAGAGCAGTTGACTCGCGATTACCAAGTCTAGACAGAACCTCTCAAAGCTATTTACAGGCTCTAATTACTGACTCTAAGTTACCGAAACCGGCCAAGGCCCCCAAGCTAGTTTCGGATAGCGTAAGGATCGAAACTGATACACCAGCATTACAGCCCTTCTCTTTCTTCATATTCTCCTCAAACCATTGTTTTATTAACAAGTCTGTCTCGCCAACGCCGATAACTCCAAAACCGCTGTAACATCTTTGATACACCTTTCAACACCCACCAAAGCGTAAAAAGCTGCACACTATGTAACCAGAAAAATCGTAATGACATGATTAGATTGATAATTTATTCGATAAACCCCCTCTACAGATTCAATAAAACTTATCGATCTTGTTACAACCCGATAGCCCTACACCTTTGCCACACCAACCGATGACGGCTAACTCCGGCTATAAAGTCGCCTCTCCTACTTCGACAAAAATTCAATCTGTTACATAACAATCTCTTAGATCAACAAGATATTTACTGGCTTGTTTCTTGCCATCTCATCTCTCGTGGGTATGGGAGAACTATTGTTGGCAACCGGTTTATTACCCGTTGCGCCATACCCCCCCCCAATAAAACTTCCCACCCATTAAAGGGCAGGAACAAGACAGGAGGATCAGGGCTTAAGTCGGTATGTGTGGCGGTGCAGAGCGAAGTTACACGGCCATATCCGATGATGGGGGAGTGAATAGAACCTTATCTGACATGTTCATCGAGGGAGAATAACAATGAACAGACCTCTAGCGATAATGGGTACATCCGTATTGGCTTTGACGCTTGCTGTCTCTAATGCCTATGCCAACCCAATCAACAAGTTCAACTTCGGACAAAACCAACAAAACACAGTTAATTCAACCGCCAATGCAACAGGAGGACTTGGCGGCAATGCCAATGGCGGCACTTCAACCGGCGGAAACGGCGGTGACGGCGGCTACGGTGGTAATAGCGATAGCGCCGATGCCAACAACAACCTGACCGGCAGCAGCAACAGCGGTAGCGCTGATGCCTATAACGATACTTACGGCGGCGATAGCTCCGGCAGTGCCACCGGTGGTGATAGTAACGGTGGTGATGGCGGCAACAGTGGTTCCGCCGATGGCGGCACGGGCGGCGGTCATACGGCCGATGCCAGCGATAACGGCACGGTCACCCAGAACGCCAACGGTGGAGGTGGACTTCCAGGCGCAGGCGATGGTGGTACTAACGATGCCCGCTCCAATGATACTGCCGACGCTGCAGGATCATCCGACGGTGCAGCTGGCGGTGCAACCAACAGCGGTGCCGGTGGCGCTAGCAACGATGGTGGCATGGCAGCAACCGGAGCCGCAGGTCCAAGCTCAAACACTGGCGATTCAACCGCATCAACCGAATCGGGTGATACTGCCAACTCAGGTGACAACAACGCCACCTCAATGGCGGGTAACGGTGAAGCTGGTGGTGCCGGTGGTGCCGGTGGTGATGCTTGGGGCGGTGCAGCTGGGCAAGGCGGTAGCGCCAGTGCCTGGAGTGAGTCGTTCAATCAGGTCACCGAAGTAATCGCTTACCAGACGCTGGAAGCCAACGTCACGGGTAACAGCATCCAGATACACGGTGGTATGGGAGCAGCTGGCGCAGCCGGCGCGGTAGGCGGAACCGGCGGTAACGGCGGTACGGCTGTCGGAGCTTCTGTTGGTGCTGTCGGAGTCGGTGTCGGTGATGGCGGAGATGCCAACGGCGGTAATGGTGGTAATTCAAACGCCAATAACAACGACGGCGGCAATGGCAACAACGGTGGTAATGGCGGCGACAGCGGCAACGCGAATGCCAATGGCGGCAATGCCAATGCTGGCGACGCTAACGGCGGCACCGGCGGTAACGCTAACTCTACTGGCGGCAACGGCGGCAATGCCAACGGCAACGGCGGAACCAGCGGCGATGTTGACGGAAATGGTGGTACCGGTGGTTATGCTGATGCCAATGGTGGTAACGGCGGCAACGCCAATACCAACGGCGGCACCAGTGGCAACACCGATGCTGATGGCGGAACAGGTGGCAATGCCAACGGCAACGGTGGCGGTAGTGGTAATGCCAACGCTAATGGTGGCACCGGAGGATATGCCGACGGCAACGGTGGTTCTGGCGGCATGGCCGACGGTAACGGCGGTGCTGGTGGTAACAGCAATGGCAACGGTGGTGCTGGCGGTTTAGCCGACGGTAATGGCGGCTCTGGTGGTATGGCCGATGGTGATGGTGGTACTGGTGGTAACAGCAATGGCAACGGCGGCCCTGCAGGTGTTGCTGCTAATGGCGGAACTGGTGGCACATCCACAGGTGGTAATGCCAATACCACTAACGGTAATGGTGGCGGCGGTGCCGATACCTTCTCCGGTGGTGGTACTGGTGGTTTAGCAGGCGCTGCTGATGGTGGTGCTGGCGGATCCGGCGGTACTGGTGGTAACGGTACCGGTGGTACTGGCGGTATGGCTGACGGTACCGGTGGAACCGGCGGTATGGCTGATGGCACTGGCGGTACTGGCGGCATGGCCGATGGTACTGGCGGTACTGGCGGTATGGCCGATGGAACCGGTGGAACCGGTGGTATGGCTGATGGTACCGGTGGTACTGGCGGCATGGCCGATGGTGGTACCGGCACATCCGGAACAGCTGATGGCTTAGCCGGCACAGCAGGCAATGCTGACGGTGGTACTGGAACCAGTGGTGCAGCCGATGCAACGGGTGGCACTGGCGGTATGGCTGACGGTGGTACTAGCACAGGTGGCATGGCCGATGGTGGCGATGGCGCCTCTGGAGCTGCGGATGGAACTGGCGGCACCGGCGGCAGCGGTGATGCCCTGGCAGGCACTGGCGGCAACGCAGATGGTGGTAGCTCAACCGGCGGCGATTCTAGTGCCGCAGGTGGTTCTAGCACCGGAGGAGCTGGCGGTAATGCTGGTGACGGCGGTGACGGTACCGGAACCTCAGGAAACGGCGGCGATGCTGACGCCCTAGCAGGTAACGGCGGCGTCGGAACCGCTTCTGGTAATGGCGGTGCAGTTAATGCAACCGGTGGAGCCGGTGGTACTGGTGGTGCTGGTGGAGCCGGTGGTGCTGGTGGTGCTGGTGCAGGCGGTACCCTATCAACAGGTATGGCAACCCTATCGGTTGCTAGTGGCAACTTCGGTGGTATTGCCAATATCAACCTGTCGACGGGTATCTACAACGCTCAGCTGTCCGCAACCAACGTTGCAGCTCATAGCAACGTTAATATCGGCAACTAAGACCTTTCGGTCTATATCGGTGAGTCATCACTCAGTATGCAGTTATGACTCGCCGACTTGTCGGAGCATAGGATCATGATTAAACAACTTACCATCATGGCTCCAATCACACTGGTGACTATTGTAAGCCTGCTAATGACAGGAGCCGTCAACGCCGATGTGCCTTTTCGCCATGCGATGGTTTTAGCGACTGAGAACAGAACCGCAGAGATTCAACCTCAAGGGTTCGCCGCTCTAGACACCATTGAGCGTGATGACCTAGCGGGTCTAAGTGGCCGGGATAATCTAACCAATGTGCAGAGCATTCAAGAACTGGATGCGACAGTCAGTAACAGTTCCTTCAATGCCGACACCATCATGTCGGGAGCGATCACAATAGAACAGCACGCATTGGATCATTTTGAAGGTGTCGGGATGTTTAATATCTTCACCGGCAACAACAACGCGGTTGACTCAGCCGTGGGAATTAGCGTCTACATCACTGAATAACAACGCAGCGGAGCCTATAGATGCTCCCATGCAGTTCTAATGTGATACATACCCTGCTCTCTCACACAGCAGAGTGTTTTTCTACGGTAACCATAAGCTCAAGCAAGCCAGGAGACGGCGATGAAGCTTAAGACCGGCACCCTAGCGTTTACACTGTTATACGCCATGTTATCAGCACCTACGTCGATGGCGGGCGCAGTCAACATCTCCAATCCATTTGGTAGCTTCAATGTTCAGGCCAAAAGTTTGCAGGAGATGCGCTGGGATTCAGTAATCCAGCAAAAATATGATTTCAGCTGTGGCTCAGCAGCCGTCGCAACGCTACTGACTTTTCACTACAACACACCAACCAACGAAGAAGATGTCTTTCAGGCGATGATCAAGGTTGGCGATCGGGCAAAGATCCAGAAAAACGGCTTCTCTATGCTTGATATGAAACGCTACTTGGATAGCCGAGGCTTCCGTTCTGACGGTTTTAAAATCTCGTTGGATAAGCTGATAAAGATAGGGATGCCCGGCATCACGCTACTCAATACGCAGGGCTATCGTCACTTCGTCGTGGTTAAAGGAATTGATAGCAACCATGTCCTGATCGCCGATCCAGCAGTCGGTTCAGTGGTTGTGCCTCGAGAATACTTTGAAACGATATGGAACGGCGCCATCCTCGGCGCCCGCTCATATGTCGAGGTAGCAAAACAAAATTTTAACAGTGACAGGGACTGGCGTATCCGCCCCCGTTCTCCTATTGACCAAGGAATCAGCCGAGCCGGACTCGGTCCACTGTTGATCTCTCTACCTGGTCGTAATGAACTGGGGAAATAATCATGAGCACACACATTGCAAGACCCCGTTTAGTCGCTATCTGGTTGGTATCAGCCACTCTGGTAGCTGGCTCTCCGATAGTAAACAGCGCAGCAACAGCTGAATCACCAACGCCAGCAACCTACGTCGGTCATCAGGTGATCGACCTGGCCACAATGGAGCAGATGCGCGGAGGCTTCTCATTCGCGGGTATGGAAGTAAAGTTCGGTGCCACATTGAGCACGTTGATCGACAACATCAAGCTGGAGACCGTCTTCAATATTACCTCCGCCGGTGCTGAGATCGTATCCCAGATGATGAGCAATTTGGCCGCCGTTAACGAGAGCGTTGCAGCAATCTCGCAAAACATCGCCATCCAGAAATCGGAGCTAATGAGTTCTGCTGCCAACCCCGCATCAACGTCGACAGTTACAGGGCCTGTGGCCGGTGTGACGGCAACAGGAACTCCCTCGGCTTTACAGCCCTCTGTTCCGGCGCAACAGCTGACCACAGTGCCCTCCTCTACCGCACAAACGGCGTTGGCGCAAAGTCCTCACTCCACAGCAGCTCCTATAGTGAATAATCCGATCAACTCAGCAGCACCTACCCAGCAGCCAAGTATCGCGACTGCAACGGCAGGTTCATCACCCAGCGCGACGGTGCATACACCAATAACAACGGTACAATCCGGTCAGCCAGCGGGGAGCTTAACGACTTCAGCCACATCCTCAGCACAGCAGCCAGCGGCTCAAATAGCCGCAACGACTATTGTGACCACGCCCTCACAGCCTAACGCAACGACAACTCAGTCGAATGGAGGATCTGCCGTTTTGGTTGGGCAAGGCACTGGTACATCGCTTGCTGAGCTAACGCCTGTTGATATCGATCTATCAGGTGTGAGTGACGACAATGGCTTCAGCGGCATCGTCGTTAGCAATAACAAAGGATTCACTGCAGCACTGCATAAGCTAACTCAGGACGCGGCTATCAGCGCAGTGATCAGTAATGCATCACAACTTAAAGTGAGTCAAAAGCTGAATATTAAAATCAACATCGCAAACGCCAAAAGCGCACAACAAGCATCAATGCGTGCTGCCTTAAGTAAAGCATCCGCCGGTATATTCCGATAAGTGACCGCTTTGATTGTACGTGCGGGAATTACCGGAGGATATAAGAGAAGTACCGATAAACTATTCTGGTCAGCCACAGATACAAAACGCCCGCTAATTAGCGGGCGTTTTGTATCTGTGTAATGAATTGTTATCCAGTTGCAGGGCGGCTTTATCCCTCCCAGAACCTTGTTGCTACCAAAGTGCATCGGTCGTAAACGGCATCCTGAAAGTGATCGACATATCAGGGGCATCGTCGGTGATACCAAACTCCAGGTTAAGGTTTATACCGGTCTTGGGCGTTAGCTGAAATGAGTAGCCAAGTAGCATCGAGCCGATATTCAGCGAAGAGCTACTGGCTTGAAAACCATTGATCTCAGTTGTGGTCGCTTGTATCCAGTCGTTCTTGAAACCTAAGGTAAATGAGGCACGTTCATTGATTGAGTAAGCCATACCAAAGCTGACCCTGAACGCATCCCCCGGATCAACCACTCCAATCGTCTGCGCGCCAGCATCCGAATCCTCACCAATGGTTGTCCCAACATCATCTTTGATGTTGATCAGGTAACCCAAGTTACCAAAGAACACCGCCGGGGCCGATGGGTAGAGAGCCGTGATACTGGGTTCAAAAGAATAAAAGCCACTACCGGTGGCCAATTCACGACCAATACCTTCATCATCACGATCGATATCAAACGGGCCATCGGCGTTATTCAACTTCAAACGACCATTCGCGATGAAAAACGGCCAGCCATCAAGACCGTTGTTGAGTTGGTAATGCAGAGCAAGTTCAATATCACCAAGGTCTTGGCCCTCAAGAGTAGTGGAGATATCGGTGGCTTCCAACTGCGGTATCGCCGCGCTCTCCTTATCACGGCGCCAAACGTAGGGCACTTTAACTTCGAATTCCAACCGGTTGGTCAAGCCCAATCGACCAGTAATCGACGCGATCACCGCATCTCGGTCTGCATCAACGGCTTCCAAGATACCAATACCCAAGGAGCTAAGAATCTCGATGCCACGAAAGGTAACCCTGTTCACTGAAGAGTGGCTGTACTGCAGTGCTGGCTCCAAAACCAATTTTCCACGAGGCGTTAATACACCACCAATGTCAGCCAGCGCACCCACCTCCGGTTTTGCCTGTTGGGTTTTAGCCGGTGCCTGACCTACCGGTTTAGGCGCGGAGTCCTGCGCAGCAATGGTATTTTGTGATGATCCGGTAGCCGGGGTCGGCCCTGCCCCGCGACTCTCCATCATCACCTCTTGTCGTAATAACTCCAGACCCAATTGCTGGCTTTCCAACACCTGTTTCTGATTGGAGATCGTTGCCGACTGTTGTTTTAATCTCTGTTCTTGACCGTCGATTAGTGCCTGCTGCTCGCTTAACTGCTTTTCCAAAAGCTTTATTCGCTCTTCAACAGTATCGGCGGCAACCGGAGCCGCCAATAACAATGAGCTAAATACGACAATTATGGCTATACGAGACATGACAGACACTCCTGTTATTCTTATTGTCCTAAGATCTGTTCCCTCTACAAACTCCTAACATCAAAACCGAGTTTTTCTATCAATCGATACAATGTCACACGCGATACACCTAACTGCCGCGCCGCCTCTGATATATTGTTTCCACAGGTTATAAGCGCCTGCTCAATCGCCTTTTTGTCCGCTAAAGCACGGCTCTGAGCCAACGTGTAAGTGGGGCTTTCAAAAGCAGGATGTTCAAGTTCCAAATCAGAGGGAGTAATCAAAGCCCCTTTGCACATCACCACGGCCCGTTCGACACGGTTGATCAACTCACGCACATTGCCGGGCCAACTGTAAGAGTTCATACACTTGATCGACTGCCGGCTGAAACCACGGATCTTATGGTTAGACTCACCTTCGAGTAGTTGTAGGAAATGCAACGCTAGCGGTTGGATATCCTCTCTACGGTCCCTTAGCATTGGTAATTCTATCGACAGCACATGCAGCCGATAATAAAGGTCTTCACGAAATGCACCGCTGCGGACAGCATCGTCTAAATTCTTATGCGTTGCGGTTATTACCCGAACATCGACCTCAATCTGATCGCTTCCGCCTACCCGGTTTATCGATTTTTCCTGTAAGAAACGCAGCAAGTTAACTTGCAGCTCGAGAGGAAGATCGCCTATCTCATCTAAAAAAAGAATACCGCCATCGGCCTGCTCAATTCGTCCGATGTGACGTTTATGAGCGCCACTAAATGCGCCTTTCTCATGTCCAAAAAGCTCTGTCTGAACCAAAGAGGCGTGGATAGCACCGCAGTTAACGGCCACAAAAGGTCTGCCTCTACGCGGGGACTGGTTGTGGATTGCACGCGCGACCAATTCCTTACCCGTACCACTCTCTCCGCTAATCATCACAGAAGCATCAACCGCAGCGATACGTTTGATCTGCTCGAACACACGATGCATCGATGGGCTATCCGCTATCATCTTAAAATCATGAAGGCTGTCAGTGATCGGCTTAAAAAAAGTGTGCCTCATGTTGGCCATACCGTAAGCATGGCCAAGTGAGTTAAGCAGGCGGGTGTTATCAATCGGGAGGGTATGGTAATCACTGAGATAATTTGCGATCAGCTCGCGTGTTTTGTCCAGCGACAGGTTTTCAGGTTCAATCAAGCCAACCCACTCCATTTCAGGGGTCGACCTAAACAATGTTTCTAGTTCCTGACTACCACCGTTTAGGTAGTAGCTGTCGAAATAAACCAAACCAACTTTGGGATCACGGTGATTGAAAACATTAATGGCATCGGTCGCATCAGCAGCTGTGTAAGCCTTCCAACCTGCTTCCGAGATAGGTTGCTGCGGTACCTGATAATGATCAGCTATAGATAAACAGAGGACGCTTCTACCGGGCATGACTCGTTTCCTATTCATCGTTCTAAAGAAACCGCAGTCAAACCTTTCAAAAATGAAATTGTCTACAACATGCACTACGCGGATATGAACTAACTCTTAACTAGAGGCGTGGCAAGAAAGCGACATCGACCATGCTCTAGCAAACTAGTTTAGCTGTAATCAAATACCTCCCTATTCTTCAGGTCGATTGAGGGGCAAAACACCGGTTCGATCATACATTAGAGAAATTGGAATAATAGCAGCTAAAAATGAAGCGTATTAATGACGAAGTGTGAGAAGGTGCTTCAACCGACAAAATTACAATAAAATGTATCATCAAGTTAACAGTCTAATGAAAAGCCAGTATAGCAGTGCATCAGCAGCCACTAGCCGATATCCATGTAATTGATCCAACTATTCGAAATAACCTGATAGTAGGTCACTTTTCAGATGGGGTCAGAGGTCGTAGGAACTTGAAGACTTCAATAAATGTCAGCCATAAAAAAGGGCTACCCAACGGGTAGCCCTTTCTTCGTAGCAAAAAATAAACCCAAACGAAAAACCCCCAGCACACAGTGCTGGGGGTCTCTCTTAATAAGGC
>JBALVL010000004.1:0-158273 GCA_036961355.1 Motiliproteus sp.
TCTGTCTGAAATTTGAATAAAAACAGTCTGGAGCGACTTAATCAGACCTTCCCTAGACGCCAAATCGATAAAATAAGCATTAATGTAGAAGGACGCACATTTATGCTTTTGCTGATTTAGATCAAGCTTTTATTTTTTGGGATTTGTCACCTCGAGCCCAGTTTTTACAGCAGCTAACACGGCTAATGAAAACAGGAAATTAAAACAGGCGATTGAAAAAGGTAGTTTAAACAGATCGTCATTTCGTAAGTTTACTGTCCCGCTTTACAGCTACATTCAGCTACAGCGTATTATTGAAACCATTCTGCCAGTCTGCGCGACACGACTCTTGCCGCAGACGGGGCGGTTTCTGACTCACGGACTAACGCAGACCAACCCAGATCAAGCTTGATCTCTCCCAACCGGATGGCCGATATACGTTCATTGTAAATCGCCGATTGGACTGCCCATCTCGATAGGATGCTGACACCAAAGCCAGAGGCTATCAATTCGACAATGGCGTCTGTGACTTCAACCACGGTGACTAGGTGAGGGACGACGCCGGAAGGGCGTATAAATCGTTCGTATTCAAAGCCGGGCTGCGCTGATTTGCTATAGGTCAGGTAGTCCTCACCTTCCAGATCCGTCGCCTCAATGAAGGGTTTTGTTGCCAGCCGATGTGTTGAGTGTGTGACCAAAACCAGCTCATCCTCAAATACCGGTATCGAATCGACACCAGGGATCGCTAGATGGCCGGGTGCTAACACCACATCAACCGTGCCTTCCTGAAGATTTTGTAGCGGGTTTTGCGTTGCCGAGGCAACCAGCACCAGTTGAATGCTGGGCTCTTTTTTTGACATGACCTGTAAAAACGCCGGTAACCAGTGATAGCAGCTATAGGCTGCGACACCAAAGCGAACTACCGTCGTTTCATTGTCCGCCATCTGCTGGAAGTCAGATTCAGCACGTTGTAGCGTAGGAATGACCTGATTAGCTGTCTGTGTCATGGCGCGGCCAGCAGGTGTCTGTCGAAGTCTGCGGCCCTCTCTTTCAAATAACAGACCTCCCAAACGCCTTTCCGCTTCTGCCAGTCGGTGGCTTAAGGCCGACTGCGTTATGCCTAACACGTAGGCGGCTTGTCTCAGCGTTCCCGCTTCATCGATGGCCTTGAGCATCTGCCAATGCTTGATGTCCAGCCTCATGGATTTACCTCATGCCGTATTTGTCGATGACAAGCCTAATCGAGCCATCCATAGGTGCATATTATTAATCAATGATATGGGATATTCACTATTTTTTTAATCAGTAGCGCACTATGGTTCCCGCCTAACTAACGGAATGGTATTAACGTGAACGGAAAACCGACAATCAATGGCCAGTACTTGGTCTTAATGGCTGCCTTCTTTTACGGCTTAAATCCATTATTTGCCCAGCTACTGTTTAAGGAAGGGCTCGGTGCAGAGATGGTCAGTTTGTACCGCTTTATTTTACCGGCGATGTTTTTTGCATTCTTTCTGCGCACCCCACGACAGAATTGGTTAGAAGCGGGTCGAACCTTGTTGTTAGGAATCGCCAGCGGTGTGGCTATTTTTGGCTATTTCCACGCCTTGGAAACGATTCCGGCGGCTACCGCCATCCTGATCTATTACAGCTATCCCGTTTTTAGTGTGTTGATCGGCTGGGTTGTTTTTGGTCGGGCGCCGTCTCAAAATGCGTTGATCTCGGCGGCGCTGATTGCCATCGCGGCGTCATTAACCGTAAGACCTGAAGTCCTTCCGGCAGACGCATTACTCTCGGTTGCTGCCTGCTTTTTGGCCCCTTTGGCAGTAGCCACTCAGGTGCAGTACCTATCTAACCCGCGAAAAAGTATTCCAACAACCAATAGAATGGCCTGGATAACAGTTGGCCATATTCTGGTTCTTTTGCCGATTGCGATGTGGATTGCGCCGGTGCACGTATTGCCGATGTCGCTAACTGGCATCCTGGCCGTGTTAGGGATCGCATTACTGGCTGCGGCCATCCCCCAGGTCTTGTTCATGGTGGGTGCGCCACGATCATGTGCAGATAAAAATGCCTTAACCGGGACGCTAGAGTTGGTTGTTGCTCTACTTACGGGTGCCATCTTGTTAGGAGAGGATTTAGACCGACTGGAAATGACCGCCATGGTCCTAATTGTGCTGGCGTTATTTATCAAACAGGTCGAAAACAAACCTATAGCGAAAGTCGTGGCTGGCTAACATGGCTGCAACTATTTTGCCGTTTTCTACTTCTGGCTTCTGGGTAACGGTGGAGCGGGGCAGGGGTCGATGTTAAGCCTTTCCGTGATGTATTGGACTATTTTACAGTGTTGATGAGTGGTGCTTGAAGCTGTGTTGGCGGCGATTAGGGCGCTAAGTGTCACTGCGATAACACTCGGCGCCGACAGAGCCTGACTAGTTAGGGCGTGGTGGCGTACCAGTGTGAGCTGGCTAGCGATGCATACAGGTCGGCTTCAGGTGGCGCGGGGTGTTCGCTTGGGTCGAAGCTGATCCAGCGATGATTGAGGGTGCTGTATTCATTATCCTGGTCGAGCGGTTCACCGTTAGTTTTGGTGATCACAAAGCCCGAGTAAAGGGATAGGACGTGGCGGACAAGGTTGGTCTGATCGTGCTGCATAGCGCTTCCTTACGTTTCTCAGCGTGTTGATATCAACGCACACCATAGCCAATTCAACCACTTCAATTCAATGACTCATATCATCATTTTTTACTGGCCACTGGTATGATTTCAGATGCCGAAATTGGGTCGGCGGGAAGAACCTGGTTAAGCTGTATTTACCAAGCCTCTGTGTGCTGCCACCACCGTCAAAGTCACTAGTCGTTGCTTAACGTCAAAAGTATGTTGTGCCAATAACTTTCTTACCAAGAGATCAACAGAACTCACGTGTTGGTCCGTTTTGTTGTCTTGAGTACGTAAGAAAACAAACAAATCTATTGCCAATACGCGTTTTTAACTGGTATCGTGTAATTTAATTACATGATTTTTTATGGCCTAAGTGATTCTAATCAGAATCCGGTAGGTGTTGAGCTCAGGATAGGGTTCTGATTGGAGAATAGAAAATGAATCCCAGCGTCGAATCGGTCACCGCACGTATTATTGAACGTAGTCGCAGTTCTAGAGCTGATTACCTAGCGCGAATGGAGCAGGCTCGATCGATCAAACCGCATCGCTCTGAACTCTCCTGCGGTAATATGGCCCACGGTTTTGCCGCCTGCGGTGAAGCGGATAAGTCTGAGCTCAAGCTAATGAATAAAGCCAATATCGCTATCGTGTCTTCCTACAACGATATGCTTTCAGCTCACCAGCCGCTGCAGGATTTTCCCGCTCTGATCAAGGATGCGGTGCGTGGTATGGGGTCGGTGGCTCAGTTTGCCGGCGGTGTGCCGGCGATGTGCGACGGCGTAACGCAAGGCCAGCCGGGGATGGAGTTGAGTCTGTTCAGCCGCGATACCATCGCTATGTCGACTGCGGTGGCGCTGTCGCATAACATGTTCGACGGTGCGTTGTTTCTAGGGGTGTGCGACAAGATCGTTCCCGGTTTGTTGCTAGGGGCACTTAGCTTTGGCCATCTGCCAGCGGTGTTTGTACCGGTCGGACCGATGACCAGCGGCCTATCGAATCCTGAAAAAGCCCGTATTCGTCAGCTCTATGCCGAAGGCAAGGCCGATCGAGCTGCGTTGTTGGAGTGCGAGTCACAGTCCTACCATGGGCCAGGAACCTGTACCTTTTATGGCACTGCTAACAGTAACCAGCTGTTGATGGAGGCGATGGGGCTGCACCTGCCAGGCGCCTCCTTTGTCAATCCTAATACCCCGCTGCGTGATGCGCTGACCAAGGCCGCGGCCGAACAGGTCTGCCGGATCACTGAGCAGGGGGAGTACCGGCCATTGGCGCAGGTGATCGATGAGAAGGCGATCGTCAACGGCATCGTGGCGCTGCTCGCCACGGGTGGCTCGACCAACCACACCATGCATCTGGTAGCGATCGCACGTGCGGCAGGCGTACTGATCAACTGGGACGATTTTTCCGAGCTGTCGGCGGCGGTGCCGTCGTTGACCCGGATCTATCCCAACGGTAGCGCCGATATCAATCATTTCCACGCAGCCGGAGGCATGGCGCTGTTGTTCCGTCATCTGCTGACGCTGGGATTGTTGCACGAGGATGTCCTGACCGTCACTGGCAAGGGGCTCAAGCAATACACCGAAGAGCCTTTCCTTGACGGTGATAAGCTGGTCTGGCGCGCAGGCCCTGAGGCGTCGTTGGATCTGGATGTGATCTGCGCTGCTGAGCAGCCATTCGATAGCGACGGTGGCCTGAAACTGATGCAGGGCAACCTGGGTCGAGGAGTGATCAAGACCTCGGCGGTTAAGCCCAAGCATCGGGTGGTTGAGGCCCCGGCGGTGGTTATCCACGATCAGAATCAGCTCGAACCGATGTTTCAGCGTGGTGAGCTGGATCGTGATTGCGTCGTGATAGCGCGCTTTCAAGGACCGCGGGCCAACGGCATGCCCGAATTGCATAAGATGACACCGTTCCTTGGCGTGCTGCAGGATCGTGGTTATAAAGTGGCGCTGGTCACTGACGGTCGCATGTCCGGTGCCTCGGGTAAAGTTCCTGCGGCCATCCATGTCACGCCGGAGGCTTGTCAGGGCGGAGTGTTGGCGCGGGTACAGGATGGCGACTTGATCCGATTGGATTCGTTGACCGGTGAGTTGAAAGTGTTACTTAGCGACGACGCCTTGGCGGCGCGAGTGCCGGTGCAGGCCGATCTGTCGGCCAACCAGTACGGTATGGGGCGTGAACTGTTTGCCGGTATGCGGCAGCAGGCAACAGGTGCCGAGCAGGGCGCCAGTGTTCTTTTTCAAGCCGAAACAGTGTAAAGCTGCGCCGGCTTAATTTGAATCTAATAGTGATAACCCGATGCCCCGACAGTTATTCATGCGTGTACGGTTTCAGGCCAAGCCTGCCTGTAAAGAGGAGCTGTATCGCCGCTTAATCGAGTTAGTGGCATACGCCCAGCAAGAACTGGGTTGCCTGTTTTACCACCTACACGTTGATCGCGATGACGATGCGATCTTTTATTTTTCAGAAGGTTGGGCCAACCAAGCCGCTTTGGATCGCCATAACAGCACCGTACCTGTACAGGCAATTATCGCCGATACGCCGCGCTTGACCGAGGTCGGGGTCGAGGTCGAGTTTATGCACCGAATCGCACCGAACGGCAGTACAGTTGAGGAGCCAGCGGGCTTCGAGGAAATGACATGAGTCTCGTTACATCCAAAGGTCCGGCATTGGTCGCCGATATTGGTGGTACCAATGCCCGCTTTGCGCTGGTCGATCAAGGCCAGTTGCGTCCTCGCCAAGCGTTGACCCTGAAAGTCGATGATTATCCGACCATTGAGTCGGCTATTCGTGAATATCTGCGCATCAGTAGTTGCATCGAAGCTCCGACTCAGATCTGTATCGCGATCGCCTGTCCGGTGGCGCTTGATCAGATCACCATGACAAACAGCGGTTGGTCGTTCTCTAAAGATGAACTGCGCAAGTCGCTGGCGCTGGAACGGCTGGAAGTGATCAACGACTATGCCGCTCAGGCTTACGCCATTCCACATCTTCATGCAGATGAGTTGTTTCAGGTCGGTGTTGGTGAAGGTTTGTCGGGCCAACCGCTGGCGCTACTGGGGCCGGGTACTGGTCTCGGAGTTGGCGGTTTAGTCAGTCCTGACACCGATCCTGTCGCGGTAGTGACCGAGGGCGGTCATGTGGACTTTGCACCCGCCAACGAGTTGGAGATCGAAATTCTTCGTTATCTGTGGCAGCAGCATTCGCATGTCTCGGTGGAGCGGTTGTTGTCTGGGATGGGGCTTACCAACCTGCACCAGGCGATAGCGACGATTCAGGATCAATCAGTCGCTGAACTGACGCCAGCGCAAATCAGTTACGCGGCGTTGGAGCAGGGTGATCCCCTTTGTTTGGCGGTGTTGAACAGCTTCTGCAGCATACTCGGAAGCGTGGCGGGTAATACCGCATTGACGATGGGGGCTCAGGGGGGCGTCTATATCACCGGCGGTATCATTCCGCGGATGTTGAGCTTCTTTGCCGCCAGTGAGTTTCGGGCGCGGTTCGAGGCTAAGGGACGTTTTCACGGCTATACAGAGGCGATCCCAACTTATGTGGTGACTGCTGAACAACCCGGTCTGCTCGGTTCAGCGGCAGTGCTACGTGGCTACAGCACGGGTTAAATTGTGGTCATTAATTCCAGGGCAGAGCGTCTGTTGTGGCCCTAATCATTACCATTACAGTAACTATTTACATTAATCACTGGGACCAAATACGGGTCTTAACCACAGCGAGAAAGCCTTATGAGCACCGAAGTTGAAACGATTATGAACACCTCACCGGTGATGCCGGTGTTAGTCATTGAGCGGGTTGAGGACGCGGTCCCACTGGCCAAGGCACTAGTTGCTGGTGGTCTTAAGGTGCTGGAGGTCACCCTGCGGACCGAGGCTGCGTTGGCAGCGATTCGGGCCATCGCCGAGGAGGTGCCAGGCGCCATCGTCGGCGCGGGTACAGTGACCGAACCGGGGCAGCTACAAGCGGTTCAGCAAGCCGGTGGGGTTTTTGCTATCAGTCCTGGGGCCACGCCAGAATTGCTTAAAGCCGGTGTCGAATCCGAGTTACCTTATCTGCCAGCGATCAGTACCGTTTCGGAGATGATGGTGGCAATGGGGTATGGCTATCGTGCGTTCAAGTTCTACCCCGCCGAAACTAACGGTGGCTCGCCAGCACTGAAATCGATCGCCGGTCCCTTTCCCACGGTGAAATTCTGCCCTACCGGCGGCATCGGTGCCGGTAACTTTTTAGAGTATCTGGCGCTGCCCAATGTGGGTTGTGTCGGCGGCTCCTGGATCGTCCCGACTAAGCTGATCGCTGAGCATGATTGGACTGGGATCACGGCGCTGGCCGCAGAGGCGGTGAGCAGGGCTGGCGAGCAGGGCTGGCGAGCAGGCGGCTTTGGCCAACTAAGAGGCTCTGCTTAAGAGCTGCCCGTTAATGAATCCGAGCAGTAACGCCTTGTTGCTATACTACCGAGCGTTATATAGATTGGCGGCCGGTGGAGTTGTCGCTGAATTGTTAGTGTGATGTTTGGCCGTCCTTCGGGGCGGTCTTTTTTTGCTATGCGAACACTCCTGCCGTTAGTTCCAGATTTGATGGGTGTCCGCTATGGTAGAACACCGAAGTTTCTGATCACGACCAACAAGCAGATCGCGGTTCAAATGTATGTTTCGAAAAGAACCGTCAAATCGCACATGAGCAATATCATTGCAAAAGCCGTTTGTCGTGGTCGTATCAATGTTTTTTGATGGCTGGTCTGAACCGTTGAATCAATAATCTTCACTGTTGGAATCGTTGATCAATACCGTGCATCAACAGTTGGTGTAAGCGCGTGGATCAATCCGGCAACGAGCGTTTCATTAGTACGCCTAAGGACGTTTTTTGTTGTCCGAAGATTGCTCCAATTTGTGCAAGGAATAACTCAGCAGTGGCCACGGCGTCGATGAGTGCATCGTGTGCCGGATAGCCGGGGAGTCCATATTTTTTGCGAACCGTTGATAATCCAAAATCTGATGGTCGATTATGACTCGACCAATCTTGCAGCGACCCCTCCATGACCAGGGTGTCCAGCCAGGCTATTTGCGGCAGTTTCGCGTTGTAAAAAAACCGGCAATGCTGGTTCAAAAAACCGCGTTCAATTGGGACGCAGTGGGCGACGACAACACGATTGCTCATGGCATCAAAGAGCTCTTCAACGGCGGTCTTGATTGGGGTTGCGTCAACCAGTGTTTCCGGGACAATATGGTTGATAACAGCTGTTTCGGCGTTGATCCGATCAGCGGCGAGAATATCAATTCTTTGTGCACTATCCAGGTGGATCTGGTTCCCTTTTATCACCACCCAGCCGATGCTCAAAATGGTGTCTTGGTGAATGTCCAAACCGCTGGTCTCGAAGTCAACGACTAAAAACTCCAGCGAATCCAGGGATGTTTGCGGTGGCCAAATTGGAAATCGAATTAAGGATCTCAGGGGTTCGCAAAAATCACTCTGAGCGAGTTTCTGGCGTTGTCTTTTGAGTTTAGACAGAGGGTGGAAATAGTTGATCAGGCTCACTAACGACGCTCATCGTTGATTGAATAGGCCATGGTGACGACTTCTTGAGTGCTTGCAATCACACGGAACGCGTCTTTCAAATGGCTGCGCTCAAAGTGGCTCATTGATTTGGGGTGTAGGTGGTTGTTGAGATCATTACCGGCTTTGAGTGCTTGTAACTGATGACGTTGGCGTACTGAACATACAAAGCGATAAGCGCCGTATAAATCATCGTGACTTGCCTGATGAAGCACACCTTGATCGACCGCGTACTGTAACCGTTGAGTGGTGCTTGGCAATAGACAGTTCGCGAGAAGGCCGTAGATTCTTGCCACGTCTACAATAAGGCTTACCGCGCGTTTTTTTATATTAAAGGTGTTTTTGTTATCACCGCCCTTTACCAAGACAAAATTTCGAAAGAAGCCGATCGGTGGTGAGATCTTGGTGCAGTTGGCGGTTAACGCCGCGATGAAGCGACGATTGCCCTTAACCAGTTTAGCGGCCACCATTTGCAACTCGTGGACGAAAGACTCTTCCCCATAGATGCAACGTGTATCCAAAAAAATACTCACGTTAAGCAATGCTTTGAGCTCCGGTAACGTGATCCATTGTCGATAATATTGTTCCCAAACGTGCAAAGGCTGGCACCACAGTGGGTTGGAAGCCATGACGTCGCCGGGACACAGAGAATAACCGCAGGCGGCTAAATCCTGGCACACAATGTCCGCCAGCTGCTGAAAATAGACACGATCGCTGGGTGTGGCCGAACGTGATAGCACCAGAGCATTGTCTTGATCGGATACCAGTTGAAGCTCAAACCGGGCCTGTGAACCCGTCGCCATCCATGCATAGGCACAGGGGGGGGCGCCGGCGCCGGCGTTGAGCAATGAGATTTCGGCCAACTGAAGCAGTCTGACGGTGAGTGCATCGGCAATCATCGTCATGACTTTGCCGACATGGTCAGGTCGTGTTTCGTGTTCGACCAAGGCTTCGAAGATGCGCTGTCGTTGCGGCATCAGCTCAACAAGCAGGTCAACGCTGTCCTGGCGTTGAATCGCGTCAATCAAATAAATGGCCTGGGCACCGTGTTTTTGCACCAAATCGCACGCATTAATGACCCCTACAACCGTTGAACCCTGCATAACTGGCAACACCTGTATCCCCAGTTGCATCATTTTAGAGATGGAGTGGAGTACCGAGTCCGTTAACTCAACCGTGCTTGGTGATGGGGTCATAACCTCTGACACAGGCAGGTTTACATCGATACCGGAGGCGACAACCCGCTTGGTTAAATCACGATTGGTGACCAGACCAATCAAATGCTCATCTTCGATAATCAATGCCGAGGCACTAGCGATCGCGGACATCCGCTGGGCTGTTTCCTGTATAGGACAGTCGGGGCTGACTTCTACCGTATGTCGATTACAGACCTGGAGTACATTCTGCATCAGCAGCGCGTCGTCTGGAGTCTGGGTATGTTGCAGTGCGGACCTCAATCGCTCTTGGGATTGAGGCGCGAAATAGGCGGAAAAGGCAGGATCATCGCTTAGTTCATGGAATTTTTCGCCGGGCAGCATGTACAGCAGCGTGTTTTCCAATGCTGTGGCTTTAAATCGTTGTAACGAAGGGTCTATGAGTTTTGTAAAACCGAATATTTCACCTTGATCCAGTCGCGCTCGCAGCTCACCGTTGTTTTCGAATTCTTCAATTGCACCGCTTCGAATGATATATAGACAGCCTTCGGAGAGTTGCTCCGCGCGAATCCATTCGCCTTTTTCTAGGTAGCTGATCTGAATAGAGGTCGAGACTTGTTCAAGCAGTGAAGCAGGCAAGCGGTTAAAAGGGTAAAGCTGAGCGATAAAGTCTCGCACGTTTGGAAGCAGGGAAGAGTCAATCATGATGTTTTACTAAACCGGCTCGTTTGGGTGATTGAATAAATACCATTAAAACGATCATTAGCGGGGTTGATAAAGTCAGCGCAGAACTGGGAATTACCAGAACTGCGCTGAAAACCTGAGGCCTAAGGGACTTGTTGGGGTCCCCTTGAGGTCCAAGGTGTCATGTCCATTGCCTAAGCGTCTACTTGTTTGGGAGACACTTCTGGTCCTTTTTTAGAGCCGGACTTTGAGGTGAACAGAGAAGCTGCAATCGCGATGATCACGATGACCGGTAGCAGGTATAGGTATTCGTTGGCACCAAATACGAAGTAGCTTGATACAACGATAATGAAAACCAGCAAACCGACAGGCTTCGCCAATCTCCAGGGCGTAATATCCACCGCCTGGGCGTCTTTCTGCACGTAAGAGGTTTTCTGGGGATATTTGTAGCCGAACCAAAGCATGATGCAAACGTTCAATACGAAGAGGATGGCCATCACATGGAGAAAGTGCGGATAATCTTCAGCGCCATAGAAGTGCTTGATAACAAACTGGCTCAGGATATAGAGTGACACACCGGATGCCAAAGCGATTTTGGCCGCTATTGGAGGCACTTTTTTCGTCAACGCACCGACGAGGATGATAGTCAAAATGGGAATGCTGTAGCAGCCGTTGACCTCTTGTAAATACCCAAAGAGCCCTTGTGGGGCGTTAGCGATAAAGGGCGCAATAATCATCGCCATTATGGCCAACAGAATGCCGAATTTTTTCCCAGCTTTAACCACTTCGACGTCAGATGCATGCTTGTTAAAGAACTCACGATAAATATCGATACCGAACAGGGTGACCGCACTGTTAAGGCCGCTGTTAAATGAGCTTAGAATAGCGCCAAATAAAACCGCAGCAAAAAAACCTAGCAATGCCGGGGGGAGAACTTCTGCCACCAATCGTGGGTATGCCTGGTCGGCAACTTCAAGACTACCTTGAAACAGGTGATAGGCGATAATGCCCGGAAGCACGACGATGATAGGGCCCAGAATCTTCAGTCCAGAAGCAAGCAGCAGACCCTTTTGCCCTTCTTTCAGGTCTTTAGCGGCAAGGGCTCTTTGGATGATGGCTTGGTTGGTACCCCAGTAGAATAACTGAACCAACATCATGCCGGTGAAAATAGTGGCAAAAGGAATAGACGAATCCGGTGAGCCTATCGCGTTGAATTTTTCGGGGTTGGCGTTATAGAGCGTTGATACGCCGTCCATTAAGCTACCGTCGCCGATCGCCATCAAACCAAATGCGGGGACCAGCAAACCACCGGTAAACAACCCGATGCCATTGATAGTATCAGACACAGCAACCGCCTTCAGGCCACCAAATATCGCATACATAGAGCCGACAGTGCCGATCGCCCAAACGGTTATCCACAATGCTTTAGATTCTGTGACACCTAAGACCTCGGGTACACTGAACATGGTGCTTAAGGCTAAGGCCCC
Source organism: Motiliproteus sp. (assembly GCA_036961355.1). Classification (GTDB taxonomy): domain Bacteria; phylum Pseudomonadota; class Gammaproteobacteria; order Pseudomonadales; family Balneatricaceae; genus Motiliproteus. The sequence continues at coordinate 11,531 of JBALVL010000004.1, forward strand.
GGAATATAAAACGATGGGTAGAAAAACGACGACATAACCCGTTAAAAAGAGAAATGAGGTAATGATCTTGGTTTGTTTGTCGAAACGCTCTTCGAGAAACTGTGGCACTGTCGTGATACCACCTTTGAGGTAGCGTGGCAGTAGGAAGAGCGCCGTCACCACCATTGCAATCGCAGCGAGCGTTTCCCAGGCCATCACTAAAATGCCTTCGTTATAAGCTTGACCCGTAAGGCCAATGATTTGTTCGGTTGATAAGTTTGTGAGTAGCAAGGATCCGGCAATAACCGGAGCCGTAAGGCTACGGCCGCCTAGAAAGTAACCGTCCGAATGGTCTTCGTCGGTATCTCGCGTCCATAGATAAGAGAGAACGGCCACCAGTGCCGTAAACCCCAGGAAACTGAGCATATTAAAAATGGTCAATGTCTTTCTCCTAAGAAAAATGATGGGACAGGTTCTTGTTTTAGTTGGGCCTTACCCTTGCCCCTGAGTCGTTTCTCAGCTTCAGAATATTTCTGTAAGCGACTACCGAAACCACAAGATAAATATATTTATTTATTGTTTTAACTTGGCATTTTTTTATTTTCTCCTTATAGGAAAATTAAATTTTTTATGGTATACAGATCGACAATAAGCCCCCTATCACTAGGGAAACACTCATAGAAGGTTGTGTTTTCTAAATATTCTGGTGAGTTGTTGGTTTATGATGCTGTCGGAAAAGTAAATTCAAAATTAAGATCACCGATATCTTTGACGACCATATCTGCATTCAAAAAATAATTAGGATTTTGGTGGCGGTCGACACCGATACAATAAAAGTTGCCGCTTTTTGCCGCTTGAATCCCTGACTGAGCATCCTCGAGCACCACACATTCGCTCGGAGCTAGCCCCATTTGGCTGGCGGCAGTTAGAAATATTTCAGGATGAGGCTTTCCGTACGTTATATCATCAGCGGTAACAACAGCTATAAAATCGTCGAGAATACCTATCGACTTGAGTATCGCTTTGGCATTAATGCTACTGGACGCAACAGCCATTAAAATGCCGTCTTTTTTGAGTTTTTTGATGAAAGGGATCGTTGTTGAAAAGGTGGTTAAATGGCCCGCCTCCAACATATCTAAGTAGTGCCGCTGTTTGATATCTGACGCCTCGTTCATTTGCCGTTCATCTGCGCCAATCATGATGTTTCGAACGGCATCCATACGAGGACGACCGTCAACCTTTTCGCGGTAGATAAACTCATCAAAAGCATAGCCATATCCGGAAAATGTTTTGTGCCATGCGTCATAATGGAGCGGTATGGAATCGACCAGTACCCCGTCAAGATCGAAAATAAAACCTTTAAAGTTCATTGATGTTGCCTAAATATATAAATGGCTACGAATCGTCAATAAAATGGACGAATTAAAATGGCTTGATAGCCGGTACGTATCAGACGTGTGTATTAATGAATGATCCGAACTCCGAACCTAGATGCGTATTTATTCTTAATTCATAGATGAATTAAGGCAAAATACCTGTCTTTCATTCCGTTGAAGAACCTGCTTTTCCCCGGTGATATTGATTTCTTCCGGGTGACTTTTTTGAGAGTGCAGTAAAAGGCGAATCTCGCTCTGAGTAATTGATACGTCGAGGCAGTCTCCATGCCACCTAAGTTTGAATGTTAATTCGTTCCATGTGGATGGCAGCCAGGGTTTAAATGACATCTTTTGTTGTCTTACTCGAAATCCCCCGAAGCCGAAAACGGCGGTCATCCAGGTGCCGCCTGTCGAGGCCGCGTGAATCCCCCATTCGGTATTACCCTGGTTATCAACTAAATCAACTAAAGCTGAACGAAGAAAATACTGCTCGGCCTTATGCGTATCCTCTACTTCGATTCCCATAATTGCGTGCATACATGGGCTTAGGGAAGATTTATGCAGAGTACGCTTTTCATAAAACTCGTAGTTACGGCGTTTGATCTCGTCGTCATATTCATCGGGCAACACGTACATGAGCATAACAACGTCGGGTTGTTTGAGTAATGTTGTTTCACCTGCGTTGAAATGGTCGTATCCAGCTGGATAGCAAGGCATATCGTTTTTATCCCACTCGACGATAGGCACTTCCTTGCACTGAAAATAATCCTCAAATTGCTCGATTAATCCTGATTCTGTGTCGAATGGAATATATATCTTGGCAGCGACATTCACCCAGTGAGTGACCTCTTCATCGGACAAACACAACTTTTTAGCGAGATGAGCGTATTCCTCAGAATAATGTTGCTTAATGGTTTCTAGTAACAAGGCAGAGTTTTGTAAATTCCACCTCACCATCACATTGGTATAAACATTGTTATTTACATGCTCGTGAAATTCATCCGGGCCAATAACGTTGTTTAATTCATATCTGTCCTTGTCAGTATTTAACTCGATTCGACTGATCCAAAAACGGGCAGTTTCAAACAACATTTCTGCACCATAGTTGAGAATGAAATTCATATCTCCCGTAGCCGACAGGTAAGTTAAAATACCGTACGCAACGTCAGCTGTAATATGAAGTTCTTCCTCCCCCGTCCAAATTCTGTTTACCCCGTCTGCGGTCCACTTGGGTGTTGTCTCTAGACCGGTATCAGCTGATTCCCATGGGTATTGGGCGCCCGAATACCCGTTTAGTGTCGCATTTTTCCTCGCCCCTTCGAGCGTGTGGTAACGGTACAACAGTAGCGATTTCGCGGTTTCAGGTTGTGTATAAATGAAGAAGGGCAGCATGAAAATTTCTGTATCCCAGAACACATGCCCTTTGTAGCCCTCTCCTGACAATGTCTTCGCGCCAATGTTTACTTTTGGATCATTTGGGTTTGCTGATATTAGGAGGTGATAAATATTAAATCGCAATGCATGCATTGCCTCCTTATCCCCGGATATTTGGCAATCACAGGCATTCCAGCGAGAGTTCCATTCGTTTATATGATCGTTAAAGCAACGATCAAAGCCATCATGTAAAGCTTTATTTAGCGTTTCCATACAAGCATCATTTATTATATCTGAGGCCACATCTCTTGATGTAAATATGGAAACGAGCTTATCGATAATGTAGGTGTGTTCTTTCTTTGCCTTGAATTCAACTATCTGGGTTACTTTTTCATAGTCGCGTCGCTGGGTCTTATTAACGTCACAATTTTGTGCGCGCAAGGTTGCCGCATAGCCGACTCGATGTTTCGTGTCGATTGTTTCCATTTCTAGATAGCAGTTTTTATCAGAGCTCTCGTTCGAAACGAAACGAAGGTGTTTGCTCTTTGCCCATTTATTCCATTTAGTTTCAGGATGGAACTTCTTGGTTTCTGCGTAGTTTGGAATGCGATCTAAGTTGTAATTTCCTCCATCAATAGAACTTTCCACAACCAGTGTTGCATCATAGTTTTCAGGGGTAACCGCAATGCGCATGGCACACAGGTGTGATTGCTGTATGCTTGCAAACCTAACGCTTTCATAACTTGTTATTCGATCTAAAGAGTCTTTGAAACGTGTAAAACGATATAACGCACCGGTTTTCATATCTAATACGCGTCTATGGCTCAGGACACGACAGCTCTGTATGTTCAACTTAATACCGTCAACCCAGATAGAGACCGGCAACCAATCTGGCGCGTTGACTAGGTCGATAACCGTAGAGTCATGGTTATCAAATATTCCTGATATATAGGTAGCAGCGAATTCACCTTTGTTACTTTCTTCAAGTGTAGCGCGCGTTCCAAGGTAACCATTTCCGACAGTGAACAGTGTTTCAAACGTGTTTTGAAGCTCGACATCGAAATCATTTTCTTCAACGAGCCACTCAGGACTACTCAACATATTTATCAGGGACATTGTATTAGTTCCAACAAAATGAAAATTCTATATTACTAGCTGTTATATACTTCTAAAATTAATTTTTCTGTCTCTTCCAAATTATGATAAACGTCGAGTTCAGTCCCTGTGCATCGTTGAGCACCGGCGACGTTTCCATAATAACAAGCTTGTAAATAGTCGCGGCTTTTTAAATAACCAAACGCTAATCCGCCAGCAAATGAATCTCCACACCCCGTGGTGTCTATAACTTTTTCGATATGAATACGCTTAACGAAATGCTCTTGCATTTTTCCTTTTTCGTCGATGTAATATACGGCACAACCGTATTCATCTAATGTTACGTACAAAGCCTTAACACCCATGTTTAGGCAGTGGCGAGCAAAGTTGGGTAGCTCATCCAATGGCAATTCACCTATGCCATCTAATTCATCTTTTGAATATTCTTTTTCGTACCAACTACAGGCCGCCTCTTCAAGATTCATTTTTAATATGTCTATCGAGGGAAGCCATTCGTCGCGATCGATCCAAAACTTAAGAAAACGCTCCCCATGTCTATTACAGCCATTGGTAGGACCGTGTGCGTCAAATATAATCACGCCGTTACTGTTTTTCTTTATGTATTGCAACGTACTAAGTGATATTTCAAAGTCAGTCACTGGGACAAAAACAAACGCATCGCAATCCATTAAGTCCTCTATATGTGAAGGAATGATTGGGTTCATGAATGACGTTTGACGTTCTACTCGATGGTTTTGATCGAGGTATTCAAGATAAATCACGTCACCTTGATTCGCTTCGGAGTTAATGTGGCTAATATCAATCAACGGGAATGGTTCAAATTGTTTGCAGATGGATTCTTTATCGTCAATGCGTACGTTTACTACAGGCGTTACGCGTCCGCCTTCACTTATCAGTGTTGATAACACCACCGATGTATAAAGTGCGCACCCATATTTTTCGACAATATCTTTTTTATAAGTGGTTATGTGGTCTTTCGGAATGGGTCCTAGTACTGCGATGTTGAATTGGTCGGACATAAATAACCTCACTTTATTTTCTTTGATTTTATTTTTACGTATCAAGTCAAAGTTTATTCGGTTTCACAGTGGTGTAGCGTTCAATCGGTCATCAACGTATAGCTTAGGTCTCAATTCCTTACTCTCGGTGACAGACATTGATTTGATTACTAGATGTCTATGAGTGGCCCCCTGAGAGACGATCAAAATAGTGGCGATACGCTATGGGTAAATAAGATGTCACAGACTGTTATTTGAGTACATAAGAATGTTTATAATGTATATATATACGCAAGAGCGTGCATTCCGGAAATCGTCTCCCTATTTAGTGTTGTTGGCGCTGTTCGCTGTGTATAACGTTTGCCGGTTCAGCATTTTCAATCGAAACGAATTGGGGCTTTATTGTGCGGTTGGAGCATTGATTTTGGTCGAATGTGAAAGCTGATTTTGCAACACGTCAGAACCCCGTTAACCTCAATGGGCGGCTCTATTACCAGGGGCAGTGTTAGTCTGTAGTTTGGATAGGACGATCGCGCCACGGACACCGTCCACGATCGAAGCAGGGAGAAGGGGGTAGGAAGGGGGTTACATGGTCTCTAAAGCGTTCGCAAGGTCCTCATCGATTATCAATTCGTTGACTAATCCTAAGCGAATGATTTCGTGCACAATCAAGGCTCTTTCAGACCCCAATGCAACCACTATACTACCGCTGCCTGCGTTGTCGGACACAAAACGACTGGCGATATTATGTAATTGATCCAGCGTCATACCTGTCCACATTTTATTAAGAGCGCCGATGCGCAGTCGTTCCTTGTGACTGATATTGGGGTGAGGAATAAGAATTCCACCAATATCGCCGACAATTAATTTTTGAAGCGTATTTTTGGTTACCCCTCCCGCCTTGGCAAGCTCATCAAGAGCGCCTCCCACTGGATTTTCACTTGATCCAACACTCGTTAAAATCGTATCCATTTGACTAGTTAAGGCGTGTGGCCCTGAAAAAATGAGCTTATGGGATGCCGTCTCAGAGACGTACTCCCAAATCGCCTGTTCTTTGGTTGCTTCAAACTTTAAGGGGACGTAGGCAGGGACACCACGAAGCGAGAGGTGGTAGTTGCTACTGTCATTGACGATTTCGTCCATTCGCTCAGCGAGTCGGGTCGAAGAGTAGTCGCGTGCCGTGTGGCTTGTCAGCTCCGCACAAACTGGAACAAATCGAGTTGGTTCTTTGCCCGTTGATTTCAAATTTAAATTGAACAGCCCTTCGATAATCGCGTTTACCATTTTTCCCCAGGTAACACCGACGATTTTTGAGGTAGATAACAGCTCGTCGAGTCTTCCCGCTGCTACACGTCCCAACTGAATGCGCCGCCGTTGAAGTATCTCCGGGGTAAATGCTTTTGCTCCACTATCAAACACACGAATGTTTGGGGTAGCAACGCCAGAGTTCTGAGCGAGGGTATTAAGCTTTTCCGTTAGGCTTCCCGGAATGAGCAACCGTTTTATCTGGGCCAGCTCTTTTGCCGAAATGCCTTTATCAATGAACCGCTGTTCCGTGTATAGCCACCCTTTTTCCCCCGCTCGCTTCAAGAGTCGAGAGACGTGTGGCTGGGATATCCCCAGCAGTTTACTAATCGCGTTTTGGTCCATCTTATGCTGCCCTCTAAGGTAGGCAGCTTGTTGGGTAAGTTCATTTTCCTTTAGGGTGTTTTTCGCAGGCATAGTAGTCGACCCATTTCCGAAAAGTTTAGCTTCTGTGTATGTTAATTCAAACGGAGAATATTTATAAGTCGTTCCAGTTGTCCTGGCATTGATTGCCGTCGATCTCAATCAGATTGCATGGATGCTGTATCGCAATGTGCACTTATCGTCCTGTTACACTTCTACGATCCTTACTGCCCAAGGAAGATGGCCTCAAACGAAAATACCAAACGCCTATCAAGGCAGTACTTGCGCAAAGGAACCAATTTATCGATTCACTCACAAAAGGATCTGGATGGAGTAACTCGAAAACTGAATGAGCGTCCAAAGAAAACCTTGGATTACGAAACGCCTGCTGAGAGATTCGAACAGTGTGTTGCAGCGCCCCATTGAATCCACAGCCGCCATTTTATAATTTCTAGCTCCTCGGCCTGCTCTGCAAGTTGCCGTTTAAGCTTGGCAACTTCGGTTGCCAACTCATATTCGCGTGCACTGACACTGAGCATCTTGGATGCGACTGTTCGCCAGCTGTAGAGCTGAGACTCATAAATTCCGAGCTCTCAGGCTGCGGAAGCAACACCTGTTTGATCCGGCCCAGATTCAGCCTATCGTAGGCACTACGAATATCAATCCGTTACAGCGCTGTTGTCAGGCCGCCGAGGTTAGCCAAAGCAGGGATCAGTGGTATCGACTGTTCACTGAGGCACGCGCTGATATCTTGCCTTAGCCGTGGAACTGTCTTTCTTTGAATCTTCACTTTCAAGCGGCCTCAACGGTTATTGTGTGGCGCTGTGTTCAAGCTGGTAACCGCCAATTGTTTACCGGTATCGCTGCTGTGCTGAGCCAGCTCCAGAATTCGCATTACGGCCAGTGCTTCTTTAGCGGGTACCGGATTGTCTCCGCCGTGTCGCAACGCTGCGGCCACCTGTCGGTAGTAGTGTTGATAGCCGCCGCAGGTAGTGGCGACAACTTCGCTAGTATCAGAGCGGTAAAGGGTGCCAAAATCGGTCGGATCTTCCTGCGCCCAACTAACGTGCTGAGGTAATACGCCGTCTATCAGGCGCGCCTCCTGCGGATCCAGTCCGGTCTTACGGTACTCGCCCTGGCTACCTTGTAGATGGAAGCGTAGGTTGGGGCCCGAGCAGAAAGGGCTGCTTGCCAGGATTACCTCAAGTTTTGAGTAGTGCAGTTGGACGTGGAAGTAGTCGACCACCGCTGAGTCGTCGCGCAGCGGCCGACAGCGGCCGGTTACCGCCTCGGGCGGGCCGAATAGCTGCAGCGCCTGGTCGACCAGATGTGGTCCCAGGTCGAACCAGATGCCGGTTCCCGGGCCGGGCTGTTCGCGCCAGCGTTGGCGAACCTGGGGGCGAAAGCGGTCGAAGTGTGATTCGAACCGGTGGATAATGCCCAGCTCGCCGCTGTCTTGCAGTTGTTTGAGGGTCAGGAAATCGCCGTCCCAGCGGCGGTTGTGATAGACCGATAACAGCAGCTGCTGTTGCTCGGCAATCTCTATCAATGCTTCGCCTTCGGCCGTGGTACAGGTAAACGGTTTCTCCATAATGACATGTTTACCCTGCTCCAGCGCCAGCTTGGCTAGCGGGAAGTGCTCGGCGTTGGGCGCGGTGATAACTACCAATTCGGCAGTACAGTCGCGAATCATCTGCGGCGCAGAACTGTAGGTATTTACCCCAGGGTTTTCTGTCTGTACCCGGAGAGTCTGACGGCTACTGACTGCCGTCAATTGGAACTCGTCTAGCGCTGTGAGAAAAGGAAGGTGAAAGGTGGTGGCGGAAAAGCCATAACCGACCAGGGCTGTAGTAATGGGTTTCATGTTTTAACTCGGCCAATGTTCAGAAGTTGTTAGTTGACCTGCTTATCAGCAGGTCGTCCGTATTCTGCGTCACGCTGTAGTCGTTTGATCCAGCGGTACGGACTCGATAGTCGTGCTGAGATGGTGGCTGTTGCCCGAAGGGATTAGCAACGAATTATCAAGCACATTGGCGGTTTCTACACAGAGCATAGTTTGGTAATCACGGTCACCAAAGTCAGCCAGAGCACGGGCTTTTTTAGTCCATGGGTTCCAGATGACAGTGGAGTGGCTCTGCTGCTTGTCGATGATGATTCGGCGTTTGAGGACAGGATCATCGATCGTCACCCGTGCATCGGTATCCACATAGACCTGGTCTGTTTCCGATGTAATAGCCAGTGGCCCCCTTTGCCAGAACGGTTGAAGGTTATGGAGCTTGTCGCGGTAGCGACCTCCTTCAAGGCCACCGATGCGGATCTGGCTGATATCGCTAACAGAGAAGTAACTATGTAGCGCCTCGCTAATCGGCATAGCTACTTGGTTCGGGTTGTGGCTGCTGAGCGTGAGGGTCAGCTGCTGGCCGAGTTGGATCAATAGCTCGAGCTGAAACTTGTAGGGCCATAGTTGCCGAGTGTGATGGTCGTCTTCAATCCCCAATCGCAGGCTGCTCGTGTCACCCTCGTCGGTTGTTTCAAGGACCTTCCAGAGACGGGTACGGACCAGCCCGTGGGCAGGCAGTGCAGGATTGTCTGGATGGTCGCCGAACCAGGGCCAGCAGATAGGAATGCCGCCCCGGATCGCTTTACCTTGTTCGAACCGACTATGTTGACCTAACCAGATTACGCCAGCTTGATCTTGGGGTTGATACTCAATGACCTGACCACCCTGAAGGCAGATCAAAGCACGGCCATGGGAATTGCTGAGCTCGACCAGAGGCAGTTCGCCTGACCGGCTTTGCTGTTGAATGCTGCGGGTTAAGGGGGGCTGTGAATTCATAGAAGATCCTAAAACGTTGGGCGTGGCATGATTGCCGGTGGCTATATCCTCCGGCGTTTCCGCCAACAATAGCCGCTAGCGTTACTCGAAGACGGCTGCCTGGCACCGCCTAGTAAAGCGGTCTAGGGTTTGTGTTGTGATCGGCTTTTGTGTGTTGATTCACTGGCCAATTCTTGGAGAGCTATGATTATCGGTACCCTTGAAATCAATAGTTAGTGTAATAAAACTACATTTGTAATCGATTTTACGCAAGTGATTGAACGCTGAAAATACCGAGTATGTCTTCATTAAATCAGTATTAAAAATCTATCGATTAGTAATAATTATTAATATATACAATTAGTTGTCGTTGTTTTTAAGGGCTGTAATAGAAAGAAATCATCAAGCTGATTTGTATTTTATGTTGTAAAATTACCATTTTTTGCAACAAATACGCTTTTTTAAATGGTTTTTTTTCTGTATTGTGTTGTTTAGTTACATTTTGGTCAGATATTAAGGAATCCGACGATGAATGCCTTGCTCCAGGATCACCCCTGCGATTTTGTCCTCTTTGGTGCCAAGGGGGATCTTTCTATGCGCAAGCTCTTTCCTGCGCTTTATTACCTTTACCGTGAGGACTTGTTGCATTCGGACACTCGACTGATTGGTGTGGCCCGCGATGAACAGAGCAACGACGCGTTCGTGGAGTCAATTAAGGGTACGCTGCAGCGTTTTTTACCCGAGAACGATTTTGATGAGGCTGTCTGGAAGGGGTTTGCTGCGCGCCTGCATTATCTCAAGGTCGATTTCTCCCAGGCTAAGGACTTCACCCGTATCACCCAGTTCGTAAATCACGATACCCGGGTGATGGTTAATTATCTGGCGACCCCTCCGGCCCTTTATGGGGGTATTTGTGAACATCTGCATAACGCCAAGGCGCTGGCCGAAAGCACACGGATTATCCTCGAAAAACCGATCGGCAAGGATCTTGAGAGCTCTAAGGTGATCAACGATACGGTCAGCCGGTATTTCAACGAAGACCGCATCTACCGTATCGACCATTACTTGGGTAAAGAGACCGTTCAGAATCTTATCGCACTGCGTTTTGCTAACAACCTGTTTGGCTCGCAGTGGAACCAGAACTTTATCGATCATGTGCAGATTACCGTGTCGGAGACCGTGGGTCTTGAAGGCCGCTGGAGCTATTACGATCAGGTGGGGCAGATGCGCGACATGGTGCAAAACCATCTGCTGCAACTGTTGTGCATGGTGGCGATGGATCCGCCTAGTCAGCTGACCGCAGACGGTATTCGCGATGAGAAACTGAAGGTGCTACGGGCGCTACGACCGATCCAGCAGGAGAATGTCGCTAAGCTGGCCGTGCGCGGACAATATACCGCCGGAGCGGTGCAGGGGAGTGCTTGTCCCGGATACGGAGAGGAGGAGGGCAGTCAAGGAAAAAGCAACACAGAAACCTTTGTAGCCCTGAAGGCGAGTATCGACAACTGGCGTTGGGCCGGGGTGCCTTTTTACCTGCGCACCGGTAAGCGGATGCCGGTCAAAATGTCGGAGATTGTGATCTTCTACAAGAATCAGCCTCACTATATTTTCGACCCCAAGCAGAAAGCGATGGTGAACAACAAACTGATTATTCGGCTCCAGCCCGATGAAGGTATTCAGTTACAAGTGGTCACCAAAGAGCAGAGCCTGGATAAGGGCATGGCGTTACAATCGCGCGCCTTGAATCTGAATTTTTCCGGAAACGATGAGAATCGCCGTATTCCTGATGCGTATGAGCGGCTATTGCTGGAGGCGATGCGGGGCAATCAGTCGCTGTTTGTTCGTCGTGACGAAGTTGAAGCTTCCTGGACCTGGTGCGACGCCCTGATCGATGCTTGGACGCAGTCTCATAACGAGGTGCGTTCTTATTCGGCCGGTACCTGGGGCCCGATTGGTTCCATTGCGCTGATTGAGCGTGACGGCCGTTCGTGGCACGAATAGGGGATGACGATGAACGATCTCTTCTCCTCTGTTGTCGCTCCGACGCGTTTCGATACGCGGCCAGCGTTGGATCGCCAGCTTGGCGGTGAAATTGCCGAACGCCTTCGTGCCGCGCTAGCGGTACGTGATCGAGCCTCCTTGGTGGTTTCCGGAGGACGAACACCGGTAGGCCTGTTTAAGGCGCTGTCTCGAATCGAATTGGATTGGTCCCGGGTGATCATTACTCTGGCTGATGAGCGTTGGGTATCTCCCGATAATGATGACAGCAATGAGCGGTTGGTTCGCGCCCATCTGATCCAAAACCTTGCCTCGGCGGCCCGGTTTATTAGTTTAAAAACTTCTGCTGCTAGTGCTGCGGATGGGGCTGCTGAGTGCGGGCAGAGGCTTACCGAGTTACCTTCGCAACTGGATGTGGTGATTCTGGGGATGGGTGAAGATGGTCATACAGCGTCGTTCTTTCCGGGTGCTGAGACGTTGCAGCAGGCGTTGGATCCGCATTGCACAGATAATTGTCTGGCAGTGACGCCGCCAGTAGCTCCGCATGATCGGATGACGCTGAGTCTGGCCCGAATATTACGCTGCGATCAGATCTATCTGCACCTGTGTGGTGACGCCAAGCTGCCGGTGTTGGCGCACGCTCTTGAATCTGGTCCGGCGGAGGCGATGCCGGTACGTGCCATCTTGAGGCAGGTGATAACACCGGTTGCTGTCTATTGGGCACCATGATGGCACTATGTCTTTGTTATCAGTCGTTGTTATCAATCGTACAGTGGCCATGCTGAACGTGATGGCAGGTGTTAGCTGACAGACCCTTGCGTGGAGAATTCATGAACCAACCTGAGCAAAGCAAACGAATCCTGATCGTCGACGATGACCAGGATATCCGCGAGCTGCTCGAATCCTATCTGAGTCAAAACGGCTATCTTGTGCAGGCTTTGGAGGACGGAAGCCAGCTACTGGAGCTGATTCAGGCTGAGCCGCTGGTCGACCTGGTGGTGCTTGATCTGATGATGCCCGGGGAGGATGGATTTAGTCTCTGTCGGCGAATTCGGGCTGAATCTGAGGTGGCTATTATCATGTTGACCGCCTCGGGCGAGGACACCGATCGCATTGTCGGGCTGGAGATGGGCGCCGACGATTATGTCGCCAAACCGTTTAATCCCCGCGAACTGCTGGCGCGTATCAAAGCGGTGTTGCGCCGCAGTCGCCCGATCAATGCCCCAGGAAACAAAGGTCGGTTTTTATGTTTTTCCGGCTGGCGGCTAGATACCGTCAATCGGGACTTGATCGACTCCGAAGGAGTCTTGATGCCACTCAGCGGTGCCGACTACAGTCTGTTGTTGTTGTTTCTGGAACATCCCAACCAAGTGCTGAGCCGTGATGACCTGCTCGGGCTGACTCGGGGGCGAGAAGCCAACCCCTATGATCGCAGTATCGATGTTCAGCTCAGCCGTTTACGTCAGCGACTGGGTGAAGACGCCAAAGACCCGCATATCATCAAAACCGTTCGTGGCGCTGGTTACGTGCTGGCAGCCGAGGTGGAGCGCGAGCTGTGAAGAGACTCGGCTGGCTGATTCCCCGCTCGTTGATCGGTCGTATGCTGACTGTCATGGTACTGGGCGTTTTATTGGCCCAGGTGGTGAGCTACGCGGTCTGGGTGCAGCAGATCGATCGTGACAAGGAGGTGGTGGCTGAACGCATGGCGACCGACTTGGCCGAAAGTGTCTCGTCGACGGTCAATTTTTTCAAGGCGCTACCGAGCCAGTACCGACATCTCGTGTTATCGCAACTGCGGGATATGGGCGGTACCCGTTTTTTTGTTTCTCTCAACAAAGCGTTTATCCCGATTAAGGATATCGAGGACTCGGCCCTCAAATCGATCGTGTTGGAGAATTTTGAACGAGGGTTGCGCAAGCGTTTAGGTAACGATGTTGAGATCCGCATCGGTTTCTCACGCCCCGATACACTGCATGTGTATAACAACCAGACGCTACTGCTGGATCTGCCCCCGCGTTGGTCGCAGCAGAGTCTGATCTACGACGCACAGTCGCCACCGATATTGGTGGCGCAGATTGATATGAATGAAGGGGAGTGGTTCTACCTAGCAGCGCTGTTGCCCAAGCCAGACCTGCTGGTTAAAACCGAATACCTGCCCAGTGACCGATTGCTTTTCTTGGGGTTTTTGTTGGTGATTCTGTTGGTGCTGGGAGGGGTGGTTGTACGCTGGCTAACCCGGCCTCTGGCTCAGCTTGCGCGCGCTGCCGAACGGCTGGGGCGGGATATCGAAGGGCCTTCACTGGAAGAGCAGGGGCCGATGGAGATTCAGGCAACGGCTCGGGCCTTCAACCGGATGCAGCAAAGGATTCAGCGATTTATTGAGGACCGGGAGCGATTGTTTTCAGCGATCTCCCATGATCTTAAGACACCGATCACCCGCTTACGGCTGCGGGCAGAGATGCTTGAGAAAGAACATAACCGTGACAAGTTTCGCCATGATCTTGAGGAACTCGAACGCATGGTTGCCGGTGCGTTGGAGTGCGCGCGAGGCACCGATATTCATGAACAGGTTCGCCCGATTGCGATCATGGCTTTGCTTGAATCGCTGCAGGACAATGCCGCTGTCCTGGGTCACAGTGTGAATATCGAAGGTGAAGTAGGGCCGGCCTTTTGGGGGCGACCGATCGCTCTTAAACGGTGCCTTGGCAACCTAATAGACAACGCGATTTTCTATGGCAAAGAAGCGGAAATCGAGGCTCACAATAGCCCAGAAAAACTGCAGATCACGATTCGTGATCGCGGGCCGGGTATCCCTGTGTCAGACATTGGCCGGGTCTTCGACCCCTATTTTCGATTGGAATCCTCCCGTAGTCGCAATACAGGTGGCACTGGCCTGGGGTTGGGTATCGCCCGCGACATCGTTAACGCCCACGGCGGTGAGCTTACGCTGCGCAATCGTAAAGGGGGCGGGCTAGAGATCATCCTTTCTTTACCCAGACGTTGAGCCAGCTGCCCGTTGTTTGGCGTTATGCAGCCACACGAACTTCGGGCGTAGTCTGCCACTTTACCAGCTATGTTGCCTTCGAGTGAGGGCATCAAAGGGCTCACGTAACTCCATTACCAGAACTTAATCAGAACTTAACCAGAACCTAATCAATGCGAGGCGTTTCATGTACAACCTCAGCTCCTCAGTCAGCTGGAAGAAGCTTGAACAATTAGCGGAGCAGACCCGCGATGATCGGATTAGTGATTATTTCTCCGGTGACAAGAATCGGTTCGATAAGATGAGCCTGAGTCTGGGTGAGTTGTTCCTGGATTATTCCAAGAACAAGCTCTCGGATGAGGTGCTGGCATCCTTGCTGCAGTTGGCCGAACACTCGCCATTACGCCAGCGTCGAGCGCAAATGTTTTCCGGGGATATTATCAATGTCACTGAGAAGCGTCCGGTACTGCACACCGCCTTGAGAAATCGCGGCGACGAACCGCTGGTGGTCAACGGTCAGGACGTGATGCCCGATATTCAGGCCGGCCTGAGAAAGCTTGAAGCGTTCAGCAATAAAGTACGCGATGGCAAGTGGTTGGGTTATACCGGTAAGCGTATTCGTAGCGTTGTTAATATCGGCATCGGCGGCTCGGATCTGGGCCCCAACATGGTGTGCCGGGCGCTACTGCAGTACAAACACCCCGACATGAGTTTTCATTTTATCTCCAACGTTGACGGCCAACATATCAAGAAAGCACTGAAAAGCCTGAATCCTGAAACTACGCTCTTTATTGTCTCCACCAAGACCTTCTCGACCCAGGAGACCCTGCTCAATGCCAACAGTGCCAAACGCTGGTTTCTGGATAAGACCTGCGCCTCGGCGGCGGATCTGGGGCAGCATTTTGTGGCGGTCTCGACCAACAAGGCTGCGGCGATGGAGTTCGGCATCAATCAGGACTGTATTTTTGAGTTCTGGGCTTGGGTCGGAGGGCGCTATTCACTCTGGTCCAGCATCGGCCTGCCGATCGCTTTGTGCATCGGTTACGATCAATTCATCGAGTTGCTCGAAGGGGCCTACGAGATGGATCGGCATTTTCTTGAGGCCCCACTGGACCAGAATATGCCGGTAATCATGGCCCTGATCGGGATCTGGTATATCAACTTTCTTGGTGCCGAAACCCAGGCGGTGATCCCTTATGATCAGGCTCTGCACCAGTTGCCCGCCTTCCTCCAACAGTTAGATATGGAGAGTAACGGCAAGTCGGTGGATATGGAGGGCAAGCCGGTTAATTATGCTACGGGTCCGATTGTTTGGGGTCAGACCGGCTCCAACGGCCAGCACGCGTTCTTCCAGTTGCTGCACCAGGGCACCCGTTTTGTTCCGATCGATTTTATCGCTTCGTTGCAGACCGATGAGGAAGCTGAAGAACACCATTTTGCTTTATTGACCAATATGCTGGCCCAAGCCAATGCCTTTATGAACGGCGACATCACCGACGGTCTGCAGGATTACACCAGCAGTCCCGGTAATCGCCCCAGCAACGTGTTACTGATGGACCGGTTGAGCCCGCGCAATGTCGGCGCGCTGATCGCCCTCTACGAGCATAAGGTGTTCGTGCAAGGTGCTATTTGGAACATCAACTCCTTCGATCAGTGGGGGGTGCAGCTGGGCAAACGCCTGGCGACTGAGATCAGTCGTAATATCGAGCGCAAGAGTGACGACTATGATCAGTCAACGCAGGGGTTGATGACGATCGTCAAGACCCATTTGAACAAGACTAAAAAAGGTCCTCAGGTGCCAAAAGGCTAAGTCGGGTCACCTAACAGGTGGCCTTGCTGACCGGCGTTGGCGACTGCACAGGTCTATTCCGGTTGCTGAGCCCCCGCACGGTACCTGCAAAAATGGGGGGGGGGGGGGGGGGGCTTTGATAGTCACCTAAACAGAAAACTGCTTGGCCAGAAATAAGTTCAGCACACATCGGCCAACACATCAGTCTTACCATACGCCTCCCCGCGATTGGGTCAGTGCAAGCGCCGCTTGAGGCTATTGTTAGGCTTTGCTTATCGTCTGTAACACTTTGTTACACTTCCTTTCTCACCGTAACCCTACCGCGGGTTAGGGCATGCTTTAATCGATCTACCTCCTCCAGCATAGGTTGAGGAGAACTTTCGAAACCTAAATAAAAACAAATAAGGGTACGGTCGATGAGTATAAAATTCGCAAAGAAATCTATAGTGGCTGCGACGCTGTCCGGCTTGATCACCATGGGTGCTCATGCGGGTAACGTTGAAGTGCTGCACTACTGGACCTCCGGTGGCGAGGCTAAGTCTGCAGCCGTTCTTAAACAGTTGGTTGAGCAAGATGGCCACCAGTGGAAAGATTTTGCGGTTGCTGGTGGCGGCGGTGAAAGCGCCATGACCGTGCTTAAATCCCGTGCAGTTTCCGGTAACCCGCCGAGCGCTGCGCAGATCAAAGGGCTGGATATTCAAGAATGGGCCGACCTCGGTTTTCTGACCAATCTCGATGCAGTGGCTGATAAAGCCGGTTGGGATGAGTTGCTGCCCGGTGTGGTCAGCGACGTGATGAAGTATGAAGGCCATTACGTAGCCGTTCCGGTTAACGTACATCGGGTTAACTGGCTCTGGGCTAACCCCGAAGTTTTCAGCAAAGCTGGTGTTGAAGTCCCCACAACTTGGAGTGAATTCATTACGGTTGCCGATAAGATTAAGGCCGCCGGTTATATCCCTCTGGCCCACGGTGGTCAGGCTTGGCAGGACGCGACCCTTTTCGAAGCGGTGGCCTTGGGTGAAGGCGGCGCTGAGTTTTATCACAAGGCTTTCGTTGAGCATGACCAAGCCACGCTGACCAGTCCGAAAATGGTGGAAATTCTAGCCACCTTCAAAAAACTCAAAGTCTACATCGACCCTGATGCTGCCGGTCGTGATTGGAATATCGCGACCTCGATGGTTATCAACGGCAAAGCGGCGATGCAGATCATGGGCGACTGGGCCAAGGGTGAGTTTACCGCCGCGGGTAAAGTGCCCGGTAAAGACTACCTGTGCGTTGCGGCGCCCGGTACGGCTAATGCATTTACCTTCAATATCGATAGCTTTGCCATGTTCGATGTTAAAGATGAGGGCAGCAAAGCGGCTCAGGCTGATCTTGCACGTCTGATCATGGAGCCTCAGTTCCAAGAGACATTTAACCTCAATAAGGGCTCGATCCCTGCACGTATGGGCATGCCGCGTGGCAAGTTCGACAGTTGCGCACATACTTCGATGGATGACTTCGTGGCGACAGCCAAATCGGGTGGTCTGGTGCCTAGCATGGCACACGGAATGTCCACCACATCCGCGGTTCAAGGCGCCATCTACGATGTCGTCACCAACTATTTCAACAGTAATTCTGTCACTGCCGAACAGGCGTCAGAGAAACTGGCCCGTGCCATCAAGGCCGCTATCTAGCCCCACCGTATGACCTGATGCTCCTGCGGGAGCTTTGATTGGGGGCCGCATCATGGCGGCCCTCATCTCCAAACTCGCCTAGAGGACTTCCCTCATGAATACGAGAAATGCATCTGCAGCCGCCGGTAGCCTGCCAGCAGGGCATGTTGAGCCGGCATCGTCAGCCAATCCTATGGATGTGCTGCAGCGCTGGCTGCCCAAGCTGGTCCTAGGGCCGACCATTATCGCCACACTGCTGTTTATCTACGGTTATGTAATCTGGACCGGGGTGTTGTCGCTGACAAAATCTCGCTTCCTACCCAAGTACGATTTTGTCGGTTTGCTGCAATACGAAAAGCTGCTGGACAATGATCGCTGGGCCGTGGCTTCCCTCAACATCCTGATCTTCGGTGGCCTATTTATCCTTGTCTGCCTGGTTATCGGGGTGGTGATGGCGATCCTGCTGGATCAGAAGATCCGCGCCGAAGGGGCGATCCGTACCGTATTCCTTTACCCCATGGCGCTCTCTTTTATCGTCACAGGTACCGCCTGGAAGTGGATCCTCAATCCCGGTCTTGGGTTGGAGAAAATGGTGCAGGACTGGGGCTTTGAGAGCTTTCAGTTCGATTGGCTGGTCGATCCCGACATGGCGATCTACACGCTGGTGATTGCGGCGGTATGGCAGTCATCGGGTTTCGTGATGGCACTTTTTCTGGCCGGACTTCGCGGCGTCGATAGCTCCATCGTCAAGGCTGCGCAGTTAGACGGGGCCAGCATGCCGACTATTTATCGTCGGATTATCCTGCCGCACTTGCGTCCGGTGTTCTTTAGCGCCTTCATTATCTTGTCGCACATTGCCATCAAGAGCTTTGATCTGGTGATGGCGTTGACCGGAGGCGGACCGGGTTATTCGACCGACCTACCCGCCACCTTCATGTATGTGACTTCGTTCAGTCGGGGACAGATCGGATTGGGCTCTGCCAGCGCCATGATGATGCTCGGCGTGATCCTGGCAATCCTTATCCCCTACCTGTATTCAGAACTGCGGAGTAAGCAAAATGACTAGTGCCGCGTTTAGTTTCGGCCGTTTCGCCGTGGCGATCCTGATTCCCGCCTTTTACCCAGAGTATTCAGAACTGCGGAGTAAGCAAAATGACTAATCTGACGCATGCTTCACCCCGTTCCGCGCTGATCAGCCGGGTGGCACTGTACGCTATTCTGCTGTTGGCGGTGTTGTTCTACCTGATGCCGTTGGTGGTGATGCTACTGACTTCGGTTAAGAGCATGGCTGATATCCGCGCGGGCAATCTGATCTCCTGGCCGCAAGAGTTTCTGTTCGATGCATGGACCAAGGCATGGTCCGGTGCTTGTACCGGTGTTAGTTGTGAAGGTGTCGGTACCTTCTTTTGGAACTCGTTTCAGATTACCGTTCCGGCGGTACTGATCTCTACCTTCCTCGGTGCGCTGAACGGCTACATACTGACCAAGTGGAAATTTCGCGGCAGTGATCTGTTCTTCGGACTGATGCTGTTCGGCTGCTTTATTCCGTTTCAGGTGGTGATCCTTCCGATGGCGCAGACCTTAGGCTGGTTGGGGTTGGCCAACACCACTACCGGGCTGGTATTCGTCCATATCGTTTACGGCATGGCTTTTACCACATTGTTCTTCCGTAACTTCTATGTCTCGGTGCCGACCGAGTTGGTCAGTGCCGCCAAGATCGATGGTGCCGGTTTCTTTACCATCTTCTGGCGCATCATCTTGCCGTTGTCGACGCCGATCTTTGTGGTCTGCATCATCTGGCAGTTTACCCAGGTCTGGAATGACTTCCTGTTCGGGGTGGTGTTCTCCGGCGGTGATACCCAGCCGATCACCGTGGCCCTAAATAACCTGGTTAACAGTTCCACCGGGGTCAAGGAGTACAACGTCGATATGGCGGCCGCGATGATCGCCGCATTGCCGACTCTGGTGGTGTACGTGCTGGCGGGTAAGTATTTCGTCCGTGGGCTGACCGCCGGTGCTGTTAAGGGGTAATTCCTGTCACCAGGCAGAGTTGACTGATCTATTGAGATTAAGCGCTCGAGAATAAGAGCTCTAGATAATAAGAAACAAGGTAACGATCATGGCTACGTTAAATATTGAAAGCGTCAAGAAATCCTACGGTTCCGTTGAAGTTCTTAAAGGGATCGATCTAAGCATTGAATCGGGTGAGTTTCTGATCTTGGTGGGTCCTTCCGGGTGTGGTAAATCCACCCTGATGAACAGCATCGCCGGGTTGGAAGATGTCAGTTCGGGGGATATCCATATCGGTGGCACCAACGTCACCGGTCTGGCACCCAAGGATCGGGACATCGCGATGGTGTTTCAGTCTTACGCGCTGTATCCGAGTATGACGGTGCGCGGTAACATCTCTTTTGCACTGGAGATCCGCAAGGTGCCCAAGGATGCGCGTAACAAGGAGGTGGAGCGGGTGGCTGACTTGTTGCAGATCAGCCATCTGCTGGATCGTAAACCGTCGCAGCTTTCTGGTGGTCAGCGCCAACGGGTGGCGATGGGACGAGCTCTGGCGCGACAGCCCAAGATCTATCTGTTCGACGAGCCGCTATCGAATCTTGACGCCAAGCTGCGGGTGGAGATGCGCACCGAGATCAAGAAACTGCATCAGCGCCTCAAGAACACGATCGTTTACGTTACCCATGATCAGATCGAGGCGATGACTCTAGCTGACCGCATCGCGGTGATGAAAGATGGCGAGGTGCAGCAATTTGGAACACCGCAGCAAATTTACGATAATCCGGCCAATATGTTCGTGGCGGGTTTTATGGGCTCACCGGCGATGAATTTTCTCAACTGTGAGCTGCTCTGCATCGATGGCGGTTACGGGCTGCAGGTGGTGACCGATGATGGTACTGAGTACCGTTTGCCGCTTCAGCATGGTGACAGCTCGTTACAACCCTGGATCGGTAAGAAGGTGGTGCTGGGGATTCGTCCAGAACTGATCACCGACGTAATCCCGCACAAGTCCGAGCAGTCTCATGTGGCTCGTTTCAGCGCCAAGGTTGATGTTGCCGAGCCTACCGGTCCCGATACGTTGGTATTGATCAACCTCAATGGTCAGGAGGTCGACTGCCGGGTTGATCCGCGTGAACAGCAGCCGGTCGGCTCGACGATGGAGTTTATGGTCGATATGTCGAAGGCGGTACTGTTTAACCCAGAGACCGAAGCACGGTTGCTGTGACCGCGAGGCTGCTTGACCTAAACAGGTCTGCTCGGCCGTGAGGTCGCATCAGGTCTGTTGTGTGCATACCTGTGTTATAGCCGCCTTCGATAGCTGTTGGTTATAGGTGAGTTAGGAGGAGGCGTTCGTGAGTGTGCAGTTATCTAATAACTCGTTGTCGAAGCGTACCCCTAGTCACTTGTCGGATAATGCATCGATAGTTATTGTTGGCGATGGTGACTCCCGAGTGGAGGCGGGGTCCTACGCCTTGCCGTTGTACCGAATCCAGCTCTGTGCCGATGCTGAGGGGCGCGTTCAGATTGGTGATTATCAGGGCCGGTGCGGTCCTGGTAGTTTGTTTTTATTGGCACCAAATATTCCGTATCGGTGGTTGGATTCAAGCCTTGAGGTTAAGCAGGATGTAAATTCAGGATGGTGTATTTCCTTCTCTGCCGCCTGGATTCAACGTATGGTTCAGATCATACCGGAGCTTGATGCATTACCCGCATTGTTGCAGCGTGCTCATCAGGGACTGCAGTTTTCTGGCGATACCCTACATCGTGCTCAACCGTTGCTTACCGCTCTCGTAGTGGCCGACGGTGCTCAGAGGCTGGTGCTGTTTTTGCAGTTGTTAGGGTGCTTATCTGATTGTGATGAAGCCCAGTCACTTTCCGCCGCACGCTACGGGTCTTTAAATCGCAGTAAAAGTCAGTCGCGGATCGATGAAGTTGTCGAATTTGTCCGCCTGAACTTTGATCAGGATCTGTCGCTGAGCAGTGTCGCCAGTAACCATGCGATGAGCGCGAACCACTTGTCTCGCTTATTTAAGCAGGCTACCGGAAGCGGGTTTTGTGATTTTTTGACCGAATTAAGAATTCGCCGTGCCTGCGAGTTACTGTCCTGTTCCGACCTGCCCATTACCGATATATGTTTTGATACCGGCTTCAAGAACATCTCCAATTTTAATCGCCGCTTTACCGCGTTGAAACAATCGACTCCTTCCGAATACCGGCGTGCCTGCTGGGTTTGACCAACGGCATTTCTACGCTTGTTTCGACCCTCTTCACGTTTGCTAATCGTGTAAAACATCCCCTAACATTTCCCCGCTTAGGGTGGGGGGCGCAAGCGTTTTGGCTACCTATCAAACGGTTTTTTGGGTGATCTGTTTGATTAACTCTCTTATTAAGTACTTGCGTAAAAATAACAAAAAAGTATCGATTAATTGTCTATATAGTATTTTTTAGTGCTGAAAATCCTTGTTATTGTTTGTTTTAATTACGCGATTCGGTGGTTTTGTTAAACCTTGAATCTGTTCGGTTTGTGTAATTACAACAAAAACAATAGGCGCGAGGCCATCTAAATGGCTCGGCCATCTGATCGAATAATGAGGATGAAGATGAACAATTTTTCTAAAAATTCTTTAGTGACTGTACTTGCAGCCTGTGCCGCGACAACAGCCGGTACCGCCCTGGCTGAAGTTGGCCCTTTTAACATTTACGGTCAAGTCGAAGCGCGTACCGTTGATCGCGATGATACCGATCTTGATAGTTTCCTCGACGCCGCTCGACTAGGTGTCAAGCAGAGTGTTCAGCTGGACAAGTTTGATGATCTGCAGGTCCGCTACCAGATCGAATTCGACCTGCCCACCAACAGCACCGGTACCGACTCCAGAGATGTAGATGAGGTTGGTGTGCGTAAAGCTCAGATCAATCTGATCGGTAATTTTGGTGAGGTGATCATTGGCCGCCAAAACCACCTGATGGCACAAGCGAAAAAAATAGACCAGTTCAAGAACGACTCCGGTGCCTTTGTGATGGGTCCAGACCGGATCGGTAACGCCCTCAGTTATGTAACCCCCTCTTTCGGTCCGGTTAACGGCTTTGTACAGGTAATCAGCGACGTTGATGCAGCCGATGCAACACCTGCCGATGATGCCGACGGCACCACTGTCGGTCTGAGTGTCGTGGGCGAGATGTACGATGTGCAAGCGTCTTACTTCGACGTCAGTGAAGACTTCGATTCCGGTGAGGTTGAACTGACCTCGGTCGGCGGTTCTGTCAGCATCGACAACCTAGGCCTCTTTGCCACCTACCAATCAGAAGATGTCTCAAATGTCGATATGATGGGTGTTGGCGTTTCCTACCAGATCAACGACACGACGCTGAAGCTGGGCTACAGCAACACCGACAACGATGCCGGTTTGAAAGGCAGCTACGTTCAGCTGCTGGCCGATTACGATCTGGGTGAAGGCGTCTCAGCGTTTGCCCAGTATATCGAGTACGACACTGACGCAGAAACCACCCTGGATAAAGGCGACGCCCTCTCTGTCGGCATTAAGTATGCCTTTGGTACTGAAATCTAACTGCCTATTAGAGCCGCCGATCGGCGGCTCTACCGCTTCCCCTCGTCGCTATGAGGGCCCAAGTACCCTTTGCGGCAGCGTCATGGATAGACCAACGCGGCTCGAATTTTTGTCTCCCCCTTCGACAAAAAGACTGGCCGTTTTTCTATCCCGTTTTCACTCAGATTGATAGCCGCTATCAGCTGATGCATTAATCTGCGCCATTGATCCCGCCACCGTTCTACACTGAGTCTAGACTCCTGAGATAACACCGACCGCTGTAACCGCCGTGTGTGATTGCTTGGCAGGGGCGAATATGTAGAGTTTGTGCCTCATTCTTTGCACACGACTATTGAAGCTACGGGACCGACTGCATGTTATCGAATCCATTGCTGCAAGTTTTTTCTGAATGGTGTCGGCAAGTCAGTTCGGCAGCGTGCCGCCGGCAGCTGATCGCGTTGCTGTTGGTCTTGACCAGCTTAAGTGGGCCATTGTTTGCACACCATCAGACTCTCCGGATCGGCGTTTTTACCAGCCGTAGTGTCGACGATGCTTTTTGGGGTCCGGTTGAGCAGTTTATGCAGGCGGCTTGTGATGACCTAGGTATCGAGCTGCATGTGTTTTATGCCGATGGTGATCATATTGCCTTGATTAGGCAGTTTGAGACCGCCGTCCGATCCGTGCCTCGCTTTGATGCGCTGGTTCTGCCTAACTTTAAACAAACGGCACACCGAAACATCAAAACTGCGCAGGATCACCAGACCCCTGTGCTGTTGTTTAACTCCGGTCTCAGTGCCGAGCATGAAGCGGAGATGGGCAAGCCACGGCAACGCTATCACTATTGGATCGGCAGTATTCTGCCCGATGAGCAGCAAGCCGGTGCAGATCTGTTGGCATGGTTGCTGTCTAAGGCGCAGGCGATAAATCCAGCCGGGGTGGCTCTGGCACCCTTGCTGGCGGTTGGTGGTAATTTGGCCGACTTTGCTTCCATCCAGCGGACCCTTGGAATGGAGCAGGCATTGGCTAGGCACAGAGAGTTGCGGCTGGGGCAGCTGGTCCATGCCGATTGGCGGCGGCAGCTGGCCGCGACGATGTTTGGGCGCTTAGTCAAACGCTATCCCGCCGATTCCGCCGGTAGTCGCATTGTTTGGGCGGCCAGCGATTTGATGGCGCTTGGTGTTTTGGACGGTGCAGAGCAGGCGCAGGTTTCGGTGATAACTGGAGGTGTTGACTGGACTGCGGAGGGGTTAACTTCGGTGCTCAATGGTGGTCTGGAGGTCAGCTTTGGTGGTCATTTTATGGATGGCGGCTGGGCGGCGGTGATGCTTTATGACTATTTTCACGGTGTTGATTTCGCTGATCAGTCACTGAGTTTTGTGACTACGATGGTGCCGTTGAGCATTGATGATAAGGACCTGGTTAATCAGTTGTTGGATTCGCAGGGTTGGCAGCAGGTCGATTTTCGCCGCTTCTCCAAAGTGTTTAGCCCCAGTATTAAACGTTATCCTTTTACTCCTGAGGCGGTGTTTTCGCAGCTTCATTGAGCCGGTGTTTAATGGTTAATCGCAACACCACCAAGCACAGTAGCAGTGTAATAGCGTTGGCGATGATAATCGGCAAATCGTGCAGCGCCAAACCGTAGGCAAGCCATAGCGCTATACCGGTGGTAAAGATCGAATACATGCTGATCGATATGCCGTCGACGTTGCCGGTTTTGAGGATCTGCAGAACTTGCGGTATGAAAGATGCCGTGGTGCAGAAGGCCGCCGCCAGGCCAAGGTTGGTCGTTGTGTCCATGACCTGCCTCTTGAGGGTGATTTTACTGCAACGCTAGTACTGAAGCTCAAGTGTTGAAGCTCGAGTACTGAAACCTTAGTGCTGAAGCTTTGCGCTTAACTGGAGCAGGCCCAATAGGGCTGGCACAGTCCGGCTATCAAATACGAATTAACCCACGCGCCGGTTCAGGTACGCGTCATAGTCGGGAATGTCCTGTATGTAGCTGCTATCGATCAGGCTGGAGGCGAACAGGAAGTCGGCGCTTGCCTGATTACAGGCTACCGGGATGTTCCACACCGCTGCGATCCGCAGCAGTGCCTTAATATCCGGATCGTGCGGCTGCTGCTCAAGCGGATCCCAAAAGAACACCAACAGATCGATTTCGCCCTCGGCGATCTTGGCGCCCAGTTGTTGGTCGCCGCCCATCGGTCCGCTCAGGAGTGCATTAACAGGCACGCTTAATTGTTGGCTCAGTAGGTTGCCGGTGGTGCCGGTGGCGTAGAGTCGATGTTGAATCAGGGTGCTGCGGTGGCTTTGTGCCCAGGCCAACAGTCGGGGCTTTTGATTATCGTGCGCCACCAGGGCGATCGACTTATCCGCTGTCATGCGGCGTTGGGTCTGTTTCATTGGAGTGACCTTGGTTTGTTGGGAAGCAATGTTGAGGCTGTTTGTTGAAATTGTGTGTTGAAATTGCGTGTTGGGGTGTGATTGCGGGCGTTGGCGGGGCGGGTGTTAAAAACAAGAAAAAGCCTGCGCCTCTGAAGCGAGCTCCAGAGAGCGCAGGAAAGACCTAAAGTTTGCGCTTGTGATGGGTGTGCTGGGATTCGCTTCGGCAATCCACTGACTCCGCTACTGCCCTTTAATTTCTGATAAGCCCCGGTAAGGTGCTCGCGCGCCCAGCTGTTGTTCAATGCGTAGCAGTTGGTTGTATTTCGCTACCCGGTCGGATCGGCACAGCGACCCCGTTTTGATCTGACCGGCCTTGGTGGCCACAGCTAGATCGGCGATAGTGGTATCTTCGGTTTCGCCTGAGCGGTGCGATATTACCGCGGTAAAGCCTGCATCCTGTGCCATTTTTATGGCATCGAGTGTCTCGCTGAGAGTGCCGATCTGATTAAATTTGATCAGAATTGAGTTGCCAATACCTTGTTCGATACCGCGCGACAGGATCTTGGTGTTCGTCACGAACAGGTCGTCGCCAACTAGCTGGACCTGATCGCCGATTTTTTGCGTCAGCGTCGCCCAGCCATCCCAATCGCTCTCGTCCATACCGTCTTCAACCGATACGATCGGATATTTACGGGTCAGCTCGGCCAGGTACTCGGCAAAACCTTCCGAGTCGTACAGCCTGTCTTCACCCTCGAGATGATAGTGACCGTTTTGATAGAATTCAGAGGCGGCGCAGTCTAGAGCCAGGGTGATATCACTGCCCAGTGTATAACCTGCCTGTTCGACCGCTTGCTGAATGACCACCAGTGCCTCTTCGTTGGATGCTAGGTCGGGAGCGAAGCCGCCTTCGTCACCCACTGCGGTATTGAGGCCACGTGCCGACAGCACTTGTTTGAGGCTGTGGAACACCTCGGCGCCCATGCGCAGTGCTTCGGTGAAGCTGGTCGCCGAAACCGGCTGAATCATAAATTCCTGGATATCGATATTGTTGTCGGCATGCTCGCCACCGTTGATGATGTTCATCATCGGCAGTGGCATGCTGTAGTCGCCATTGATATTACTCCCGTTGCCATAGAGCGAAGCAATGTGGGCGTACAGCGGTATTTTCTTATCGGCCGCGGCTGCCTTGGCGACCGCTAGCGACACAGCTAGGATGGCGTTGGCGCCGAGGTTGGCTTTGTTGTCGGTGCCGTCCAGGTCGATCATGATCTGGTCAATACCACGTTGATTGAGCGCATCCTGACCCAGCAGTGCGTCACGGATCGGCTGGTTGATCGCGGCTACGGCCTTCAATACCCCTTTTCCGAGGTAGCGTGAAGGGTCACCATCGCGCAGTTCCAGTGCTTCACGCGAGCCGGTGGAGGCACCGGAAGGCGCACAGGCGCTGCCAAATGCACCGGAAGCTAAGGTAACGTCGGCTTCAACGGTGGGGTTGCCGCGCGAATCGAGTATTTCGCGGGCGAGGATCTCGGTAATCAGGCTCATCTCGAGGCGGGTCCTTTATTTGGGGTGTTGTTAATCGATGATCTGCAATGTCTTACTGGTGTGTATGTCGGACTAAAAATCGCACTCGGAGCAGCGCCAGATACCGCGGGTGTGATGTGGCTGGCTCTGATTGACGATCATTTTCTGCTCGGTCTTTTTACTTCGGATATCAAAATCGCGCGGCCGTCCGGTATTGCTGTAGTCGTACTGCGGTTCGGCTTTACGGGCCGGTTGTTGAGTGTGATTCATCGCTTTCTCCTCGGTCATCTATCGGTTTGGTTTGTTCGGTTCGGCTAGCGGATCTGTTGCCCGACCCGGACGATTTTCAGGGTGTTGGTGCCGCCGTGGGCTTTGACGTAATCGCCCTTGGTGATGATGACCAGGTCGCCGTCGGCAACCACACCGCGTTTTTTAAGTTCGTCGACGGCGCGCTGATTGATTGCCTCGTTGGCGATTTGATCGCTGTCGAACGGCATCGGCTTGACGCCGCGAAACATCGTCACCCGGTTTAAAGTGCGTGGCAGATTGGAGAAGGCGTAGATCGGCTGGCCCGAGCTGATCCGTGACATCAGCAGCGGTGTGTCACCGCTCTCGGTCATGCAGATGATCGCCTTGACCCCGGACAGGTGGTTGGCGGCGTACATCGCCGACAGTGCGATCGACTCATCAATATCTTCGAACGCTTCACTGAGCCGGTGTTTGGAAGTGTGTGAGTTGGGCTGCTTTTCGGCCCCCAGAATCACCCGTGCCATCGCCTCGACCGTCTCTATCGGGTAGGCACCGGCGGCAGTTTCGGCCGACAACATCACTGCGTCGGTGCCGTCGAGTACCGCGTTGGCCACGTCGAACACCTCGGCGCGGGTCGGCATCGGTTGGGTGATCATGGTTTCCATCATCTGGGTGGCGGTGATCACCACCCGGTTGAGGGCACGCGAGCGGTTGATGATGTGCTTCTGCACTCCGATCAACTCGGCGTCGCCGATCTCGACGCCCAGGTCGCCGCGCGCCACCATTACCGCATCAGAGGCCAGGATGATGGCGTCGAGTACCGCATCGTCGGCAACCGCCTCGGCGCGTTCGATCTTGGAGACCAGCCCGGCTTGACCGCCAGCTTCGTTCATTAACTTGCGCGCCAGGTGCATATCGTCGGCATCGCGCGGAAATGAGACCGCCAGATAATCGACTCCGATCTTGGCCGCGGTGTGGATGTCCTGTCTGTCTTTGTCGGTTAGCGCCGCTGCCGACAAGCCGCCCCCTTGGCGGTTGATGCCTTTGTTGTTGGACAGGGGGCCACCGATTGTCACTTCGCAGTTGAGACGGTTTGCTTCAACCGTCTTGACCTCAAGCACAACACGTCCGTCATCCAGCAGTAGGATGTCGCCCGGGCTGCTATCGGTTACGAGGTCTTCATAGTCGATCCCAACCTGGCTCACATCACCTGAATTCTTGTCGAGGCTGGCGTCTAAGGAAAAAGTCTGGCCTTTCCGTAGTTCCACCTTGCCATCGGCAAAGCGGGCGATGCGGATTTTGGGGCCTTGCAGGTCGCCCAAGATGGCGACAAAACGCCCCAGCTTATGGGCGTACTCGCGCACCAGGTCGGCACGCTGCTGATGGTCCTCGGCGCTGCCGTGGGAGAAGTTTAGCCGCACCACGTTTACGCCGGCACGGATCAGTTTTTCGATCGCTTCGGGGCTGCTGGTGGCAGGTCCTAGGGTGGCGACAATCTTGGTTCTACGCTTCATCGTGCCGTCTCCAGAGAAGGGGACTCGGCAGCGATCAGGGCCAGGGTGTTATCCAGCATCCGGTTGGAGAAGCCCCACTCGTTGTCGTACCAGGCCATCACTTTGACCAGTCGACCGTTAACGCGGGTCTGGGTAGCGTCGAAACTCGATGAGGCCGGGTCGTGGTTGAAATCAACCGACACCAGTGGTTGCTTGTTACACGCCAGAATACCGTTGAGATAACCGTTGGCCGCCTCTTCGATAATGGCGTTGACCTCGTCTGCGGTGGTGTCGCGATCGGCCAAAAAGGTCAGGTCGACCAGTGATACGTTGATGGTTGGCACCCGGACCGCCATGCCGTCTAGACGGCCGTTCAGTTC
Source organism: Motiliproteus sp. (assembly GCA_036961355.1). Taxonomy (GTDB): domain Bacteria; phylum Pseudomonadota; class Gammaproteobacteria; order Pseudomonadales; family Balneatricaceae; genus Motiliproteus. Next base: position 40,868 of record JBALVL010000004.1, read on the forward strand.
GGGCAGCACAAGTCCCACCGCTGCGGCCGCGCCGGTCTTAGTTGGAATCATCGACTGGGTCGCTGAGCGCGCCCGATACAGATCGCTGTGATAGACGTCGCTGAGGTTTTGATCGTTAGTGTAAGAATGGATGGTGGTCATCAGACCGTTGACGATACCCAACGCATCGTTGAGCGGCTTGGCGATCGGGGCCAAGCAGTTGGTGGTGCACGACGCGTTGGAGATGATCTGGTGCTCGGCGGTCAGCACCTCATGGTTGATACCGTAAACTACGGTGGCATCGGCGCCAGCCGCGGGGGCTGAGATGATTACCTTGCGAGCACCTGCGTCGATATGCGCCGCCGCTTTATCGCGACTGGTAAACAGGCCAGTACACTCGTACACCACATCGACGTTGAGATCACCCCAGGGTAGGTCGGCCGGGTTGCGTTCGGAAAAGGTACGGATCCGATCGCCATTGACCACCAGATCACTGCCATCGACCGTGACGGTGCCGCCAAAACGGCCGTGTACCGAATCGTATTGGGTCAGGTGGGCGTTGATCTGGGCATCGCCCAAATCATTGATCGCGACAATGGATATGGCCTCGGTTTTATTCGACTCGTACAGCGCCCGAAGGATGTTGCGCCCGATGCGTCCGTAACCGTTGATAGCAACACGAATGGCCATGGGTTTACCTCATTTGTTATGTGTTTGTTGTAATATTACGTAAATTTATACCTTTTATGTGAGGTTTTGTCGAGATTAATTTGGTTTTATTACGTAATTAATTGTGATCGTGTTTGATTTTTTGCGACAGGGAAATGAATGCTAAATGGCTAGCACGGTGATGTTAGTTGGTAGTATCGGGTTTTTGGCGATGATGGGGGTAATGCAGAGGTATGTTGTAATCCAACAAATAGGTAACCAAATTACATTCTGTTATAGTTCAAACTCTTCAATTCGTAACGCCATGAGTGCTTTGTTCGGATTGATATAAGATACGGACTGATAAGGAGAGATCGGGGCTATGCCACAAACCAATATGCTGACAATCATCAACGAAGAGCTGGAAAATCTGAACCGTTCTGAGCGTAAGGTTGCAGATGTGATTCTGGCCGATCCTCAGACAGCAACGCGATCGTCGATCGCGGTGTTGGCCAAGGCCGCCCAAGTCAGCGAGCCGACCGTCAACCGATTTTGTAAGCGATTTAATACTAAGGGTTTTCCCGATTTTAAATTGACCTTGGCGCAGGCGCTGGCGGGCGGGGTGCCTTACGTCCATCGGCACGTTGAACCCAGCGATACTGCCGAGGACTACACCCCGAAAATTATCGATGCCACCATCGCCAGCCTGGTGTACGCCAAAGAGAAGTTAAATCCCGCGGTGGTTAACCAGGCGGTCGATCAACTGAGCCAAGCCAAGCAGATCATCTTTTATGGGTTAGGAGCCTCCGGTCCGGTGGCGCAAGATGCCCAACATAAGTTTTTTCGCTTTAATATCCCGGTCACCGCGTACGATGACGTGTTGATGCAGCGCATGGTGGCGGCCTCCTGCGGTACTGGCGATGTGATCGTGATGATCTCCTATACCGGTCGCACCCGAGAGACGGTTGAGATCGCCGAAGTGGCACGGGCCTCAGGGGCCACGGTGATCGGTATTACTGCAACTGATACACCTTTGGCACAGCACTGTTCGGTAGTGTTGGGGGTCGATGCGCCCGAAGATACTGCTGTCTATATGCCGATGACGTCGCGGATTGTCCATCTGGCGGTCATCGATATCTTGGCTACCGGGGTGACGTTGCGTCGTGGTCCGGATTTTCTTGGTCATCTGAAAAAAATCAAGGACAGTCTCAAACCAACGCGCTATGCGGTCCCACCGGCAAATTAGTAGCACAGGGTTTAACCAGTTTTGTGTCGGGGACGGTTGCACTGCGTCAAGGTGTTCCTAAGATCGTTTCGATAGCTTGGTCGTTTCATCCGTCGCGCTGCGGTGTTCTTTATCTATCAGAAAACTCCGTACCGCTTTGAGCCCCCGGTGCTGCACCTCAGTATTCTAATTTATTGAATCCGAACCACTCGCGTTTTGCCGTTCCAGGTTCCGACTTCAGCTAAAGTCGGTACCCCAAAAATCCTGTGGATCAGCTCTTGGCTGTTACTACGGCTTCGGGTTCAAACCAATGTTGGGTGCGATTAATGAAGGCAACCAGTGACAGCATCACGGGGACTTCAACCAACACGCCAACCACGGTAGCCAGTGCAGCACCGGAGTGTAGCCCAAACAGCGAGATAGCGACGGCCACCGCCAACTCAAAGAAGTTGGAGGTCCCGATAAGGCACGCAGGGGCGGCGATGTTGTGAGGCAAACGCCAGGTCTTGGCCCAGAAGTAGGCGATCGCAAAAATACCGTAGGTCTGAATTAGTAACGGAATGGCTATCAGCAAGATGGTTTGGGGTTGAGTCAGAATGGTTTCGGCTTGGAAGCCAAACAGCAGTACTACAGTCGCTAACAAACCGACGATCGACCAGGGTTTGATGATACGAATAAAGCTGCCAAGTGCGGCCTCAGCGCCGCGCTTGAGTAACGTGCGCCGGGTCAAGATGCCCGCGATCAGCGGCAGTACCACATAGAGTACCGTGGAGAGCAGTAGCGTTGCCCAAGGTACCTGCACATCGCTGATACCCAGCAGAAAAGCCGCGATGGGTGCAAAGGCGAATACCATGATCAGATCGTTGACTGACACTTGAACCAGAGTGTAATTGGGGTCGCCTTTGGTCAGGTGACTCCAGACAAAGACCATCGCTGTGCAAGGTGCGACGCCAAGCAGGATCATACCGGCTATATATTCGCTGGCAGATTGCGGATCGATCCAGTCGGCAAAAATGACGCGAAAGAACAGCCAGCCTAACCCTGCCATGGTAAACGGCTTAACTAACCAGTTAATAACCAGTGTCAGCACGAGTCCTTTGGGGCGCTTGCCGACGTCCTTTATCGCCGCAAAATCGATCTGGATCATCATCGGGTAGATCATCACCCAGATAAACAGCGCCACGACCAGATTGACGTGGGCGTATTCCAATTTGGCCACCAGCGCAAACAAGTTGGGAAAGGTGCTTCCCACGGATACACCGATAACAATACACAGCCCGACCCACACGGATAAAAAGCGTTCGAATAACCCCATATTGATCTCTCCTTTGAACGGGTGTTAGCAACGGGTTGCCTGGCGTTCCGGACGGCTGCCCATCTGTTTAAGTCGCTGTTGGTCATCAAGTAACTGCTGAAAATTCGCCTTCGCGGTAATCGATAACACTTGGTTAACCCAATCCTCAAGCTGCGGGTGGGACTGGTAATAGATCCATTGACCATGACGGCTATCGAGTAACATTTCGCAATTGCGAAGCTGGGCCAGGTGGCGCGATACTTTGGGCTGAGAGAGGTTCAAGGCGGTAGCGATCTCGCAAACGCAGAGTTCGCCTTCGGCCTGGATTAGCAATAATGCACGCAGGCGGGTTTCATCGGCCAGACACTTGAAAACGGAGACAGGAGCGATAGTCATTTGCTGTCACCTGATAGGGACAATCGATGTTGGTGAATAATAATTAAAGTATAAGTGAATATATGGAATAACATATATTCAAAGGGAGAAATTTCGAACTTCTGTTGGATATTCACTCCCAAGGTGCAGACAGGCTAACTTCGAGTCCGCATAAAAAAGCCGCCCGAAGGCGGCAAAGAAAAAGCCGGTATGTAGGAGATGGAACCGACCGGCGCTCTTAAATGGTTAGATGCCCTAAGGCTTAACGGATGTTTGTCCTAGGGCTGATTTTTCGGCTGATTCTAGGACTGGTTTCAGGGCTAAAAGATCTAGCGCTACTGGGCCGCAACGATCGACAGTTCTACCAACACATCGGGGCGTGCCATTCGTGCTTCAACACAGGCACGGGCAGGTTTTTCACCTGCGGCGACCCAAACATCCCAAACCGCATTCATCGCGGCAAAATCTTTCATATCACGGATATAGATTGTTGCCGACAGGATGCGATCACGATGGCTACCGGCTTCGGCCAGCAGAGCGTCGATCTGATTGAGGCAACGCTGGGTTTGCTCGGCGGTATCCCAAGCCGCATCACTGGCAGTTTGGCCGCACAGATAGACGGTGTTGTTATGCTTCACAATCTTGCTCATGCGATCGTTGGAGCCGATACGTTCAATGCTCATGGCGTTTTTCTCCTGTAAATGAATCCTGTTAATGAATAAGGATCAATAATGAATAGGGGCAACATTTAACGGGTATTCTGCTTTCGCACTTTCGCTGTCTGATGGCGTGATCGTTATCAAAGCACTTTGCGCTCGAATCGGTCGACGCGAAATGCATCCAATGAAAATGCCGATCCGCCTTTGATAATAAGCTCTGCCATCACCTTGCCGACGATCGGACCCATTTGAAAACCGTGGGCAGAAAAGCCGAAGGCATGGTAACCATTGTTGGCCTGCGTACAGGGGCCGATGACCGGCAGATTGTCGGGCATATAGGCTTCCAGTCCGGCCCACATCCGATTGATGGCAGCGGTTTTCATGATCGGGAAAAACTCGATCGCGTTTTTCGAACCGGCCGCCAGTTTGCTGTAGTCGAGTCGTGTTCGGTTGGCGTCCCGATCGGCGAATCCTTTGGCGCCACCACCGATCAATACTGTGCCGTTTTCAAACTGTTTGAAGGATAGTGGCCGGCTCACCGCACCGACCACCGGCGTGGCAAAGTGGGGCATGCGGGTGGTGATCATCAACATCGGAGCGCTATAGGACATTGGCACATTGTCGCCCATCATCACCGCAATCTTGTCGGCCCAGGCGCCAGCGCAATTGAGCAACTGTCCGGCTTCGTAGTCACTACGTTGCGCTTTAACCAACCAGCTGTTGCCAACTTGGCGAATTGCGCGGACGGTTTCACCTTCGATAAAGCGGGCGCCATGACGCTCGGCTGCACGCCGAAACGCCAACGTTGATTTATACGGGATAGCATAACCATCTGCCTCCGATATCACGCCGCCGATACAATGCGGAGCGACATGGGGTAGTCGCTGGCGTAGCTCCTGCTGATCGATGATCTTTTCGTGGAAGTGACCGACTGAGTGCATCTTTTTTTCGCGGGCTCGAAGCGTTGCCATATCGGCCTCGTCGGAAGCGATATTGATCAGCGAGCGGGCGCGATAACCGGTGTCATCGTCGAGTTCGTCATCAAGCTGTGCCCAAAGCGCCATCGAGGCTTTACTCAACTCAACTTCGGCTAAGTGGCGACCCAGCATCCGTACGCCTCCGGCGTTGACGCCGGAGGCGTGTCGAGAGACCCAGTCTTTCTCGAGTACCGTTACCCGAACGCCGGCTTTGGTCAGGTGGTAAGCGCTGGCACAACCTTGAATTCCGCCACCAATGATGAGGACATCTGGGTTCATTGCGCTGCTCCCTTGATCGACTTGATATCACTGTCACTGTCTGCGGTAGAACTGGAATTGAACTCGAGATCTGGTTTGGGCTGAACACGGCTGAACTGGCTCAGTTCGGTCAGGTTCAACAATCGCATCGGCGAGCGTAGGCGATAATAGCCTACCGCCTCGACAGGTTCGTCGCGCCATTGAGCCAGCAGTTCACTGACGGTATGGCCACACTGGCGTCCCTGACAGGGACCCATGCCGCAGCGAGTCAGGGATTTTAATTCGTTCGGACCGCGCGCGCCTTGGTCAAAACCGGCGCGTAACTGGCCAAGGTTTTGTTCTTCGCAGCGGCATACCACGGTATCGTCCTGCTGCGGCAATCGTTGCTGATCTTGGGGGCTATAGAGTCGGTCGATATATTGTCGAAACCGGTTCAAGTGTTGTAATCGATGCTGGCTAGGGGCCGCCTGGCTGTCACGCTGCCGCTTATCGATTCGACCCAGACGGTGGAGTTGATTTAACGCGGCTAGCTTGCCGCTAAGTTCGGCACCCTCGGCTCCTACAATACCGCCACCATCACCGGCAACCGCGATACTGTCGATCGAACTTTGGCCCCAGTTGTTAATGGTCGGCTTCCAGCACAGTTGCTGCGAGCACCAACGGTGTTTGAGTCCCAGCGATCGGGTCATGTTGAGATTAGGAATGACTCCCTGGTGCAGAAAAATATGGTTGCTATCGAGCTGGTGTGTCTGCCCTTTGGCTTGAAAACACACGCCACTGGCCCGGCCTTCACCTACAATCTTAACCTCACGGGCAAAGCGATATACCGCCGTCCCAGAGCGACGGATTTCGTTGAGCAAGCCGAGCCCTTTTGCAAGCATACGGGCATGCGCTAAAGCACCGGGTAGGTAGCGGATTGACTGGATGTAATTTGAAACGGGAGTGGTATCGACCAACGCCCGGACTCGAACGCCCAGTCGCAGGTATTGGGCAACGATTAAGTACAGTAAAGGACCGGTACCGACGAACACCGCATCATCACAAACCAGGCCGTCAGATTTGAGCATCACCTGAGCACTACCCGCTGACATAACACCGGGTAGGTGCCAACCGTTAATGGGAAACGGTCGTTCCATCGCCCCGACAGTGACGATTACTTCACGGGCACTCAGGCTTCGTGTTTGTTGGTTTTGTGAAAACAGGACTTCGCCGTTCTCGCCCAAGTGCCAGACGTTGGCTGCGGACAATTTCTCAGCAGGGCAGTTGTTGAAGCTATCAATTAAGGACCGGCCTTGTAGGTAATCGGCACCTAACAGGTCACTGTTGTGCAGCGGACTGTTTCCGACATTTCGGTAGATCTGGCCACCGGGTCTGGCCTTATCATCGATAACGACGACTGAGGCACCAGCAGTTGAGGCTGTGATGGCGGCTGACATACCGGCCGGGCCTGCACCGATAATGGCAATATCGTAGCTATCCTGGAGGGTGCTATCCGACATCGTCTAAACCCTCAGTTTTTGCCGTTGGATTGATAACAGCAGCGGTCTTCGCTAGCGTCGTGGTTGGATCGTCAAACGGTACGGATTGGCTGGTTTCTGTGATGTGTTGCTGCACAATCGCCATACCTGCTTCAACCGGTGTTAAACAGGCTTGCCGATTGGGCATGCCGTCAATTTCTACCAAGCACTCAAAGCAGACTCCCATCGCACAATAGGCGGAGCGGGGCTGCTCGGTGACGGGGGCTAATCGGGTTGTGGTTTGACCCGCCAGAGCCATGGCCGACCATACAGAGGAGCCGGCAGCAACGCTGATCGGTTTACCATTGATCTGTAGCTGGACCTGCTCAGCAGATGCCTTAGACAAGGATCGGAACATAGGTCCTCCTCAGGGTGTTGAAGATGGAAATTAGGGGGGAGAAGAGCAGGCAGGCGTGGTCTGTCTGCTGGTGATTTAGCGGTCAACTCAACTGAGTGACCGCTGAATGTTGCAGCCCAGGGCGCCGATTAATACGGCTATCGGGGCTGCTGTTCCGTTCAGTTGGCGATTTTATCCAGAATGCTCTGTCCCCAATCGGCACCGATGTCTTCGAGGATCTGTGGCCAAACTTCGGCACGCACTTTCTTGGCCGCGGCTGCGAGCTGTTGGTCGGAAAGTTTGACGATAGTCGCACCGTATTCGGCCAGTTTCTGCTCGTAAGCGGTCTGATCCGATTCGGCCTTACCCCAGCGCTTAGTTTCAAACGCAACGGCAGCTTGTTGCAGGGCTGCTTGATCTTCTGCATCGAGGTCAGCCAGCGACTCCGAGTTGATGATCATGTACCAGACTTCGAAATGGGTATTAACCGGCACATAGGTCTTGGTGACATCGCGGAACGAGGCGTAGTAACCCTCGGCACCGGAGCCGATGACGCCATCAACCACACCGGTTTGCACTGCAGTAAAGGCTTCTGAAAAGGGGATGGGTGAGCTGATGTACCCCAGCGAATCACTGGTCAGCTGGAAGCTCTTGATGCCGGGTACCCGGACTTTGATACCTTTGTCGACGTTTGGATCGCCCGGAGAAACCGCCTCTCGGTTCAGCGCAACGCCGCCAAAGTAGACCGGGTAGGCTGCCAGCATGGCAATATCTTGCTTGGCGTAAAGCCCTTTCATCGCATCATAGATAGCACCGCCGGGGCCGTATATTTTACGTGCCTGGGCCCAGTTTTCAGCGACATATGGGAAGGCGCTGATCTGCATCTTGCGTGAGGCAGCGGTTGCTGCCGGCTGGACAGCCATATCGATGGCACCGACTGAAATTCTCTCCTGAACCGTGGTGTAATCTCCCAACGCGCTGGCCGCGAAGATCTTGATCTTAACGTCACCACCGGTTGTGCTATCAACCTTGGCGGCAAACTCTTTCAGCTCAAGATCGATAATCGCACCCTGCGGGCGGATGTGACTGACTTTAAGCGTGGTCGCTTCTGCGATGGTGCTTAGGCTCAATGCACCGGCGATCAATGCGGTGCTCAGTGACTTGGTTAGGGATGTGGCTTTCATGGTATATCCTCGTTTTTCATTGTTTTAGTTATTCTGAGGCTCGCATTCACTGTGGGTACCAGTTCAGTTGAGCCCCTGTGCTTGGATTCGTGTAGCGGGTTGAAAGTGGGTTCTGGATTCAGCTGTCGCCGTTAATAGCCAAAGAAGCGCGGTAGCCCCAGTGACAGGTCGTCCCAGAAGGAGGTCAGGAACACCACCGGCAGATAACCGGTAATAATCAAAATCATTGCTGGCTTGATCACCTTGGTGACCTTGACCTTGCCGATGCGTGCGGCCAGATAGAGGATCGAGGCATACGGCGGAGTGACACCTCCCATCGCAGTGTTGACTCCCATGATGGCGGCGAACTGAATCGGACTGACGCCGATCGCTTCCATCAGCGGTAGCAATAGCGGTGCGATCAGGATGATAGCGGTGACATCGTTGACCACCATGCCGACCAGAAACAGCAACACGTTGATCATGATAAGCAGCAGGGTCTTGTCTTCTGTAATCGCGAAGATAGATTCCACCAGCGCCTGGGGGATGCTCTCAAGAACGAACATCTGCGACAGAATCATCGAGAACAGGATCATCAGCATGATCGCGCCAACCGAGGTTGAAGCCTCTTTACCGGCTCCCAGAAAGGTCTTGAGATCCAGACCTTTGTAGATCAGGAACCCGACCGGAATGGCGTAGATAACGGCCACCGCTGCAGCTTCGGTGGGCGTCATGATGCCACCATAAATGCCACCCAGGATAATGACCGGCATCAGTAGCGCGGGTGTTGCTTTAAAACCCCGGCTGGTTGCCTCTTTGACAAAGGCCTCGCCTTTAGGGCGATCTTCGAGAACCAGCGGAAACTTACGCGCCATCCAAACGTTAACCACCGAGAAGCTGGTCATGATCAACAGACCTGGGCCGAGGGTGGCCAGAAAGCAGGCCAGGATTGAGGTGTCGGTGACCCAGCCGTAAACGATCATCGTGACGCTCGGCGGAATCAACAGTCCCAGCAGGGAGGCATTGGCGATCAAAGCGGTAGCGTATTCTCTTGGGTATCCCTGTTTTTCCATTTCGGGGATCAGCAGCGGACCGATCGCGGCTACGCCGGTCAGGCCGGATCCCGAGATAGCGCCGATCAATGCACAACTGACGGTAGCAACGACGCCGAGACCACCACGGAGATGACCCACGAAGATGTTGACGAACCGCAGCAAGCTGGCAGCTATACCGCTGACACTCATAATCGTACCGGCCAATACGAACAGCGGGATAGCCAGTAAAACCGGGTTACCCAGTTGCTGGAAGCCCCACAAAATATTGCCCTTCATCACCACATCACCGAGGAAGTACATCACCATCAGACCACCACCGAAGCAGTAGGGAAGAGGTATACCCAACGTTAATAGAATGACCAGCATGGCAACGGCTATCAGTGCGACTTCAATCATGAGAGCGCTCCTCGACAACAAACAGACTTTGGATATGACGACCGAGGTGCGCCGCGGTATAAACCATCATCAATACCAGCCCGACCAGCAGCGCGACATCGACGTAAAAGGTGGGGATATAGAGCGTGGGGCTCTCTTTCCAGACCCGCCATGAGTACTTGGTAAAGTCCCAAGCCCAGTAGGTCAACCAGCAGCCGACGACGATGCTAAGAACTTCACCGACGATCGCCAGCACGATGGCTTGGCGTTCGGTACTGAGGAAGATCTCCAGTACGTTGGCCCGGATATGGGTGTTTTCTCGGGAGGCGTTGACCGCCCCTAGTACATACAGCCAGAGCGTTGGATAGAGCAGGCTCTCCTCCAACCCCATGATTGGGATCTCCAGCACGTAACGGGTAATCACCTGCACAAATTGGCCTAGGGCCACTAAGCAGATCAACCCGGTCAGTAGCAGACTGACGAATCGGTTCATCGGGGTATTCCTCAACGCATACGATTTTTTATGGTTATTGGTTGAGTGAATGTTGCTCGGGTCAGGCTATAAAATCAAAATGATAATATTGATGGTTCCATAGATTTTATTTATGCTTTAATGAAATCCCACTCCAAGTCAGAGCGATCCATGAACCTCAGCATTCGGCAATTACAGGCATTTCGGGAAGTGATGCGTACCGGTTCGATTTCAGAAGCGGCGCGCGCGCTCAACCGTACCCAACCCGCGGTCAGTTCGATGATTGCCGGTCTTGAAGAGGAGCTGGGATTGGCCTTGTTTGAGCGCCAGCGCGGACGGCTGGTCAAGAAGCCCGAAGCGCAGTATTTTCTGGGTGAAACCGAAGCAATTCTGGAACGACTGGCGCAATCGACCCGTACCATGCAAGAGATCGGTGACCTGCAGGAGGGACAGCTGCGGATCGCCTGTATGCCAGCCTCTTCACAATTTATGATGCCGCGTTTGGTGGCTAATTTTGTTCGCGATAAGCCCAAGGTTAAGGTGTCGCTGATGATGCGTGCATCGACCATCATTGAGCAGTGGATCGCCTCGCAACAATACGATATCGGGCTGGCCGAGACCCCTGCACCTAATCGAGCCTTAGATATCCAGACCTTCGAACTTTATTGTGTCTGCGCGCTGCGCCGCGATGATCCTTTGAGTGCAAAGGCGGTGATCAGCCCGTTGGATCTGGATGGCAAACCGCTGGCCACGTTACAAGAAGAACATCCCAATCTGATCAGTACCCGGGAAGCCTTTCAATCGACCGGTTCAAAACTAAACCAACGTTTTGAATTGCGAAATTTTCAACCGGCACTGACATTAGTCGAGGAGGGGCTTTGTTACTGTATTTGTGATCCGATGACCGCCAGCAGCTACCTTGATTATCAAGGGAAAAATCAGGCGCTGGTGTTCCGGCCGTTTGTACCGGAGATCCCTCTGTCGGTATCGATTCTTCAGCCGGCACATCGCCCCGCCTCCCTGATAACGACAAGTTTTGCCACCTTGCTGGTCGACGAGGTCGAACGGATCAATCGGCTGTTTCAATAGGCGCGTTGAATTAACAATGTGTTGTCATAATTGCAGTCATAGCTTGGCGATGGCTGATCAGAGTGACGGCGATACCATTATCGGCCTTTCGGTGTAGTCAAATAACCGACAGTTATCCGTCCATATTTCTGCCCTGACATGCTGTATTTAACCGCTACGTCTCTTTCATCTTTGCGCGATGCTCACCCCGGAAAACTTCTCCGATGAGTCTCCGTTATAAACTGTTTAAAACAGCGTTTTTCGGGGTAGGCAGAGGTCGTTGACCGTTAATTTATTACACCTAATAAATACTGTTGAATAACTTGATACGGGTCACATCTATAACCTTTCCTCAGGAGTACCGTAACCCTTGAAATACTCGTATTACAGGCGGCAAGGCTTGTCGTATCTGCAGAGCATATAGGAAGAAGTGAGGGAATATTATGAACGTCCATCTATCGATCCAGAGAATGATCCAACTGACGATTGCACTGACGATTACAGCGCTAATGTTATTACTCTGGGTGACCCATAATCAGCTGTCCCAAACACGGGCAGGTATTTCGAAGGAAGAGCAGCAGGTTAATGCGATCTTTGCTCTGAAGGACAGCCGCTACTACGTTGTTCAGATCCAACAGTTTTTGACCGATGTCGGCGCGACCCTGAGTGATGAGGCTAAGAGGGAGGCTGTAGACAGCCTGAACGGGGCGACCCAAAGCCTGGACCGTTTGGTTGAATTTGCCCCCGAATTATCGGAACGAGCGCAGGCGCTAAAAAAACAGATCGCCATTGTGCACGCCTCAGGGGTAAAAATGGCGGATGCTTACCTTACGCAGGGAACCGAAGCGGGTAATCAGTTAATGCAGGGCAGTGGCGGCTTTGATGAGGCGTCCTCCGAGCTAGCCATTAACCTCAATAAACTGGCACAAGAGCTCGATCATGAATTAGAAGTGGCTGTGGACAAAACCTTATTGTTTACGACAAAAGCTGAACAAACGCTACTGTGGGGCAGCTTGGGCATGACGCTGTTTATTGTTGGCATCATGTCACTGCTTTATCGCCGTACCCTGACACCATTAGCCATACTTGAGCAATCGATGCGAAACATCGCTTCAGGTGCCAAAGACCTGACTGTTCGGCTTGATGATAGTGGCAACGATGAAATCGCTAAGGTAGCCCGAAGCTTTAACCTGTTCGTTGGCAATATTCGTGAACTGATAAATGAGGTTAATGGCAATACGCTTCAGCTTGGTACCGCTAGTTCGCAGCTTGCCAATGCAAGCAGTCAGACCTTAACAGGGATGCAGCGTCTGCAGTCTGAAACCGATCAGGTTGCAACGGCAATGAACCAGATGCAGGCGACCGTTCAGGAGGTGGCCAGTAACGCGGAACTGGCCGCTCAAGCGGCTAAAGACTCAGATACCCAAGCGGTTCAGGGTGATGAAGTGGTCAAACAGACCATTGAATCTATTAATGAACTGGCTACAGGGGTGGAGAAGGCTGCACAAGTTCTGCATAAACTTGAAGGTGATGCGGACAACATTGGAACGATTCTGGATGTCATTCGCGGTATTGCTGATCAAACTAATCTGCTAGCGCTTAATGCGGCTATTGAAGCTGCCCGAGCCGGAGAGCAGGGAAGGGGTTTTGCCGTGGTGGCTGACGAGGTGCGAACACTGGCTCAGCGCACGCAGGAATCTACTGAGCAAATTCAGCAGATGATTACTCAACTGCAGAGCGGCGCTAAAGATGCGGTTCTGGTAATGCAGGCGAGCAGTGAGCAAGCGGTAAATAGTACCGCGCAAGCGGCACAAGCCGGAGAAGCGCTGACTCAGATAACAGAATCGGTCGCGACTATCTCCAATATGGCTACCCAGATCGCAACCGCTGCCGAACAGCAAACGTCGGTAACCGATGACATCAACCGTAACATCGTCAATATCAGTGATGAAGCACGTTTGACGGTAACCAACGCAGGGCAGTCCAATGCGGCCAGTGATCAGGTTGATAGCTTGTCTGAACAGCTCAAAAACCAGGTGAGTCAGTTCAAAACGGTTTGAGCATAAGCTGTAGCATTCTCGTTAGATTCACCTACTGACAACTATCCAGTTAAGCCAACGGTGCATTGAATAAAGTCCCGCAATTTCGGGGCTTTATTCGTTTACGCTGCTCGATATGAATCGTATTCGGCGTGGTGCTAACACCGGCTAACTGTCTTTGGCCGCCAGTTGTTTGCTACAGGGCTCAGCCACGTAGTTATTACTGTTGCCCTGCATCGAGACTATCCGCTGATCGCGCAGGCACTCCCAGGCATCGACCGGATCCTGCCGATTCCAGCTGTTGAACAGCCGCTGCTGTCCCTTGGACAGATTCAGGTCATAACGATCACGCATATAAAAGTAAATGCGAGCGACATCGCCCCGTAGTGTCTCTTTCGGTTCGGCAACACGTTGTTTGAAGTCGACCTCGAAGTCGCAGGCTCCATAGGCCCGGGGTTCACCTTCTATTATTCCAAAGCGGTAATTGGAGCGATCCCCGTTGGCTTCACCGACTGCGGGTACCAGGTTGTGGAGGTCCGCTTCCATACGTTTGAATTGAGGATCTTTGCGACACTTCTTACGGCCACCCTGTTGCCAGCATTGGCGTTGGTGACCGAAGTGGTGTGCCGGCATGATGTGTTCCCATTCGATCCGTGCTGCACGTTTGGGCTGCTTTCTGGGGGTGTAACCGCAGGAGGCGAGGTCCGGCACCAGTTTTTTACCCTGCCGCTGTATGGTGCAGCCACAGTAGAAGGAGTAGAGGTTATCGGCGTATATATCGACCGCAACACGTTTGGCGGCGCTAAAACTGGTTGGCGGTTTTGCAATATTGGGTGCTGCATCATTGGATGAAGCAATAACGGATGAAGTAATAACGGGGGCGGAAATAACGGGTGTGCTGGCTGTCATCACAACGGCCAGAAGTACAGCGGTAAAGAGCATCGACAGCAACCTGATCTCTGATAAAAAGTGGCGCATCCTAGCCGATCGACGGCAGTTAATAAAGCCTTGTCAGCGGTACAAACTCAGGTTGTATCTTTGCTTTTAATCCCCTCACACAGTGTTAATCGTTAGCCGACAGATGAATCAATTTCATCGACGCGGGTCATGGTTCCTTGGTTTGTTGGTAGGGATAGGCTGCGTTTCTGGTTGAGTGCCTAATTGCCCACCATACTTGCCTGCAATGAGCCGATTATTTCTGGTGATCTACGGGAGAGGCTTGCAGGTAAATGCTCCTTTTAGGGGCGCGGAGGTAGGTATGACGATGCGTTATCAGAATATCTTGCAGACCATCGGTAATACCCCGGTGGTTCGGATCAATAAGCTTGCGCCTGAAGGCATCAATCTGTATGTCAAAGTTGAATCGTTCAACCCGATGGCGTCGGTCAAAGATCGCCTGGCGCTGGGGGTGATCGAAGATGCCGAACGCAGTGGCCTGTTGAAACCGGGGCAGACCGTCGTTGAGGCGACTAGTGGCAATACCGGCATTGGTTTGGCGATGGTGTGTGCCCAGAAGGGCTATCCACTGGTGTTGACAATGGCAGAAAACTTCAGCGTTGAACGGCGTAAAATGATGCGATTTTTAGGCGCCAAAGTGGTGCTGACACCGGCGGCACAGAAGGGTAGCGGCATGCTGGCTAAAGCGGTGGAACTGGCTAAGGAGCACGGCTGGTTTTTGTGCCGACAGTTTGAGAATGAGTCCAATGCGAATATGCACTCACGCACAACCGCACCGGAGATTTTGGCCGCTTTTGAGGACGTCGGGCTGGATTATTGGGTCAGTGGATTTGGCACCGGCGGCACCCTGAAGGGGGTCGCCAGAGTGCTCAAACAGAAAAGTCCCGCCACCAAAGTGGTGGTTTGTGAACCGGTTAACGCGCCGCTGCTAAGCAGCGGTGTCAGCCAACAACGAGACAATGACGGTGCGCCAGCGCAGAGCCACCCCAGTTTTCGGCCGCACCTGATGCAGGGCTGGTCTCCCGACTTCATTCCCAAACTGACCGAAGATGCGGTCAATGCCCAATGGATCGATAAAATCGTGCAGATCGAAGGTGACGATGCGTTGAAATATTCTCAGGCACTGGCGCAGCAGGAGGGTATCTTTGTTGGCATTAGCGGTGGCGCGACACTGGCAGGTGCGCTGCAAATTTGTGCCCAGGCCGAGCCGGGTAGCAATGTGCTCTGTATGCTGCCGGATACCGGTGAGCGTTATCTGAGTACACCGTTATTCGCGGATATCAGCGAAGAGATGACCGAGGAGGAGTTGCAGCTATCACGCTCCACCCCGGGCTATCGATTTGATGCGGCACCCGCAGCACCGGTGGCGCTAGACTTGCCGCCGGTTAGCGATGACGTTGAGGCGCAGGTGACGCAGTGGTTGGCTGACAAGGAGCAGCCGGTGGTATTGTTCGCGCTGGAGTGGTGTGAGTTCTGTTGGTCGGTGCGTAATTTGTTTAGCAAGTGCGGAATTGCGTTTCGTTCGGTTGATCTGGATTCGGCCGAGTATCAGCCGCAGCAGCGTGGCGCGCAGGTACGGGCAGCCATTAATGCGCGTACCGACTGTATCACCATCCCGCAAATATTCATTGGCGGTGAGTTTGTCGGCGGCTGTACAGAGCTGTTTGATCTGTTTGGCAGTGGTGAACTGCAGCAACGGTTAACGGTGCTGGGGGTTGAGTTCGATGACAGCGTAGCGCTCGATCCCTACAGCTTGTTACCGCAATGGCTGCAGCCGCGCTAGTCAAACCTCAGGCGGTCCGGTCCCGTGTCGCCCGGCGTAGTCGCCGAAACCAGGCGGGTGAGCCGAATGCCAATACCATACCGACCAGCGAACAGGCTGCACCGGAAAAATGGTACCAGTGGATGGTTTCTCCCAGAAAAGTGATCGCTAGGGCCGCGCCGTATATCGGCATCAGGTTGATCGACAGGGACGCGCCTTCGGCGCCGATACGACGTACGCCATTGACCCAAAAGAGATAGGCCAATATGGACGGAAAGACCCACAGGTAGGAAAACAGTCCCAGGTGCTCGATCGTTGGCCAGTACAAACGGTAGAGCCAGATTTCGACTCCGTAGCCGATAACCAGCATCGGTAAGCCCAGTATGATCAAAACGTACAACAGCGTGATCGACGATAACGTTATATCCATTCGTTTTAGCATCACGGTATAGAGCGCCCAGCTGGTCACTGCGCCCAGCATAAACAGATCACCTTTGCCGAAACTGACAGCCAGCAATCGATCAAGTTGCCCCTGCGTTAATATCACCAATACACCCATAATCGAGGCCAGCATGCCGATAATTTGCATCAGCCGCGGCCGGTTGCCCAGTAACCGCCAGGCGGCGATCAGGGTAAACACCGGGATCATGGTGTTGAGCAGAGTGATGTTGACCGTGGTGGTAAAGTTAGCCGCTAGGTAGAGCAGGCTGTTATAGAAGGCGATGCTAACCGCCGCCAAGCCGGTTAACGGCAGTAGGCGAGGGCGGATCTGCGGCCAGTTTGCCCGCATGCCACGCCAGGCAAACGGGGTCAGTATCAGGAACGCACCAAACCAGCGAAACAGGTTCATGGCGATCGGGGTGACCTCATCAATATAACCGCGAGCCAGAGTGGCGTTGATCGCCCAGAACAGGTTGGTGAGTGCTAAGCCGAGCAGGGCCAGCCAAAAGGTACGACGCTCAGACACAGCCATCTCCGGTTAGTATTGATAAGGTTTCGTGACAGTTAGAACAAACAAGGTAGAGCATCAGACAGGAATATCAGCACCGTTGCAATGATGTCGCAACGGTAGTTGCGACATCATCAGATTAAGCCGGCGACCGTCCTTGGTACCATTATCTGATTAACAAAAGCCCTTTGTGATTGTAGACGGGCAAACGGTTAAAAATGCAGTGAGATGTCCTTATGACTAGATCGGCAACTGGCCACATACTTCGCTGTCTCAATCGACAAGCGTTGTTGCAGGCGTAAACCGATCGAGTCTTTGATCGCCGTATCATAGGCGCTCAAGGACGGTGTCAGTTGCTCGGCAGCCTGACGACGCCACTGCAATTCAGTCGCCAGGATCGTCAGACTTTCCTCGACAAAACGTTGTGCCTTCGCGGGGTCCGCTTTCTTGCCCTTGAGTGCACGACGGGCTTTGGACAACTTTGATTTGACCTTGCTGCTGCCTGCGATCAATCCTAGCGACTTAGCAACATCGGCGACCTGTTCCATCGCAGCATCGTGGCTTAGGCTGCTAATCGCATCGTCCAGCGCGCGGATTTGAGGCTCGCTCTGCGCTAATGCTTCGGTGTGATTCAATACTTGTAGCAGAGCAGGTACCGGCTCGTACGCACTATCAACATTGTTGCGGTAGCGGCTGCGGGCGCTCTTCTCGGCCTTGGACAATTTTAGGTATTGGTCGTGATCGGCTTGCCAGTTAGCCGGGATCTGCGGTTCGAGTGTTTTACGGGTGATTGTGATGTGATCGATCTCAGCTTGCAGGTCAGCCAGCAGGACAGGGTCGGCATTGTCTTCTTCGCTTAAGCGACGAAGGCGTAGCTGTGTGTTTTTCATCTCAAAATCGAATTTCCGCATCTGTGCCTGTAGGTCACGAACTTGACGGTGCAGCGGTGCATAGTCCACTTCAAACGCGCTAAGTGCTGTCTGTTTGGTACGGATATCCTCAACCAGATCGAAAGTAGCGGCGGCTTTATCGGTACTCTCTGTTAGCGCCTTGCGTACACCGGAGGGCAGGTAACTGAGGTCAACACGTGCCATCTGCGAGATGCTGCCGCGCAAGCGATCCGCTTCGTTGTCATAACGGTCAAACAGGTATGACTCCAAACACGACTGTAATCGCGGGTTCATCGGCGGTGGCGCGGTTTCAGAAGTCAGGAAGCTGCGATTGGGCAGGTAGTTGACCAGCGAAGGGAAACTACCGGCGATAACCAGCGCCAATAGCTGTAGTCCAATAAAAGCCAGGGCACCGCGATAGATGTGCACGGTGCGAACAATTTTTGGTGCGACCCCGCGCAGATAGAACAGTGCAAAGCCAAACGGCGGCGTCAGGAATGAGGTTTGAATATTGAGACCAAACATCACGCCAAGCCAGACGGCGGTGACGTTAGCCGACGGATTTGCAAGCAAGATAGGGGCCACGATCGGCACCACTACAACGGCGATTTCGATGAAGTCGAGAAAAAAGCCGAGCAGGAAGATGACCAGCATCACCACGAAGAACTGGGTCCAGAAACCACCGGGAAGGCCGGTCAGGAATTCTCGTACCAGTGTTTCACCCCCAAAACCGCGAAAGGCGGAGGTCAGCATCGCTGCGCCTATCAGGATGATGAACACCATTGAGGTGGTTTTAACGGTATCTTTCATCACCCCGTTGAGGGTGTCATCTATCTTGTAGGTTCGCCAAACACTCCAGAACACTGCAACCATCAACGTGGTGGCAGCGATCGCGGCGATGATCATCGGAATAACATCAGTGTCTTGAATGTTTTTAAGGTTGAGTTGGTAGAAGGATAAAATCAGTATTAGCACCAGCACGGATCCGATCGCCAGTATCGCCGGGTAATAGCTGTTTTTTCGACCTTCGGTAAGGCGGTAACCACCCATGATTAGAGCACCGACAGCGCCGATCGAACCGGCCTGGTTGACCGTAGCTACGCCCATAATGATTGAGCCCAGTACAATGAAAATCAGCGTCAGAGGCGGTGCCAGAGCCATCAGTACCTTAGCGGCGAATTTACGATCGTACTTGCCGTCATAGGGTACCGGCGGTGCGGATTCAGGCTTTAACCACGCGGTGATCAGGATGTAAGTGATATAGAGTCCGACCAGTACGAAGCCGGGTATCAGCGCGCCCATAAACATATCACCGGCGCTGGCCGAGGTGATGTCGAGCGTCGAAGGCATCGAGAATTCGCCGGTGCTGTCCTTGTACAGCGTTTTACGCAGGGTGCTGGCCTGGTCGGCGGCGCTGGAAAGCTGATCCGCCAGGATGATCAATACGATAGAGGGCGGGATGATCTGGCCCAGTGTTCCCGAGGCGCAGATGGTGCCGCAAGCCAGTGACTTGGAGTAGTTGTTACGCAGCATCGCCGGTAACGAGATCATACCCATCGCGATCACGGTAGCGCCGACGATACCTGTGGTTGCCGCCAAGAGGGCGCCTACCAAGACCACCGAGATACCCAGACCACCGGGTACCGGACCGAACAACTGCGCCATCGAGACCAGCAGGTCTTCGGCAATCTTGGAGCGTTGCAGCATAATCCCCATGAAAATGAATAATGGGATGGCGATTAACGTATCGCGTTCAACATCCCAATAGAGACTTCGAAAGTTGGTAACACCGGCGGTTAACCATTGCACTGGCCCGCCTTCAACGAAGTAAGCGCTAGGGTCGCCGACAAATAGATAGCCGCACAGTGCCGCCAGACCAATGGCCAGAATAGCGGAGCCGGGTAGTGCGAATGCGACAGGGAAGCCGGATGACAATGCACCCACCATCAAAAAAATAAGGATCAATAAGAAAAGCAGTTCCATGTATCAGCCTATTGCTTAAATCTAAGCGTTACCGGTGCAGGGCTTTGAAGAAGTAACTAGCAGTCCGCACTCTTTGTTTGAATTAACGTGTTTTAGTTAACGCGACCTTAGTTAACATATGTATGTCTAAGTATTTGAATCAATGGAAAGGTCGTTAATGACTGGCGTCGTCAGCATCCGTTGTTTCACCCGCCTCATCAGGCTCACCGCGCAGGTTTGCGGTATTGCTGAGCAGGTAACTGCAAAACTGGGCGATCATTGAGAGTGCAAAAACAACCAAATACACGGCCATCAGGTACTTCACGTACATGCCGTAACCACTTTGAGAGATCTCGAAGCTGAATAGCGGGCTATTAATGCTGCTGGCGCGGTTCCACATGCCCAGCGTCAAAATCACCCAGCACAGCGGTAGCCCGAGGCAGGTTAAGCCAATAATATTAGCCCAGGACTTTGCCCGTCGGCCGAAGTGGGTATAGAGCACATCAACGCGCACGTGTCCTTCGTGAATCAGGGTGTAGGCGCTGGCAAATAGGAACATCGCTGCGTACCAGAACCGAACCAGGTCACCCATGTAGACTTGCTCGTAGGAAAAAACAAAACGAAACAGCACAATTTGAAATTCGGCGATGACAACCAGTAACGCTAGCCAGATGAAACCAAGCGAGCGGGTCATTAAACCGATCACGAAGGCTAATAAAACCAGCGGGAAGTGAACATAAAGTCCGCGGAACTGGGCTCGTCCTAAAGATTGACTCAGTTCTTGTCCAACCAGAGCGGGCAGTAAGTCTTCGACCCGTAATAAAGAGATGATCATGTCGACCAGGCCGATGATCAACACTCCCCAAAAAGCGACACGCACAATATAAGCAGAGAATGCCGACAGTCGGTCGGCCTCGAGCCGCAGACTGCGATGTGGCGTGGCCATGACATAACCGACAACGATCGCAATCGCTATCAGGTAGCAAGCCATTTGTAGCCAGCCTAGCTGCAGCGCTTGCGCCGTTAACGGTTGATCTAAAGGTGCAAACGTTAGCCAGCCTTGATGGGCGAGAAAATTGGTTAGCCCGGGCCACTCTCGCCAGAAGGTAAGGTAGTTGTTGAGAAGAAACGCCAGTGCCGTAGCAACCACAGCGCCCGCGCAGATACGCACGAACCTGTCTAAGGGTGAACCACTGTTCAGCGGTGGGGTTTGAGCCACCTGTGTTGGTTCACTGTTGGAATCTGTCATTAAGTAACGCCTGAACAATTTGAGATACAACGACACTAGGATACAACCACACTAGAAGTCATCACTTATCGTCACTATGGCTCATCGCCGTTGATTTTTCTCGTCTTTGTTCTCGCCCGAATGCGTGGCTTGAGAAATGATGAGAAGCGGCGGTATTTGTGACTGTTGTGACTGTTGGGATTGTTATGAAAGGACCCAGTCGTCGGTAGATTCGTTTACTCGCCTGCAAACGGCGTTTGAGGCGAGCAGGTAAAGCAGGAAAAACTGAACCGCATGACGTTCACCATACGGCTGGTTTCATTCCCGCTTTCATTCCCGGTTATAGGCCGAGTGCGCGGTTACGCTGTTCGACATAGGCCTGGTCAGAGATCTTAGCCCAAGCACCGATCTCGGCACGGGCGGTAACAAAGCTCTTGTGGATACGTGCAGCCAACTCGCTATGCTGCTGAACTTCGTCGAAGACCTCTTCGGCGGCTTCACTGAAGGCGTCGTAGACATCGTCGTTGAAGCGACGTAGCTTGACGCCCTGATCGTTAACCAGCGATGCCAATGCAGCACCGTTCTTGGCGTTGTACTCTGACATCATCACTTCGTTTTCCATCGATGCCGCTGCATTGATGATCAACTGATCTGAAGGTGACAGATTATCCCACCACTTCTTGTTCATGCCGATGCTGAGCATAGCGCCCGGCTCGTGCATACCCGGATAGTAATAGTACTTGGCGGCTTCGTAGAATTTCATCGCCTGGTCGTTCCAGGGACCTACCCATTCGGTGGCGTCGATCGCACCGGAAACCAAGTTTTCATAAATCTGACTGCCAGGCAGTGACACTGGTGAGGCATCCAGTTTGGCCATCACATCGCCGCCCAAACCGGGCATACGAATTTTGAGTCCTTTTAGATCGTCGGGGGAGTTGATCTCCTTACGGAACCAACCGCCCATCTGAACACCAGTGTTACCGCACATCAATCCCTTAATGCCAAACGGTGCTGCCAGCTCATCCCACAGCTCCTGACCACCACCAAAACGCATCCAGGCGTTGAATTCGTTAGCAGAAAGACCGAACGGAACAGAGGTGAAATACGCAAAACCGGGGTGTTTACCTTTCCAGTAGTACTCAGCGCCATGGTAGATCTGGGCGTTACCGGAAGCGACTTCGTCAAACGAGTCAAAGGCTTTAACTCGCTCGCCGGAGGCGAAATAGTTGACCTGAATACGACCGTCGGTCATGTCGGTTACACGCTTAGCAAAGCGCTGAGCACCGGTACCCAGTCCGGGGAAATCCCGTGGCCAGGTCGAAACCATATTGACTTCCATGCGATCTTTGGCAATGGCCGGGGCTGATAGCGTCGATGCTGCGGCGACACCTCCCAGACCGATCAATCCTTTTTTCAATGCATCACGTCTGTTCATAGAGTCTTATCCTCAAATACTATTATTGTTGTCTATGCCTTTCGTTTAATACTCTTTGACTAACTGCTTGAGTTTACTGTTAGTAACCGAGAAATATCCAGCAGAAGCGGATGTACTACGACCAATGATTAATAGCCTTGGTAAACCCGAATAAAAATACGGTATTAACTGTGAGGGTCAATGCCGATATTTGGTCGCCAAGTACGGTGAGTGATGTTGTGCTCTGGGTGGGTTTTCACCCATAGAGGGCTTAACTGCTGTGCTGGTAGACCATGATGGCAGCGGCCAAATCTTCGAGTGCCGCGCCGACCGATTTAAACAGGGTGATCGCTTCGGTGTTGCTTCGCCCCTGCCGTTGTTGCCGGCAAAGTTGGTACAGGTCTGCCTTAATGTCGTCAGGACTAATCAGGCCTTGTTGGAGCGGTATTACGATATCACCCGCTTCTTTGCAAGCTCCGTCACGGGTATCGACATACAGATCCGCCCTGTTAATCACCGTATCATCAGCTTCGCGCATATCGGGTTTAAAGCCACCGACCAGGTCAACGTGAGTGCCGGGGCTGAGCCATTGGCCATTGATTAATGGCTGCTTACTGAGGGTCGCGCAGCTGATGATGTCGGCTTGGCCACATTGCTGCTGTAAATCTTCTACGGCAGTTACCGGTAAGCCTTGGCTTCGAAGCCGTTGAGACAATTGTTCGGCTTTGTCGATATCGCGGCCCCATAGTGAAATTTGCTGCAGCTCGAAGGCGGCGGCGTAAGCTTCTATAAAGTTGGCGCTTAGGGCACCTGTTCCCACCATCAACAGATGTTTGCTATCGGGTCGGGCCAGAAAGCCTGCGGCCAGGACGAAGGCAGCAGCGGTTCGTCGGACGGTAAGCGCAGGTGCGTCGATCATCGCCAGCAATTGACCGGTTTTACCGCAACTGAGCAGGTAGCTGCCGTTGATGGTCGGTAACTGATGATTGCTGTTATCGGGAAACACGCTGACCTGTTTGACGCCGAGATAACGGCCTTCGATCCAGGCCGGCATCAGTAATAAGGTCGCGTTGGTTTGATCGGCAACCGCGATGTCGTGATGGTGACGCACCGGCATCACGCAGCCTTCGACGAATTGTTGCCGCAGTGCTTCGATTAACGGTAGCCAGGCAAGCGACTGACGGACCTGTTCAGCGTTGATGAGTTTGGGGCTCGTGCCAGTACTCAGGGTCATAGGGTAGCGCCCAGGGTCATAACAAAAGTTCCGCGGGTAGCGGATGGCTGAGGAACCCTTGCGGGCTGGCGCTCAGGCCATAAGCTCCCGATTGACGCACGACGATCAGATCACCGACCTGGCAACGCGGCAGCTCGACTTTATCAGCGACGGTGTCGAGCGGGGTGCACAATGGCCCGACCACTGTGACTGTTTCGATCAAATCCACAGCTGTTGTGCTGTTCTGAACCGCTTCAACGAGGCATGCTTCTACCGGGTAGTTCTTACGGATCACCTGACCAAAGTTACCCGAGTTAGACAGGTGGTGGTGCAGGCCGCCATCGGCGACTAAATAGGTGGTGCCACGGGATACTTTCTTGTCGATAACCTTACAGACGTATAACCCGGCTTCACCGACCAGATAGCGGCCCAGTTCCATCACGATCTCGGTATTAGGGGCCAAGGCCTTTATGGGTTGTAATTGTTGTTGCAGATTTGTTGCGATGCTTTTGAGCTGGAGGGGTTTCTCACCCGGGAAGTAGGCGATACCCAAACCTCCCCCTATGTTGATAAAACGTAACATCAACTGAAAGCTTTCAATCAACTCTGCTGCAAGCTGCAGGACTTGTGTGTGGGCTTCGCAGATCGCCAGCGGGTTGAGGTTTTGTGAACCGGTAAACAGGTGCAGTCCCTCCGGCTCAATACCATTAGTGCGGCACAGGGCAACTGCTTCACCGATCTGTTCGCTGTCGA
This sequence comes from Motiliproteus sp., assembly GCA_036961355.1. Classification (GTDB taxonomy): domain Bacteria; phylum Pseudomonadota; class Gammaproteobacteria; order Pseudomonadales; family Balneatricaceae; genus Motiliproteus. The sequence goes on from JBALVL010000004.1 coordinate 65,437, forward strand.
TGCCAAACGGCTTGGCGCCACCGGTCATCTTCATCCCTGACGATTTGAGTTCAAACGCCGGATTGACACGTAGCGCGATCCGGGCAGGCAAGCCCAGTTGACGGGCGGCATCGGCCGCCTGAGAGATCTGTTGCATCGATTCGGCGTTGATCACAATGCCTGCTGCAACGGACGCAATAATCTCTGACACGCCCTTACCGGGGCCAGCAAAGCTGATCTCTTTGGGTTCGGTACCGGTGGCGAGGGCAGTAACCAATTCGCCATGTGAGGCTACGTCGAGTCCATCGACCAGACCGGCAAGCAGGTTAACCACCGATGGCATTGGATTGGCTTTGATGGCGTAATGCAATTTTATCTGCTTGGGTAGCGCTTGGCGTAGTTGCTGGACTCGATCGATTATCAAGGTCCGGTCATAGACATAAAAGGGTGTCTGTCCGGCAATGGCCGCGACCTCAGACAACCGATGACCGTTAACCAATGGCTGGTTGTCGGGGTCGTCACTGCGATTGGGCCAAATGCTGTGATGCTGCGGTTTCTGCTTGGCGGTCTTGGCTGTTGGCTCAGTGATTGTAGGGACAGTGATAGTTGGCGCAGTGGTGGATGTTGTCATAGTAGCTATCGCCTTCAAGCGCTTGGGGTGAAGTGGTTACGGTATATTTCGCTTAACTGCTTGCGGTCAAACTTGCCGTTGGGGTTGCGAGGCAATGACTGCTCGTTTACTACGATCGCCTGCGGCACCATGAAATTGGGCAGTTCGGTTCTACAACGCTGCAACAAAAGTGTACTTAGATTCGCGTTGGTCAGTTTTTCGTTTACTGGCAATTCGTTCTCAGCCAACTCACTAACAAACAACAGCACGGCTTGTCCTAGCGTCGGATGAGTGATGCCCAGAGCGACCGCGTCACCGACTAGTCCTGAGCTATAGGCGACCTCTTCAACTTCGCTGGGGCTGACCCGATAGCCTGACGTTTTTATCATCTCATCCTGACGACCGACAAAATAGAGGTAGCCTTCCTCGTCACGCTTGGCGCTGTCGCCGGACCAAACCGCCCGATCATCGAATACCAAGCCACCGGCTCGGGACGGCACCGGTTTAAAACGTTCCGCCGTTCGTTGGGCATCGTTCCAATAGCCCTGTGCCACCAAGGGACCACGATGAACCAGTTCGCCAACCTCGTTGGCCTGACATTCGCTGCCGTCAGGACGCAAGATCAGTACTTCGGCGTTTGGAATCGCCTTTCCGATCGAGCCAGGTTTTCGGTCGACATCGGCGGGTGGCAGGTAGGTAGAGCGAAACGCTTCGGTTAAACCGTACATCAAAAAAGGATCGGCCGTGCGGAAGATAGTCCGTAGCTTTTGCAGCAGGCTTTGCGGCATATGACCGCCGGTATTGGCGAAGTATCGCAGTGTGGAGGCGCTTTCTTCGGTCCATTTGAGGTTTGCGATCTGGTGCCACAACGGTGGAACGGCGGTAATACCGGTGATGCGGTGTTTGACCACCTGCTTGAGCACGTCGTTGGGTAGCAGGAAGTCGAGTAACACGCAGCAAGCACCGCTGGCGAATGCGGTGGTGATCTGGCTAAGACCAGCATCAAAACTGAGTGGCAGCAAGGCCAGAATGTGATCCTGATCATGGTTGCCGATATAGCTTGATACGCTGCTGGCACCAACCATCAGGTTACGATGTGATAACACCACACCTTTGGGTTTACCCGTGCTGCCCGAGGTATATAAAATCGCGGCCATATCGCTGTCGGTTAGCGTCGGTTCGTTGGATACAGGGTCAACAGCGGTCAACGCTTGCCATCCCATGACCCGATAAGTCGAATTAGCGGTTGTTGTATCTGACTCTGACCCTGCACCTGTGTTTACATCAGTTTTTACAACAGGCTCAATCGTATCGTTATGGAGCGTGTCGGCGTCGACTAACACAACCCAGCGCAGGTCGTGGCAGTGAGCCAGTACCGGCACAAGTTGCAGTGCGCGGGCACGGTTCGTTACCAGGATACGGGCATTGCAGTCATTGAGGATGTGGCCGACCTGCGGAGGTTTGAGTACCGGGTTGACCGGTACAAAGCTGCCACCGGCCAGACTGGTGCCGAACAATGCGCTGATAGTCTCGGGTTGTTTGGGCAGGTATACGGCGACTCTTTCCTGACGTGCCAGATCGAGTTGCTGAAACCCCGCCGCACAGCGTTGTACCGATCGCCACAACTGGGTGTAATTGAGTGTTTGTTGTTTATAAACCAGCGCTTGGTGCTCTGCTCGTAACGTTGCTTGAGCCGAGACTAGGTGATGAAACAGGTAACCCATTACTGACTCGCTTGGTTTGAATTGGTATGGGGTAGCGCAGCATTTTTTTGGTCGATACGGGGCCAGTTGCTCGATACAAAATCAGACAGTAGCCGGTCGGCTCGCTGGCTATCGACATAATCGTTGGACACAATATAAACCGAACCGGGGTGCGGTGAACCATTGAAACGATTTAGCGCTTGCCATAATTTGGTGGTAACAACACTGCTTGATAATTGATTGTAAGCCCGGTACCAGTGCCACACACGCCGCTTGGTTCCGTTCACGTGTCGGAGCTCGGTAACGGTGACGGGCAGGGAGACACCCGCTTGTGTGAAGAGGACACGGCTACGGCTTTTCATAGACCAGTGATCGGCACTGTTGATCTGATTCATCTGATTAACAAGCTCTTTGTCCTGCTGCTCTGATTGATAATCGGCGATATACAGCCCCACCTTGTCGGTGTCTGCAGATGCTGAACCGTCGATATCGCTCTGAGGAGCTTGGTAGAAAGCCAATGTTGACTGGTCGGCACCCACGTAGTTCGGTTGCCAGTCACTGTTGCTCGACTCCATTATCGCCCAAGGAGCCAGGTCGGATTGGTAGGCGGGCAATAGCGCTTGTCCGGAGCTTTGTGATAATCGAGTTGATGCGAATGCGATCAAAAAGAAGATGGCCAGTGTCAGAGCGGTTGATGTTCTCCGAGGTAAAAATGACGAGATAGCGGCTGCACCCGGAGGCAGAGGTTTACTGGCCAATGGGGGTTCGGCATCGCGCCAGTAGCTACCAACCCAGAACATAAGCGCCATGACTAATCCAAAAAACAACCAGCCGTAGATTAGATGATCTACCCCCGTGGCGTATTTCATATCGGATAGATGGGCGATCAATACAATGCCGTAAGCCCTGATGCCGTTAGCAAGGATCGGCACCAGGAATGAGGCGAGGATAAATAGGCCTCGCTTAAGCGGCTGCTGGTAGGTCAGATAAGCGTATAACACGCTGACCGCCACTGATGCGATCAGATAACGGATACCAGAGCAGGCTTCGGCTACCTCGAAACGGCCGGTTGGAATTTCGATGAATAGGCCGTTGATGTAGACCGGGATACCGCTAAAACGCAATGCCTGAACCGTGATGTCGGCCGTGATCTGTTGCAAAGCGGGGGTTAGCTCATCGCCGAACGGAACCATGAACAGCAGGTATCCCAGTGGGAATAGTAACGCGCGAAACAGTGCTAGTCCGAACTGCGCAGCAACCAGTGCGATCAAAACCCCTACTGCCGCAAGCTGGTGTAATACCGTGATATCAGCAGCGATTCCGAGTAACCAGATCAGAGAGCCGATGCCAACAGCGGCCACGGCCAGCAGACTTTGTCCGGGTTCTATTCTTTGCCAATGCGCCTTACTGCGCCAGATCAACCAGATAGAGATCAGAGGCACCAGCATGCCATGGGCGTAAGTGTCGGAGCGATACCAGATAGCAGCCATGCTGATAAGGCTTGGCCAAAACAGCAGAAAAAAAGCGATAAACGGCAGTACCAGCAAAACCTTTTGATAAGGGCTTAGCCGGTCGGATACGGGTTGAACAATGCCGCTGGTGTTGATGTTTTGGTTCATGTAGTACTCGAATGCCGTATTGGTGATTGTGAAATTGACGCAAATGCTGTGTGGCCAGTGCTACAGAGTACGGTGATCAGAGCGCCTGAACTGTTGTTAAAGAACGGCGGACAATGATCGGCGCACATAGTCTGCGGTCACCCTAAATACTTGGATAGCATCGGCCCGAGCAGTTGAGATACTTTCAAGGGTAGTCGTTGCCAAGCTGCGATGAAGTATTTGTACTTGGGGTTGTTGGGACTGATGTCCGGTACAGCATCGGCCTTAACCAGATGATACTCGTAGCATAGGGGTTCGGGTTCAAAGCCCCAGTGACGTTTGTAGTTGTAGGGGCCGCTGTCATTTTTACTGCGACCAAAATCGTAGATTTCGATGCCACGCTCCAGGGCGCGACAGAGCTGATCCCAATACATGAAATCCATCGATTTGAGTTGGCGAGATTCAGGTAAGCCACCGCCGTAGTAAGGCAGCACTTCATTGCGGAAGTAGAAGCTCATCAGACTACTGCGTGGTTGGTCATCCTGTAACACCGTTACAATCTCGCAATCATCGCCAAACTCTGTCTCTAGCGCTTTGAGAAAACAGCGTGAGAATACCGGCGTGCCGAGGTTTCTGACGCTGGTAGAGTATGTCTCGTAGAATGTATCGAAGTGTGGCGTGGCGGGGGAGTTAAGTTCTATCCGGTGCTGATTCTTAATACCCTGGCGGATAACAGCACGCTGTTTACGTTTCATCGCCAACATATTTTTCTCGACGTCGGTATCTAGTTGGCGGCGAAAGGCGGAGTGTTTGCGTTTGTTTGGCCAGCCGTCTGTTTGTGGCTGTCGGTGGCGTAGTTCCAGATAATCGACCTGCAGTTTTTCGGCGAGCTGTTTGGCATGTTCTAGCAGTGCTTGCCGTGCATCATCACTCGTTGCTGCGACACCGCCGTAGACACAGAACGGGGTCGATACCAGTGAGTGGCCGAACAACCAACTTTTAATCTCAAAAAGCGGTAGTACCCCTTCGATTTTGCCATCTAGCTCGGCATACAGGTAATAGGGACGATGCCCGACACTCTGCGCTATGACGTTTTTCCAGCCGCTACGATGAAAGAAGGTTGCTTCGGGGCAGTGCTCGACAAACTGGTCCCAACGCTGGCAAACCGAATCGGGGACATGGGTTTGGGAAGAGGGGGAAGAAGGAGTGTCGCTGAGGGTACTGATGACAAGCAAATCAAAATCCTTTTAAAAAAATGCAAACTGCTGCTGGCGCAACTGCTAAGGCCGAGCATTGCGAAAACAGCTGTCGACCTAGGATTTTATGATAACGCTGCATTGGCAGGCTATATAATTTCTGGCGAATATTTCGCAGACCCTAAGCTAGCAGATGACGGCACAAACTCAAGCATCCAAACCGGTAAATACTGCTAATTATTGGTTGCTGCGGTTGATGTAACACTAACATTGGGTTATTTATTGCGTGTAGTATCCAGATCGCGTTTGATTTCAGCTCTTTGGGTGGTGATGCTGAAGATCGGTATGTTGTGCGGTTTGATAGTTTTGTGAATGACCTGCAACCCTATCAGGGGGTTGGACTGGGGTTGTTTGTTACCCGTTATGCAAGGTTCTGAAGGCTGTCGCGTCAGCCATTGCAGGAAAGGACACCTATGCCGTTGAACGCTGTTTCACCCTCTTGTATTGCTGCTGTTCGTGTCTTGTCATCCGGATTGGTTGACGATCAGATCTACCGACAGCCAGATCTAGAAGTCACCTGCTTTGGCCACCCGCGAAGTGATGACAACCAACTGCTGAGTGCCACCCAGATCGCTCAACGTAGCAGCGATCCGAATCAGCCACTCACCGTAAGCGGACACTTCGCGGTGGTGCTGTACTGGCCCAAGTTGGGTATCTGCCGTATCTACGCCGACCGCTTTGCGTCGACAAGACTCTACTTTTACGCTGTAACCGGTGCGCCGTTACTGGTCTCGGATAGTCTGCACCTTGTAAAGCAGCGTTTGGATGAGCAGCAGCTACCGGTCACGTTGTCGCAACAGTCGCTGGTAAATTACCTGTTTTTTCATATGATCCCCAGCCCCGAGACGATCTATCGGGAGGTGTTCTGCTTACAACCTGCTGAGCAGATTGATTGGGACGGTAAGCAGTTAAAGCGCCGACAGTGGTGGCAGCCCCGATTTGACCAGACGAGCCTGCGTAACGAAACTGAGCTGGCCGATGAACTGATCACCTTGATGCGACAGGTGGTGCCCGATTACTGTCAGCAAGAGGCAACCGGTTGTTTTCTCAGTGGTGGTCTCGACAGCTCTAGTCTGGCCGGATTGGTAGCCGAAACATTATCAAAACCGGATGTTTTTTCGATCGGCTTTCCGATCGAACAGTACAACGAGCTTGACTATGCTCGCACCGCTGTCGATCACTTTGATCTGACCGGCCATGAATACCTGATGTCGCCGGAAGATGTAGTGACTGCGCTGCCAACAGTAATAGCCAGCATGGATCAGCCGTTCGGTAATAGCTCGGCGATGCCTGCCTACTTCTGCGCCAAACTGGCCAAGTCACAGGGTATTAATCGGTTAATTGCCGGCGATGGTGGCGATGAACTGTTTGCCGGTAACGAACGGTACTCCAAACAACTGCAACTGGACCGATTGCGGCAGCGGTTACGACCGCTGATCGGGATCATGGACCATGCGTTGCTGCGATCACCGCTGCCAGATTCGCCAGCGCTGTTACGTAAAGCCAAGAGTATGACTCGGCAACTGAAGATGAGTGTGCCGCAAAACTTGGAGTACTTTAACTTCCTCAATCTGATTGAGCGTGAATCAATTTTCTCTGACTCTCTGCTGTCGGTAACCGACCAAAGTGAACCGGAGCGTCGTTGCCAGGAGTTGTTTGATCATCCGACAAAGGCAGGCGTGCTTGATCGGATGCTGTTCATGGATTGGAAGCACACTCTGGCCGATAACGATCTAGTTAAGGTCAACACCATGTGTCGGCTTGCCGGTGTCGATGTTGCCTATCCCTTGCTTGATGACCGGTTGCTCGATTTCTCGCTAAGGGTGCCTGCCGATATTAAATTAACGCCGGGTAAGCTGCGTCATCTGTATAAAATGGCGATGACCGGCTTCTTGCCCGAAAAGATCATCCATAAACCCAAACATGGCTTCGGCCTGCCATTCGGTCTCTGGACGGCGGAACATGCCGGATTGCGCAATCTGGCTTATGACGCCATCGCTTCGCTGGATCAGTACGATCTGTTTCGTCCTGGCTTTATCGATGACGTGAAGCGCCGTCATCAGCACGAACATGCTAAACACTATGGTGAGCTGGTATGGATTTTGATGGTGTTGGCGATGTGGCTCGATACTAATAGATAACTCTACAATCAGGTTTTAACTGTATGAATTTTGAAGAGATAACGAAAGAACTTTTGCAAGCCGCTACAGCACGGGCTGATGCTGTTCAGTGGGTGTTAGAAACACCACTACTGGGGCATGTGGCGGAGTTGGATTCAATGGCGATAGTCACTTTCTTTACCGCGCTGGAAGATGATCATGGCGTTTTCGTTGATGATGATGAGGTTAGTGCAGAGCTGTTTGAAACCCTCGCCAGCCTGACCGCTTTTGTGGCAGAGAAGCTCGCTGCCTAATTAGATGACTACCTAATGAGTGACTATCAAGGCCATTTTCTAAACGCATCTCAAGGACATCTGTACTTAGCCTGTTTTGGTAAGTTGGCAGATAGCCATGTTTGGTTATATCTTCCCCCTTTCGCTGAAGAGATGAACCTCAGCCGTGCGGTTGTTAGCCACCAAGCTCGTAGCTTTGCTGACCGTGGTGAGGCGGTTGTTTGCCTGGATTACTACGGTACGGGTGATAGTGAAGGGGAGCTGGATCAGACCAATGCCGATCTCTGGCTACAAGATGTTTGCGATACCCTAGCGTGGATTCGAGAGCAGGGTGCCGCTTCGGTTAGTTTGTGGGGGCTACGTTTCGGTGGATTGATGGCGCTTCGGTTTATCGCGGAAAACCCTGATTCAGCAATCGAGAAACTGTTGCTATGGAAGCCGCTTCTCGACGGGAAGTTATTGATGGGGCAGTTTTTTCGCTTGAAACAGGTCAGTGAATCGATGAAGGGTGGTGCTAAGGTCAATTGGATGGCTCGAGTGGCACAAGGCGAAACTGTCGAAGTAGCGGGTTATCCGATAGCTCCCTCGATGCTGCAATCGCTGGTAGATATGAAACTGAATAAATTAGTACTAGAGCATCCCCCTACTACGACTTGGTTGGAAGCGGGAGCGAATAAAATCGCTGCCTCAGTCGAAGCTGTTTCGCCAATTTGGGCGGGTCATAAATTAGATCTTCAACATTGTCTTGCTCCAGCATTCTGGCAAAACCCTGATTGCTACCAGGCGCCAGAGCTCTGGGATCAGTCACTGCAGATGACTGAGGGTAGATAATAGGATGTTCAATGAAGAAGCAGTGGTTGTTGAAATTCAAGGCGGGCAACTCACCGGGATAGTGCATCAAGGGGACAAACGAGTTAAAACAGGTGTGTTAATTGTCGTTGGAGGACCTCAATATCGAGTAGGGAGCCATCGCCAGTTTGTTCATCTTGCACGGTTTTTAGCTGCTCAGGGAGTTCCGGTTATGCGGTTTGATAATACCGGGATGGGTGATAGCAGCGGTCAAAAATGTAGTTTTGACCGACTTGATACGGATTTATCCGCTGCAATAGACAGTTTTATGTCGACAGTTGCAACGCTAGAACAAGTTGTGCTTTGGGGGCTTTGTGATGGTGCATCTGCGGCGATGATGTATGGCCATCAGGATCACAGGGTTAGAGGTTTGGTGTTGGTTAATCCGTGGATGGAAAATAGCCAAGCTAAAGCCCATGCTAGGGTGTCCCAGTATTATGTTAAGCGATTTATCAATATCGATTTCTGGAAAAAATTGATTAAGGGTGAAGCTCGGATATTAAACTCTCTACAAGAGTTTTTCTGCACCTTGAAAGGGGTGTTTTACCCGAAAAAATCGGCCAGTAAAGAGACGGTAGCCTCGACACAACCCTACCAGCAGCGCATGTTGCACGGGCTGCAGAGCTATTCTGGCAAAGTACTATTCGTATTAAGTGGTAATGACTTAACCGCGAAAGAGTTTAACCTGCAGATGGCAGGAGATAGCCATTGGGCGAAAGTAATCGAAAGTGAATTAGTCAGTTTTGAGCATAATACCGATGCGGATCACACTTTCTCCAGTAGAGAATTTAAAGACTGGGTAGCAGAGCGGACGGCGACATTTATCTCAACCCAAAAATAGACGGGTTTAGAGAGTATTAGGTCGTTCTGATTATCAGAACAACGGGATCAAAACCTAAACCAAGGAGAGTGGTTGTTGGCAAGTAATAGGATGGGTCTACCCAAGGATGCTCCCTGTGCTCTGGTAGTCGGACTTTGCAGTCATGGCTTAGCGGTTACTAGGTCATTACGTAAGCAAGGAGTTGAAGTACATGCGCTGGAGGCTAATCCAGGCATTCCTGGAGCGTTAACTAATTCAGCTCAAATCCATCTGGTTGCCAGTATTAAGCATGACTCGTTAATTGATGATCTGTTAGCTTTCCGAACCCGAATACCAGCCCACAGACGAATCATTTTATTCCCTACCAATGATAATAATGTTCGTGTTATTGCAAAGCATATTGATCGGTTAAGCGGTGGATTTGTGGTCAGTTGGGGCGATTCTGCTGATACGGTTCAACGTTACCTGCAGAAAAATAACATCGAACAACGCTGCCGTGATGTTGGCCTTAATTATCCGGCATCCGTTGTGTTACAGCAGAAGGACGATTTATTGCTGAAGGCGGGTGAGCTTCGGCCCCCCTTCATTATTAAGCCTTCTAACCCCCAGTCAGGTTTTAAAGCCATCAAATGTACATCAATCCCTGAACTTGAAACGGTGGTGGAGAGCTACCCACAAGATTACCCATTTCTTGTTCAGGAATGGGTCAGCGGCACCGATAAAGACTTGTTTTTCTGTGCGTTGTATTTGGATCAGGGGAGCATTTTGACTCGATTTGTGGGGAATAAGCTTGAGTCATATCCGCCAGCGCTTGGGCAAACCACAGTAGCCATTACTGCAGATGAGCCAGAAACAGAGGTTCTTACGGAAAAGTTTTTCGACGGTCTAAAGATGTCAGGACCCGTTTCGATGGAATTCAAGAGAGATTCCGATGGCAATTTCTGGGTGATAGAACCGACAGTAGGGCGCACAGATTTCTGGGTTGGGCTTTGTATTCGTGGGGGCTGCGACTTACCGTTCATTGAGTATGTTCAGGCAGCGGGTCTGGAGTACTCTACCGTACGCGATAAGACATTGCCTGCGATCTGGTTCGATAGTGAGCGAGATGTACTTGCACCGGTGAAGTATTTGGCGCAGTTTGCGCCCGGCTTATCGACTCAGCGCCTTCCAACATTCAGTTTTTTTTCGTATGAGGACTTGAGACCGTTCATTCGTAGCTCGTTTAAAGCGCAAGCGAGAGTAACAAAGTCAGTAGCAAATCGATTGCGGGGCAGGACCAAGGTCCTGGAGCCCATATTAGTGGTGACCGGATACAACAGACTAGAGCAACTCCCACAGGGATTCCAAGATTTGTTGGCTCTAAAAGAGCAAGAGACTATATTTCTTGGACACGACTGGTTCGCCAATTTCTGTTCTACAGTGGCCAGTGATCCAAATTCCGTGCAGTTCTTTTGTCTTGAGGACGCAGAGGGTAATGCACTAGCGATGCTTCCTATGTGGCGAAGTAACGCTACCTTTCATGGTGTTAAAGTACGTAAATTGACAGGATTATCCAATTATTACTCGCCTATTTTTGATGTCATTTTAGATAGAAAACGAATATCCAGAGAGCAAGCCTATGCTCAATTTATCAGTTATATCTGGAAAAATGTGAAGAACTGGGATCTCATTGACATTCATCCAATTACTGCAGAATCCAGAGATGACCTTCTTAAAAATATGCGATTAAAATTTATCGCTTTTGATTATTATATTACACAAAATTATTACCATCAGCGCTGCGAGTCGTATAAGAGTTATTTAGCTGATAGGCCATCAAGAATTGTTAACACGTTGAAGAGAAAATCAAAGAAATTAAAGACTGCTGAGGGTTACTCTATAGCAGTTTACTCATCACCTAAAGAAATTGAATCCAAATTGAAGGATTACCACAGGATTTATTCTAAAAGTTGGAAGATTGATGAGCCGTACCCTGATTTTATAAATGGCTTAGCTAACATGTGTGCAAGTAGAGGACTGCTACGATTAGGATTTCTAGAGGTCGCTGATGTTATTGTAGCTGTTCAATTCTGGATCGTAGCCAATGATACCGCTTATATATATAAATTGGCATATGATAAGAATTATAGTAAATATTCCCCGGGTACAATATTAACAGCAAGTATGATTGAGAAATCAATTGAGATAGATAAGGTAAATAAAATTGATTTCTTAACAGGACAAGATGCTTTTAAGAAAGACTGGATGGAATTGAAAAGAAACCTATATGGTGTGCAGGTTGTTAACTATCGAACGTTGTCTGGTGTTGCGGTTCTTATAATAAATGAATTGTCAAAAATAAAAAGCCACATGTTACTTATGAAAAATTGGCTGATAAAGTAATTGCTAGGGTCTAGGGAGCTTTAATTGCGCGATATATTGCTTTTTTTAGTAATCATAGGATCGATTCCCTTGATGTTTCGTCGACCCTTTATTGGGGTTTTAGTTTGGTGCTGGATAAGTTATATGGCACCGCACCGGCTTACCTGGGGGTTCATGTATGATTTCCCAATAGCAATGCTAGTTGCAGTTTTCGCTATCTCTGCATATATGATAGCAAATGAACCAAAAAAGATACCAATGGAACCTCCGATAATTTGGTTGTTGCTTTTTTATTCTATGATGTTTTTATCCTGGTTATTTCATGACAAAACCATCGTGACAAATATGCTAGCGATGAAAGTTTTAAAAGTACAAGTCTTTACGTTGATTATATTGGCAATGTTGACGACCAGAAAAAGAATAGAACTGGCATTATGGGCTGTAGCACTAAGTATCGGATATTATGGAATCAAGGGTGGGGTTTTTACAATATCAACTGGTGGTGCGTATCGGGTATATGGACCCTCGGGCAGTTTTTTTGAAGAAAATAATGCATTGGCTATCACGAATTTGATGGCTGTTCCTGTCTTTATATATTTGAGCACAACGCTGAAGAATAAATATTTGCAATATTTAACGCTACTTGCTGCATTATTAATGGTGCTAGCTGTTTTTGGTTCTCACTCGCGTGGAGCTCTGCTGGCGATATCAGCTTGTACATTTTTCTTATGGACTAAAACTAATAGGAAAGTGGTTTCGATGGTTGTAATGCTAGCTTTATTGCCTGCTGTATACAACTTCATGCCAGATAATTGGCATGAACGGATGGCGACAATTTTTGTTAATGAACAGGCAGGAGAAGAGCGGGATGCCTCAGCAAATAGTCGCCTAAATGCGTGGAAGGCTGGTTACAATATGTCTTTATCACATGTCTTTTCTAGAGGTTTCAATGCAGAAACTCGTCAAAATTTCTTTATTTACGCCCCTAATCCTAATGATTTTGTAGCTTTTCATAGTAATTATATACAAGTCTTAGGGAAACATGGCTGGTTTGCTTTTATTTGCTATTTAATGGTGTTTGTATCGTCATGGCATTTAGGAAGTAAAGTTATTAGGGAAACTAAGGGAGTTGAGTCTTTAAAGTGGGCTGGATTATTATGTAGGTATTTGCAGGTATCTATTGTCGCTTATATGGTAGGAGGTACATTCCTGTCTCTTGCATATTTTGATTTACCGTATCATTTTGTTATTACTATTGTAGCTGTGTCACAGTTAGTCAAAAAGGAATTATCAAAGACAAAAACTATAAGTTGATAGCTTTTAGTTATATGAATGAGAGCGAAATATGAAAAATACAGTAGGTGTGGTTATACCTTTCTATCAAAGAGAAAAAGGTATTCTTAAAAAATGCGTAGATTCAATCATAAATCAAAATTTTAAAGGAGAATTCGATGTCTGTATCGTAGATGACGGCTCTCCAGTACCTGCGAGAGATGAAATTCCAGAGTCGTACTATAATAAGTATAATATAAATATTATATCCCAAGAAAATTCGGGGCCTGCAGTAGCGAGGAACACAGGACTAGATAATTTATCGAAGTCCTGCGAATACATAGCATTCATGGACTCTGATGATTGGTGGGATCCTTCATTTATTGAAATAGCTGTATCAACAATGAACAAAGGCTTTGACTTGTTTTTCGTGAATACGAAAAGAGAAGGAATAGACGGAGATAGGTTCGGTTGGCACAAGAGTACGGGCTTAGATTTTAATATAAACAATCATAATCTTATTGATAAAGATAAAAAAATATATGAATTCAAAGGCGATTTTTTTGATTATTCAATTCTCCGAAGTAATATATTGGCAACCTCATCAACAATTTTTCGTAAATCACGAGGCTCTGAGATACGTTTCAATAAAGAATTGTTTAACGGACAAGATCGTTTGTTTAAAATCCACCTGAGCAAAAATGTAAGGCGAGTGGCCTTTTCACCAGAGTTTTTGGTATCAGAGGGTGCTGGGGTTAATATTTATGATAGTTCAAAGTGGGGGGCTGATAAATCCATTAACTTGGCAGCGAACTATATTCGTTTGTCAAAAGCGATTTTAAGTGAAGTAGAACTAAGTCCCAAGCAAAATGAAAATATCTACAATAAATTACATCAATCAAGATTCGATTTCTGCGCTAGTTTTCTTCATTTGATAAAGAATAGCAGAGGCAGTATTGATTGGTCGATAGTTAAAAATGCTGTAAAAGATGATCCAGTAGTTCTATTTAAAATGTTTCCGTCCTTAGCTCGTATTATACTTACTAAGTTAAATAAAAGTATTTCTACGTGAGTTTTTTTCATGAGTATTAGGCGAAATTTGGGAAAGATGGGAGGGGCGAGTTTTGTAGCTTTCGCATTAAATCTTTCTGCTGTTGTTATAGTATCCCGAATTCTTACTCCAGAAGAAGTAGGTATATACTCCGTTTCTGTTGCGGTTTTGGGAATGGCGCATATATTTCGTGATTTTGGTGTGGCTCAGTACCTTGTTCAAATAAAAGAAGTTGGGACGAAGGAATTTCGTGAAGCTTTTTCTGTAACGTTATACAGCTCTTGGCTATTAGCTGGTATTGTATTTGCTGTTCGTGAACCATTCTCAATTTTTTATGGTCACCCAGGTATTGCTGAAATTTTAACTATTCTTAGTGCAAATTTTCTTATTATGCCGTTCGGCACACCATTACTGGCTTTAATGAACAGGGAGCTACAATTCCATTTTTTAGCCACAAACTTATGGCTTAGTACTCTAGTTCAAACGGTCGTCACAGTTGTATGCGCTTATGCTGGGCAAAGCTACCTTAGTATGGCTTGGGGAGCATTGGCAGCTCTCGTCTTCAAAGTACTTTGGTTGAATTATGTTAGGCCTGGGGAGATCTTTATGTGGCCAACTTTCAAGGGGCTAGGTAATGTTCTTAAATTTGGCTCCTTAACCAGCCTAGCTTCCATTATAAAAGAGTTCGGCACAGGTGCACCAGATTTGATCCTAGGGCGTACGCTCGGTTTTGTAGACGTAGCTTTTTTTAGTCGTGCAAACGGACTAAAGAAAATGATTACAGCTAGGGTAGTGGCATTAATAAGGTCAGTTTATTTCCCAACCTTTTCTAGTGAACTGAGAAAAGGCGGTGATGGTGCGGCTCTTTACAGTCACTCTATGAAATATATCGTAGGAGTGATGGCACCGTTATTTGCTGTTATGGCAATAGTTTCTGAACCTATTATCCTTTTTCTTTTTGGAGAGCAATGGGGCAGGGCTGCCCCCATAGCTACATTGATCTGCACTTATGCGATGTTCGTAACACCGTATACTTTCTATAATTTATCACTTATCGCAGCTGGTGAGTTAAAAACAAACCTCTGGGTTGAGTCATCAATCCAGGGGGCGCAAATATTAGTACTAATTTGTTCTATCTGGTTGAGTCTAGAGCATGTGGTTATGTTGTTTGGGGTAGTCACTTTAGTTCAAGTTGTATGTGTTCAGCATGCCTTGAATTTAACATTCAATCTGGGATTTATTAGACATTTTAAAATAATACTTCCTTCTATTTTCTTGATTCCATTTTCATCATTAGGCCCTATAGTAATAGTTTTATATAGTGAAGAAATTATTTACTCCAACAATAGTTTTATAATTCTTGTCATGGCGGGACTGTTAGCAGTTGTAGGGTGGTTAATTGGAGTGTTTGTCACTCATCACCCAATAAAAAGAGAGATTGAAGGTGTTTCAGCTATTGTTCGTAGACGTTTTATAAATGACAAATAATTACATATTATTACTATTAGCAATAATACAAATTGAAGAGTAGGATTTTTTTGGTGAAATAATATGGAAAAAATAGTGATGATTTCTCCTGCCGTACCGAATGAAAATGGATGGGGGATAGAAAGAAGGGCTGCTAATGAGTTGAAAGCTCTGTCAAAAAAGTTCGATGTTTATTTAATTATAATTAAACTCCATGATAAGGGCACAAGAATATCAGATCATCTTAAATCTTTATGTAATGATGTTTTACACATAAGCGTTAAGGTTGGAGGTTCATTAATAAAGCCATGGTTCAAAGGATTTTCTTTAATTAATGAAATTATACAACCTATTCATCGAAGGAACATGCCTGACATTATTCAAATGGATGTTATAAATGATTTTTTAAATAGATCGTTAGCTACAAAAGTATTTTGTTTTAGATTGAGATCTGCTGTTGTTTTTCGAGAACTAGAGAGGAAGTGTAAATTACGTGATTCATGGAAAAAAATTGTGGATATTGATGATATAGAGTCAATAGCGATTAAGAGAGAGTTGGAGCATATATCGAATGAGGGCGGATTTGAATATAATTTAATTCAAAGAATTAGAGCATTAAGGCTCAGTTTCTTTGAGAGTATGCTTCTAAAAAAATTTGACACTGTATTTTGCTGCTCTACTCTAGATAAAAAAAAGCTTATAGATAAATACGGATGTGACGAAGTTAAAATTAGAGTCTTACCTAATTGTGTACCCATACCTAGCCTTTATAATGAAAATAAACAAGAATACGGTGGAATTAATATTTTGTTTGTTGGTGCTATGCAATATTTACCTAACAAAGATGCTGTTATATGGTTCACAGAAGAGATCTATCCAAAAATCATAGCTAGGGCAACTAAATCAGTAACATTAACTCTAGTTGGTTTTGATCCAGATAAAAGAGTTAGAAATTTAGGATTGATCCCAGGTGTAACTGTTACTGGTAGTGTCGAATCGGTGGAACCATATCTACATAAGTGCGATATCTTTGTCGCCCCTATTCGGTTTGGAGGAGGTACTAGGATTAAAATACTTGAAGCAATGAGTTATGGAGTACCTGTTATAGCAACAAGTATGGGTGCAGAGGGGATAGCCGCAGAGAATAACAGAGAAATAGTTTTAGCTGATGATGCGCAATCAATTTCTGAAGCATGCTTGAAGCTAATTAGTGATAAGACTCAAAGGGAAGGATTGAGTGTCAACGGGCAAGCTCTAGTTACTAATAATTACACATTAAAAGCAGTCTCAAAAATTTTCCAAGAGTCATTTTGACAAGGTGGTTACATTGCTAAATCTAATCTTTTATTTTCTTCTTATATTAATAAAATGTAGTAGATTCTTCTTAATTAGGAAAAATGCTGTAGTGTTTATATCTCCTGCTTCTAGAGGGAGTTTAGGGGATCAAGCACTAGTTGAGGGCTTCTTAGAATTACAAAATAATACGGAAACTAAGTGTTTAGAAGCTTTAGTCATCAATGGTCAGGTTAAGCAAAAAATATATGCAGGAAGTTTACCTGTTCTTGGTAGGTATCAATCAAGCAGATCTGGAATTTTAAACATTATTTTTGATTCGATACGTTATAAAGCTTTATACATCATTGGTGCTGATACTTTAGATGGATCATATGATATTGGTAAAAATTTATTTTGGTTGGATATTGCAAATTATGCTGTGAAAGTAGGAATTCCTGTAAATATTATAAGTTTTAGTTTTTCAAGTAATCCGGATTTAAGGGTCGTTAAAAAAATTCATACCATCGATAAAAGAGTTGTCTTTGTATCGCGCGAAGTTTATTCGAAAGAACGGTTTGAATTTACAACGGGTGTGCCCTGTATCTTAGCAGCAGATTTAGCCTTTATTATGAAAGAAAAAAAAGATAATAAAGAAATAATTTCTGTAAATAGCTGGGTTGAAGATAGAAAATCATCAGGCGATAAGGTTGTTGCTCTAAATGTAAATTCCTTAACGAGTATGGCTTCGTTAAGTACGATAGTTGACAACTATATTGGAGCTATTTCAAGCTTCGAGAATAAAAATATTTCATTCCTTTTAGTTTCGCATGACTTTAGAGATGATCAGTCTGATTACGAAGTTTTATCATTGATTTATGAAGGAGTTAGAAAAAGAGGGAGTTCTATTCCTATGGTACTTGTAGGTGGGCCTTATAACTGTTGGGATGCTAAGTATGCAGTGTCATCTGTCGACTTTATCGTAACCGGTAGGATGCATCTTGCGATAGCGGGCCTATCTCAAGGGATACCTGTGTATTGTGTTTCTTATAAAGATAAATTTGAAGGTTTGTTGCATCACTTTGGACTCAAAAATTGCCTTATAAAATCCAGCGATCTGCTGTCCTTAAATAAAATCGTTGGTCTTTTTGACTTTGCTTTGTCAAACTTCAAAAGTGATAAAGTTATAGTTAATAATTCACTACAAAAAGTAATTAAGCTTTCAGCATCGAATATTATTAATTAAAGGAAGTATAAAATATGTTTAGTGTCACTAAGAGCTTCACTTTGATTTTTTTCCTTCTTTTTCTATCTAATATTTCTAACGCTGATTGTGGTGATGTTTTTTCCACTCGCCATGGTCCTTGGGACTATAATAGTAGTGAAGGTCGTAAAAATCTTAAAAAAGTAGAGAAAAGACATTTTACTGATAAAGTAGAAAAACTTATCGGCGGTGAATCCACATCTGAATTGATGGGTGATCTGAATTATACGCTGAATAAATTTCCTAACCATCATCGTGCATTGATGTCATTGGTTAAATATAATAAATTGAAAGAAGGTACGTTGCCTCAAACTGGAACCACCTTTTATCAGACAGTAGACTGTTATTTTGACAGGGCGTTTCAGTTCAAACCGAATGATTGGAAAGTTTATCAGATTTATGGTATCCATTTTTATATAAATAAAGATTTTGAAGAATCTGTTGCTATGTTTGAATATGCCTTGTCAATTAATAGTTCCGCCGAATTGAATTATAATCTTGGTTTGTCGTATTTTAAGATTGGTAAGTTTCAACAAGCTAAAGAACAAGCTGAAATTTCTTATAAAAATGGCTATCCTCTGAGTGGCCTGAGGGACATGTTGTTGAAGAAAGGTATACAAGTTGAGTGATTTTCAAGTTGGTTTTATTTTTTGGTTCAAGATGAGTCTTTAATATATGGATATAAAAGAGTGGGAAAAATCAGAAGATTTTTTACACATAAATTATAAACCAGATGGCACTGCTGTCGAAGGAAGAGTTAATGCTTCTTTTGGAAAAAGAATAAAAAATAGCTTTGGACGACTAACTGATGGTGTGTTTTTGCACTGGCGATGGGATTCTAAAACACTTGTCATTGAGAATGATCGTTATGGTTTGTACCCCTTGTTCTTTGCTTGCTGGGATGATGAAATTATCATATCGACATCTATTCTTCCTATTCTTAAATCAGGAGTCTCATTAGAGTTAGATTATGATGCTTTATCGGTGTTTTTTAGAATAGGGCACATGCTTGAAAATGACACGCCTTTTAAAAATGTACATTTACTTCCTCCTAATAGTGAGTTGTCATGGTGTGACGGTAAACTCTCAATCAAACAAAATAATACCAAATGTTTTCAGAGTAATGCGTATATTTCCTACAGTGAAGCAGTTGAAGGTTATAAGCACTATTTTACACAATCAATCTCTCGTCGTTTACCAGAAGACAATAACTTTGTTGTTCCGATAACCGGTGGTAGGGATTCTCGGCACATTCTGTTTGAACTTGTAAAGCAAAACAGGTCACCCAATAAATGCGTAACCTTACAATATAGACCTCCGGCAACAAACGAAGATGAGCGTATTGCAAAAATAATATGCAATATGCTAAACCTCAATCATGAAATCGTTGATAAACCGGAGTGCTGGTTTTCTGCTGTGGTTAGGGATATCTACTTAACTAATTTTTGTGGAGGTGGACATTCTTGGGCACTGCCGTTGCGGCAGTATTATGATGATAATAAGATCTCTTGCGGTTTTGATGGCCTTGCGGGAGACGTTCTGAGTGCCGGTCATGCTATGACTGCCGAGAACGCGAAGATGTTGGTCAGTGGTGATCCTCAAAAAACGGCATTATCCTTATTATCTGATTCTGGATTTGAAGGGTTTAATAGAGGTGCGTTTTACAAAGAGTTCCATGACAATATTAATATTGATAGAGCTGCTGATAGGCTGTCTAAAAATATTATTCACCATAGAGAGACTAGTAATCCGTCACTGTCTTATACTTTTTGGAATAGAACAAGAAGGGGGATCTCAAGCATTCCCTATTCGTTGCTTTCCAACGTAGATGTTGTTCATTGCCCCTATCTAGATCATGATTTCTTTGATTTTTGCACATCTCTACCTAGGGAAATTAGTTTAAATAAAAACTTCCATGACGATGTTATTAATGCAAGTTATCCGGAGTTTAGCAGTATTCCCTATGAGAATAAAAATATAGAAGCCGAAAAAGATGTTGAGTTTATAAAGTATTACGGTACTTCTATATTTAAATATTTTAAGTACTTGTTGTCCATTGATTCCGACATGTCTGGATTGATTGATAAACGTTATCTGTACAAAAGAATTGCTATAAACTTACTGAAAATAAACAAGCAGCAACCGTGGTATCTTAGAAGAGCAATTTACTTAAGTGAGTTGGAAAAAATCATTAATAATAGCTGAGTAGTTTGTTTTTTTTAGATGTTTATTTGTTCAATAAGTCATAAGCGCTAGCTCAGAATGATTGTTTTGTACTGATTTAATTTATAATTCGTGATGATAAAAATAAGTCTAGTTCTGTTTTATTATTAACACAGTCGAAATTTATCTTAGGAATATATTGATATGATTAAATTAGTGCCTTCTGAAGGATTATGTAATCGGATGAGAGTGATTGAATCTGCAATATTCTTATCTGAACTTTTTGATGTTGAATTGAAAATATACTGGGCACCTGATAAAGGTATGAATCATAAGTTCATTGATCTATTCGAACCAATTATGTCTTCAGGGGTTTCTTTGGAGTGCGTAGATAAAGCTCCTTCATTATTTAAAAAAGGTAGTATCAATAATTTATATATCCCCTCGCTTAGAAGAATGATAAAGGGGTATGATTTTCTTGATGGAAAAAACAGCCTGTCAACGTATGACTTTTCAAAGCTTACAAAGAATGGAAAAGTTGCCATCAAAACTTGCCATAGATTATATGACAGTGCACATAATTATAATTGCTTTACGCCAATTGAAGAAGTAAGAGAAAGAATAGAGGTCCGTAGCCAGGCCTTCAACCAGCATACGATAGGGGTGCATATCCGCAGGACTGACCATAAGAATGCTATCCGTTTTAGCCCTAACCAACTATTCTTTGAGGCCATGGAATCAGAACTTAATAAGAATTCGGAGACTAATTTTTACTTGGCCTCAGATTGTGAGAAAACAAAATCTGATTTTAAGAGTAAGTTTGGAGATGCTCTAAGCTATGCAGTAGAAATACCAACTAGAGATACGCTAGAAGGTATACAAGATGCTATGGTCGAACTGTATTGCCTGGCGCGAACTAAGAAAGTATATGCTTCCTATTGGAGCTCTTTTTCGGTCACTGCTGCCGAAATAGGCGGGGTAGAAAAAATTACATTATCAATACGCGAATAGAAATATGAATAGGTCTTAAAAAACTTCGGGAACTCGGATAATAAGTACAACACTTTTGGTTGAGCGACATGAGATGGAATAATTCTCCATGCAAGTATATGCAGGATAAATGTGTCTTGAGCGGTTATGGTTTCTGGGAGGATACCGACTGAGTCCAATTGGGTATGTTTGGATACTCCTTCAATGATAAGTCTTCTCTATTTTTAAATAAATAATTAGTGCTGCTATTTACCCCTTTTACATCACCAATGATCGTATTTCCGGATATATCCATCTCTTCTGGTGAGTTTTTAATACTTATTAAACGTGATGACTTTAAATCTGATATAAACAGGTTGTCTTTGATGGAAATCGAACCTTCTTTATGAAGGTTATGTTCGACGCCCCAGCTCAGCATGTCATGGTTTTCACTAAAGGGACCTTCAATCAAGATATTTCGTTTTAGAATGAACACTCCTCCATTTGCGACATCGATCAGTCGGCTATCACGACTTTGAGGGGCTGCAATGACTGAGTCGGTTATCTCTGTATAAAATGAACGAGATTTTATTTCATGGGCACCATTACGATTGTTAATAAATTTTGAGTTTCTGATAATTAACCGGGTAGCTCCTAAACTGTACACGCCGTGGGAAAATGAGCCTGTGCCAAGGTGTTCAAATAGGCTATTTTCTATGATGATATCCCCGCCTGCGCGTGATCCTAAAATTCCTCCCTGAGCGTGATGAAAGTATACGTCGCGGAGTGTGACGCCTATACCTTCCAGCCTTACGCATTTACCATTACCGTCAGGGACACTAATGCTATGGCATTCCAGCCCCTCGATGATGGTGTCGTTACCTTTCAGAACCAATGCCCCTTTGCCGTGGGCTGCTTTACCATAGATCACAGCCCCTTTTTCCGCTTTGACCACTACTGAGTGGGCTGTTAAAACAGCTGCCTCGTTATAGTGCCCTGGACTGATTTGGATGATGCTATGATCTTTGGCTCGCTTAAAGGCGAGTTTGAGGCTTGGTTGTAGTACACCATCGAGTAGTATTCTGCCGGGTCTCGCGTCTGCAGGAATCACAGCTACAGATGTATCTATCGAGTTGGGGCCATCGTCACTTGTAAAGTGTTGCGACAGCGTTTGCCAGTGTAGGTTTTCTCCAAACAGGCGGTTTGTCATATAAACACTTAAACTGATCGCTAGGGCTCCAATCAATATCAGCTTGGGCCTCAAAAATTGAAATTTCGATCGAGCGCCTGCTTGTTGCTGCACAACGGAGGGTATTTTTAGCCCGGCACTTAACCGAGCACCCCATAGAATAATTAATTGAAACGCGACTGATACGCAAAACCACCGCAGTAATAACTCAACAATAGTTAACCGAGTATTCCTGTCCGGCCCAAGAATAAACTCCAGAGCAGAAAAGCTGACACCGTACTTATGAAGCTGCTCGGTGAAGCTGTATTGCGCGATTATCCAGCCGAGAGTACTAAGTATGATTCCTCCACTGCCAAGTTTGATCAGTTTGTGTGAGGCATTAGAGAGTAGTGAACGTACCATCAGGGCGATCATTAGTGCGTAGAGAGTCAGCAGCAAACAGAACATTAGAGGGGCAGAAATGAGCTCCGTCAGATTATCTGTAGACGCAGCGGGAAAGGTGAAGTAATAGCAGATAGCTAACAGTAGGGCAGAGGTGGTTAACTTTCTAGTGTGTATCGGTCTAGAGCCTTTGTTGTCTGGAACCTTTAATAGAAGTAGGAAATAGACGTAGGGAACCTGGAATAAGCCGTAAAGAGCAAAAAACCGCAGGCCGGGTTCTACGAATTCGAGAAGGGAACGGATATTAGTTACACCGACAACTTTGAGAATCACTGCCAATGTTGTGCCCTGTTGCTGGATATCACTCAGTGCCCGGACACTCAATACGGTACCGGTAATATCTTGCAGGCTATCTTCTGATACTGCGAACCAGACCATCAGATACACCAGGCCGGCCGATAGGATATGCAGTTTGGCCAAGTAGCCAAACCTTGGCCATGTCTGCTGCTGATGCAGTGTCGAGATCCAGATTGCTGAACCTCCTGCCAACAGTAGCGCTAGATAGAAGCACGAAAGGTCGATGATTGAGCCATCGTTGCGGAACAGTTGCAGCACATTGTATGGGATGCCGGGTAAAGCCAATACTGTCTTTATCGTGATGATAAAAGCTATAAAGGAGATACCAATAGGAATCCAGGCTGAGCGGATGCCGTTCGAGCTATTGGCTTTTTTCGGCATACGGAGCTGCTCTTTTTTGGATTCCGATGAAGGTATAGGTGCAGCTGTAGGTGTAGGTATAGGTGCTGATTTTGAGGTTGTGGATGGTTGGCTGGCCAGATAATCGCCAACATTTCGGACTAGCAAATAGGCGATGAATACTAACAAAGGTTCGCCAATTTCAGCCGATCTTGACGGCATCCAAATCTGTAGAAATTCCAATAGTAGCGCCAGAGCTGCAACAAGGATTGCTGTCTTACGACCGTTAATGCCTGCTTCAATGGCAAGCCAGACGATGGCTGAGTAGATAAATAGCTTGCTGAGTAAACTTCCTACATTGGTGTGCATATCACCTTGCAGAAAACCGGAAAGCGGTATCAGACTGAATTCCCCAGCGAGAGGAGAAAACGCTGCCAATGACGAAAGCCCCAGTGACAGCAGCAGCAAACCGATCAGAACTTTCAAACCTTTTCGGCTATCGATATCGAGCTTCGTTAACAGCAGTAGTGATAATAGAGGGGCGGTCAGGTCAACCAGAACGAGGGTGTTTTTGTAGATCAGTACTTTGCCGACGATGACAAGCAACCAAATGGCGAGCAAACCGCGTTTTCTATAGTGAGGGTGCTGCCAAAAAATTAGCCTTATCGCTACCAACCAGCAGCAGGCTGTTACAAAAAAACTGGTTATTGAAAAATCCGCTGTAAGTAGAGGCTTAAGACTGTTCTTTATCGACTGTAGGTCAATTGTTGGGACGAATGGCGATAGTTGAGACAGGAAATACCCCGCACCTATCAGCATCGGTAGCAGTGCAATCCCTATAGGTAACTTAATCAGGCGCGACCCCAACTGGCGCCCCATCTGCCAACCGATAGTCAGTCCCAGAATGTTGAATACGACATCAATGATACTGGGATCACGTTGTGGTAGCGTCAGTTGGATGAGTTGCAAGAGTAGGGCGAACAGCCCGCCCCAGAGAAGCAGCTTGAATAATGAGTGGGACCCGCGTTGCCACACTCCCGTTGATTGCTGGGGCAGGGTATAGCTGATAAAACCGGTAGGGACAAAGAGCAGTACGTTACCTAAAATGTCACCGATACCGGGCAGTTTTAGCTGAAACAGGGATATTTCTGCACGCTCCATTGCAGCCATTGAGAAATCAAAAGGAAACAGTGATCCGTAGCCAATCAGTAGGTAAGTAAGGCACAGCAGGGAGCGCACAGCTGATTATCGCCGTGGCACAGAGTAATGAGAGATTGAATGGTAAGGCGTCATCAGATTGCAGCCGATTTTGTCATGAGGTTTAGCACCATTCGGGTGTGGAATTTCAATGGTACTCCATCCCAGGGCGTGAAACGCTTTAGCGCAAAAGGGTTGGAGCCTTTGCTGGTATAGCCCGCATCGGTAGAAACGGCGTAGCGAAACCCTAGTTGCTCAACGACAGCAAGGCCGTCTTCATCCATATCTTTACCCAAACGGCCATTCGGGTAAGCAAAGCCCGTTACGGGGCGGCTGGTCCACTGTTCCAGTAGAGCCTTGTTTTGAGAGACCTCTTCCAGTTGTTGTTGATAATCCATCTCTTTCAGTATCGGGTGGTTGTGGGTATGCCCACCGATCTCAATGCCGGCTCGTGACAGTTGTGAAATCTCTTCGGGTAGCATCATCTTACGTGTTTCTTGGGCGTTGTAGTTGGCGGCATAGAGTGCGTCCACCTTTTCCAAGCGCTCGTTTATGGGCAAGTACTTGAGTTGTTGGATCACTCGGGCGGCCAGCTGACGACGGCCGCTGGTGCTTTTGGGTACGCAGTTACCTAGCCCCACCGGATTTAGATCGATAGCGTTGCTGGCGGTACTTGCGATCAGATCAATGATCCGGTCATTCCACATATTATCGCCTTGGCTGAAGGCGCTGGCGACAAAGACAGTCGCAGGAATTTGGTAGCGTTCCAGGATAGGTAAACCGAACTCCAAATTATTGAGATAACCATCATCTAACGTTACGCATACCGCTTTAGGGGGGAGGGTGCCTGCCTCAATTCGATCCAGCGCCTCGTTGATCGATAGTGGCGTGAAATAGCGCTGTAACAGCGACATCTGCCAATCGAATTTATTCGTATCTGGCTCCCAAGGGCGCATCGGATCCAGTTGGGGAAGAACCTGATGATAATTCAAGATGCTGAGCTTATTGCGGTTGATCGGAGTCGAAAGCAGTGTCAGTAGCTGATGGAGCATCAACGCGTCCCTAGTATAATTTTCCGCCGTCCGATGTCGCGATGAGCCTGCGGCTCGACGGTAAACACCTGACTCCCTGTCTTTTTTAAACTGTTTGAATTCAGAGCTATTACCAACCGTAATATAATAGTAAAGCTTGCTAGAGTATAGGCGATCTATGCAAGGCCGTAACTGTTGTTAGCCGCGAATAATTAGGCTCCCTGGTTGCCTTTAACGGTACTGAGAAAGGGTTGAATCAAATACCTTTACACCCTGTTTTAACAGATTGTTGGAGGGGC
Organism: Motiliproteus sp.; assembly: GCA_036961355.1. GTDB lineage: Bacteria > Pseudomonadota > Gammaproteobacteria > Pseudomonadales > Balneatricaceae > Motiliproteus. Next base: position 91,256 of record JBALVL010000004.1, read on the forward strand.
GTGATGCCACCCCATAGAGCAGCTGTCTAAGCTTGTCACGCATGGTTTGAGTGCTGAGCCGAGTGTCTGTTTCGGATCGGTTATGGTTGTAGAACGTGACAATACTCCGGTGCTGCTCCGGGAGTGTGGTTATATCCAACTCTGCTTCAGCAACGCGGATATCAACGGTGTGCTGCAGCGCTGGCAGAGGCTGTGGCGTTAATTGTTGCCAATCGGTTGTTACCGATTGATGGTAGAACACGACCAGCGATCGAGTAGCCCAGAATGCGCTGGCCGGACCGCTGTAGGGGTCTAGCCAGCGAAGGTCGTCTTCGAAGATACCCTGGCTGGGGCGGCCAAGCTGAACCCCACCTTGTGAAATAAAAAAGCGCCAACAACTATCCAGTGCCGCCAGTGCCATACCGCTTGGGTATTGTTCAGGATTGAGTTCGCTTGCCATCAGTAGCGGTGCCGGTGCAGCCATCCGGTAACACAGGCTGCGGCCGAAAAGCACCACTCCTTGATCGGTAAACAAGTACTTGTACCAGGCGCAGAAGTCGACCATGGCATGTGTAATGAAACAGGGATCAAAGCTCGGATCGATTTTGTTCAGCCAATACAACGCGTACTGAAAAGCCCAAGCATTATAGAGATCGACCGCGCCGTTCTCTCCATCGGTAAAGCAGCCGTTGCCTTGGTAGAATGATTTGATTCTCTGGTAACGGTCCATACTACAAAACTGATGGTCGGGGTCGAGTGCTTGGATCACTTTGTCGACCAGAATAACAAACAGGTGCCAGTTGCTATCGGCGGTCTGTTTGCCGATCACCTGTTTAAGCCAACTCAGAATTTGTCTTTGTTGATGGGTATTGAAGCGCGGCCAAAGCGAGTCCTTAACCAACCATAGTGCTAATGCAATATCGCCAGCCTCGCAGATCAATGTACTCTTATGAGCTACATCTCCCCAGTATCCAGAGTGTTGCGGATCGGTGCCGTTGATCAGTGCACTGGTGATCGTCGCATCCATCTCCTCTGTGAGTTGAGGGTCTGCTAGCGGGGAACTGCGGTATGCGGCCCACAACGGTAACAACCGTGTCACCCCTTCTATGCCATCATTTCGTGCGCCGTAGATACTCCCAGCACCCGGGTAGTAAGCGATGGTGCCACTGCGGTGCAGGTAATGCTGATGGGCTTGCCAGAAGTATTGGGTTAGGTGATTTATACGGTCACAGACGGTTCCGCTGCTATCGTTGAAACGGTTTTTTAGGGTTTCATCGTGCTGTTTGAATGCTGAGCGAAGATGCCATCTTCGGTGGCAACACTGTCGCTGCATGCGGGCGATAAACGCGATATTTTGCTTGTTGATCATGCAGGTGAACTGTCCTTATGCAGATTCAACAGACAGCGGATAATGAATTTATAGCTACCAAACTTCAACGGTGCCTTTTCTCGGGCAATGGCAAACGCTTTCAGGGCACGACGGTACCAGCCACCGAGAAATAGCTCATAACCGTACTCAAACCAGACATTGAAAAATATCAGGTCGAGATTGTGCTGGCTTACGGTACGTCCATCCTTGCTGCTGGCGCCGAAGGTGTTTAGGTTGTGCTCCATTATCTCTGCCCGGTAATTTCGCAGGTGCGGCTTGTGGGAGATACTCTCTTGGTTTTTTCGGTAGTAAGCGTAGTTACTTTCTAACTGGGCAACCTTGGCATGATGTGCCAGCTGCAACCAAAAGTCGTAATCCTGGCCCCGGCGAAAGTCTGGATTGAATCGAACCTCCTTCAGCACCTCGGCTCGAACCAGGGCTGCGATAATGTGATACCAGGAGCATTCGAACAGGGTGTGATACACCCAGCCTGACATCGCCTCATTGACCTCTGGAGGTTGGCTGGTATCGACGGCAACTGCGGAGCTTAACTTGAAATTTTGGTCAACATGCTGAAAGCGACCGGTCGCAACGCCATATTCAGGGTGCATCTCCAGAAAATTCACCTGCTGATGCAGCCTTTCCGGAGCCCATAAATCATCGCCATCGTTGAACGCGATATAACAGCCTTTAGCCTGGTCTATGCCGGTGTTTCGGGCGACAGCAGAGCCTGCGTTTTTCTGATAGTGATACTCAACTTGATCACCGAAGTCCTCTACCACTTGTCTGGATGCGTCGGTACTGCCATCGTCGACAACGATGATCTGCTTGTTGGGATAACTCTGATTAACCACGCTTTGAATGCAGTCACCGATATACTTCTCTCCGTTGTACACGGGGATTATGATCGAAACTAAGGGGAGGTCGTTGAGCATGTTGAATTCCATCCTGAAAATATGCGTAACGATTAAATTAGTGGTGATCGATTGTAATCGACTCTATAGACTGCTGACTACAACGTCGACCCTTGCTAACCGGTTTAACATTGAGTAACCAAAATTATGCCATTCATTGATGATAATTTCGCAAGTTATAAGGGGTTGGTTCGCTTGCTTCTTACTGAGGCTGGCGCTTACCTTGGGCTTGATGGCAACTACCGGAAGGTTGATTTTAACCGGGTAGAACGTTTGGTCTTTGTCTGTTTGGGCAATATTTGTCGGAGCCCTTACGGCGAGTTCATCGCCCAGCGTCACAATATAGCGACTGCAGGTTTTGGTCTGTCAACGACTACAGGTGCTCCCGCTTTTGAACTAGGCGTGGAAACTGCGTTGGAGCGGCAGATCGATATGCGCTCGCACAGGGCAACCGATCTCAGTGATTTCGACCTCAAAGATTCTGATTTGCTGTTGGTGATGGAGTTACGGCATGCACATAGATTGAGCCGGTTGATGGGTGACAGCGGGGCGCAAATCGCTCTGCTCGGCAATTGGGCTAGACCTAGGCGGTTGCACATCCATGACCCTCATGTGCATGGCAAGGCCTACTTTGAAAATTGTTACAATGTGGTCGAGAACGCTACGGAGAATTTGATTACTGAGCTACAGCAGCACCGAGGCGGTGCGGTATCAGCTCGGGGCGGCAGTTAACGGCGGAGTATTTTTTTGGCCATCGCCAACCAATCCGCCAACAGCGGTTTGGGGTCAGATAGGCTGAAAATGTAGTATCGCATTCGTGGATCGAAGTAGCCGCCAATAAACTCCCATAACTCTTCTAAAGCATTGAAAGAAAGGCTTTTGTCTTTGATTTTTTGTGGTTGAAACAGAATCCGGATAAGGCGTTTTATTTCGATCAAGGTATTGCGGCAACGTAGGTTTTTGTAATCGACCCCCATCTCTGTCGGAATGTTACCGAGCCCGAGCACCTGATAGCTATACCAGCCAAAGGGGACGTTGCAGTAGTAGGCCAGCGGTAAGCTCCCCCAGAAACGGCCGTTTATCTCCATCAGCACGGCGTGGCCTGTTGCTTCATCATAGCGATATTCCACCATGGCAGGCCCTTCCCAGTTCATCTGCCGTAGCAGTTCGATCGATTGCTGTTGCAGAGATTGGTGTTGGTCTAGGCCAACCGAGGCACAAAGAGAGGAAAATCCCCCCTCGGGAGGCCATTCGTGCAGCCTGCGATGCTGAAACCGTAATAACGGGGCTCCCTTATGCATGAAAAAGAATTGGCCTAAGCCATAACCGGGGCAGTAGGCCTGGATCATTGGAAACGCTTCAAGAGGCTGGTAAGTGCTTAATTGATCGCGCAACTGCTGTTGGCTATGGCAGTAGATCACCTTCTCAAGAGAGATCCCTTCAGCAGCAGCCTTGGCCATCACCGCATGGGGGTTGCTCCACTTCAGAATTACCGGGAAATCGAGATCGGGGAGTAGGCCATCCAATTGCTCAAGCGAGGTGATTGTGTGGCTGGCCGGAGATGAGATCCCCATCACCGCCGCTAGCTCTGCGGTGTGTTCTTTGCTCAAAACCTTTTCGATATTTTCCTGGCTGGGAATCAGCGGGGTCACACCAATTAATCGGTCTCGATTACGGTTCAAAAATAGAATGTCGGTTTCAGAGATACAGAGCAGGAAACGGGCGCCGGTGGTTGCGGCGACCTGGTTGAGAAACTCGACCTGTTGCTGCTCGTCCGCTTGAGGCCAGAGAAAGCGTTGTTTGGTATAGCGCGAGCTTAGCCCGATGGAATCTTTGGAGCGGCCGATACCGATGATATGACAGCCTCTTTGCCCCAGCTCACGGATCAGGGTTAGACCGATCTGCGTACCGGTGCCGAGGATGATAACTTTGTTATCGTGCTCGCTGCCAAGATGGCTGTCCTGGTTATTGTTAGATGCTGTCATGTTGTTCAATATGCCCATACTAGGTCATTAATTTTGTTGTGGATTTTACGGCCGACAGCAAATATCGACGGAATGCGAAGTGAAGGGTGCTGCCGCTCAGAAGCTAGCCACTGCTGTCGACTATCGGAGAAGTTAGCGGCTTCAAAATCCTGGTCATGCTGGTTAATAAAATGACATAGTTTTTGTAAGCGGGTTTGATTGATGCGGTTTCGGGTTACTCGGCTGTACCTGAAATCAGACTTTTTAATAAACTCGAACGGGTGGGTCAATAGTACGATTTGCTCTACGCCAGCCTTGCGGGCAGCCCAAAGCAGATGGCGCAACTCAGGCCAGGAGCAACTGGTGATCTGTAGTGATTTGTTATGGGTATAGCCCAGTAGAGCGCTGTCCTGATAAGTAAAAACAGGCAGTTCCATCACTCCATGAATCTGCTTGCGGCCTGATAGAATCTGCAGCTCAGTTTCTTTCGGGGTATAAACGCCCAAGGCGATATTGGAAGCTAGGGGGATGCCAAGAGAAGCCATCGCTCGATAAACGTTGCTGTCCACCCTCAGGCTGCCCGTTCGCAGTGCATCGGGTCTGTGCCCCACCCAACGTTCGAAAACCTCACTACATGTCTCGATGACTCGAAAAATCTCCGCATAATTTCGTCCTGAACAGTCATCGTGGCGCGGGAACGGATTGGGGTGGTCTTTATTGCCGAAACTTAACCAAACTGGGTGGATATGAAGTTGGATATCCTGCTGGGCCGCTTGTATCTGCCGTACGACAGTCGACATCGGCTCATCACCAAAGTAAAAGTAGTTGGCACATTCTACGAAAAAAGACGCTTTGATCTGGTACTGGTTAAGGGTATCGAGTAAAAATCCCAGTCCTTGCTGCTTGCCGTTGACATGGCCGTAGACAACCGGCTCGGCCAGGGGAGCATACCGTTGCGGATCTTCAAAGTGCCCGGCGATACTAAACTCGGTATCGACGGTGATACATACTTGTGTCCGTGTCTGCATTAGCAGGCTCCGTCTCGGCGTATTGCTAGGGCTTAATGATTAAGCTGGCACCGATTTATAATGTATTTGAATTTACCGGTCTCTTCCGCCTCGATAGCAGCAACAGCATTGATCTGTATCTGTGCCTCACGCCCTAAGACCTTGCATAAAGCGGCCTGTAGTCGGTTTCTATCGGGTAGTAGGTTATCCCGGCAAACCACTTTTAGCTCGAAAGAGGTCGGCGTATTTTGAATAAATTGAAACTGGCCTACGGCGGGGTCTTCGCGAACGATGTTGCCGATAAATGCCCCGTGAACTGATGCGCCATCGGTGGCTTTGAGCAGATCGTTGGCTCGGCCGATCACTTCAGCCAGAATGGGAAGACCTCTGCCGCACGGACACCGACCTGCGGATAAGCGACCGATATCACCGGTGCGATAGCGGATCATCGGAAAGGCCCGGGTAGACAGGTGGGTCACAACGATCTCTCCCTGTTCGCCAATAGCTAACGGTTTCTGCTGGTCATCAAGGATCTCAACAATGACATCCTCAGCACTGATATGGAGGTTTCCATGGGGACATTCGTGGGCAATGAAGCCCGCATCCCTACTGCCGTAGCCGTTGGCCACAGGAGCGTTGAAAACCTCTTCAATCAATTGTCGCTGAGGGTCGTATAGCTTCTCTGCGGTACAGAAAATCACCTTCAGTTCAGAGCTGTTGTTGTTGTTGTTGTTCAGTCCATGAGCACGAGCGGTTTCTGCAAGCAGCGTTAGAATGGAGGGGTAGCCGTAGATCATCGCTGGTCGGTAAGCGATAAGGCGATGGTAGAGGTCCAACAGTTCATGACTCTTCAGTTGCTTAGCTGGAAACAGCTGGGATCGCATCATCCGGTCGCGGACCCTTTTAGCGATACCTTGGCCGTTAAGCTCTATCCCTGAACCCCAGATAACGGCTTCGGGATCACCGATATCCACATCCCACCAGCGGGTTGCCCGCCATTTGGCGGCGATGTCATGGCTGATCCTCTCTTTGCCGACAGCAAACTTTAATGGTTGGCCGCTAGAACCCGAAGTCGTCATAAATTGAGGCGGTTTGATGTTTTGTGACAGCATCGACTGCTGATTGGCACGAATCCGCTCTTTGTCTAGATAGGGGATACGCGAGAGGATTTCGGGATCAGAAAAATCGGAAGGCTCTAAGCCGCGGCTCTTGAACAACCCGGAAAAGTAGGGGTTGACCTTGTTCACGTCGGTTAAAAACGCCTGCAGCCGCTGTTGGGTCAGGGCATGCAGTGCTTCAGCGCTAAGCCACTGGCTATGCTCAAGTTCTACCTTACGTTGAACGCTCTGATGTGATTTGAGCCTTTCATGCAAAGGAAACAAGATGTGAGAAACTAACCGGGTGTAGGGAAGAGTCATTGAGTTAGCTTTCCTGCTTCCATTTAGGCTTTCCTTCCTTGTGTCAGACGTTGGTACAGACCGTCATAGTGGCCAGCCATTGTATCAATACTGAACTGATTTACAGCCAGCGCTCGACTATTACTGCCATGCTGCCGCAGTAGCTGAGGATCATCGACGTAATGCTGTAAGGCCGCGGTCAGCTGTTCAAGGTGATTGTTCTCGGTTATCTCTCCGTTGTAGCCAGGGTGGACAAGTTCCCGGGCTCCGCCAACATCGGTAGTAACTACCGCTAGGCCGGATGCCATTGATTCGAGGATAGTATTGGAAATGCCTTCTGCCAATGACGGTTGCACATACAGCGATAACGACGACATCAGTGCCGGCACATCATTACAAGCACCGGGTAGAGATACACTTTCTTCAATTTGCAGTTGCTTGACCAGCTCTAATAGCTGTTGGCGGCAAGGGCCATCTCCGGCGATGATCAGGCGGAGCTGGTCAGAGATAGGGCTGTTATCGCGGAGCAGGTTGGCAAAGGCGCGGACCAGTAGTTGCTGGTTTTTTACACTCGCCAAGCGACCAACGGTGCCGATAACGAGCGCTTGGTCTGTTGTTGGACCGGCGGTTGGGCTAGCGATTGACGATGGGCTAAAACGGTCGGTATTGACGCCATTACAGATACGCTGAATACGATTATCGGTTATGCCGACTTTATCGGTGAGGTAGTGTTCAGTCTCACCGGATAGGGCGACATAATGACTGATCAGAGGGCTGAACAGTTTGCGGATAAGGATCGGCTTGTAGCGAGTCTTGGCTTGCTCTGAATCCCAGCCATGCTCACCGTGTATTCGATGGCGAACCCCTGCTATCCACGACACCGCTTGGCACTCAAGGGTGTTGAGGTTGCGGCTATGGACTACATCCGGGCGTATCTGGCGGAGTAAGTGGTACAGCCGTTTCAGGTACCCAAAGTCTTTACCAGGGCGTTTATTGAGGGCATAGATAGCAACATTTTCTGCCTGGATGCGTTGAAAGAAATCGGGGTTGTAATCCGACAGGCAAACGATGCTGTGCTTATAATCGGTGCTGGGCAGTTGATTGAGGATATTGATGATCCCATTTTCCAGCCCACCAATATCAAACCGAAAAACGATATGGCAAATATGCATAGCTTGGATCCAAGGGTTGTGTGTTGTACGCGATAGTCTGCCATTGCACGTTAAAGCAAAATGATGCCATTCCATCGTTTAATATGCAGTGATGTATTCTTTTATTCGATAATTTCATCTTATGTAAGTCGTTGGTGCGATGGAGTCAGTGCCCGCCTAACCTTCATGCGCGGTTTTAGCGTCCTACCAGACTCTCTCGTGAGGTGATTGATACTGTTTAAGGTCGATTAAGTACCTGATGATAGGTATCCGATAGCTTGGTTTTAACTTGTACCCAATGAAAACGCTGGCAGAAATGTAGCCCTGCTGCTCGCAATTGTTGGCGTAGTTCCGGTTTCTGGAGCAGCTCAATAACGGCTTTGGAAAGAGCCTCTTCATTACCGACCTCTACCAATAATGCGGTTTCCCTGTCAGTGACAAGCTTAGGGATCCCTCCAGCACGGCTAGAAACAACCGGCAACCCACTGCCCAAGGCTTCAATGATAGAGTTGGGCGAGTTATCAACCCGGCTGGGATTGAGTAATATATCCGCCTGACGATAGAGCTCAGCGATCTGTTGTCGACCCAAGCGACCGCTATACTCAACATGGTCTTGTATCTTGAGGTGATTGGTCAGTTGCTCCAGGTTGGTTTTTTCAGGGCCAGACCCTGCGATGATTAGGCGAGCATTGGGGTAGCTTTTTAAAATGCTAGGCATCGCTTTGAGGGCGATATCGATACCATAGATCGGCTCGAGATTTCGAGTGATAGCAAGTATTGGCCCCTTAGCATCAGTGTTCTCGTTAGGGTCGCAGCTTTCTGTCGGTTCAGTTGCTGGATAAAACAGGGTCTCATCCAATGTGTTAGGTATGATTTTGGCGGGCATCTTTCGCTCGGAAAAGACGTCGGCCAGGAATGCAGAGGGGACCACACAAGCACCGACCTTGGCCAATGAGGGCTGAATCCAGCGCCAGGATTGGTCAAAAAAAGCGGCTGCACCGCCACCGCGGTAGTTGAGTACCACAGGGGTTCTATGCCAATGAGCGATCCAGATGGCAGGTGCGGCGAAGAGGTGCCATGACCAGCCCGAATTTGCCATCAGGTGGACAACATCGGCTTGCGGCAGTGCCCGATGAAGGTGAAATAGATACGGAATCAGACGAAACACCGCCCGAAGACCGGGAATCCGTGCTGCGAAGGCGGGACGATAAGGGGCGTTGGTGGCAATCAGCTCAACTTGAATCTGTTCTAGTCGCAGCAGTCGACACAACTCGGCAGTTTGAATTGCCATCCCTCCCGCAGGGGGAGGGATCGGGCCGATGACACAAACCTTCAGTGATTTAAACAGCTTCTGGGGCATGATCGGGCTTTAGAGCATGGTAGATGGATTGATAACGGCTGACGCTGTTAGCCCAGTTGCGCTCGGTATGGACAAAACTCAGGCCGCTGGAGATAACCTGCTGGTGCTGGTCCGGGTTATCGAACAGGGTTGAAACCGCTTGTGCCAGTGCGTCTGGACTATCGGCGCTAAACAGGTAGCCGTTGTCGCCAGGGGTGATCAGTTCACGGTGGCCACCGACATCGGAGGCCAGCACCAGTTTGGCTTGAGCCATCGCCTCCATCGGCTTGAGAGGTGTTACCAGCTCGGTTAAGCGCATCGACTTACGGGGGTAAACCAGTGCATCGACCAAACTGTAATAATCACTAACCTGCTGGTGCGGGACTCGGCCGGTAAAGATGATCCTATCCTGGAGTCCCAGCGTATGCACTAGCTGTTGTAGTGAAGCCTCTTGAGGGCCGCCGCCAACCAATAACAGCCGAAGGTCGGGCAGTTTTGTTGTCAGTTTTTCGAATGCCTGAATCAAAATATCCAGCCCTTCATACTCATAAAAGGAGCCGATAAATCCGATTACCTGTTTATCTTGAAGCTGATACTGATCCAACAGAGGTTGTGATTTTTCGGTCAATTGGTTGAATTGGTTAAGATCAACCGCATTAGGGATCGTGGTGATGCGCTCAGGGGCAACCCCGCGTTCGATGATGTCATCCTTAAGCCCTTGGCAGATGCACGTAACGGCGTCGGCATTCTTTAAGACATAACTTTCCATGGCTCGAGTCAGCCGATAGCGTAAGCCACCTTTACGGCAGGTGCCCAGATTGACGGCTGCATCCTCCCAGAAAGCTCGGACTTCGTACACCAAGGGCAGACCGGTTAGTTTAGCGGCTTGATAGGCGGCAACACCATTAAGCGCTGGAGAGTGGGCATGGATGATATCGGGCTGTTCGCTCTCTATGACGCCCAGAATACGCTGTTTGAGTATAGGGATAATCGCTAGCTGGTTGAGGATCGGCAACGATTTCCACGGTGACTTAACTGTAGGACTGCGGTAAAACTTGAGACCATCGACGGTCTCTTGATCCGCATCGAACGATCCCTGTTTAGGGCTAGTAACGTGGCAGGTTTCAAATCCTTGAAGGCGTTGATTATTGAGGATGGCACGGGTTCGGAAGGTGTAGCCACTATGCAGCGGGATGGAATGATCGAGGACATGTAGGATTTTCAATGCAGCCCCTCCTGTTTAATCGACATTTTTTTGCATAAAAGCAGCGAACATCATCAGTGTCCAAAGTGCGGCACTATTGTCACTCCGACCCGATACATGCTGGTCGATTAAGGTCGTGAGCGTCTTCTTGTTAAATAGTCCGCAATCGATCATCACTCCGTGAAGTAGGCTCTGGCGTAATTTATCGCGCAACGGGCCGCGGAACCATTGTGCAAGCGGTACTCCAAAGCCCATTTTCTTTCGGTATAAAATATCGTTGGGGAGCAGCGGTTCTAGCGCTTTTTTGAAGCAGTATTTACCCTCGGGTCCTTGCAAGGTTGCTTTGGGTTCGACGTTGAAGGCCCATTCGACAAATTTGTGATCCAGTATCGGCACCCGAACTTCAAGCGAATGTGCCATGCTGGCACGATCGACCTTTGTCAGGATATCGCCGACCAGATAGGTTTTCATATCGATGTACTGAATCTGCTTTAGTGGATCTTTGGTAGGAGAGTTTGCCTCGTGATAGCGAAAGACTTCAAGTGAACTATAGCCGTCAAGCTGCTGTTTAAGTTTATCTGAAAACAATGCGTTACGAGCATCATGACGCATGATCGACATGCTGTTGTGATAGCCTTCGATACTATCGAAAGCCATCGATTGGAATGTGGTTTTGGCGCGTAAGAAGCGAGGCGCCCAGTCCAATTTCGGATAAGCTTTGCCGAGGAATCCGAACACCGGTCGGCGCAATGCGTAGGGAAGGAAATCGCGGGCTTTATTCTCTTTAAGATGCCAGCGGTAACGCCGATAGCCCGCTAGCAATTCATCACCGCCATCACCTGACAGAGCCACTGTGACATGCTGCCGGGCCAATTCGCAGACCCGGTAGGTCGGCATGGCGGAACTGTCGGCATAGGGCTCATCGTATAGGTCTGCCAGCTTATCGATCAGTTCGAAGTCATTTTGGTCGACGATACCGCTGCGGTGGTTGGTCTGGTATTGTTCAGCCACCTTTTCGGCGTATTCAGTTTCGTTAAATGACGCCACATCAAAGCCGATGGAGCAGGTGTTGACCGGGCTGTTTTGCAGCTTAGACATCAACGCTACGACAGCACTCGAATCGACCCCTCCGGAGAGAAAGGCTCCCAAGGGAACTTCTGAGACCAAACGCATTTTGATCGCATCGCTCAGGCGATCGGTCAGCTCACGCTGGGTATCCTCTAAACTGACCGGTTCACCGTTTAAGGAGATATCCCAATACTGCTGGGGCAACGGTCGTGAATAGTTATTACGGTCAAGGAGCAGGTAGTAGCCAGGCTGGAGTTTGCAGACGTCTTCGAAAATGGTTTTTGGTTCGGGGATATACCCGAACGTGAAATAATCTTCGATCGCGCGGTGGTCGAGGGCGCGTGGTAGGTCAGGGTGTTGTTTGAGGACCTTGAGTTCTGAACCGAAAATCAAGGTACCGTCATCGAGGAAGGCGTAAAAAAGCGGTTTGATGCCAAGCCGATCGCGTGCGATAAACAGTTGCTGTTGGTTGTGATCCCAAACGGCGAAGCTGAACATGCCTCGAAATCGTTCAACACATGCAGGTCCCCACTCTTCCCACGCATGGACGATAGTTTCGGTATCGCTATGGGTCTGGAAGGTATGTCCTTGTTCGGCCAGTTCTTCGGCCAGTTCCCGGTAGTTGTAGATCTCGCCGTTAAAGACCACGCAGACACTGCCATCTTCGTTGAACAGTGGCTGGTGGCCACCGGACAGATCGATGATCGATAACCGGCGGTGAGCAAGGCCGATTCCCGGTTGAAAGTAAAAACCATCGTCGTCAGGGCCTCTGTGGCTCTGGCTAAAATTCATCTGTTGCAGTAGTTGTTGGTCGATCTCAAGTTGCCCTGACGGGTCGAATATACCGGCTATTCCGCACATGGTTGTTTACTGTCCTTAGAGCCATGGTGAGGTTGTTAAACTACGCGTTAGTGAAATGTACCAGCGTAGGGGTAGGGGCTAATCATACGCGCTAAATTAAACTCCCGTATAGGCTCTTGTCTAGACTGAACTGCCTAAGTGATTGGTTAGGAAGTGTGAACGGGAATATTTAGTGATAGCGATGGTTGCCTTTCGTGTTACCACCACAAACTGTGGTTGTTGGCTTTATCTCGCTCATCCATCCTGGTTATGGTTTGTTTTTTCTCCCTTTAGCAGTTGCGGTAGCTTCTTGAGGGTGTGCTGCCAGTTGAAATGCTGCTTAATCCAACGTCGGTTGGAGTCATTAGCCTCATCAGAGGTGTGTTTAAGCTGTACAAGGCAAGCATCGATAAATGCCTGAGGAGAGTCAGCGACCTGTATCGCCAACTCTGGCTGGATCGGGATGCCCTCGATAGCCATGCTGGTTGCGATGATAGGTTTCGCCATCGCCATCGCTTCAAGAACCTTATTTTGTATGCCCCGGGCGATCTGTAATGGAGCTACGACAAGTGCTGCCTGGTCGATATAAGGACGCACATCCTCCACTCGGCCTGTGACACGCACACCAGAGTGTTGGGTTAACTGCGAGACGACTGGAGTAGGGCCGGAGCCGACGATGAAAAACTCCAATTCAGGATAGCGGTTGGACAGTTGCGGCCAGACGTGACTACAAAACCAGCATACAGCATCGACATTGGCCCAATAATCCATTGCACCGGTAAAGACGATGTAACGTGTCCGGCTGATGGTAGGGGTGGAGGCGAGGTTGTTCGGATCAAAGAAATCGCTATCGACACCATTGTTAAAGAAATCGATGTTGGCAGTTGTATTGTTTGGGAAGGTGGATCGAAACACCTCTGCTTCCTGTTCTGAAACAAATAGGCTGGCGTTGAATGTTTCGGCAATTCGTTGCTCGTAAGCTTGCAGTAAGCGCTGTTCACGCTGGTATATTATGCGAGATAGCCCTGTTTTTTTTGCAGCATATTGCGCCCATTTATCGGAATCAACATCGACAAAATCGACCACACGGATACAGTCTTCAAAAGCCGGTGAGTCGACGTATTGCGACATCGCACCGGAAAAGACGACCACCTTATTGATGTTGTGATGTTTAACGGTCTTATTGACCCAGCGTCGAAGGCGGTGCGAGCGATAAAGCGGAAGTGTGATCGGCTTGCCGCTGACAACCGCTAACATCGCTTTGAAATAGCGCTTGAATTTGGATAGGGGCAAACAGCAAATCGAGGCGCAATGCGCTTGGAGCGTATCGAGGTATTGCCAGTCGTTACTGTCATCGATAAAACAGCCGAGGTGAACTTCGTAGTGACGGTTAAGTTCAAGCAACAGGTGATAAGAGCGGATCTTGTCGCCTTTGTCGGGTGGGTAGGGGATCCGGTGGGTTAAAAAAAGTACGGCTGGGCGCATCCATTCATCTCTATACGGCAACAATGCTGTCAATGAGGTCGAGTCTCTACCGGAACGCATTGTTACCGGTCTTAGTTGTACTGTATCAAGGTTTAGTTGGAAATAACTTGTCGGACGACCGATAACTCAGCCAATGGCCCCCATTGGAAGTCTTCTAGCAAGCGCTCAAATCGTGCTTCGGTTTTGTCGAGGTTAATGTAGTGTCGGAAGCGTGACTTTAAAGACGCTCCGTCAATACGGGGTTGATCAGGATCTATCTCCCAGGGGTGCAGGTAAAAGATCGCCCCTTCATCCAGTTGTTGGCAGGCCTTGAGCATCAACCATCGAAACACAGGGTAAGGGTAGAGTCTAAAGTAGCCACCGCCGGCGCAAGGGATACGGCGACCAAAATACTGACAAGTCGTGACAGGAACCTCTAGCAGGCCATTTTCCCAATGGAAAGGTTTTCTGGGGGCGTCTGGGTAACCATATAGATCGTGCGGTACCGGGTTGATGCTTGAGCTGTAAAGATACCCAGCTGCCAATAATTCTTCTTGAGCCCAGGCGGTTTGCTCGCTGAAAGAGAAGCTTGGCGCACGATAGCCCTGTACTTTTTGACCACTAATGTCTTGCAGTAATTTGCGTGCATTGCAGACATCTTCGCGGAACGTTAGTTGATTTAACCGGTTTATGCGCTGATGGTTGCTTCCGTGGCTGGCGACCTCGTGCCCCCGCTCACTGATGTCGCGGACTAGTCCTTGATGGCGCTCGGCGACCCAGCCCAAGACGAAAAAAGTGGCTTTTGTTTGCCTGCCGTCGAGCAGATCGAGCAAGCGATTTACGTTGGCGACAACCCTGCTGTTGCTCTCTTTCCAGCTGGACGGAGGGCATTGAGCTTCAAAAGCGGAGACGTGAAAGTAATCTTCAACATCGATGGTCAGGGCGTTAGCTTGGGTCATATAGCTGTTCTTTTTGAAGATGTAATGTCGAGCATACGTGATTGTTTGTCGGATATCGCTTTGCGCATTGCCAATCTGTTATGTACCCATCTATGAGTGGCCGTGAGTATTGCTCAAAAGCCGGTATTACTAATTTCTCAGCTTTCTTCATTATAGAGGCTACATGGCATTTACAGTCCAAGCGAGTATGGCTCAAATTATTATCGTCTCGCTTAGGGGGGCTTGGGCGAATTAATAGAGCTGTCGCAAATTTGATACAGCTGGTTTTTTTGTGATTTTTGACATTGTCTGTGTTGTGTCAGGTTAGGGCATTAGTTTTTGGAAGAAAATCACCCATATGGCTATAGCATTGTTTTTTTTGGCTCTATAGCCGGTTTATCTAGTGCGACTAGCAATTATGTCTGTTGAAAAGAATTGATTAAGAGGCGGCTAGTGAGTCGAGAGTTGATTTATATCACGGAGGTATGCGGCGCTGGCTTATAGAAATAGAAATTAATGTCTCTAAATTGCGACGCTTCTTGCTTGTTTTGAGGAGGAGTTGGGTTCGTGCCGCTTTTAAAATCGTGTAAGTTATTGATATTAAATTAAATAATCGCATTGGCTTGATATTTGCTTCGTAATGTTAGGTTTTATACCAATGTTGGTCGGTTGTCTAAGCCGGTTCAAGTCGTGGTGAGGGGGCAGCATTGTGTTGGTCATTACAGAGGAGGGTTCCAGTGTCGATTAAATTTGAATTTTCAACAGATCCGAAACTATTAGCTCAGTATTACCAAATCCGAGAAGAGTGCTTTCGTAAGCAATTAGGGATCGCATCCTTCGATGGCTCGGAAGATGAGGATGACCGGTCAGGGCATATTCTTATTGCCAGGGATGGGGAGCGCTGTATCGGCGGGGCTAGAGTTTCAGGTACATCCGCTTTTGATCCGGTTCGTTTGCCGATGGAGAGTGATGATTTTGTACTCCATGAGATATTCCCCGAGCTGGCGCAACAGAGGCGATCCTATTGCCAATGGACACGCTTGGCGCTTTTGTCTGAATTCCGGACCACAGAGGTGCTGCGCGCGCAGTGTCTGGCGATGATCAAAGGTGCGGCTGAATTGAATTACGACTACGCGTTCAATGTGGCAGGCACTGTTCGTGCACGACTGTATCGGCGCTTGCATAAGAATCTAGGTTATGGCTATGAGATCTGTGATCACATCCATATTCCCGCAGAAGAGGGTTTTACTGATTTGGAGCACCTGCTTTCCGTGGCGTACCTTAAACCGGAAGTGGCGAGTGCGAAACGTGTAGACCGGTATAACATGCATCTGCTACAGCCATATGCCATGCAACTGGCGAAGGTTGCCTAGAGTCGCGCCTACTCTTGATGTGTCTTTTCGGCAAGGGGATTGCTCAGCATCAGTAAGGGCTATCCCCTCAACATGATCGGCTGTGGGGCAAGACATGGTATCTGGTGGCGGTAAACCTGCCGCGTATCGGCATCTCAGTGAATAAAAGCGGTTGGCTTGAGTCTGTCTGATCCTATGTTTTACATTCGCCACGTTGTCTTGGCGGAACAGGTTGAACAAATTGCTCGTGCGGGCAGCTAAAGGGAAACCATTATGAATGCTTCGTGACCACAACAGCAGAAAGTATGAATTAGAGGAGGAGTGTCAGAGATGCTCTGGAAAATACTGTGCTTATTTTTGTCGCATAAGCCCAAAGCAGAGCACAGCCCTATATTGCAGTTTGTAGGCCGAAATTCGCATAAATGAGGTGGGGTGGATTGTTACTATTTAGGGCTGCTGGCCGCTATCTGTTATTAGCTTGTAGATGTGAGTCGTTAGACATCCCTGTTCTACATCAAGATCTTAGAGCGCCTCAACCGTACTAGCGTGAACCATAGGTCGTTCTTTCGGTTGTAGGATGAAGTGTGTTGTATCTGTTCCTCCTACTGTCGCTGCTCGTTCGTAAGCATTCGATCTTCCTCGCCTTGTCTGACTATACATTACGTGATCTACCTGCAAACAAAGCAAACTTTCCGTTCCATTCTGGATGGGGGGCTTTACCGAAGTGCTGAAGGTTGCCCTCGGTATAACGGGCTATGTCTTTGTATGGTGGTACTACCAGTTCTTCGGGGTGAAAACTACACGGTGCATACAGCCCCAGCGAGTATGTATTAAATTTTTATCGTCTCGCTTAGGGTTCCCTGAGTGAATTAACAGCTGTCGCGAATTGGATACAGGTCATTTTTTTGTGATTTTTGACATTGTCTGTGTTGTATCAGGTTGAGGCATTAGTTTGTGGAAAAAATACCCTATACGGCTATAGCATTGTTTTTTTTGGCTCTATAGCCGGTTTATCTAGTGCGACTAGCAATTATGTCTGTTGAAAAGAATTGATTAAGAGGCGGCTAGTGAGTCGAGAGTTGATTTATATCACGGAGGTATGCGGCGCTGGCTTATAGAAATAGAAATTAATGTCTCTAAATTGCGACGCTTCTTGCTTGTTTTGAGGAGGAGTTGGGTTCGTGCCGCTTTTAAAATCGTGTAAGTTATTGATATTAAATTAAATAATCGCATTGGCTTGATATTTGCTTCGTAATGTTAGGTTTTATACCAATGTTGGTCGGTTGTCTAAGCCGGTTCAAGTCGTGGTGAGGGGGCAGCATTGTGTTGGTCATTACAGAGGAGGGTTCCAGTGTCGATTAAATTTGAATTTTCAACAGATCCGAAACTATTAGCTCAGTATTACCAAATCCGAGAAGAGTGCTTTCGTAAGCAATTAGGGATCGCATCCTTCGATGGCTCGGAAGATGAGGATGACCGGTCAGGGCATATTCTTATTGCCAGGGATGGGGAGCGCTGTATCGGCGGGGCTAGAGTTTCAGGTACATCCGCTTTTGATCCGGTTCGTTTGCCGATGGAGAGTGATGATTTTGTACTCCATGAGATATTCCCCGAGCTGGCGCAACAGAGGCGATCCTATTGCCAATGGACACGCTTGGCGCTTTTGTCTGAATTCCGGACCACAGAGGTGCTGCGCGCGCAGTGTCTGGCGATGATCAAAGGTGCGGCTGAATTGAATTACGACTACGCGTTCAATGTGGCAGGCACTGTTCGTGCACGACTGTATCGGCGCTTGCATAAGAATCTAGGTTATGGCTATGAGATCTGTGATCACATCCATATTCCCGCAGAAGAGGGTTTTACTGATTTGGAGCACCTGCTTTCCGTGGCGTACCTTAAACCGGAAGTGGCGAGTGCGAAACGTGTAGACCGGTATAACATGCATCTGCTACAGCCATATGCCATGCAACTGGCGAAGGTTGCCTAGAGTCGCGCCTACTCTTGATGTGTCTTTTCGGCAAGGGGATTGCTCAGCATCAGTAAGGGCTATCCCCTCAACATGATCGGCTGTGGGGCAAGACATGGTATCTGGTGGCGGCAAACCTGCCGCGTATCGGCATCTCAGTGAATAAAAGCGGTTGGCTGAGTCTGTCTGATCCTATGTTTTACATTCGCCATGCTTTCTTGCCTTTGAACACCTCTTTTAAGGTGGCGACATTACCACCTAAATCGGTGTCCGGGTTTAGTAGGCAATATATGGACGCCCTGGGTGCTACAAGCCTTAATGAAATATCGGTTCGCTCCCATATATTCGGCGTCGTCGTAAGCTGCTGTGGCCTGCGCCATGATGTAATCCGAACCTTGGCCCCTAATCACTACAGTGGCATCAACGTGCCATGGTCAAGTTCAGGTTTTGACAGGGGCGGGTAACCGTTAATTTCATCAGTGCTTGCTAACTCCTGTTCATTATTTATTTTCTAGTTAAGCCTTACGAGGCTGCTGATAGTCTCAGAATCAATCGGCTAAAATGGGCTTAAATGCCAGCCTTATATCAAATCGTTCATGTCGACTCAAGATGCACCAAGCAATCCGAGCGAGCTTGTTAGCCAGTGCAACGATTGCCTTCTTTTTTTCACGGCGTTCAATCAATCGTATCAGCCAGAACCCCATATCATCCCTTCGCGTTTCAGCAAAGCGGATCATCGCTCTAGCACCATGGATCAGCAAGACTCTCAGCTCTCGGTTGTCATGCTTGGTAATCCTTTCAAGGCGGGTGTTGCCACCATCGCACGGCGTTGGGTGTGTAAACCGACGGCATAAATCGCCGATATGCTCTGGTGTTGGGTCACAGCGAGGGCGTCATTGGGTAGGCATGTCCAGCCGAGCGTTGAAGTCGAATCGATTCCGTTCGAGAATCCGGCGGATCAGGCTGTTATGAATCAGCTTGCAAGGGCACCGGAGCGATTGTACGGAGGAGGAGAGCGGGAGCGCAGTTGAATTAATAATGGTTGACCGGGCTAGGCTTTGTGGTGAGCTAGCTCGAAGCCTTCCCAGAAAAGATTCAGCAACCTAGCATCCCAGTTGGCAGTGATATTGGTTGAAATGAAGTTTTGGTCGACAATAGCTTAACCGGAGTGGATTACTGCCTCTTTCCTCTTTCCTATTTCGCCTGAACCACCAGCGAAGACTCTAAAAAACGAGTAGTTAAGTTGCGTAGAAGAGAAAATTAACAAGTTGGGCGTGATTCGGCCGCATGAGTGCTGGGAGGAGGTGAGGGTCTGCTAGCAATACGTTGCTAGAATGGCTATGTTTACTGGGATTTAACCACTCGAAAGGGCATTGTAAAACCATGTTTGATTATGATCGCGCGTTTTCTCGCAATATAGGTTGGGTAACGGAGGCGGAACAGCAAACGCTTAAGAATAAGCGAGTGGCGATTGCCGGTATGGGGGGGGTCGGTGGAGCTCACCTGTTGACGTTGACGCGTCTGGGAATCGGTGCTTTTACCCTGTCGGATTTTGACCGCTTTGATATGGAGAATTTTAATCGCCAGGCCGGTGCCCGACTCTCCAGTTGCGATGAACCCAAGCTGGATATCATGGTCGCCATGGCGTTGGATATTAACCCTGATCTGGATATTCGAACCTATCCCGAGGGTGTCTCGGAGGCTAACGTCGACGATTTCCTTAAGGATGTCGACATTTATGTTGACGGTTTGGATTTTTTTGCGGTCAAGGCGCGCATTGCTGTCTTCACCAGCTGCGAACGCCTAGGTATACCGGTGACCACGGCTGCGCCTTTGGGGATGGGGGCTTCGGTACTGAATTTTCTGCCTGGCAAGATGTCATTCGAGCGCTATTTTGGACTGGAAGGTGCTCCCGAAGAGGAACAGTATTTGAAGTTTTTCATCGGTCTATCGCCAGCACGGCTGCAGCAGAAGTATCTGGTGGACCCCTCGCGGGTTGATTTGGCGAACCACAAGGGCCCTTCCACGGTGATAGGCTGCGAGCTCTGTGCCGGCACCGCCGCCGGTCAGGTGCTGAAGATTCTTCTCAACCGGGGTCGTGTGCTGGCAGCCCCTTGGGGGATGCAGTTCGATGCCTATACCAATCAGGTAGTCAAAACTTGGCGTCCTGGCGGTGCCAGAAACCCGCTGCAACGCCTAGCCTTCCTGATTGCCAAGCGGATGCTGCTGTAACGACGGGGCTTGCGGTTAAGGGGGCTCACAACGTGGCGGTAATCTAAGATAAACGCATTCTTACTTATCCGAAACTATCAAGAGCGATAACCTTTAGGTGCCGCCCTATACGTCAGTTATATCATTACTGGCGAGCTGGCTACGCGCCTGCCAGGGATAATCAGAGGAAAGTAAGATCATTAAGTGTCACCTTTTCTTACAAAGTTGGTGATGATGGCGCTTGTGGTTTCTTTTGGTTTTGCTACAGCTTCAATACAAACAATAGCTTGTGTCGTTTTTGTGTTTTATGGCACGGCTCGTGCTTATGTACTTACCGAAGCAGTAATTTACCTTGCAGTGCTCTCATCTTGGAGAATGACTATGGAACTTAATAAATTCGGCAGCATCAAGCCCCTTGCTGCTGCAATCGGACTAGGCTTGGTGGTCGCGGCGAGTCCAGCGTCGGCGGCTATTACCTGGGGGGATCCCTTCACCATCTTTGAAGACGATAATGTCGATTTCATAATCGATGTCAACCAAAACGGTCTCATCGATATAGGCGATACGCTGGTCGCTGTTGCAGAAATCAATTTCGACGCCGGTGGTGCGATCGGTCCTGAAGAACTTACCGCGATTTCTGTTATTACACTCGCAGGCTTTGCTGATATTGACGGTATTGGTGGTGCTAATGACATGATCTTTGCCCCAGGTGATTTTGCCGACATAGGGCTAGGAGGGATCAGCGCAACGTATGCGGGGGCGATGACGGCCTTTTGGCTCGACGCTACTCCCGATTTGGACATATCCGCAGGTGCTGTCGTAGCAAATAACACCAGCTGTCTCACGCTCGCCGCTTGTGTAACTCAGGCCTCTGATGGGGATCTGTGGGAGGTCGACGGCTTTGAAGGAGGAACACAAGGCCTTATCGATGGTGATGAATTTTGGATCGCGTTGAATGCCCAGGCGGACACCACCATTGTTGACCCCGCGAATCCGGCTTTTGCTTTCGGTAGTGTAAACGCCGGGCTTAGCATCCTGTTCAACGGCACCGGCGAGACGCTGGTGGAAGACATGCTTAGCTGTGCGCCGTTCTGTGGCGTTGGTGGGGCGGGTGTCAGTAATGGCCAGGTCGATTTTATTGCTCAGGGCAGTATCCTGGGTGGCGGCGAAGGTTTCACCCCTGGCAGCGAGTGGTTCGCCACCAGTGACTTCGACTTCATCAAAAAGCGTGAAATCCCCGAACCTGCTAGTCTGGCATTGTTGGCGATCGGGTTGTTGGGCGTAGGTGCATCCGTGCGACGTCGTCAGGGTTAAAGGCCCCAAAGACGCACTGCAGCGTATTCATAACCCCCTCCACTGGAGGGGGTTATTTTTTTCAGTTCGCCCTCTGTTAATAATTTACTGCCCCATCCCTGTCTTTGATAAAACTGCCGTGTTGAAGATGTTTAGTGTCTTTCAGAGCAGCGGATTTAAGGCTATCCGGGCCAGCTGATTACGACATTATGTTGGCTTTTTTCATAGCTACCTATCTGTTAGCCAGATTCTTCCAGTGGGAAACAGTGCTATTGTGACCAACCAACCAACCAACCAACCAACCAACCAACCAACCAACCAACCAACCAGATCAGAATCCTCCGGTACCCGTTGCCTGCCTGTGTGAGGGTATGACTCTACTCAGATACTGTTCACTCTAGAATTTAAAGTAGGGTAATCAAGCCTCCGATAGTCACCTTTCTTGCTGATTCATAATCAGGCTCAAGTGACTGAATCAGGGAGGTCTTAACACTAGAGTGTATACCCCCGGGTTGCAGCTGAAACACTGGCTGTCGACTGCTTGTACCGGCGTGTCAATTCTGTTTGGGGTTTTAGATATACTGGGATAGACCGGGCAGTTGCAGCGAGTCGCAAGGGCCTTTTATTCCATTATCACTGTCGGCATCGACTATGTCATAGCTGCTGCGCAGAATACTTCAGAAAGATGGGGCCTGAAAGAACGGGTAAACTATTTGCTAGTCAGGTCGATATGACAAACACGACGCCGCTTGTGCCCGCATTGCTAAGACCCACTTTTCATGACTTACCAGATATGCGGCAGACGATTATAGGCATGGATAACCCCATCCCTGAACTGAGCCGCTAAATTAGGCAGGCTGCTACCTTGAATTGTTTACGATTTAATTTCTGTAGGCTACCTCTCGCCTAGTGATCATTGAGCCGGTAGAGAGGCTTGCTGTAAACAGTTTCCGTGGCTTATTGATCGGCCAGGGCGCGAAGGGAGAGGCTTTACGTCGACTGATTTCAGCAAACTTACGTAGTCAAGTGACCCCGCCATGTGTTGCAGGAGGCGAACCTGTAGCCCTTCGCCGGCCGTTGTTAATGTGTAGCGCTATCGGCGGGTCATGATCACGAGCCGTGGCAGATGGCCTCTGTTTACAGGGGGGCTTAGTTTTCACTGGTAATCCCTCCCGAAGCTGGCTGTAACCGGTCGCTAAGTTGACGTGCCCGGTCTTGCAGCGCGGGGCTCAAATCCCTTTTCTGTAACTGCTTGACTAACTGCTGCGCCTGGGTGATTTGCCCCGCCTCGGCAAAGCTGTAAGCCAGATGGTATTGAATTTCTGGGTTGTTGCTGTCGCTGGCTGCTGCTTGTTCCAACAGCTTCAGACCTCTGGTCAGCTTCCCTTGTTCCACCAGAACCCAGCCAAGGGTGTCGGCGAATACCGGGTTGTCGGGCTCGAGTTGGTAAGCATACTCAGCCGTTTCAAGCGATCTAGAATCGTTCACGCGCTGGTAGAGGATAGCCAGGTTGTTGAAAGCATTTGCGCCTTCCGGCATCAGATTCGAGAGTATTTGGTACTGTGCTATTGCCTGCTGGTCGAGACCTCGCTTGAGGAAGCTTCTGGCGAGATAGCCATGACCCCGAGAGTCGTCGGGATGGTTGTTGAGCCATATGAGCAGAGCTTCGTCAGCAGAGTCTTCGCTCCCCGAGCGTAATCGTGCTAGGTGTAGCTTGATTGCCACTCGGCTATCCGTTGTCTGGGTTAGAGCTCTTTGATACACACCAATTGCATCGGTGTAGCGCCTAGCCGCCATCAAAGCGTCACCTTCAAGTATAAGGCCAGTCGGGTCATTCGGAGATAATTTCTGGAATTTGTTGGCCAGGATCAAAGCTTGCTGGTGGTTGCCGGTACGAACTTCGAGCGCGGACAGTGCCGCGATGGTTTTTTTATACTCGGGATCCAGCGTCAGAGCTTTATGAAGGGCGATGCGAGCCCCTTGGGCCTGGCCCAGTGCTGCATGAGCCTTGGCCAACTGATGTTGGGCGGCGGCCGACTTCGGCGACAAGGTAGTTAGTTTACGGTAGGTGGTCAGCGCGCCTTCTTTGTCTTTCATTGCTTGCTGAACGAGCCCTAGTAGGGCGAGTGCCTCCGGCGATTCAGGGCGGGCATCGACGCCATTTCGGGCAACCGTCAGCGCCTTGCGCGGCTCCCCTTTATCAAGGTAGTAGTTGACTAGGTAGACGCGGGGGACTATGGCCGCAGGGTTGGCATTGGTCGCTCGCTGCAACCAGTCGAAATACGCTGACTCTATCCCTTCTTGTTGTGCCAACTCGGCCAGCCCTATCATTGCCGCGACATTAGCATCGTCATGTTCCAGGATGGTGTGATACCGATTTTTTGCGGCGGGTATGTTGTTTTCCTGTAAATCTATCATTGCCAGCCGGAGTGCGGCGGAGACGAGGTCGGGCTTCAGGGTTAGAGCCTGCTCGAAATTGACGCGAGCCTGGGTAAGATCTTTGATGCTCATAAAGAGCTGACCTTTCAAATTGTAGACTCCAGGGTTATCGGGAAGGTGGTTTTCAAGTTTATTAACCACATCTAGGGCTTTGTCGAACTGCCCTACATTAAGGTGGTAATAAGCCAGCGCGAGATCCGCTCGGTAGTTGTATCCGTTTGTGGCAGCGGCTGCCATCGACTCGATGGCTTTAGCTTCCTCTCCAGATGCCAATTGGATCAGCCCTATTCTTGTATGCAGTGCGGCATTGTTGGGGGTTCGTTCTGCAAGCTGCTTATAAGCCCCTTCGGCAGCGGAGGGATTGTTCTCGAGGAGGTAGGCTTCACCTGCAAGTGCCAGAATTTGCGGATCAGGCTCATTTTCATCTAGAAAGGGTTTCAAAATATCGAGTGTGCGCTCCGGCTGGTCAAGTTTGTTGTAACTTGTGGCCAGTAATTTGGCGGCCTGGAGTGATTGGGGAAAGGTGCTTAAAAAATTCTTAAGGTGTTTTTCGGCCTGCTCGTGCTGATCCTGAGCTAGGTGGGTGGCCCCGAGGTAAAACACCGCTTCCATATGGTTCGGAACCTTGTTTAGTACTTTCTCGAATGCAGCCTGAGCCTCGGCATAGCGTTGTTGTTCGAACTGAAAGAGGCCCTGAACATAGTGAGTCATCGGGTGGTTGGGGATTTTTTTTTCCGCTTTTTTGATGTCATTATCAGCCCCTGTATAGTCCTTAAGGGCGATTCGAATCAGTGCTCTTTGTAGGTAGTCAACTGAGTTATCAGTGCGGTTGGCAATAGCCTTACCGTAGGCGATTTCTGCTTTCTCAGATTCACCCGCGATGCGCTCCAGTTCGGCCAGTAGGCTCCAGGCAGTCCCTTGTAGAGGTTCTATATCAAGCGCCGCCTGCACACTCTCACGAGCCTTAGTCCATTCGCTTTGCTTCATGGCCAAGCGAGCCTGGGACAGGTAGGTGGGGGGTTGGTTGGGCGCAAGTTGCTGGGCCTTGGTAAGCTCCGTTGCAGCGTTTTCTATTTTACCAAGGGCTAGCCAGGCTTCGATGCGATACGCGTAAATGGTGCCGAGGACCACGGGATCCATCTCGCCGGTTGGGACGATCTCTTCAAGTAGGCGGTCAAACTTACCTTGCTTAACAAGTGCTTTCGCCAACGGAGCCATGATCAGCGCTTGGCTACCACCGAGTTGGTGTGCTTTGCGCAGCTCCTTTTCCGCGCCGGGCCAATAGCCATTCTCGACATAGATCTGCCCCAATAGGTATCGTGCTTCGCGATTATCTGGATTGTCCTGAAGGGCGTTTTTAAGGTGGATGGCTGCGGACTTAAAGTCCCCTTTGGCTTGTGATTCCTTGGCTTGCTGCAAGTATTCTGTATTGGCCAAAGAGTGTTCGCTCCAGCCTGTCAACAAGGCTACTCCTAGTATGCAGCTGGCTATGCTGTTGCAAAATTTGAAATCCATGACAATTTATCTCCAATGCTCAAGTGTATTGGCACCATTCACCGCAGTAAGGCTAGTACAGCGACCGTTGACGCGCCGATCAATATTTTCGTTATTTCGTTATTCCGCTATTTTAAATTGTTGTTTCAACTACAAGGAGAAGAGCAGACCTTATCAAGCGGGTAACGTTTTGAGCGTACAGGGTTGTTTTTAGGGTGGCCGATTCGCAGCAGAATGTGAGGAAAAACCCCATCAAAACTGGCGTTGACTTGGTTCGAAAGCCGCTGAGCTGCTGGCTGCAACGGTCGTGGGGTCTTACCCTCTTTTAGACGTTGCAACTGATCGGTGATGACGTAGTAGGGTTGTACGGAAATTTCATTTGCGTTTAGTTGAATCCAGATTTTTTCCATCATGCGTCCGGCCTCGAAAGCCTCCTCCTCTGTTTCATTGGGGCCGGTAATAGCCAAGATCATTGGGCTTTGTTTCAGCGCTTGAATTTCGATCCAAGCCATCATTCGATGGAGGCCTACTCGATTTAACCAAGCCATCCTGCGCCAGTCGGTGAGCAGCTTAAGAAAATACCCTCCACCCGGAGGCAGTGCTAATGTCGCCACATCCAAGCCATCACCCTTAGCCACCTCGGTACGGCTAAAACGTAGCGAACGAGCCAGCCATTCGTGGGTTTCTCTCGTTTGAAAACGCAGTTGGGAGGCTTCCTGGATCTGTTGGATCCACAGGTGTTTTGTGTTGCTTTTACGTGCCGCTAGTACTTGTATTGTATCAGATTTCAAGTCAAAGATGTTCCGTAGGTGCTCTTCTTCGATAGGGGCGGATGTAAAAGGGAGGCGATTGGTGCAGCGTAAAAATACCGGGTGACTCCATAACGATGTATTTAAAGGAGAGTGGATTTCAGCACCCAATTTTACTTCGATCGGTCTCGAGTTCTTCCCCTTTGACCAAGACCACGAAGGCTCCAGTCCGGCAGCTGAGGCAACTTCCATTATATTTTCAACCGCAGCACCAAGGGTCAGTAGGGAGGCATGACTGTTGGGGCCAAAATAGGAGGTTTGATCACAGCGCTCTGGATCGAAGACAATACTTAAGCTATCTTCTTGATTCCAGCTGAAGTTTAGAGGTTGTGAATTATCCGGAGAGGGCCCTTGGCTGCCCGCTTTGATCAGAAGCTGGATACTTTCGGGCAAGGCGCCGAGTGTATTGCTACCAAGAGTCTGACTACTGTTTATATTCATGCCCATCTCCCAAAAAAATCCGTCGTAGTTTGATTTACAGATTACATAAAACTCTTGGCAAGTGTCCATCCTTAGCGATTTAGCTGGTGTGCCATAAGCGCATGGCGAAGCGGCGGTCATTGCCAGTTAAAAAAGAGTGCTGTCGTTGCTATCGGTAGCGATACCAAAGATATTAGCTATTATTCAGTGGTATGATTATTTAGTTAACAAAACAATGCGTTGCTAGAAAGCAGTCACCTCTTTTGAGAGACTATAGGAAGGCTTTCTTTAGAGGATTTTGTTGGCACTTTTTGTCGCGTATTCGGTGAGGGGTTCATGGATAAGCATCAACTGGCAGATCACTTTACTCAATATTTTTCATTGGAATTGGCTGATACTGAAGCGCTACGCCGAGAAGTTTTTAGGCTTCGTTATAAGGTGTACTGTGAGGAGTTATCTTTTGAAGATAAGGCGCAATACCCTGACAAGATGGAGTCCGATGAATTCGATGCCTATTCCGATCACCTCCTGCTAAAGCATAAGTCTAGCGGTCACTATGCGGGTACAGTGCGGTTGGTACAACCGTCTCTTTCCTCAGCGAATGAACGGCTTCCACTGGAAAAATTTGCTAGCCATGCCTTTGATCCTGAATTTTTGGATCTGGAATCATTGCGACGCAAGAAAAGAAGTGAAGTCTCCCGGCTCGCCGTTTCTGAGAAATTCCGTCGCCGTGCTGGTGAACAAGCAGTACCGTTTACGATTGATGGGGTTGAAATCCCTTTCTCGGATGCTGAGTTACGCAATTTTCCTTATATCACTGTGAGCCTTTATTTGGGTGTTGCAGCGATCTTTGTGCTCAAAAATCAGGATTATTCAATGGTGATGATGGAGCCTAGGCTGGCACGACGTGTTACTCGCCTCGGTATTATGTGGCAGCCGGCTGGCGAAGCCATAGAGTACCATGGTTTGAGAGCGCCCTTTTTTATTACCCAAGATATCCTACTTAACAACCTCAAGCCTGAAATGAGGGGGATTTATGAGACTCTTAGAGACCAGTTAAAGTCTCAATTGGTGAAAGATTAGGTACCGGACAAGCATCTTTAAGAAGAGGGAATCGTCCCGAGCTGTTCGTGTGTAAGGTAGGCCACTACATGGAGCATAGGGGCTGCTGTGTATAAAGCACACGGTGATTTCTAGCCATCCTTGATGACTAGTAGTTTTTTAAGGTGGTTTCTTTGCTTTGTTGATTTGATTTTACGGCTAGTGCCATATTTTAACCTTAAGTGTATCGTGCCAATCAGCACTGAGTTTTTTAGATAAAAAGTAGCGGGATGTTTCGCAGTTTAACAGTTAGAGGAACATTGGTATGGAACACTTGAGCAGCGTTGTGAACGATCAGCCGCAGGAGCGCCACGAAACCGATTTTATTACCGAGCTGGTCGGACTGTCTAACTTTCTCGAACAGCAGGACAGTCTAGAAAGCAGTCTTCGCAAATTGGCAGGGATGGTCTCCCACCTAGTTGGCGTCAGTAATTGTTCGATCATGCTGCTAAAAGAGGATGGTGAACAGACTTCTCCTAAACTGCGGGTGCTGGCCCATTATGGTTTCCTACCAGAGGAAGCTTACAACGAATCGATCAATATGGATCAGGGTATTTCTGGCTCGGTTGTCAGCTCCGGTGAGCCTTTGTTGATAGCGGACATTTGCCAATCTTCTTTTGCTGTTGCGGCCCGTCGACGGGGTAAATCGGGTGACGGGGGCTTTATTTCCTGCCCTTTACTGATCAATGATAAAGTCGTGGGGGTATTAAATGTCAGCACGCCCAAGGATGGGCGGGTGTTGGGTCATGCTGACCTGGAAGCGGTGACGATCGTCGCTTTGATGGTGAGCAAATCAATTCAGGTGTTACAGCTGCAACACCTGCTGCAGTCCAATTTTATTCAACTGGCTTTAGCGCGTGAAACCGAGATGAGTCCCCGCAGTACGGTCACGCAAATTGCCCAGAATGGTAACCAGATGGCTAAGGTTCTTGCTAAGAGTTTTTTTCTGGAGATGAAAAATGCTGGCTTTGCATCCGATCATATCGTCAAAGCGGCGACTGAAATCATATCTTTGCTGAGCTCTGATATTACTGATAATTACAATGGTAGTTCTGAATAGCTATTATCCTATGTTTACGCATTGTGGTCGTGAGTGATGACCAAAATTTTTACAATCGAGCTCCTGATCCGCAGAATCTATAATTTATTATTTCTTTTGAGGGGGCTTCGTGATCGATCTGAGGTAGTGGAAATGTATCGACGCCTGTTAAAAAAACCAAGGCTGCTCGTGTTGTTGGCTGCGTTGTTCATTATGGAGGGGGGGCAAAGTGGTTGGGCGGCGGGATTGCCAGATACCCTTACGCGGATTAAGCCTTCGATCATGGGGATAGGGACTCATCTACCGACCCGGCGCCCACCTTCACGCTTTTTGGGGACTGGCTTTGTAGTGGGGGATGGTACCTATGTCGTCACCAACGCTCATGTAGTTGATTTGAAACTGGATGGTATTAAAAGCGAGCGTCTTGTCGTCTTTGTTGGTAGCGGGAGAAATACGCGCATGCATGAGGCTGTAGTTGCGACGATCGATCGCAACTACGATCTGGCTGTGTTGAAAATTAGCCGGAAGCTGCCCGCATTAACGCTCTCATCAAAACACAGTGTTCGCGAGGGTGAAGTTTATGCCTTTACTGGTTTTCCCATTGGTTCGGTACTGGGGCTTTATCCTGTGACTCATAAAGGGATGATTGCCAGTATTACTCCTATGGCCATTCCTTCGCCCTCTTCGGCACAGCTTAATGCGCGTAAAATACGGAGGTTAAGGGATCCGGTTACCGCCTATCAACTGGATGCGATTTCTTATCCCGGAAATAGTGGCAGTCCGCTGTTTGACGTCGATAGCGGGGAGGTAGTGGGTGTCCTCAACCAAGTTTTTGTTAAGACTACCAAAGAAGATATATTGAGCAAGCCCAGTGGTATCAGTTATGCCGTTCCTGTTCGCTACCTCAGGCCTTTGTTAGATAAGATGCCTTAATCAGTGGTGCTAAAAATACGGCTGGTTATGATCGTTCAAGTCACATGAGATTTTTAAGCTATATAGAAAATCTAATAATCATTACTAAAAGGATTTTGGATGACACAATTGGGCTTTTTCGTTGCTGCAATAGTCTATGCAACGGTCTTTTTTCTATGTTTGGTTATCTGGCGTGAACGTTTGCTTGGTATTTGGTTGCAACTGGCGTTGTTCACCACTGCATTATGGTCAGGCTATCTAGGAGTCGCCTCATTTGTCGTTGGCCCCGATGCCGCTGACATCGCCTTTGTCGAAATTCTTCGCAATACTACCTGGCTATTATTTCTACTAAAACTTGTTGATTTTGGCAGGGGAGGCCAGGATTTTTGGTCTCTCAAATCACCCTGGATCCTGTTGTTTTGTGCCTTGGGGATGATGCTGATTAATCTAGGTGAAGTGCTTGGCTTCGCCTTCATAAAAGACTGGGGGTTTTCTGTACGATATTTTGGCCCCTTGGCGCTTGTTATCGCAGTGCTAGTCGTAGCTGAACAGTGGTTTAGAAATATCCAGCCTGAGCAACGCTGGCCGGTTAAATTTTTGTTAATCAGCATCTGTTTGATGTTCGGTTACGATTTTTTACTCTACTCAGAGGCGTTGCTCTTTAATCGAATTGACCCAAGTTTCTGGCAGGC
This sequence comes from Motiliproteus sp., assembly GCA_036961355.1. Classification (GTDB taxonomy): domain Bacteria; phylum Pseudomonadota; class Gammaproteobacteria; order Pseudomonadales; family Balneatricaceae; genus Motiliproteus. Next base: position 121,618 of record JBALVL010000004.1, read on the forward strand.
GCGGGGCTTCATCAACGCCATGGCAGCACCGTTAATCGCCATCTCAGCGTCTAGGGCCCGAGATTGGAACAGACCGCTACGAATCTCTAGGCATGCAGTTTTTTTCACAACAACCATCCTTCTATCTGGCCTCTATCTGTTGGTAATGAGTCTAGTGGGGTACTACCTTAAATGGTTTGGTAGTGGCATCGGAAATGCTGTTCAGATTATATTTTTAGTCGCTTCTCTAACGCTGTTTGTGCTTTTGTTAAGCTCCGGTCGAATTCGGTCCTTAGTTGTTGTTTGGTTAAATAAGCATTTTCTCAGTTATAAATACGATTATCGAGAAGAGTGGATGCAGGCAAATGCTCGTTTTGCAGCTCTGCCGATGGACGATCGCTATTATGAAGAGCTGCTACTGGGTATCACGGAACCTTTGGGTAGTACTGGTGGGGCTTTGTGGATAGAGGACGGCGAGCAGTTTGTTTGCCTTCACAGCAGTCGCGTTGATTACAGTGAGCCGCTAGGTAGGGCGAATGATCTGGCGTTATTAGAGTTCTTGCAGCAGACGGGGTGGGTCGTTAACCTCAATGAGTACCAACAAAAACCCTCGGAATATCGGGGTATCATCATTCGGCAGCCGTTGTTGGAATCGGGCTTTTGGTTACTAGTACCGCTGTTCCATCAATCGCGGCTTGTTGGTGTGGCAGGGTTGACTCAGCCCATCGTTGATCATCCTGTTAACTGGGAGGACTTTGATCTTCTCAAAGCTCTCGGTGGTCAGTTGGCTGCGTTAATTGAGCTAAAACGTACCAGTGAGTCCTTATCAGAAGCACGTCAATTTGAAGCGTTTAATCGACTCTCGGCCTTTGTTGTTCATGATTTGAAGAATATTGTCGCGCAACTGTCTCTGGTCGAGAAAAACTCACAGCGGCATAAGCATAATCCGGAGTTTGTTGATGATGCGATGGATACTCTGGCCAATGCGGTAGGCCGGATGAATCGTCTGTTGAGCCAACTACGCAAGCAGACTCAGGTATTAGTGAATTCCGATGTGGTGGACTTGATCGCTATCGTGCAAACTGTGATTGAGCGACAGGCTGGCAATTCTCCTTCTGTCACGCTGGTTGGAGATCTCTTGGAGTTGAAAGTTCAGATCGATAAGGAGCGTTTAACCGATGTACTCTGCCATCTGATTCAAAATTCTCAGGATGCTACGCCGGACACGGGTTCTGTTTCTATCTCTCTAGAAAAACTAGATGCAGAAGCTATTCTTACGATAACGGATAGCGGCTGTGGAATGGATCAGAATTTTATAAGACATCGCCTGTTTAAGCCCTTCGATACCACTAAGGGGAGTGCCGGAATGGGTATCGGTGTATACGAAGCCAAGCAGTTTATCCAAGCCAATCATGGTTTGATATCAGTTGAGAGCAAGTTAGGAGAGGGCACTGAGATGAGTGTTAGATTGCCTTTATTCAATGTTACAACGTTACAGCGAGACACATGTGAGTCAGAACAAGGATCGTAAAGTTTTATTGGTTATCGAGGATGACCTGGGACTGCAAAAGCAACTGAAGTGGTGCTTCGAGCAGTACCAGCTGGTTTTTGCTGAGGATGAGGCGTCAGCGATCAAACAGTTGCGACGCTTTGAGCCAGAGGTTGTGACATTGGATCTGGGGCTACCACCGGATCCTGCTAATGCCACGGTTGGCTTGAGGGTGCTCGAACAGATTCTTCAGCTCGCCCCTCGAACCAAAGTCATTGTTGTTACCGGGAATGACGATCAATCAAATGCGGTTAAAGCGGTGGCGATGGGAGCCTACGATTTCTATCAAAAGCCGATGGACCCCGATGTCATGGCTTTGATTGTAGAGCGCGCCTTTAAACTGTCTCAGTTGGAGCAGGAAAACCTGCGCTTGGCTGCCACTGCTATGCCGCTGGACGGATTGATTGCGGCCTCTGATGAGATGCGCCAAATTTGTCGTATGGTTGAAAAAATTGCTCCAGCCGATATCAGTGCATTGTTGCTGGGTGAAAGCGGTACGGGTAAAGAGGTGATCGCTAAAGCGATACATAATCTGAGTGACCGTAAAGCTGAACGTTTTGTGGCAATTAATTGCGCCTCTATTCCTGAGAATTTGTTAGAGAGCGAGCTTTTCGGTTACGAAAAAGGTGCGTTTACCGGTGCCATTAAACAAACACCGGGCAAAATAGAAACTGCAGATGGCGGTACTCTCTTTTTGGATGAGATCGGTGACATGCCACTGCAATTGCAGGCAAAACTGTTGCGTTTCTTACAAGAGAAGACCGTAGAGCGTATCGGTGGAAGGAGCGAAATTGCGGTCGATGTGCGGATTATCAGCGCAACCCACCAGAATCTTGAGCAGATGATCAGCGCAGGTGGTTTCAGAGAAGACCTGTTTTATCGGCTCAGCGAATTTACCATTAATATCCCGCCGTTACGCGATCGTCCTGGAGATGCGGTGGTTATTGCCCGTGCCTTACTGGAAAAATACTCTAAGGCCAATGGGCGTCAGTTACGAGGCTTTAACGACGAAGGTTGTGCGGCTATTGCTGCATTTGGTTGGCCTGGAAATATCCGTGAGTTGGAAAACAGAGTTAAGCGGGCAGTCATCATGGCGGATGGTCAGCAGGTTACCGCATTGGATTTGGGGCTTAGTGTCCCGAATGCTGATGATGCTTTACCGTTGAATTTAAAGCAGGCCCGTGAGGCCGTGGAGAAAACTGTAATCTTCAGAGCTTTGGCGAGCGCAGCAAATAATATTTCCAAAGCCTCTGAGCTGCTCGGTGTCACACGTCCGACGCTATATGCGTTGTTGGGTAAGCATAATATTCAGGTGACCTCAGAGACAAATGAAGTGACTGATGAGTCGGTCGACTAAGCAATTTCAACGGACTTGCTGGCTACTTGAGGTGAGATTGAGGAGGTAGCACAGGAGAGGTTAGCCCTTTAGTTGTTCGATGGTATCTTCTCGATGCATGATTGGATTAATCACTGCTTTTCTGAATAGATGCGGAATAAGAGTGATAAGGGGCATTTTCAGCCAGTGGGAGCGGATCAGTAGCAATATTCTGCCGAGAGAACTGAACGGCTTGTTGCAAGATGAGTGGTGCGGTATTAGGGCTCTATCAAACATCCAGTCCATCAGTTTTAGAGTTAAAGGATTGGGTGCATATCGGCCGATCTGACGTAAAGCTCCGTCAGGTATTGGTGAGCTGAAGTGATGATCACAATAGCGCAGCGCATAATAAAGTAATCTGCCCACCCCAAGCTGGGCTGTTCTTTTGAGCAGTTTGTCCCAGAAATCTTTCTCCTGTCCAAACTCACGAATCATCAAATTGAGATCCGATAGGTCTCTGAAACCGCTTTCAAACTCCCCAGAACAAAATAGGTGAGTGGCGGAGTGAATCAGTCGATCTTCAGCGGGCAGGGTTAATTGGCCGGCCGTAACTGTTTGTTGCAATAGGCTGGCGTCAATCTTTATTCGGCCAATGAGCGGTAGCAGGTTGTGGTGAACGTCCAGAGCAGTACCGCGCTGCTGATGGATCAACGCGGGAATCTCGTGCATCCACTCTCGATAATAGTGTTCATCATATGCATCAAGCTGTTCCGGTTGCCATCCTTGCCACTTTAAGAACTGTTCAGCGGCTCCCAGTTGGGTCTTTGGTATGAAGATATCAACGTCACTGAACAGGCGACCGCTGCTGGCACTATCACCTGCGAGTACATAAGCCGCGCCTTTAAGAAATACCGGTGTAATCCCCGCAGGTTTAAGGGCTTTGATGATCGCTTCAATTTCTATACGAACATCATCTGAGTGAGCCGTTGCTCGAATTTGTGCTGATGTTAGATGGATATTGACTCTAGATGGAATAGAGACAGTTTGATCGTCAAGTTGTGCTTTTACACGAGCCAGCAAGCTGCTGCAGTAGCCTTGCTGCACGAGTAGGTCCCAGTCGTTTAAGGAAAACTCTCTCGCAGAACAAGGATTGTTAAGTACCCTGCGAAGAAGTAGGGGATCGTTCTCAGCTCTGCTTGGATGTCTTTTAACTCTGATTTTTGGGTGCTGCCCCGAGGGTGGTCTAGAGGGCATCACAACAGTGCCTCAATCTGTTCGACAGCATGATCAAGGTTTCCATCATATTCGAGCTCATAACAGTCACATAACCTGACAAATTGGTTTAGTGCTGTAAACGCTTTCTCACCTAAAATGCCATAGTTAAAAGTTTGTTCAGCCAGTCTCATCATTGCATTCGCTGGCGGCAGTGCTCGCAATTCAAGTGCTGATGAAGGCTGGTACTTCGGAAAGATAAGTAACCGGGGTTGAGCAGGGGTGTTTATCTCGGTTAATGCAAACTCGGGTGGTTTTAGATAAGCGATTGTTCCTTTGTGTGTGTCGGCTATCTCTTGGGTAAAAGAGAGCTCTGGGTGACGATGCTTGATAACGTTAATTGAGCCATCCTTCAGGGCTATTGGTCTGGGGTTTGGGAATATAGTCGCGGTATCAGAGCAAAAGAGTGTCAGCTCGTCAGATAGTAGTCGCCAACCTGGTTGGAAAGCCAGAGCAGCGCAAAGTGTGCTTTTCCCTGCACCAGGAGCGCCGGGCAAAATTACCCCTTTATTGCCTTTTGCTAGGACAGCTGCGTGGATAATAGTAAAGTCATTAAGGTGGTTGGTCACACACCAGTTGAGCCCCCACTCCATCAGGGGAAAGGCATGTTCATAGGCCAGAGGATTGAAGAAACTGCGCTCGGCGAACGTAAACTTTGCCTGTTTAGTGAATAAACTGCCGAGTTCTCGGTGAGAGGCAATATTGATATGAAAATCGCTGAACGCGTTGTCGTTCTGTGGCTCGGCGGGGTATAGGTTGTTGACCCACTCAAAAAGCCAGGAGATATCAGTATCAAGACAAACGGAATGACGACCGGCGTTGAAAAAGTGTCTCTTGCTACGCAACGGGATCCCTCGTTGATTTGTTTCCTTATGTCAGCATCTTACAACAACGAAGAAGATTAGTGTTCAGGTTTGTAGCAGGCCGAAAGTAGAAAGGTTTTGCAAGGATGCCTCAATATACTGCTGCAGTTGGCTATCAGCAGGGAGCGATAGTTGGTTTTTTAGATGTTGATCGATTGAGGCGTTATCGTGGTGCTCTGGATGGCTTCGTAGGAATTGAAATAGACTCGAATCAATTCCTTCCAGCATCAGAGTTGTTTTGGATTTGAATAAATAGATGCAGCAGCTATCCTGATGGCCTTCCAGTAAAAAGTTACTATCAGGTATAGCTGAATAAATTTTGTCCAAGCCGTTGAGACCCGCTTAGTGGTAGCTGTTTTTAAGCAAATCAACTAGCTGTGAGTCAGACATCGGAGAGGCAGGTACTAACACGCCGCTATCTGTTGATGCTTGGCGGAAGTTCCAGAGGTCGATAATCTGCTCAGGGCTGAAGAAGGGCTGGTTGATTGTTTGGGACAAAAGGGCGTTTAAGTAACCGTTGACGATTTCACGAGTTAACTCGTCACCTTTCCTCAATACTTCGTACAAAACAGGGTCGCCACCAACAGGAGTTGGTATGTAGGTTGTACCAAACGCCGCCGCTGCTGTGTTGGCTTCGTCTACCTTGGATTGTTTGGTTATCGCCCATTTGTTCTTCTGGAGTACCGGCGGGTTAGATGTGCCGAAAATAGAGCCAAAAGATACAAAGGGAGTAGTGGGGTCTACTAACCCCCAGTCGGGGTCACCGTTAAGTACCGTTTTCCAACCACCGTGGCTAAAGGTATTACAGGCTTCAACTTCGTGACGAGCGGTGCTGGACAGGTGTGTCCCTGCTGTTAAAGAGCCAAAGCCAGATAGAGAACATACTTGGCCAAACGCCGGGCGGTGGGCTAAAGCCAGCACCACAGGGGTTGCCGCCAATCCTTTTATCAGCTTTCGCTTTGATGACTGCTCAGCGCTGGTGTTTAGAGCAGCTAGTTCCTTAGGATTTTTTTTCATTACAACATTCCAGTTATAAGAATTGACGTAACTATCGTATTGCTATTCATATGCAAAAAATGGTCCTTTTTTGTATCTCTTTGAAATATCGAACTTTAAGCTTGAAAGAAACTTGCCGATGTAAAGAAAGCAGACAGTGTGCAACAGGGGTGGGCAAGCACTAATTACTTTGTTTGTATTGATGCTGAGTAGTGCCAACAAGCATAGCATTTACAATCTTATGTGGTGGTGGTTTAGGCGATGTTATTTTGCGTTGGAGGCATAATCTTAATCTTCATCAGATTTTGGTAACTGTGATACATTAGCTTCCGGTTTTTCAATAGAGAGGGTTTTTGCGTGCTTGAACTGGTTCAATCGGGCGGTTGGCTGATGCTGCCTATCTTATTGTGTTCCATTATCGCCCTTGCGATTGCCGTAGAGCGCTTATGGACGCTTCGCCCCAGCCGAATTGCTCCTAAATATCTGGTGGCCAATGTCTGGCAGCTGGTGCAACAAAACGCCTTAACAGCGGACAAACTCGTTGAAATACGTAATGGTTCTGCGCTTGGTCAGATCTTAGTAAGCGGCTTGAATTACTCGAAACAGGGTCGTGAGATCATGAAGGAGAGTATTGAAGAGACCGCTACAAAAGTGGTTCACGAACTAGAGCGATTCCTTAATCCCCTAGGCACCATTGCCGCTATCGCACCTTTGTTGGGCTTGCTTGGTACCGTGGTTGGTATGATTAAGGTATTCAGTGAGATTATGATTCAGGGTACTGGTAATGCCAATGTCCTGGCCGGCGGTATCTCTGAGGCTTTGATCACAACAGCAGCCGGGCTCACCGTCGCTATTCCCGCGCTGGTTATGCACCGTTATTTCATTCGTAGAGTCGATTTCTTAGTAGTAGAAATGGAACAAGAGGCGGTCAAACTGGTTGAGGTGATTCATGGCAATAGAGAGGTCGATTTCGAGCAGGTTAAGTCGTGAAGTTTAAACGGCAGCAGGCCGAAGAATTAAACGTTAATCTGACTCCGCTGATCGATGTGGTTTTCCTGCTGTTAATCTTTTTTATGGTTTCGACCACTTTTACAAAAGAGACTCATCTGCAAATCGACCTGCCGCAGGCCAGTAGTGACGCGGTCGTTGAAGCACCGCTAGTTGTTGATATTGCGATTACCGCCGTCGGCGAGTTCAGCATTAATGGTAAGAAGTTGGTTAATGCTCAGCTGGAAACCGTTAAAAGAGGTATCAGTAAGGTTGCACGAAATCAGCAGGATCTTCCCATTGTCATTACAGCAGATGCACTGACCCCGCATCAGGCCGTCATTACGGCTATGGATGCAGCTGGTCAGCTGGGTTTCGTTCAGATGAGTATTGCCACCCGTAGTGATGGGCAGCCCTGAAGTGTCCGATTGGTTTGAACAACGCTGGTACGGCACTAATCAACCTTTAAGGGTATTAGCGCCGCTGGAATGGCTTTTTAATCGTGTTGCAAAATCACGGCGTCAAGCTTACGCGAGTGGCAAAAAGCCTTCCTACCGGGCGGCGGTTCCTGTCATCATCGTCGGTAATATTTCGGTGGGGGGGACAGGCAAGACACCGTTTACGTTGTGGTTGTTAGAAGTATTACGGGCGAGCGGCTTTCGCCCCGGCGTTGTTAGTCGTGGATATGGCGGCAAGGCAGCTGAGTATCCCTATGAAGTCACTCAGCACAGTCCGGCGGCCGAGGCCGGAGACGAACCTTTGATGTTGGTTCAACGAAGTGGCTGTCCATTAGTGGTCGATCCTGATCGGGGGCGCGCTGCCGCAAGGTTATTAGAACTTCATGATTGTGATTTGATTGTTAGTGATGATGGTTTACAGCATTACGCGCTGGCCCGTGATATCGAGATTGCAGTGGTTGATCGCCTGCGCGGGTTGGGCAACGGCCGTTGCTTACCTGTTGGGCCTTTACGTGAATCCGTAGAGCGGTTGAATCAGGTTGACTATGTCGTCCTGAACGGTGCTTCAGGACCTTTTGATCACACCGGTAGTTTTGCTATGACGTTACAACCCGGCGTGCCGTGTCGGTTCAGTGGCGAAGAGGTCGAATTGGCCCCGCAGTCAGTTCATGCCGTCGCCGGAATCGGTAATCCACAGCGCTTCTTTGATACGTTGGAAACCCTGGGTTACCAGGTTGAGCCCCATGCTTTTCCCGACCATTACAAATACCGGGAACAAGATCTGAATTTTCACGATAACAGACCGGTACTGATGACCGAAAAAGACGCGGTGAAATGCCGCGCATTTGCTACGGACAACAGGTATTATTTGCCGGTTACAGCACAATTGCCGTTAGCCCTTACCGAGAAGTTAATCGAACAGGTGGAGGCGTTGGCGGCACACTACGCGAATATTAGGACGACTGATGGATAAAAAATTACTGGATATTTTGGTCTGCCCCGTTTCTAAAGCCCCTGTTGAATGGCGGCAGCAAAGCAACGAATTATTTTGTTGGGTCAGTGGTATGGCTTACCCCGTGCGAGATGGTATCCCGGTCATGCTGGAGAGCGAAGCTCGCCCATTGACTGAAGAGGAGCGGGAAGCGCGCTGATGGCTTTCTCAGTGATAATACCGGCGCGTTTTGCTTCTACACGTTTGCCTGGAAAGCCGCTGCTAGATATTGCCGGAAAGCCGATGATTCAGCGGGTGTATGAGCAAGCTTGCCTAAGTGAGGCGACCCAGGTGGTGATTGCCACGGACGATCAGCGTATCGCCGAGGTTGCGGCTAGTTTTGGTGCAGAGGTTTGTATTACCTCAGCCGATCATCCCTCAGGGACCGACCGATTGCAGGAAGTGGTTAAGCAGCAGGGGTTTTACGCTGACGATATCGTCGTCAATGTTCAGGGCGATGAACCGATGATTCCGCCAAGAATTATCAACCAGGTGGCTCATAATTTAGCGGCTGAACCCCAGGCGAGTATAGCGACCTTGTCCGAACCGATCGACGATGTTGATACGTTGCTAAATCCGAATGTTGTCAAAGTGGTCGCAGACCGTACGGGGCGAGCGCTCTATTTTAGTCGTGCACCGATTCCTTGGCCGCGTGATGAGTTTGCCAAGCATCCCGGACAGATGCCTAAATCTGGAAACTATCAGCGTCATATAGGTATCTATGCCTACCGGGTTAAGCTACTTAATGATTTTGTCGAGTGGCCGTCCTGCCAGCTGGAACAGGTGGAATGTCTGGAGCAGCTGCGAGCTATGTGGAATGGTGCGCACATCCATGTTGCGCAAGCCGATGAGCCGCTGCCTGGCGGGGTCGATACTCAGCAGGATCTGGACCATATGCGGCAGCTGCTGGCTGATCGCTAGAGTTTTTCCCGGCACTTTGATTGTTGCACAGTATTTTGCCTTTGTGATGCTCGCTAACAGCTGAGTGCTACCGCTCCAAAATCTTACGCTGGCTACCCTATGTCTACAGCTCCGCAATACCGCTCTTTCTCAGTCTTATTTGTCTGTTTAGCCAATATCTGTCGTTCGCCAACCGCTCATGGGGTGTTTCAGCAGCTCGCTAGTCTGCGTGGCTTGAACCGGCAGATTCAGGTCGAATCTGCAGGAACAGGTGCTTATCATATCGGCTGCTCGCCGGATCACAGATCGATAAAAGTTGCTGCAGAGCGAGGCTATGATCTGAAGGGACTGCAAGCGCAAAAAACGGTTGAAGAAGACTTTCGCCGTTTTGACTATATCCTGGCGATGGATAACGACAATCTGAAAAGGCTGCGAGAGATCGAGCCTGTAGATTCCACCGCGACGGTTCAGTTATTCCTCGATTTTTCATCGCAGCAGCAGTTCACCGAGGTGCCGGATCCTTATTATGGTGGGGCGCGCGGTTTTGATCTGGTGCTTGATTTGATTGAAGATGCTTCGGCAGGGTTGTTAGATCAGCTGCAGCGACGGGTTGATGGTTAACAGGCCTCAGGTTCAATACAATGTCGATCTGCAGCCGCTAACGACACTGCGACTGCCTGGCGTTGCCCGCCGCTTTATTCAAGCAGAAAGTCGTGATCAGTTGCTCAATACGTTGGTAATGCAGGGCGCATTGTCACAACCGTTATTGATCCTGGGTGGTGGCAGTAACTTGATTTTGACGGCAGATTTTGAGGGGTTGTGCCTAAGAGTGTGTAGTCGTGGCATTGAGTCCCAGCCACTGTCAGATACCCACGTTAGGGTGGCAGTTCAGGCTGGTGAGCCCTGGCATGACTTTGTTGAGCATTGTGTGCAGCAAGGTTGGTTTGGTCTGGAAAATTTGGCACTGATACCTGGAACTGTTGGTGCTGCCCCCATTCAGAACATCGGCGCTTACGGCGTCGAGGTTAAAGACTTCATTGATTATGTTGAGGTTTGGGACTGTAAATTGCAGTTGCTGACCCACTTGTCCAATCGCGAATGTTGCTTTGGTTATCGCGATAGCCTGTTTAAAAGTGGCGAGTCGGGGCGCTACGTGGTGGTGTCGGTAGCGTTTGATCTCCCGTTACATTTTTCGCCAAAGCTCGCGTATGGTGGTCTGGCGGATCAGGTTGCCGATGTTAACTGTCTGAGCGCCCGTGATCTGTTTGATACGGTGGTCGGGGTGCGTCGTGAAAAACTCCCAAATCCGTTTGAGCTGGCCAATGCCGGCAGTTTCTTTAAGAATCCGGTTATTCCACAGGCCCACTATGATCAACTGAAACAGCAATACCCAAGCCTTGCTGCCTATCCGGATGCGATGGGGATGAAGTTGGCGGCTGGCTGGCTGATTGATGCTGCGGGTTGGAAAGGATACCGCGAAGGGGCCGTTGGTGTGCATGAACGTCAAGCGCTGGTGTTGGTCAATTACGGCGGTGCCGATGGCGAGCAGCTTCTGTCCCTGGCGAAGCGGATTCAGCATGACGTCCAGCAGCGCTATGCTGTGGCTTTGGAGATTGAGCCCCGCGTAGTTTAGAGTGCAGGACGTTAGTTTTTAAAACAGATCGGCCATGCGAACCGTAGTTATCAAACAGCTGATTAGAATGGACGGTACTGGTTAGGAAGGTTCTGGTTAGGAAGGTAATGGCAGGACGGTATGGGTCGGTAGGATCGTTATCGTGGCTGGTTTGGGGGGTTGCCGTCAGCAGGCTGTGCTATACAAAATATGACAGTTATAAAAAAGCCGAGATGAATTTGCATCTCGGCTTTTTTGTTGCTTCAGCGTAGCGTTTTAGGCTTCGCTGTTGCTCTTCTTGGTGGTGTCATTAATATCGTCGCTTTCTGTTGCTGCGACCGCCTCAACCTCAGCCTCAACAGAAGGAGCCGTTGTTGCCGCTGTTTCTGCCTCTACAGTTTCCTGTTTAGCAGGGCTCTCCACTGGCTCCTTAATGGCAGTCTCAACGACTGATACTTCTGTCTCTGCTGGAGCTTCTGTCGCGGGCTCATCTGCTGGTTCCATGGTCACCATCGGGCTTGCAGTCGTTTCTTCAGTGGTGGTTTGAGGTGCCTCTTCAGTAACAGTTTCAGCCACAACTTCTTCCACGGGGTGAGCTGCGAGCGCGGCAGCTTTTTCCGCAGCAGCTTTTTGACGGCGTTTTTCACGCGGATCGTTGGCTGCGCGACGACGACGTTGAGAAGGTTCAGTGCTGATTTCAGGTTCTGCTTTAGGTTCTTCCTGAATGGTTTCCTGAGCAGGTTCTGTCACCGTTTCAACTACAGTCACTGCGGGCTCGATAACGGAGCTCGTAGGTGCTTCAGATGCTGGAGCTTCTGCTGAAGGTGCCTCTGATTCCACAGCGGTTTGGGTCTCGCTTGTAGTGTCAGTTGCAACCTTAGTTTCGACTTCAGTCACTGTCTCAGTCTCAGGTTTAGTCTCAGCGACAGCCGTAATCGCAACAGTGGTTTCTACCGTTGGATGCGCTGAAGCCTCTGCAGGAGCGTCTACGTCGTCGTTAGCCGTTTGAGCCGTTTCTGCTTCTACTTTCGCTTCCGCGGCAGCCTGCTCGGCTTCAATCTGCGAACGAACTTCATCACGCTTACCGCGCTCTCCACTGCGTTGACCAGCGCGTTCGCTGCGACGCTTGGAGTTGCGGTCACGACGACGAGGTGCTTCGTCTTGATCCTGTGGCTTCTTCGCCGAAGTTGGCTGGTTTTCAACAGTATTGTCTTCGTCCTGCGGCTTCTTGGTCGAAGTCGGCTGATTTTCAAACGCTACGCCTTCATCCTGAAGCTTGTTGGCTGAAGTCGGCTGACTTTCAACCGCTTTGCTTTCTACCTCTTTTTTGCCGGCAGTTTCAGCAGTGTCAGCTTCAATGATGACGTTTTCAGTCGCCACTTCAACGTTTTCATGCTTGGGCGTGTCATCGTTGCGGTTGCGATTACGACCACGACCACGGCCGCGACCGCGACGAGGTTCCTCGGTGCTCTTTTGTTCATTGTTGTCGCGATCAGGAGTGTTGCGTTCCGCAGCCTGTTCGACGGTGCGTTCGCTGTTTCGATCAGTGTTCCGATCGGCGTTGCGGTTGCGGCGACGGCGAGTAGGCTTGTCGCTTTCAGAGCTGCTTTGCTCACTGGTGGCGGCAGGGTTCTTACTCTCGTCGTTGGTGGGCTTGTTGCGGTCACCGCGATCTTGGTTTCGATCGCGACCGCCGCGGCCACCGCGGCGACGACGGCTGTCATTGCGCTGGCTTTCTTCACGACGGTTTTGGTTGTCGCGGTTGGTGGCAGGGCGAGGTGTGGCTTTAGGCTGTTCCTGCTTAGGCTCTTCGTTCGATGCGCCAAACAGAGAGGAGATTGCAGAAAACAGACGCTTGCTCAGACCGGCTTCAGCATTTTGGGCAGCGGCAGGTTGAGGTGCGGCGGCAGGTGCCGGGGCCGGCGCTTTCGGTGCGATACTCTTAACCACGGCTTCAGGACGACGGGTGATCGGTGCTGCTGTGACCGGCTCTTCCTTGGCTTCTTCGATGGTCATGTCGTAACTGGCATCGGCGGTGGTGTTGTCATCGCGTAGGCGTGTGACTTCGTACTGCGGCGTATCCATGCTGGGGTCCGGTACGACGATAACATCGACAGCGTGACGCTTTTCGATAGCCCGTAAATTGTTGCGCTTTTCGTTAAGCAGGTAGGTAGCGACATTGACCGGCACGTTAGCGCGGATCTGAGAGGTACGATCTTTTGATGCTTCCTCTTCCATCAAGCGCATGATCGATAGTGCCAGAGAGCCAATGTCCCGGATGGTGCCTTGGCCATTACAGCGTGGACAAACAATACCGCTGGTCTCGCCCAGTGATGGGCGTAGGCGTTGACGACTCATTTCGAGTAGGCCGAAGCGCGAGATGCGTCCGATCTGAACCCGGGCGCGATCGACCTTGAGCGCGTCCTTCATTCGGTTTTCGACTTCGCGCTGGTTGCGGGCAGGGGTCATGTCGATAAAATCGATCACGATCAGTCCGCCGATATCTCGCAAGCGCAGTTGGCGTCCGATCTCGTCGGCAGCTTCCAGGTTGGTGTTTAGTGCAGTCTCTTCGATATCGCCGCCCTTGGTGGCGCGCGCAGAGTTAATGTCGATTGATACCAAGGCTTCGGTCGGGTCGATGACGATAGAGCCGCCGGATGGTAGGCGTACCTCGCGCTGGAAGGCACTCTCTATCTGAGACTCGATCTGGTACCGGTTAAACATCGGTGTTTCTTCGCTATAGAGCTTAATTTTGCTCTCGTAGCTGGGCATGACATGCTGAATAAATTCAAGTGCTTCTTTGTGAACGACAGGGTTGTCGATCAGCACTTCGCCGATATCCTGACGCAGGTAGTCACGGATCGCCCTGATGATAACGTTGCTTTCCTGATAGATCAGGAATGGCGCTTTCTTTTCGGTAGAGGCTTCGGTGATAGAGGTCCACAGCTGGCTGAGGTAGTCCAGATCCCACTGCAGCTCTTCAGGTGAACGGCCGATGCCTGCGGTGCGAACGATGACACCCATTGAATTAGGAATATTGACCTGGTTTAGCGCTTCGCGAAGCTGGGTGCGCTCTTCACCTTCGATGCGGCGAGAAATTCCACCGGCACGAGGGTTGTTCGGCATCAGAACCAGATAACGACCGGCCAGCGAGATAAACGTAGTTAGGGCAGCGCCTTTGTTACCGCGCTCCTCTTTATCTACCTGAACGATAACTTCGGAACCTTCGCTGATCGCATCTTTGATGCTTACGCGACCTTTGGCGTTAGGGTCTCTGAAGTACTGACGGGAGATCTCTTTAAGCGGCAGGAAGCCGTGGCGATCTGCACCGAAGTCGACAAAAGCAGCCTCAAGGCTAGGTTCTACACGGGTGATTCGGCCAACATAGATATTGGCTTTTTTCTGTTCGCGGGCTCCGGATTCGATATCCAGATCAAACAGACGTTGGCCATCGACCAAGGCAACACGCAACTCTTCAGGTTGCGTGGCATTAATTAACATTCTTTTCATGGTGCTTATTCAACTCTAAGGTGAATAATCGCACCGCCCATCAGTAACTAAGATCCGTGATCTGATTCGAATCGATATATTTATGCGTGCAGTCAGTTGTTCAGATGCTGGCGTGTAAGGCCTGCTCTGTCAGTATTCAGTGGCAATTGGCCACCTGTTTCTGTCTGTATAACCTATCGGTGAAGGTAACAACAACCAGTCTCGGATAAGTCAGATTCCGCGAAGTCTACAGCGGAACCTGACTACTCTTTGTATGCGATGGCCCTACGTACGGGGCGCGCATAATCCATGGGTTGTTGACGTCTTCACCTCAACACAAGGCATAAATCAATTCAAATCGCGAAGCATTGTCTCGGGCGCGCGATCTGATTTTGGTAGCAGCGTACCTGCTGCTACCCTGTTATTGGTAACGGTTGACCGGCGATAAAACTCGGTCAAAACAAACTGCCGGAGATGCGTCTGCCAGTAGGGCAGGAATCGGTTACAATGCAGTCCGTCAATCGTCGGTAGAAACATACATCCACCAAACGACGCGACAATATAGCAGTTATTATGTCCACCAGCAATCACCAGCGGTATCTCCTACGACTATGACATCAGCCGATAAAACGCCTGCCAGCAGCGTGCAGTTTATTGAAATTGAAGATGAAAGTGCAGGTCAGCGCATTGATAATTTCTTGCTAACCAAGCTCAAAGGTGCACCTAAAACATTGATATACCGCATTTTGCGTAAAGGTGAGGTGCGGGTAAATAAAGGGCGGATCAAACCGCCTTATCGTTTGGTTAGCGGCGATATCATTCGCATCCCCCCCATCCGCCTGCCCGAGCCTAAAGAGCAGCCTGATGTTGGTAAAGGGCTGACGCAGGTCCTAGAGCAGGCGATTTTGTTCGAGAATGAACAGTTACTGGTTATCAATAAGCCCTCTGGGCTGGCTGTACATGGGGGAAGTGGTATCAGTTTGGGATTGATCGAAGCGCTACGGCAGATTCGTCCCGACGCTAAGTTTCTAGAACTGGTTCATCGTCTTGATCGCGATACCTCGGGTGCCGTGATGATTGCCAAGAAACGCAGTACTCTTAAAGCATTACACGAGGATCTACGTCAGGGGCGCATAAGCAAAATTTACCAGGCGCTAGTGATCGGCCACTGGTCAAAGCGCCAGCAGAAGATCGATGCCCCGTTGAAAAAAAATGAGCTGCAATCCGGTGAGCGTGTAGTGCGGGTCGATACTGAGGGTAAGGCGTCGATTACCGAATTTCGATTGATGGAAACCTACCAGCATTGTTCGCTGGTTGAAGCAAAACCGATTACCGGTCGCACCCATCAGATCCGAGTGCATACCCTATTTGCAGGTCACCCGATCATCGGTGACCCCAAGTACGGCGATGAGCAGATCAACCGCGATATGAAAAGACAAGGCGTTAAGCGATTGTTCCTACACGCTGCCGAGTTGCGGTTACGCCTTCCCGGAAACAATGACCGATTGATTATAAAGGCGCCGCTCGAAACGTCGTTGCAAAATGCTCTAAAGCAGCTTCGCGGTTAAGGGCAGTTTGTTGTCAGTGAGGGTGATGCCACTGAGAGTGATATCAGTGAGGCTGATCAAGGGTGATACCGTTCGTGTAATCGATGGTTTATTATTACAAGCAGTGTTTTAATTCCTTTTTCGAATATTAGCCGATTACCAAGGGCACTGGAGTCACCGATGAAATTGCAGCAGTTACGCTATATCTGCGAAGTCGCCAAACATGACCTAAACGTATCGGCAACCGCGCAGAGTCTATATACCTCGCAGCCGGGGATCAGTAAGCAAATTCGCCTGCTCGAAGATGAGTTAGGGGTTGAGGTGTTTGCCCGTAGCGGTAAACATCTGACCCGGGTAACCGAAGCCGGCCAGTCTATTCTGGATATTGCGGGAGAGATCTTGCGTAAGGCGGAAACGATCAAGCAGATTGCGCAAGAGCATAGTGATGAGCGCAAAGGAAGCCTAGCCGTTGCGACGACACACACGCAAGCGCGTTATGCATTGCCCGAAGTGATTAGTGGCTTTATACACAAATACCCTGAAGTATCGTTACATATGCACCAGGGCACGCCGATGCAGATTGCCGAGATGGCAGCTGATGGCACCGTCGATTTTGCCATCGCCACCGAGGCGATGAATCATTTTAGCAACCTGGTGATGATGCCTTGTTATCGATGGAATCGGTCCGTGGTGGTGCCTAAGGATCATCCGTTGGCTCAGATATCAAAGTTAACGTTAGAAGATATCGCTAAACACCCGATTGTGACCTATGTCTTTGGTTTTACCGGACGCTCCAAACTCGATGATGCTTTTAATCGTCATGGCCTTGAACCTAAAGTGGTTTTTACCGCTGTCGATTCTGATGTTATTAAAACCTACGTCCGACTCAATCTCGGGGTCGGTATCATCGCCAGTATGGCTTTCGACCCAAAAATGGACAGTGATCTGGTCGTGATCGATGCTAGCCATCTTTTTGAATACAGCTCAACAAAGATAGGCTTTCGGCGCGGGACCTTTCTGCGGGGTTATATGTACGAATTTATTCAGGGATTTGCGCCACATTTAACCCGTGAATTGATCGATCAAGCCGCGGAGTGCAGTAACCGGGCAGAGCGTGAAAAGTTGTTTGAGGGGCTGGTGCTGCCGGATCACTAAACCGAGTCGAGGGTTTTGTATAGAAGGTTGACTCTGCTTCTTCAACGATGATTTAGCGTCGTTGCGTCACTAAATAAAGCAAGGTAGAGTCCACGCCAATTAGGCCGTTATCGTGGCCAAAAATACTGCCCTTTCCGGGCAATTATCCCAATTTGATAGGAGTCGTTTGTGGAAATTGCATGTTTAGATCTTGAAGGTGTATTGGTTCCCGAGATATGGATTGAGTTTGCTGAAGCGACCGGTATCGAAGAGCTCAAGGCTACCACCCGCGATATCCCTGATTACGATGTGTTGATGAAACAGCGGCTGCGGATTCTGGATGAGCATGGACTGACTCTGCCTCAAATTCAGGAGACGATTTCTACACTCAAACCGCTTGATGGTGCCGTAGAGTTTGTTGATTGGCTGCGTGAACGTTTCCAAGTGGTGATTTTGTCCGATACCTTCTATGAGTTTTCTCAGCCACTGATGCGCCAGCTTGGCTTCCCGACGTTGTTTTGCCACCGTTTAATCGCCGATGATACGGGTCGTATCGTCGATTATAAATTGCGGCAGGCCAATCCAAAGCGGCAGTCGGTACTGGCGTTCAAGACCTTGTACTACCGGGTTATCGCTGCCGGTGATTCTTACAACGATACTACCATGTTGGCTGAAGCTGACGCGGGAATTCTGTTTCATGCGCCAGATAATGTGATTGCGGAATTCCCGCAGTTTCCTGCTGTCCATAGCTTTGACGATCTGAAAAAAGAGTTCATCAAAGCCAGTAATCGTGATTTGAGCCTTTAATGATTCAGACACAGTTAACTCAGACATAATTAACTCAGACACATAATTGCATAGCCATCATGGATCGCCATGAGGGCTTTTTGTTAAACCCTGACCGACGTTAGTTTTGATGTGGTTAAGAGGTTTAGCCTAAAACGAGTAAATAACAGGATTTTATAGATGCGTACCTTAATAGCTTTTTGTTGTGTGTTGATGTTGGGATTGACCTTGACGCCCGATATTGCTGAAGCCAAACGGTTTGGCGGCGGCGGTAGCTTTGGAAAAATGTTCTCGACTCCCAAGAAAGTTAGTCCGACCCGTCAAACAGCACCGGCGGCGGCACCTGCGAGTACTACCAGCAAGACGGCGGCCGGTCAGCGGCGTCCAGGAATTGGTGGCCTGATGGGCGGCCTATTGGCGGGAGGCTTGCTAGGCGCGATGTTTATGGGTGGTGCCTTTGAAGGTATTCAGATGATGGATATCCTGATCATTGCGGTGATCGGTTTCATCCTCTTCAAATTGTTTGCCGGGGCTAAGACCCAGCGGCGATCGCCGCAGTATGCCGGTCACCCGGAGCCAGAATCTGTCGCAGCCCGGACTTCGGTCGAACCACTGACGAGTGCCGGCTCTTGGGGCCAGAGCGCTCAGATCGTAGATCTTGATTTACCCGCCTGGTTCGATAAGGCGGCGTTTCTTGAAGGTTCTAGCAATCACTTTTCCCAATTACAGCAGGCGTGGAATCAAAACGACCTGCCAGAAATTAAAAGCTACTGCAGTGAAGAGTTGTTCGACGCGCTGGTGCTTGAACGTGGCAAGCTAAATGATAGCGAGTTGGATAATGACCTAGTGTCGGTGGTTCCTGAGTTGGTCGGTTTTGCTGAGGCCGAAGGGCAAGCACAGGTTAGTATTCTGTTTAATGGCTGGATGCGTGAAGGCGCTGAGGCTGAGACAACTGAGTTCAGCGAGATCTGGCATCTGACTCGTGATCTGTCGGCCGAGAGTGCGGACTGGTTTATCGTAGGGATCGAACAGGTTGGCTGATCCTAAGAGCTGATTATTCAAAACCGGAGCTAATGGCTCCGGTTTTTTTTGACTTCGATTTGGCCTGTTTGCATCGATGAAAAAGGGGTTAGCCCATTATCGACTTGGACTTATACTTTTCAGCCCTAAGGGGCGGATTAAAACCATCGATACGCTGACAAACTTAGGACACACACAAGCCAATAGCGTTAACTATCAAGAAACTCCCGCTCCAAGCACTCAAGCAAATTGTTCACCTTATCAAATGTCTCTTGATACTCCGACTCGCAATCTGAATCCGCCACAATGCCTCCACCTGCCCAGCAGTGCAGCTCGCCCTGGTTAGGTGTTGAGGTTGCGGTATCTGCATCGCTGGAGTTGCCATCAACCGCCTCTTTGGTGGCAACGAGCGTTCGAATGCAGATGTTGCTGTCCATCCGACCATTGAAGCCGATATAGCCGATTGAGCCGCAGTAGGCCGAGCGGCGATGCGGCTCCAGCTCTTCAATAATCTGCATCGCCCGGACCTTGGGGGCACCGGTGATCGAACCGCCGGGGAAGCTGTCGCGTAGCAGCCTGATGGCATCGATCGGTTGTGACAGCTGGCCGGTGATTGAGGTGACCAAGTGGTGGACGTTGGCGTAGCTCTCAATTTTGAACAGCTCGGGCACCTTGACCGAGCCAGTACGGCATGTGCGCCCTAGGTCATTGCGCAGCAGGTCGACAATCATCAGGTTTTCAGCCCGGTCCTTGGGGCTGTTGCGTAGCTGCTGTTTCAGCAGTTGGTCCTGCTCGATGTTTTGGTGGCGAGGCCGGGTTCCTTTGATCGGCCGGGTTTCGACTCGGCTATCGCAGACCTGCAGGAAGCGTTCGGGAGACAGGCTTAGCAGGCAGCCGCTGTCGGATTCAAGGTAGGCCGAAAACGGCGTACGGGTCTGGTTGCGAAGTTGTTGGTAGGCGGCCCAAGGGTCACCTCGGTAACGACTACTAAACCGTTGCGCCAGGTTGATCTGGTAGCAATCGCCAGAATGGATGTAGTCGATCACCTGCTCAAAACGATGGCGGTATTGGACAGGGCTTAGATTGGAGTGGAAACGATTGGTCAGTTCAAAAAACGCATGGGGATTGCCGTTTATACGAAGACCAGCGCAAGCTTGATCGGCAATCACTTGCAGCTGCTGGATATTGAGGCTGTGGCTGGCCAGGGTGGTTTTCTGGCGCTGATGGTCGACGATAATCGCCCAGTGGTAGATGCCCATCTTCATCTGTGGCAGGTTGATGTCGTCCTGCGCTTGGTTGGCCAACGGTGCATAGCAGCGGCCAAGATCGTAGCCAAAATAGCCCAGCGCACCACCGCAAAAAGGAAGGTCACCAGTGGCATAGCCATCGAAACCTTGTTCGATCAGCAGCTGCTGCAGCGCTTCAAACGGCGGTTGGGTTAACGGCTGGCTAGATCCATCGCGTAGTTGCAGCCGGGTCTGGCAGTCGTTGCTTATCAGAAGGTGGCTAGGATCGGCGCAGAGAATGTCGAAACGGCCAAACTCGCCACCGTAGTCGCTGCTGTCCAAAAAGGCTGGACAGGGGAGCTGGCGAAGCGATGCGAACAGCTCTGCGCTGTCAGTCTGATAAGGCAGAGCTATCTTATTGGGTGGCTGATTGAGCAATGCATCGATTCCGCAAGCCTGCCGTTGACCCAGGGTAAGCGGGGACATCTGGGCAGGGCGATAAAAAGAGCGCATTGTACGCTCGCGCTGAACCAAGCTCCAGCTAACGAGGTTCACAATACAAGATAGCGGTAAGTTGTAACTGTAAGTTGCAACTAGAGCTGGTGGTAGCGCTACGGCGTAATGAACTACAATCTCGGCCGTTACAACTGCATTCTTAAATTGCTCATTTATCCCTTCTATATAGTCTTATCTATGAAAGCTCACTTTGACTGTCAGATAGAATTGTTTGAAACCGCCGACCAGCGCATTAGTTACCGGCTGTATCGTAACCGTTATGCGCCGTCGGGGCGTCGATTGCTGTTGTTGCACGGCGCGGGTGTGGCGGGTGAGGATACTTGGGAGCATGTGGTCAACCATCTGCATAGCTGGCATGAGGTGCTGGTGCCCGATCAGCGCGGCATGGGGCAGACTCAGGATCTTGATCTGACTGAGCAGCCATACCAGATAGAGCAGGTGGTTGGTGATCAGATAGCGCTTTTGGACCAGCTGGAGTGGTGGGCTTTTGACGTAGCGGGGTACTCTTTTGGTGGCCTGGTCAGCTTGCTGCTTAAGCAACAACAGCCACACCGGGTGCATAAACAGTACCTATTGGAGTCGGCACTGATCGATCGTCGTGATCTCGATGAGGCGATTGAGCGCCGGTTGCTTTACTCGCAGATCGCTCAGCAATTACGTCAAAACGTTGATGTAGAGGCGAGCGTACTGACGTTTCTCGAAACAGTCTCACCCAGACGGATCGCATCGCCAAGGGGTGATGCGATCTCAATTGAACGCTTGGGGCATCGTCCTCAAGGGTTTGCCAACGCCTTGGATGCTGTAACCGAGGCCTGCCAGCGGCTCGATCGTCCGCAGTTGTTAACGCAGCAGGGGGACGTCACCAGTATCGTCGGCGGCAGAACGACCGAACCGATGCATCAATTTAATCAACAGTTGGTGACAGAGCTAGATCACTGGTATTACCATTCGATGAGGGGCTGTGATCATAGTCTGCCTTACCAAAAACCACGACAGATCGCGCGACTGATGGATCAAGAACTGGAAAGGTATTTAGCTGTTCGCTGATAGCGAGGTACGGTTTTATTTAATGATGCAACGTTTTATTGTCTTGGAAGTTAACTGGTGTGGTTGCCCCTGTGTCATTTATAAATAGTCATTTTTCTTCTCTGCGCTGAACTTGTCGGTGTTAATTAGCAGTCTTCGAATCAAAGCCTAGTGTTTTCAAATTCTATGTCTGCCTAGCGGAAAATTTTTCTGGGCCTTTCTCTTCCAGTCTCTATTGGCAGAGTCGTCGTGATAGTTCTGTGACAAGTCGTGATTCCTGCGTGATATTTCATTGTTAATCTGTGGCTGGCTTGGGCCTTGGGTAGAGCTGGCAATAATGCTATCTACCTCGGAAGTAAGGTCCTGGTTAGGTAATATCACATTGGAGGAATGAAAGATGAATAAAGCTGCGATAACAATCACTTCAGCACTATTTTCTGGATGTCTGTTCGCTTCTGGCGTCAATGCCGCCCCGATAACCTTAGACCCGACACAGATGGACCTAGTTGCGGCGGGCGGGGTCGAAACCGTCGACGGTTTTGTCTGCCCGGCAATCAGCGGTAGCGGCGTAGTTAAGAATGATAAGTTCTTTGCCATCGGTGATGGCTACTATTCGTTCCATGGTCCGGATGTCAGTGTTCCTGTGCACGCAACCAACGGGAACGGCGCGGGTCGTCCCGGTGGTGAGTTCTCGACCCCTGGAACTACCGACTATTCGGCAATTTGGGGCTTTAGACCTTAGCCCTACCCTTAACTTTATCGACAATCAGGATACGGCTTGCTGTTGATCCTGAAGACGGTATTTAACGAGTGTGCTGTTACGCGTATGTAGCGGCGCACTCGCAGGGAGCTTGTCTTGCTTAAGGTGCCTTATGTACAGACTCATTGGTTTTGGCTGGGTTCAATGGCCGCTTGTGCTGGCATTGGCCTGTATTCCGGTTGCTAGTGCTTGGGCCGTTTCCTCTGATCAGGCCGGTAGTACGCCCAAGGTGGTTCGCTCAGTGTTGGAGTTTCGTCTAAACAATGTGGTGCGGCAGCAGTGGGAACTGAGTTGCGCGGCGGCGGCGTTGGCGACAATTCTGCGTTATCAACACGGTGTTCCGGTGACCGAGCGATCGGTTGCGCTAGCGATGATCAATCGTGAAGAGTATCTAGCAAATCCTGATCTAGTGCGCTTACGACAGGGGTTTTCGCTGCTCGACCTGAAACGTTTCGTTGATAGCCGTGGCTATGAAGGAGTTGGGCTGGGTCAACTTAGCCTGACCGATCTGATTGAACGCGCGCCCATCATCGTTCCGGTTAACCTACAAGGTTACCCGCACTTCGTGGTCTTTCGTGGGGCTACCCAAGACAGGGTGCTGCTGGCCGATCCGGCCTTCGGTAACGTGACGTTGTCGATCAACAAGTTCACCAATGGTTGGATCGATTACCAGGATATCGGCCGGGTTGGCTTCGTTGTGACCAACGCCGGGCAGATCGCACCGCCAGGTCGATTGTCAGCTAAAGCGTTGGATTTCACCGTGTTGCGTTAGTCAAAAGAGGGAGGGTTGAGAATGATGAGGATACAAACTAAACCGTTTTGTTGGGTCGTTGTGGTGATGTTGTTCGGTCCGCTGAGCGCTCAAGCGGCGGACGCTACGTTGCTGCAGTTACAGGGCACGCTGCAACAGCGCGATCTGGTTATTCTTGAACTGCTAGAACGGATCGAAGCATTGGAACGGCGAGTCGGAATTGAGTCCGTAACAAAGAAGGCCATTGCGGCTAAACCAGATTCTGCACAGGTGGCTCAACAAGATTTTGCCCAGACGGATGGGGCTAGCCAGCGGCAGCGTCCGGGCGCGGTGGTCGTCGAAGAGGGGGCCGCTGAGCGTGCACTGGAGCGATCGCTGACCCGAGCGGGGGCACTGCTGTTACCCTCAGGGATCCTTGAGATCGAACCAAGCATCGCCTTAGTTCGCCGCGAAGCCTCTACGCCAGCGCTTATTACGACTGATGCTGGGACCTTTGTTGGTGAAACTGAACTCAACGGCAATAGCCTCACTGGCAACCTGGCATTACGGCTGGGGCTGCCTTGGGATTCGCAGTTGGAAGTCGGCATTCCTTATCGTTGGCGGCAGATCGAGACGGTATCCAGCGTCGGCTTTGTTGCTGTAGATTCGGCGAGTCAGTCGGGTCATGACTTTGGTGATCTGCGGCTGGGCATTGCCAAGACGTTACTGAGGGAAGGGTTGTGGAGACCGGATCTAGTTGGGCGCGTCACTTGGGATACCGCGACCGGTAACAGCCTAGCTGACGGTGTGCCGACCGGAGGTGGCTTTGACGAGCTGCAAGTATCTTTGACGGCGATTAAGCGACAGGATCCGGTCGCCTTCGTGGGTGGGTTATCGTACGAACATACGTATGAAAAAGACAACATACAGCCGGGCTCGACCGTAGCGCTCAATATGGGTAGTTTTATCGCTTTAAGCCCTGAGACGTCACTGAGTCTGGCTCTTGCCGGATCGTATCAGGACGAAACCGAGCTGGCGGGGAGTAAGATAGCGGGCAGTGATCGGACCATCGGCAGCTTTATCGTGGGCGGGTCGACCTTGCTGGCTCCGGGTACCCTATTGAACCTATCAGCGGGGATTGGTTTAACCGACGATGCCGACGACTTCAGCCTATCGCTGTCGCTACCGATCCGCGTCGGTGATGCGCTATTTTGAGGGTAGCTGATACCCTGTTGAAATAAGGGCTGGTTGAGCTGTTTGCCTTAGGCGTGCTGTCGCTACACGAATGACGTTTCGCTTGATCCCCGAAGAGCTCGATGATGGTGGAGCGAGGATTTCCCGCTAATCTACGCCCTCTTTTGTGAAAGATGATGTGTTGCGCTGATCTGTTGAATCCACAGGCCTGATCAGGAAATCTGAATAGAACTGGGACGTTGACCATCAGCACCCGTTTCAACCGGTGGTTGTCTCAAGTACCTGACCCGATCACTCAAAAACTATACGGTTAGTCCGCCCCATTCTTCTGTTATTGCGTATTTTACCCCCTCGGGTAAACCCTTAGACTTTTGTGTAGTGTTGACAGTTTGCCAACTAAAGTTGGTTGACTAGGGTTTTTTCGGCGGGTATCTTATGTTCTCCTTACAACATTGTCGACAATCTATGAACGAGCTTACTCCCGTTACTGCTCTAGCGCAGTCAGAACCTGAATCACGAACACTGGCCGATCGTGTCTGTGGAGAGATCGTTACAGCGATCATTAAGGGTGATATCCCTCCAGGTCATAAAATCAGCGAGCCTGAACTGGCTCGCACCTATGGCATTAGCCGGGGTCCGTTGCGTGAAGCGATTCGCCGTTTGGAAGGGTTGCGTCTGGTTATCCGTATTCCGCACGTGGGTGCGAGAGTGGTATCGCTGTCTTCGCAAGAGCTGATCGAGATCTATCACGTTCGTGAAGCGATGGAAGGGATGGCCTGTCGTTTGGCTGCAGAGAACATGACCGATGATGAGATTCAAAGTCTGCGCGAACTGCTAGATGAGCATGAGCACAGCCTTGAGGAAACCGAGGGCCGTGCTTATTTTCAAAAAGAGGGCGATCTGGATTTTCATTATCGAATTGTTCAGGGTAGCAAAAACAACAAGTTAAAAGAGATACTGGGTGTAGAACTTTATCATTTGGTTCGAATGTACCGGTATCAGTTCAGCCTCTCCAGTTCGCGGCCGGTACGGGCACTGGCCGAGCACCGTCATATCGTCGATGCGATTCAGCAACGCGACGGTGAGTTGGCGGAGATGTTGATGCGCCGTCATATCAGTGCAGCACGAAAAAACATTGAGCAAAAACTCAAAGCGAAACCTGAGATAGGGCAAGTGGCCAACCAGCAGCGCTGATCGATGCGCTTGCGGTTATAGCTAATTGGCCGATCTGAGCTTTCACCGATTTAACAACTCGTAAACCGTGGTAATAACAGAGGATAAGTCATGTCAAAACTGACCGCAGGCGGACGTTTCCGCAAAGCACTGGCTGAGAACAGCCCATTGCAGATCGTAGGTACAACTAACGCTTATCACGCGATGATGGCAGAGCGCGTTGGACACCAGGCGATCTACTTGTCAGGTGGTGGCGTCGCCAACCACTCTTACGGTTTGCCCGATCTGGGTATGACCTCCTGCAATGACGTACTCGAAGATGTTCGTCGTATCAGCAGCGCGGTTGAAACACCGCTGTTGGTAGATATCGATACCGGTTGGGGTGGTGCGTTCAATATTCAGCGTACCGTTAAAGAGATGATCAAAGCCGGCGCCGCTGCGTGTCACATTGAAGATCAGGTGGCACAGAAGCGTTGTGGTCACCGTCCAAACAAAGCGATCGTGTCGCAGCAAGAGATGGCCGACCGTGTTAAGGCGGCTGCTGACGGCAAGACCGACGATGATTTCTTCCTGATCGCCCGTACCGATGCCTTCCAGATGGATGGGATTGATGCTGCTGTTGAACGTGCTCAAGCCTGTATCGAAGCCGGTGCCGACGGCATCTTCGCCGAAGCGGTACACACTCTGGAAGACTATAAAGCGTTTAGCTCTGCAATCGACGTTCCTCTGCTGGCCAATATCACCGAGTTCGGTGCCACACCGTTGTTCAATAAAGAGGAACTGGGTGAAGTCGGTTGCGCGATGGTGCTTTATCCGTTGAGTGCTTTCCGGGCCGCTAACAAAGCAGCGCTGGCTGTTTACGAAAACATTCTCACCAAGGGTGACCAGAAAGATGTGGTCGACTCGATGCAGACACGGATGGAGCTGTACGATTTCCTTAACTACCACGATTTCGAGCAGAAGCTTGATGCCCTTTTTGCCGAAGGCAAAAATAAGTAAGCCGCAGGCTTAAGGTAAAAAGCGCAGAAGAAAAGAACAAATAGCGCCGAAAGCAAAATAACGCACTCGAGCGCATTATTTTTGAACACATTTATCCCAACACAATAGGGCGTTGCGATACCGAAGCCCGAAGAACTAACTGATCGATATTCAATAGGAGTTAACTATGGCTGATGCAAAGAAACTGAGCGGTGCTGGACTGCGTGGACAATCCGCAGGATCGACCGCACTGTGCACCGTGGGCAAGACCGGTGCTGGCCTGACTTACCGTGGTTACGACATGGTCGAGCTGGCTGAGAAAGCGAACTTTGAAGAGGTTGCTTACCTGCTACTCAAGGGAAAACTGCCTAACCAAGCCGAGCTGGATGCTTATATCACCAAGCTAAAAGGTCTGCGTGGTTTGCCACAGGCGCTGAAAACAGTACTGGAGCAGATCCCCGCCTCAGCACACCCGATGGACGTAATGCGCACAGGTTGTTCGATGCTGGGTAATCTGGAAACCGAAATGGACTTCAGCGAGCAGCAGGACGCAGTCGATCGTATGCTGGCCGTATTTCCGTCGATCATCAACTATTGGTACCGGTTCAGCCATGACGGTGTTCGCATCGAGACAGAGACCGATGACGACTCTATCGGTGGTCACTTCCTGCACCTGCTTAAGGGCGAGAAGCCCAATGCGCTGCATGCCAAGGTGATGAACACCTCGCTGATCTTGTACGCAGAACACGAATTTAATGCCTCGACTTTTGCCGGCCGGGTCTGTGCGTCGACGCTGTCTGATATCCATTCTATCGTCACCGGTGCTATCGGTACGCTGCGTGGCCCACTACACGGTGGCGCTAACGAAGCGGCGATGGACATGATCGAGAACTGGAAGTCAGCCGACGAAGCCGAGCGTGAGATGATGGGTATGCTCGAGCGTAAGGAAAAGATCATGGGCTTCGGTCACGCGATCTACAGCGATTCTGATCCGCGTAATGCTGTGATTAAGAAGTGCTCTGAAGAGCTGGCTAAGGATGTTGGTGACGACGTGTTGTACCCGGTATCTGTACGTTGTGAAGCGGTGATGAAGCGTGAGAAGAACCTGTTCTGTAACGCTGACTTTTTCCACGCTTCTGCGTACCACTTCATGGGTATCCCAACAAAGCTGTTTACGCCGATTTTTGTTTGTTCACGCCTGACCGGTTGGGCTGCACATGCATTTGAGCAGCGTGCTGATAACCGTATCATCCGTCCAAGCGCGGATTACACCGGTCCGGAAAGCAGCCAGTGGGTTGCTATCGAAGATCGCGCATAAGCGCAGTTGAAGAGCTCGCTAAGGCGCCTGGTTATCTAGGTGTCTTTCTCTCAACCGTGCTGACACTAATCGTGTTTACCTAATACTTAGCAATGGACTCCCAACGCTATGAATACTCAATACCGTAAATCCCTTAAAGGGACCGATCTGGATTACTACGACACCCGTGCGGCGGTCGAAGCGATTCAGTCTGGTTCTTATGCCAAACTCAACTACACCTCACGGGTTCTGGCTGAGCAGCTGGTTCGCCGATGTGAGCCCGCAGCGCTGACCGATTCGCTGAAGCAGTTGATCGAAAGTAAGCAAGACCTGGACTTTCCTTGGTACCCGGCACGCGTGGTTTGTCACGACATCCTGGGGCAGACTGCACTGGTCGACCTGGCAGGCCTGCGTGATGCGATCGCCGATCAGGGCGGTGATCCTGCCAAAGTTAACCCGGTGGTTCCCACCCAGTTGATCGTTGACCACTCGCTGGCTGTTGAGGCGCCCGGTTTTGATCCTGATGCTTTCCAGAAGAACCGCGACATCGAGGATCGTCGTAACGATGACCGTTTCCACTTTATCGAGTGGTGTAAGACCGCATTCGACAACGTTGATGTGATCCCTGCCGGTAACGGCATCATGCACCAGATCAACCTAGAGAAGATGTCTCCGGTGATCCAGGCGCGTGATGGTGTTGCGTACCCGGATACCTGTGTCGGTACCGACAGCCACACACCGCACATTGATGCACTGGGTGTTATCGCCATCGGTGTTGGCGGCCTGGAAGCCGAAACCGTGATGCTGGGTCGCCCCTCAATGATGCGCCTGCCTGACATCATCGGTGTCAAGCTGACCGGTAAACGTCAGCCGGGTATCACCGCCACCGATATGGTGCTGGCGATTACCGAGTTCCTGCGTAACCAGAAAGTGGTTTCTGCGTATCTTGAGTTCTTCGGTGACGGCGCCAGAGCCCTGACCATCGGTGACCGTGCAACCATCTCCAACATGACCCCTGAGTTTGGCGCGTCGGCCGGTATGTTCTATATCGACGAGCAAACCATCGACTATCTAAAACTGACCGGTCGTGAGCCCGAGCAGGTTGCACTGGTTGAGCAGTATGCAAAAGAGACCGGTCTGTGGGCTGATGATCTGGTTGAAGCCCAGTACCAGCGTGTTATCGAGTTCGATCTGTCGACTGTTGTTCGCAACATGGCAGGTCCGTCCAACCCGCACCGTCGTCTGCCAACGTCTGCGCTGAACGAGCGCGGTATCGCTAGCGACGAGATGCTGGCTGCAGCCAAGGCTGAAGAGGCAGAAGGCCTGATGCCCGATGGCGCGGTCATTATCGCTGCGATCACCTCGTGCACCAACACCTCCAACCCGCGCAACGTGGTAGCGGCTGGCTTGGTGGCGAAGAAAGCCAACGAGTTGGGTTTGGTTCGTAAACCTTGGGTTAAGTCCTCGTTCGCGCCGGGTTCCAAGGTTGCCAAACTTTACCTGGAAGAAGCCGGTTTGTTATCCGAGATGGAACAGCTCGGTTTTGGTATCGTCGGTTACGCGTGCACCACCTGTAACGGCATGAGCGGCGCGTTGGACCCTAAGATCCAACAAGAAATTATCGACCGTGATCTGTACTCCACCGCCGTACTGTCGGGTAACCGTAACTTCGACGGCCGTATTCACCCGCACGCCAAGCAGGCGTTCCTGGCTTCACCGCCACTGGTTGTGGCTTACGCCATCGCCGGCACCATGCGTTTTGATATCGAAACCGATGCGTTGGGCACCGACAAAGAGGGTAACCCGGTCACGTTGAAGGATATCTGGCCCAGTGATGAAGAGATCGATGCAATCGTTGCTACGTGTGTTAAACCTGAGCAGTTTAGCCAGGTTTACATTCCGATGTTTGATCTGGGTGCGGTAGAAAAGTCTGAAAGCCCACTGTACGACTGGCGTCCGCAGACTACCTACATCCGTCGTCCTCCTTATTGGGAAGGCGCCTTGGCCGGTGAGCGTACGATGAAGGGCATGCGTCCGTTGGCGGTACTGGGTGACAACATCACCACCGACCACCTGTCGCCTTCAAACGCGATCCAGGCATCGAGTGCGGCCGGTGAATACTGCGCCAAGATGGGACTGCCGGAAGAGGATTTCAACTCTTACGCGACTCACCGTGGTGATCACCTGACCGCTCAGCGTGCCACTTTCGCCAACCCGAAACTGCTTAACGAGATGTGTCGTGATGCTAACGGTGACGTGAAGCAGGGTTCACTGGCGCGGATCGAGCCCGAAGGGCAAGAGAGCCGCATGTGGGAAGCGATTGAAACCTACATGGAGCGCAAGCAGCCGCTGATCATCATCGCCGGTGCTGACTACGGTCAGGGTTCTTCACGCGACTGGGCTGCCAAAGGTGTGCGTCTGGCCGGTGTTGAAACCATCGTTGCCGAAGGTTTTGAGCGTATTCACCGTACTAACTTGGTGGGTATGGGGGTACTGCCGCTTGAGTTTAAGAACGGCGAAACCCGTAAAACTTACGCCATCGATGGTACTGAAACCTTCGACGTGGTCGGTGATATCAGCCCACGTTCGGATCTGACCGTGATCATGACCCGCGCCAACGGCGAGCAGGTCGAGATCGCGGTGACCTGTCGCCTGGACACTGCAGAAGAGGTATCTGTTTACGGTGCCGGTGGTGTACTGCAGCGTTTTGCACAGGACTTCCTGGCGGGTAACGCGTAATACCCGTCGCTTGAACGTGCTGCTGCTGGACCTGCTCCAGCGGCACTGTTCGACGTAGTTCACATAACGTACTCAAAACCCCGCAGTGGCTTAGTCATTGCGGCGTTTTTTTCAAGACTTTCTTTTCTCATAGCTCTCTTTTTCAAGGCTTTGAGTGCCGCAGTGATTCTTGAAAAGATGTCTTTCAAAGGAGATAACAGCATGGCTCATGTACCCCAGATTAAAATCCCGGCCACTTACCTGCGTGGCGGCACCAGCAAAGGCATGTTCTTCAACTTGACTGATCTACCCGAGTCAGCTCAGGTACCAGGTGCTGCTCGTGACAACCTGTTACTGCGCGTAATTGGCAGCCCTGATCCGTACGGCAAGCAAACGGATGGTATGGGTGGTGCGACCTCATCGACCTCTAAAACCGTGATCTTGTCCAAGAGTGAGCAGGCGGACCACGATGTCGATTACTTGTTCGGTCAGGTTTCCATCGACAAGCCGTTCGTCGACTGGAGCGGTAACTGCGGTAACCTGACCGCCGCCGTGGGTGCGTTTGCGATCAGCCAAGGCCTGGTTAATGCCGGTCGGATCCCCGACAACGGCGTTGCTGTCGTGCGGATCTGGCAGAAGAACATCAGCAAGACCATCATTGCCCACGTACCGATGACCAATGGCGAGGTGCAGGAGACCGGTGACTTTGAACTCGATGGGGTGACTTTCCCGGCGGCCGAGGTGCAGGTCGAGTTCATGAGTCCGGTCGATGCATCCGAGGCGATGTTCCCCACGGGAAATCTGGTCGATGAATTAGAAGTGCCTGGGGTCGGTACTTTTAAGGCGACTATGATCAATGCCGGTATCCCCACCGTATTCCTTAACGCTGCTGATATCGGTTACACCGGTACTGAGCTGCAAGAGGTGATCAATGGCGATCCGGCAGCGTTGGAACGGTTCGAAACGATTCGGGTTTACGGCGCGGTTCGGATGGGTTTGATCAAAGATATCTCTGAAGCCGCTGCACGTCAGCACACCCCTAAAGTCGCGTTCTGCGCCCCGGCGGCAGACTATGTCTCCTCCAGCGGTAAGGCGATCAATTCTGACGTTATCGACCTCAATGTACGGGCGCTGTCGATGGGCAAACTGCACCACGCGATGATGGGTACTGCCGCGGTAGCGATCGGTACCGCAGCGACTATTCCAGGCACGCTGGTTAATCTGGCTGCCGGTGGCGGCGAGCGTGAGGCGGTCACCTTTGGTCATCCGTCCGGCACACTGAAAGTGGGCGCCGAAGCCGTTCAGACCGACGGCGAATGGGCGGTCAACAAGGTGGTGATGAGTCGTAGTGCACGGGTATTGATGGAAGGTTGGGCACGAATTCCGGGCGACTCGTTTTAAGGTTTAGTTTGGGTTTGAGCGGGTAGCTCAGATTTAGATCTAATAAAAAAGCCCTGCATTCTCTGAATGTGGGGCTTTTTGTTTTCTGGGATTGGGTGCTGGGGGTTTGTAGGAGCTAGCCTGCTGGCGATCTCTTTTTTCTGGTTTGTTGGTGTGGCTTGATGGTTCTTATTCCGCCCCCTCGGACGGGTGCATTTTTGACGCATCAAAAACGAACCAAAAAATGCTTTCCCCCACGCCTTGCCGACTGCGCTTCCCTCTTGTCGATGGCCGCTGAGGAAACTCGGAGGCTGCGCCACCTCAGGCAACCGTTGCTCGATTCCATCGCCAAGCAGCAATGCTCGCCTGCGTCGAAGGGGAGGTTGGTGTTCAGCAGGAAGCTGTGCGGATCAGAAACATATCTGACGGGGCTTCTGGGTAGGGGTAATGTTTTGATTTGCAGGAGCTAGCCTGCTGGCGAGCTTTGCTTTTTAGCTTTTGTAGGAGCCCAGTCCCCCTGGGCGATTTTCTCTTATTTATCGGAGTGGCTTGAGGGCTTTATTCCGCCCCGCCGGGCGGGGTCAAGGATATGCTCCGCCATATCCTTAACAATCCTAGGCGGCCCCCACGACTTGCCGACTGCGTCGGTCCACTGCGCTTCCCGCTTGCCAATGGCCGCAACGGAAACTCGGCGGCTGCGCCGCCTCAAACAACCGTTGCTCGATTCCATCGCCAAGCAGCAATGCTCGTCTGCGTCGAAGGGGGATGAGAGCTAATTGATTTAAGCCGCTTTTGTCTAGCATTCAAGAAATAGGTTCGCCCTAGCTTTTCCAACTCCCTAAATCTTAATGCCGCCGTGGACGCGTTTTTTTTGCGGTGGTGGTCGATATGCTTTACCAAGAACGCCAACCTTACACTCATTGCATCTCCATCTATCATTATTACCACCCTGTAAACGGACTAAATTCTTTTCCACATCAAAACAACTTTGGCAGAACGGGCCATCTTCGTATTCGTCTTCACCTGCACCAGCGCGTATCCAGTACGAAGGCTTGCGATAAAACACCTTACTTTGTGCTTCAAGTTGTGTTTCAAGTTCGCGAACTTTCTCGGCTAGACGGTGGGCTTCATTCTGTTTGATATGTAATTCTTCGCGAACGTAGAACAGCGTATCTTGAATACTGCCAATTTTATCTAGAACTTCGTTGACCTTTGCTTTGACCTCAGTATCAATTTTAGCATCGAGTAATCCTTTGCTAATCTCTTTGATCGAAGAAACCGCACTGTATGCTGCTGTGATTGCGCTTAGATCCATACCCATTACCTCTATCATCCATTACTAAACAGACTCTATAGAAAAAGCATGTTTCTTGCATGGCTGCTCAAGATAGAAAAACGGGACTTTTATTAATGAGCTAAATAGTGCTAGTTACTTAACAGCGAATAGAGACAAAAAGTATCGGTTCACTCGGTTTGGAACCCCTTACGAGGCAGTCGAGCATTGCTGCTTGACGATGGAGTAGAGCTGGGGATGTTTGAGGTGACGGAGTCGCCGAGTTGCCCCAGCGGCCATCGGCAAGGAGTAAGCGCAGGGAACCGACGCAGTCGGCAAATCGTGGGGAGAGCATTTTTTGGTTCGTTTTTGATGCGTCAAAAATGCACCCGCCCGAGGGGGCGGAACAAAAGTTTTCATCGAAGCGCCATAAAATCAGGATCAAACTGCCAACTGTTAGCAAAAGAGGCGGAATCAATTAACAACGATTGAAACCACTAATATCAGCCCACACGGTCATCGGCAAGTAGGACGCGCTGGGAACCGGCGCTAACGAAAAAAGCCCCGTATTGATTAAATCAGTGCGGGGCTTTCTTGTTGTAAACCGATACGACAGTCAGCTGCTTGTTACTGTTTGTCGTTCATCCGGTGCTCACCCGGCACTTAGGCACCGATCACGCCGCCATCGTCTCGTTGGATAACCATGATGGTGGAGCGCGGCTTGCTGTTTCCGCCTTCGGGGAAGTGTGACGGTTTGTTGTTTTCCCCCGGATGCTGCACGCCGACAAACATGCTGCGTTGATCGGGAGAGAAGGTGAGTCCGGTCAGCTCACAGGCGATCGGTCCGGTGGCAAAACGTCTGACTTCACCTGTATCCGGATCGGCGCATAGCATCTGATTATTGCCCATGCCGGCATAGTCTCCTTCGTTGGAGTACTTACCATCGGTGAGAATCCAGAGACGCCCGGCGCGGTCGAAACCTAGTCCATCGGGACTGTTAAACATGTTCTCATCGGTGATGTTGGCACTGCCCGCGTACAGGTCGTTATGCACTGAAGGGTTTCCGGCAACGAGGAACAGATCCCAGTCGAAAAGGCTACTGGTGTGGTCACCGTTACGGGGCTTCCAACGAACGATTTGACCGTACTTGTTCTCAGCACGCGGGTTAGGGCCGGTAACCGGTTGGTTATCTTTTTTACCCCGGTTTTTGTTGTTGGTTAACGTGCAGCACACGGTTTGGTTATCAGGATGTACGGCTACCCACTCAGGCCGATCCATCGTAGTTGCTCCGACAATGGTTGCCGCTTCACGAGCATAGATCAGTACAGTCGCCTGGTCAGCGAAACCATTTTCTGCTGTTAAGCCGTTTTTACCCTGCGTTAGCTCTAACCACTCACCGTCGCCTTTAAGTTCGCCGCTTTCTGCATCAAAGCGAGCAACGAACAGCGTGCCATCTTCCAGCAAATTACGGTTAGCTTTTCTATCATCTGGGTTGTAACGATTCTTAGACACGAATTTGTACAGGTGTTCGCCTTGCTCATCATCACCCAGATAAACAACGACATGGCCATTCTCCGACACAGTGACGGCGGCATTTTCATGTTTGAAACGCCCAAGAGCAGTCCGTTTCATGGGCGTAGATGTTGGATCCATCGGATCGATTTCAACGACCCAGCCATGTCGGTTAGGCTCGTTAGGCTCCTTCGACATATCAAAACGGGGATCAAAGTTGTGCCACTGATAGCGGTCGTTATCGGCTTTTAAACCGTATCGCTTTTGGTGCTTGTCTAGTTCTATGCCGGGTGCGGCAAAGTAACCGTTGACGTTTTCTTCGCAGGTCAGGTAGGTTCCCCAGGGAGTTTCTCCGTTGGCGCAGTTATTAAACGTCCCCAATACTTTTTTACCGGTTGGGTCGGCGTTGGTCTGAAGCAGGGGGTGACCTGCCGCGATGCCGGTCATCTCCATCACAGTATTGGCTGTGATGCGGCGGTTGTAAGTGGAATCGGTTAAGTAGCGCCAGTGACCATCGGTGCTACGTTCAACTTCAAACACGGATACGCCATGGGCCGCCTGTGCTTTTTTAACATCATCGGCGGTGAGCGCTTTACCTTGGTGCGAAAAAAGCAGCAGGTAATTGGTGTATTCATTATTGACCGCCAGTAAAGCGCGGTTTGAAGAGAGAGGAAAGAAACTCATACCATCGGTGTTATCGCCGAATTGACCGGCTTGAGCGGCGCTCGATTGTGTCCCCGACTGATCGAAAGCAGGAGCTCCGTTAAGAATAGGGTCACCCCAGGAGATTAGAGGCTTGGCTGTGTAGCCTTGCGGGACAATAAAGTGATCAGAGGTACTGGTTGGCAGTGCTGTGAATCCAAGAAGTTTGCTGCCAGTTTGGGACGCGGCTGCGATGGCATGTGCCAACGGGTTTGCTGCCAGAAAAAGGCCCATCGCAGCCGCGCCACTTTGGACAAACCGGCGACGACTTAAACCAATATCAATCATCCGTGAAAAATCAGAATCGCTCAGTTCGAGGCGATCCGCGTCATCTTTAACATTGATCTCATTCATCAACCGGTATCCTTTTGCTTTTGTTGGTATAGCCAATATTGCTCGGATGAGCATCATTTATCACAAGGCTACCGATGAATTGTTAACAAAAGATGACATTAGTGAGGGGTTATCATTCTTCAGCGAATGAGTGTTGGTATGGTCTGGAACATTCTAACGAATGCTGTAACAGCAAACAGGTACCCTGATTTCGCCAATAGAGTTGACAGATGGGCCACTTACAAGAAGTGGAGTCGATATAGTGTAGGCATTTAATAAATAGGACTAGATGATCGACAATGTTTATTTGATTTGCTCTTTCTGCTGGCTGGTTAATTCTTGGGTGAAGGGGGCAGAGCGATGAGCAAGCGTTTAAAGATATAGCGCTTACTGACTGAAATCTATAGATATATGCTGTCTATTAGAGATAGTTGTAGTTTTTACTAGTCTATACTGCGTGCTTTAAACTTAGTAAACCTTGCTGATAGGTCTTCGTTGATCGGTCGAAAACGTCTTATAGTCGATGTGTTTTTTATTCGGTGAGATAGAGGAATTGTCATGGCAGTTATATCCCGCTTCAAAAAAATCACAATCCCGATGACTTTGACCGCCGTTAGTTGTCTCACTGCAATGCCCATTCAGGCCCATTCAGGCCCAGTCAGAGAGCAGTGAAGATGAGTGGCAATTTTCGCTGGCACCCTTATTTGTATGGGGGATGAGCATCAAAGGTGATTCAACGATTGATGGCAACACTGCCGATCTGGATTTGAACTTTAAGGATGATGTACTTGATAATTTGGCCAAAATTATCACGTTGCATTTTGAAGCGCAAAAAGGTGACCTACTGCTTTTTGCCGAGTATCAATATGTAGATTTAGACCCCACAGCAATGGGATGGACTCCTCCTCACCTAACGGTATCGATTGTACCAAACTGAGTT
>JBALVL010000059.1:0-20646 GCA_036961355.1 Motiliproteus sp.
TCTCAGCTTGATTGAGGTCGTGCTCATTGGCCGCCGTAGTCGTAAAACTGTGCGTCATAACCAACGGGGTCATAACCAACGGGGTCAGAGTAACTGTTCTACCTTAAGTTCCATGGAACCTCTTTGTGATGCTTAACTTTTAAATTCTGAGCGTGCGTGTTTTGCCCTATTGATACCCTGAATAGAGGCGGGCAATTGGCTGGATTTGAAGGGGAAATTGGAAATATCTGTCATCTTCTTCCAATGAAAAAGAGCATACGCATATTTCTTGGCGGGGTGACACAGTATCTCGGTACCCGAACTCCCTAAGCTTTTGATCATGCAGTATTTGATCAGCAGATGCCAGAGCCGGTCGAGCAGTTAAAACAGCGAGATCTGTTCGTCCGGTTTTTTGCGCGGACGCCAGGCTTTGCCCCAGCGGGTGGCGATGTAATACACCTGAATGTGATCACCCGGGGTGGCGGTGATATCTTCCAGCCCGATGGTGCCGTGGGCAGGTTCTTCACCGTTGATAAACACTAGTATCCCCAGCTGCTGACTGGGAAAGAGCTGGTTGAATTCGCCATAGATCGGATCGAGCCGCTTGATGTAGAGCCCGGTTTCGAGCTCTTCATTGCCGGCAAAGGTGCTGCGCGCGTAATTGGGAGCCAAGCCCGAACCAACCATGCGCTGATGCAGTAGTGCTTGTACCGAGTTGGCCGGAACCGAGCGTTGATACTCGCTGCCATCCAGATCGAGTATCAGGGTTAGCTCCTGCTCGCTGCGGTTGTCTTCGGTTTTAACAGTCAGGCTAAACGCTTCGCACAGCCCGACCACGGCATCTTTTTGAGCCAGTTCCAGTGCGGTGTAGTTCAGATCACCGGCTTGAAAGAGGTGGGACTTGGCGACGGTTCGGTTCTGCCCCCAGATGCGGATCTGTTTGCTGCTGTAGTTAAAGGCCAGTTGACCCTCTTGCCCACGCCCCTGGCTGGCCAATTTTCGGGCCTTGTAGATGATGGTATGGGGCCCTTTGTTACTTTCGGCGTCATACTCTTTGCGGCAGTAGTTCATGTTGCGGTGGAAATGGTAAGGGAAGTGTAGGGCGTCTTCGTAGCTGAGCTGCGAGGGGTTGTTGGTGGCTTGTTCGACGATCCTATCGATCACAAAGCCTTCGCCACTGAGGGTCTGCACAACATCACGAATGGAGTAGATGGTTGGGTCGAACGGTTTGCCTTCGCCAAGCTTGCCCGAGCTGTTGAGTAGCTGGCTGTGGCGGTTGTGTTGTAGCGGGTGGGAGAAGCAGAAGATAAAACTGCCACCGGGCTTGAGCCGTTTGAACAGGTTGTGGAGTAGCTCTTTGAGTTCCTGAGTGGAAGCCAGGTACTCGAGCGAATAGACAGACAGGATCAGGTCGAAACTGACTCCGGGAAAATAGTCGGTCTGACGCATGTCCTGTTGTTTGAAGTGAACCGTCGGCAGTGCATCACCGTAGCTTTCGAGTTTGCTTCGCGCCCGCTCAAGCATGAATCCGGAGATGTCGATGCCGTGGCCGTTGGCGCCTTTGTGTGCCAATGCGATCAGATTTTCTCCCATGCCACAGCCGATATCGAGAACGTTGGCGTTGACCAGGTCTGTATCGACCAGGCCCAGGCTGCGCTCACCTTCGGCCAGCCAACCATAATGCACTTCGTCTTCGGCGATCTCCCAGGTATTGGAATAGAAATCGCAAAAACTTTGTTCATCCCAATGTTGATCAGACATCGTCGGTCCTAAATTTTGGGTTGCAGGGGTTTGGCGTGTGATTGCACGGTTTGATCTATTCTGCCATTAAACAAGGGTGTTAATACATCAAGCCAATGTCTGATCTCAGGTTTCAGTCTCAAAGCCGCGTTGAATAGGGCCTCAATCGCTATTGTCGGATGATTTTCGGCCAATCAGGTGGATGTAGCGTGCCATCTGGCTATAGGGTGGTTGATGACGGAATCGTTGCTCCATCTCCATAATATCTTTAAATTTATACTCTTGCCGGACATTGAGTGGCAGGTAGTCGTAAAAGCAGCGTACACCGGCCTGCAATTCAATGGATAAGTCGAGCTGTTGCAGCAGTTGCTCGATCTGTTCGGGCTGGCAGGGGTGCGTTGGCGTCAGGCCGGTGCCGTTGCCGCTTAGATCGGGGCTCAGCGCTTTGCGAAAATTGCCGCGTAAACCGTTTCTTAAGATAATGGAGTGGCGGTTGTAGAACATTAGCGATAATCGGCCGCCGGGTTTGAGTCGCTGTACCAGTCCTGCTAACAGAGGTTTCGGATCGGCGACCCACTCCAGTACTGCGTGGCATAAGATCAGATCAAACTGCCGTGTGTCTTGTTGGCAAAACGACTCAATCGAGCTATTCACCAGTTCAAAATTATCGTGCAGCCGCTGCTCACGGTTGGTCTGATCGGCTTGCAACAGCATTTGTTCGGACAGGTCACACAATACCAGCCGATGGCCTTTTTGTGCGCACCAGCGGGCCAGTTGTCCCTGTCCGCCACCGGCGTCGAGAATCAACTGATCAGGCTGGTCGAGTGTCGCTGTCAGATCCTGCTGCAGCAGCTGTAGTCGGATCTGGCCCTTGTCGGTGGCGTAGATGTTACGGGCGAAGCGTTTCGATAGCGTTTCGAAGTGGTTATCTGGGTTCATCAATGCGTGTAGTCATATCAGTGTGATCGGCGTCGTTCTCAACCGGCGTGGGCTACGTTGCCGTTGGTGAGGTGGCCTGTTTACGGCTCATCGATCAAGGGAAAGCGCAACAGGCGTGTTCACTCGAGAGTTGGTCTTAGTTTTGACGGTTCTTCAGATATTCAACGGTGATGTCGCGGGTTTTTTCGAGCGCGTTTTTGGAGGCGTTATGGCTGTATAACTTCGGGTTATCCTGACACTCGCGAACAAAATAATCGAGCTGGGTTTGTTCGATCTGTTTGATGGTCCCTTTGGGGACTTCACGATGCGAGCCGACATCGCCGATTTTAGCTTGCACATCCGGAGCCATCGCTTTCATCAGCGTCAATTTGTACACCGGACTGGTTGGCTGCCAGCTTTGCACTTCATCGAGTAGTGCCTGACAGGAGATGTTATCGGCGGTTGCCGGCAGAGAAAATAGTGTAGAAGACAGGGCTAAGATGGCCAGGCTGCGGATTGAACGGCTGCGAACGCGCACTTGGGTGGTTGGGTTTACCATGATGCTTCCCTGAATCAGATTGTTGACCTTGAAAACTAGCAGAAAAACGAGCAGATAGCGCCTTAGATCGAAGCGGAAAATTGAGCGTTTCCGTTGTCATTTTGGCCTTCGGGGAAAATGTGGCGTTCCATCATCTTGGTATGAATCGATGAAATAGCAACATAACGAAAGCCCATGTTGTACTCGTTTTGCGACAAACGACGGATATAGAGCAAGCGGATGCGACTGTAAAAGGGCTGTAGCTGTCCGGGTAGCGGAATTCGGATTTCGACTTCAACCGGATGAAAAAGGGGATCCTTTTCAGGATCTTGGCCGGCAAAGACCAAGTGTTTCAGCGGCTCGTCACCGAGTAACATCAAACCGCCTGGTGATAGATTGACCACTTTGGCGGGCAGGGTCTCGCCGTTACTGTTGGTCACGTCTGCCATCAGTTGGGTGGGAATGCGGGGATGTAGTCTGAGTTCCTTCATCGAGGTATCTTATAACTTGGTTGACGATAACACTAATGTTAGCACTTGCTACCGCTGTGAGCGTTGATTTAAATCACAGGAGTGGTCGTCGCAATGCTGTTGGGTTTTAGAATGTCAGGTAACGCAGGTGATCTTTAAGCCAGCGGCGGTGTTGTTTGGGGTCGGTACAGTACCGCCGAACCAGTTGCCAATAGTTGGCGCTGTGGTTGGGATGTTGTAAATGGCAAAGTTCATGGATGATAACGTAGTCTTGCGTTGCTACCGGTGCCATCATTAACAGCGTATTCAGGCTGATTAGACCGCGATGGTTGCAGCTGCCCCAGCGGCTTTTATAGGGTCGGATTTTAAGTCCGCTTGGCTGTAGGCCAGTAATCTCAGCCCAGTGCTGTAGCTGCTGCGGCCAGCGTTGCTCCGCTTGCTGTTGGTACCATCGTTGGATTAACTCCGCGCGCAACGCGCAATCGGGCTCCTCTTCGGTGGTGTGTTGCAGCACCAGTTGGTCATTATTCAGCTGAATCGCCGGCTGTATCAGCGTGTCATCTTGCTGCAGCGCTAACCGGCATTGTTGGCCATCTACCAACCAGCGTTCGCCGCTGTTGTAATCCCGGCTGAAAGCCGGTCGTTGCTGTTGCTTGTGTCGCTGTTGATCGATTTTAAGCTCGATCCAGTCGCTGCGTTTCACCAGTAGCTGGTGAATGGTTCGGGCTGCCGTGCCTTGAGGGGCTAGCACCTTAACCTGGTCGGCACCGATCTGAAGGGCGATGGAGCCGCGTCGGCGGGTGAACTTGACTTGCCAAGGGACGCTCAGTTGCGGAGCGGTCACTTTTGCGCCGCCAGGCGAATTAACCGGAGCATCAGGGCAGCACTCGAACTTGTACGGCATCGACACCGGAGCCGGCGATGATATCGGAGATAACGACGACCTGATCACCTACCTGCAGCCCAGCCTTTTCTTTTAACGTTGTGAAGGCGGTCCCGAGGGTCTTTTCCGGATCACTGCTAAATTCGGTGCGGAACGGGTAGATACTGCGATTGAGTAACAGCTGACGGCGAGTGCGTGGATCGTTGGTAAAGGCGTACACCGGCGTCTTGTGCGGTCGGCAGTTACTGACGTAGTTGGCCATTAGGCCGCGGCGGGTGATCACCACGATGCCTTTGGCCCCGAGTGATTCGGCTAGCTCGACAGTTGCAACGGCCAGGTGTTGTTTCTCATCATTTTTGTGCAGCCCTGCTGCGAAGTTGAGGCCGACCTCGGCTTCGGAGGTACGGGCGATCCGGTCAAGAATCTCGACACATTTAACCGGATACTTGCCGATGGTGGTTTCTCCCGACAGCATCACCGCATCGGCACCTTCGTAGACGGCGTTGGCGACATCGGTGACCTCGGCGCGGGTCGGGATAGGGTTGTCGATCATCGACTCTAACAGGTGGGTGGCAACAATCACGCGTTTACCGTGTTCGATACACAGCCGAACCATCCGGCGCTGGACGTTGGGAAGCTGTTCGATATGGATCTCAACACCAAGATCGCCACGCGCTACCATCACGCCGTCGGCTTCGTCGATGATCGCGTCGAGGTTACGAACCCCTTCTTGATCCTCTATCTTGGCGATAATCTTGATCTTACCTGCCTTGGCGCCGAGTAACTTGCGGAGCTGGCGGATATCATCGGCTTCACGCACGAACGACAGGGCGATAAAGTCCAGCTCCTGTTCCATGGCAAAGATGATATCGGCTCGGTCTTTTTCGGTAATCGCTGGCAGGTTAACCCGGATGCCGGGCAAGTTGACGTGACGTTTACTCTTCAGCACACCGCCATCGACTACCTTGCATTGCAGATTGCGATCCTCTTTGCTTTGCACATCGAGGTTGATCAGACCGTTGTCGACGGTAATACGATCGCCAATCTGGACGCTGCCGACCAAGTCGTCATAGTTGACGTGGATCGAGGTTTGTTCAACATCTTCGCTGCCACGAACCCTGACGGAGATAATATCGCCCTGTTTGAGTTTTAGCTCTTTGGCGATGTCGCCGGTGCGAATCTCCGGCCCCTGGGTATCGAGCAGAATCGGGATCGGATGCATGACCCGTTTATTGAGGGTGCGAACTGCTTTGATCACTTTTTCGTGCCAGTCATGATCGCCGTGCGACATGTTAAGGCGCACTACGTTCATCCCTGCGTTGTAAAGCTGCTCCAGCCTCTCCAGGCTTTGGGTCTGCGGACCAATGGTGCAGATGATCTTGGTTTTACGAAGTGCGGGGGTGTCTGGTTGCGGCTGGTCACTCATAAAGGTTCTGCTCTATCGTTGGCTTATCGCTCATAGCGTGTGGGCTTGGAGGCAGGCAAGGCTATTGGGCTGTCCTGAAGCGCACGGTTCAGGGTGTTTCCAGTCGCTCCAGTAGTAACGTGTAGCGCTTGCCATCAACCTCTATCTGTTCGAGTTTAACGATGACATGGTCGTGCTCTTGGGCAAACCAGATAAAGGTCTGACGCTGGCTCCCTTCGCCTCGGTCGCGGGCAACTTTTATGGCATTAAAGTCACCGGCCGGTGTCTCGACGCGCTCTTCACCGACGACGTTGTAGCGGTAAGGCTCGATTTGACCGTCATCAGCAACCCGGTAGTTCATGGTTTTCAGGCCCGCTTTAACATCATGCCAGAGTTGGATCTGATAGCTGATGGTATCGAGTGTCTGGGGTTCCAGAGCGAACGAGTGTTTGTCTTTGTTGTAAATACTGTTGACGGTGGCCTTTTGCCAGTCGAAATCTAACTGTCGGTGTTTCTTCTTACCGAGCACTTTACGGAGGTAGTTGTAGTGCTGTGGCTTGATCGATTGATCGCTGGTGAACTCGAAACGGCTGCTCTCATCGATGCTGGCGACCATGGCGGTGGCATTCATACTCAGTTGCCATTGATTGTC
This sequence comes from Motiliproteus sp., assembly GCA_036961355.1. Lineage (GTDB taxonomy): Bacteria > Pseudomonadota > Gammaproteobacteria > Pseudomonadales > Balneatricaceae > Motiliproteus. The sequence goes on from JBALVL010000059.1 coordinate 6,586, forward strand.
GGGCAGGGCCTTTAGCTGACGCACCGCTTCGCCACCGACGTTGATACCCAGATCAAACTGGGCTTGGTAATACGCTTTGAACGGTGCCAGTGGTTTGATCAGTTTGTTGTTTTGGGGGGCGGTAGGTTGTTCTGTTGATGCGGCCGCAGACGCGTCGCCAGCGGGGGGCGATTCACCACCGGCTTGAGCGGACGGCGAGCAGAGCAACAAGAGAGAGAAAACTAGTGGAAGATTGTGCCGGTTTAACCATCGCTGCATGTTGGAGCCTCTGGTTGGTTGGTGAAAATCTACCTGTGTTGTTGGTATAGCGTAAAAACGACCTCAAAAAAATCTGCAGTTGCAGATAGGCTACGGTTATCGGTCGTTTCTGCCGGGTCTTCTACGGCCTTGCTAATGCTTTTTAGCAGCCTGTTCGGTTTATACGCGGCTGTCGAGTTGGCAACCTGTCATCGGCAAGGGTTGGCCATCCATCTCAGCCTGACCGTTATTGTAGGTCAGTCTGCCTTCTACAAACCACTTAACCGCCAGGGGATAGATGATGTGCTCTTGCGCCTGCACCCGCTCGGCCAGCGATATTGGGTTGTCGTCGGCTTCGATCGCAACGATCGCCTGAATCACCAGCGGGCCGCCATCTAACTCTTCTGTAACAAAGTGAATGGTGACGCCGTGTTCGGTGTCGCCTGCCTGGATTGCCCGCAAGTGCGTGCGCAAACCACGGTAGTTGGGCAGCAATGAGGGGTGAATGTTCAACATCCTTCCCTCGTAACGGCGAGTAAACTCAGGGGTCAGGATCCGCATGAAGCCAGCCAGTACGATCAGGTCCGGCTGCTGGTTGTCGATCAGACGGATCATTTCGGCATCGAACAGCTCGCGCGAACTAAATTCGGTATGGTCCAACGTGATCGCTTCGATACCCACATCAGTCGCACGTTGAAGCCCTTTAACATCGGGCCTGTTGCTGATGACAGCGCAGATATTGGCATCGATCTGCTGATTTTTAACACCATCAATGATCGCTTGCAAGTTTGAGCCGCTGCCGGAGATCAGCACCAGAATCTTTGGCTTGGGTGCCGTTTCTGAATTAGCGCTGAGGTCGTTATTACCGGCAGGATTGAGTGTCATGCTATCGCTGCTCATTAGCCGTTCAGACCCTGTAGCTCTACCTGCTCTTCGTCGCTGGTCGCCGCTTCGATGGTGCCGATAACGTAAGAGCTCTCGCCTTCCGCTTTCAATATAGCGATAGCCTCGTCAGCCTTGTCGGCTGGAACCGCGATCACCATGCCTAGTCCGCAATTGAGGGTACGGTACATCTCGCGGGTTTCAACATTGCCTTGCTGCTGCAACCAGTCAAAGATCTCCAGCCGTGGCCAGCTGTTGATATCGATCACAGCCTTAGTGTTCTCGGGCAGTACACGGGGGATGTTTTCCAGCAGGCCACCACCGGTGATGTGTGACAACGCGTTGACCTGCGATTCACGGATCAGCTTCAGCAGCGGTTTAACGTAGATTCGGGTCGGCTTCATAAGGGCGTCGCCGAGTGTCTTGTTGCCTTCGCTACCGTCGCCAAAGGGCGCGTTGATGTCGGCACCTCGTACTTCGATGATCTTACGGATCAACGAGTAGCCGTTAGAGTGTGGGCCCGATGAGGGCAGGCCGATCAGCACATCGCCAGCACTGACCTTGGAACCATCGATGATCTCATCTTTCTCGACGACGCCGACGCAGAAACCGGCTAAGTCGTAGTCTTCGCCTTCGTACATGCCCGGCATCTCGGCGGTTTCACCACCGACCAAGGAACAGCCTGAAAGCTCACAACCTTCACCGATGCCGGTGACCACATCAGTAGCAATGTCGATGTTGAGCTTGCCGGTGGCGTAGTAATCGAGGAAGAATAGCGGCTCAGCACCCGCAACGATCAGGTCGTTGACGCACATAGCGACCAGGTCAATCCCGATCTTATCGTGCTTGTTCAGGTCCATCGCTACCCGCAGTTTGGTGCCGACACCGTCGGTACCCGATACCAATACCGGCTTTTTATATCCTTCTGGCAGCTCACACAGTGCGCCAAAACCGCCCAGTCCTGCCATCACTTCTGGACGGCGGGTACGCTTGGCGACGCCCTTGATACGCTCGATCAGTGCGTTACCGGCGTCGATATCGACACCTGCGTCTTTGTAACTGATGGAATCGGTGGAGTTGCTCATAGGGTCGGCACCTGTTTGGCGGTAGCAAAATTTGAGGCGCGTATTCTATCAGTTTGAACATAGCAGGGTCATCTTTCGACGGTGAAAAAAAACGCCTAATATGGTTTTTTTTCGAGGCTTATTTTTGCGTGATCAGTGCAGGTTGCTTTGGCTTGTCGGCGCCATGGTTTATGCTTGTTCGATTCTTATGAGTTACTCGGATACTTTTACCGCAGCGATGCTATCTCAATAGCGCTGTTTAACAGGAGTTACTGTGATATTTCGCCTCGGTTTTTCGCTTCGCTTGTTGGTGTTTTTGGCACTATCAGGCTGTATTAGCATTGCGCAGGCTTCACGAGTGAACGGGCTTTATACGGCTGAGTTGCTGGTGGCGGAGCAGTCGGTGCAGGTCGATCCTAAATTGGTTAAGACCGCGCTAGGGCAAGTACTCGTTAAGGTCAGTGGCCAGCAGAGTCTGCTCGATCAACCCGAACTCGATGCCGGGCTGAAGCAGGCCAACCGTTATATCCAGCAGTTTCGCTACCAAAATACCCAAGTGTCGATGGAAACCGACGATGGCCGGCAAGTACTGGCACATCGGTTGGTGATCGATTTTGAGAAAACGCTGGTTAATGAGCTATTAGCCAGTGCCGGCGTCCGGCCGCTGGGTACGGTACGTCCGGGTGTGTTGGTGTGGCTGATGGAAGAGCGCCGAGGTAAACGTCGCTTTTTAGGGCTCGATGAAGACCCTGCTTTTGTGGCGATGAACCAGCGGGCACGCGAACGAGGGTTGCCTATCTTTCGTCCCTTACTTGATATGACCGACCAAAAGGCACTGCCTATCGGTGATGCCTGGGGCTTTTTCACGGATTCGATCATCAAAGCCTCGCAGCGTTATCAAGCCGACTCGGTGCTGGTTGGGCGGCTCTATCGTGATGCGGAAGGACAATGGCGGAGTCGATGGATGCTGTTGAAGTCCAGTGGTGAACTGCAGAATTTTGCTAATAGTGGACGGGGCTTTAGCGGCAACCTGAGTGGCGCGGTTGATAAAACGGCCGATCTGCTCTTTGCTGATTTTGTGGCTCCCGCCGGTGAGCTTGATCCCGGCAGTCTGTTACTGGAGATTGAAGCGGTATCCTCGATGCAAAGCTATTTTCAGATTCAGCAGTATCTGGGTGAATTACCGGCGGTTAAAAATAGTGCGTTGCACTCATTGGTAGATGACCGGCTGCTATTGAAACTGGAGATCGACGGATCGGTGAACCAGATTAGCGGTGCCCTAGGTCTCAATAGTGCTTTCAAAGTGGTACCTAGTTATGAAACCGACGGCCGACTCAGCTATCGCTGGCAGCCATAACTTCGCAGGGATAGCGGTATGAGCGATTCACAACGTTGGTTTGTTCTTTGTATCGTGCTGATTATATCAGCGCTGTTATATCTGCTCGAACCGATTCTATTCCCGTTTATCACCGGTATGTTGCTGGCGTATATCGGTGATCCGCTAACAGACCGTCTAGAACGCAGTGGTCTGTCGCGTACCGTATCGGTGACGATTGTATTCAGTGTTTTGACCCTGGCGTTCACTCTGCTGCTGCTGCTGCTGATTCCGAAGTTGGGGATTCAGATCGATAACCTGATCGGACAAGTTCCGTTGCTGTTTGACTGGATCCAGCTACAGCTACTGCCAACACTGGAGCGGCTCTCGGGGCTGGATTTTTCCGATTTTGATATCGAGCGAGTCCGCCAGTTGCTGATGAGCTATGGCGCTAGCGGAGGTGATCTATTAACCCAAGTGCTGGGGCAAGCGTCTAAATCTGGCTTGGCGCTGGTTGGTTGGTTGGTTAACCTGGCGCTGATTCCGGTGGTTGCTTTTTATATGTTACGAGACTGGGATCGGGTAACACTGCAGATCGCAGAGATGTTGCCGCGTAATATCGAGCCTCATGTCAGTCGCTGGGCGCGCGAGTGTGATGAGGTGCTGGGCGCGTTCATCAAAGGGCAGCTGCTGGTGATGCTCTGTTTGGGCGTGTTCTATTCTGTTGGACTGGCGATGATCGGGCTAAAGCTGGCGTTGATCCTGGGGATATTGGCAGGCTTGGCCAGTATCGTACCTTACATGGGTTTTATCATCGGTATCGGAGCGTCGCTGGTCGCAGCGATGCTGCAGTTTAATGAGCTCTATTACCTGTTGTTGGTGGTGCTGGTGTTCGGTACCGGGCAGATGCTGGAGGGGATGTTTCTGACCCCTGTGCTGGTGGGGGATAAAATTGGCCTGCACCCGGTGGCGGTTATTTTTGCCATTATGGCGGGCGGACAGTTATTTGGTTTTACCGGTATCCTGCTGGCGTTACCCGTTGCCGCCGTGGTTATGGTGTTGTTGCGCCATCTGCACGAAGGGTATCGCGGTAGTCAGCTGTACCACGCCGGTCATGATTCACCGGTTGTTGATGCGACGACAGAACAAGAGCCGGGACCGTCATCGGCGGTAGCCGCTGTTGCGGAGCATTCAGCCGATCAACCCGCAAAACAACCGAAGAATTAATGTCAGATCCGATATCCCTATGAGCCGTCCGACACAGTTATCCTTCTCTGCCATACCGCAGCAGCTGACACTCAGTGTTGGCTTGCGCGACGACGCGACTCTTGCCAACTTTTACAGTCATCAAAATGACTTGGCTGTGCAGGCAATTGAAGGGATTACCGAAGGGGTGGGTGAGCCTTTTGTGTTTTTGTGGGGCGAGTCTGGTGCCGGTTGTTCGCACTTGTTACAGGCCGCTTGTCACAGTGCCGGTCGAAATCAACGCTCGGCCTTCTATCTGCCTTTGGATCTGTTGCAGCAAGGGCCTGAATTACTGGACGGGCTTGACCAACTTGATCTGGTTTGCATCGATCAGGTCCATCGGGTAATCGGTGATCCAGCCTGGGAAGAAGCGCTGTTTCATTTCTTTAACCGCATCCGTGATGCAGGCAACAGTTTATTGATCGCCGCCGACGCAGCACCTCGGCAACTACCGATCGCCTTGCCTGATCTGGCATCGCGTTTGAGCTGGGGGGTGGTGTATCGGGTTCACGCGTTGGATGACGATGGTAAACTGGCCGCGTTGCGCGCTCGTGCCCACGATCGAGGTATAGAATTGAGCGATGAAGTCAGTCAGTTTATCCTTCATCGCAGTCCGCGTCAGACAGGAGAGATATTTGCGTTGCTCGACCGTTTGGATCAGGCTTCGCTATCCGAACAACGAAAGGTGACCATCCCGTTTGTTAAACAGATCTTGGGTTGGTAGTTGTGGCGCTTTAGTTCAGTCGGCTGCCGAGTGGGCAGCATGCTAGTTATCAGGAAAAAATAATGGAACGTACCAAACGTGATTTTAGCCGCCGAGATGCCGCTGACCAGCAGGCTTTTTTAACCCAAACCTGGTGTGATAAGTGCCAGCAAGCGGATCTTGGAATGAGTGATGCGGTGGAATACGCCCAGGGCAAGCTGACATCGATCGAAGGCAAGTGTAATAAATGTGGCGGCTTGGTGGTGACCGAGCTGACGCAGGACGATTTTTGATTAATTAATGAGAGTGTTATCGCCGCCCGTGAATGGATAGCCGGGTTGTACGTTGGCCTTTTTTGATCTTTTAATGACGATAGTTAACAGGATTTAGTGATGGGCAGAGCCTACCAGAACCGCAAAGAATCGATTGCAAAGACCTCGGATGCCAAAGCCCGGGTATATAGCAAATATGGCCGTGAAATTTACGTAATTGCCAAATCCGGCGGCATTGAGCCCGAGGGTAATCTGGCCTTGCGTGGACTGATCGAGCGAGCCAAGAAAGATCAGGTGCCGACGCATGTTATCGAGAAGGCGATCGACAAGGCCAAAGGCGGCGGTGGTGAAGACTTTAAACTAGCCCGTTACGAGGGCTACGGACCGGGTAGCTGCATGGTGATTATCGAGTGTCTGACCGATAACCCTAACCGCACCTTTGGCGATGTACGGCTGTGTTTTACCAAGACAAAGTGCAAAATTGGCACCGAGAACAGCGTCAGTTACTTGTTCGACCATAGCGCCATTCTGGCGTTCAAGGGGCAGGACGAAGAAACGGTGCTTGAAGCATTGATGATGGCTGATGTCGATGTCACTGATATCGAAACGGAAGGCGAACTGACCACAGTATTTGCCCCGCACACCGAACAGTTCAAAGCCAGGCAGGCATTGACGGATGCTTTTGGTGAGCTTGATTACGAAGTTGATGAGGTGCAGTTTCTGCCGCAAACGACGACGCCGATCGCCGAAGATGCGATGCCGATGTTTGAGAAGTTTCTCGATATGCTGAACGATGTCGACGATGTGCAGAACGTTTACCACAACGCCGAGCTGTAAGCTGTATTTGATCAACCCGCTAAGAACCGGTTGTTATACCGGTCAGGTGACATAAGGGAGAAGCCAGCAATGAAGTGGTTGAAGAAGTATTTCAAACCGATGATGTTTTTTTCTATCGTGATTTCGTTTGCGGTGATCCTGATTTCTGACATCAAAAATCCGGATCTCGAAGGGGAGCAGCTCGCGAAGGTAAATAGCCTGCTCAACAGCGAGAAGGAAGTGGTCAAGTCGTATGTCTGGAACCCAGACAACCGGCTATCGGTCGGTGTGATCAAGGATCAGGTTGATCCGGTGGTTTATGCCAGCGAGCTGTGTCGCAAGATCCAATCGTTGAACGCGTCAGGCGTCTCTATTTCGGTGATCGATGTGGTCAAACTGCAAAAGAGCGGCGGAGACGATTGGGATGAGCTGGGTTTTGTGAAATGCGAGAACGTTCACTAATACCGTTTTTTAGGAACCGTCGCTTTCTGTAGTGCTTTCTGTAGTGTTAGTTTTTCTGCAAGAGTCACTTTTTTCTAAAGGAGTCGATCAGGTGATCGACTCCTACAAGAAAGATGGTTGGTTAATTAGTCGATGAAACGCATCGACAGATCGACCGATTGACAGTCCTTGGTCAGCGTACCAATCGAGATATAGTCAACTCCGGTTTCGGCATAGCTCAGCAAGGTTTCGCTGGTGATGCCACCCGATGCCTCCAGTTTGGTTTTACCCGCGGTTTGTTTTTTGTTTTGAGCCACTGCTAGCCGCATCTCCGAGAGTGAGAAGTTGTCCAGCATGATGATGTCAGCAGCAGCATCAAGCGCTTGCTGGAACTCATCCATGCTTTCCACTTCCACTTCGACAGGCTTGTCCGGCTCGTTATGACGTGCCTGCTCGATCGCTTGTTTGATGCCACCGCAGGCTGCAATATGGTTCTCTTTGATCAGAAACGCGTCGTACAGGCCGATGCGATGGTTGTAGCAGCCGCCCGTGGAAACTGCGTATTTCTGCGCGTTGCGCAGCCCCGGCAGCGTTTTTCGTGTATCGAGCAGCTTGACGTCGGTACTGCGAACCAGCTCGGCATAGTCGTGACTGCGGCTGGCGGTGCCTGATAGTGTCTGCAGAAAATTAAGCGCGCAACGTTCAGCCGTTAGCAGCGAACGAGCCGGACCATCGGCATGAAACAGAGGCTGGTTGGGGCTGACCCGGTTGCCGTCGGCCACATGCCAGTGCAAGTTGACTGTTGGGTCGACCTGGCGGAACACTTCGTTAACCCAGTCGCGACCACAAACGGTGGCCAGATCGCGGCTGATGATTTCAGCTTTGGCTTGCTGTCCGGCAGGGATCAGCGCGGCGGTGATGTCGCCACTGCCGACATCCTCTTCCAAGGCACGGCTAACGGTAATTTCCAAATCGGTTTTGAGGTGCTCCGGTACGGACATGCTGTAATCTCGGTTGAAGGTGTGGGCTAAGTAGATCGTTGGCTTGGGTATAATTGAAAACGGCGGCATTTTAACAGATTAAACTCGAAGCGGCAGTGGCTATACTGCGGCAATTAAATCGACCGGCCTGAACTGAACTGAACAAAGGCCCCTTACCAGCGGAACTCAACCCAGTGTCTGACCCCACCCCCACGCAACAAGCGTTACCTTCAATTTCTCAACACTGGTTAACCAATGCCAGTCGCTGCTTGTCTCCGAATCAAAATCCGCGCCCGCAAAACAGCCAGCCCGAGCTTCTGGTTATTCATAATATCAGCCTGCCGCCGGGGCAGTTTGGAGGAGGGCATGTACAGCAATTGTTCTGTAATCAGCTTGATGCCGCTGTTCACCCCTATTTTGCTGAGATCGAGGGCTTGCAGGTGTCGGCGCACCTGCTGATCGAGCGCGACGGCACTCTGGTTCAGTTCGTGGCTTTCGATCAACGTGCCTGGCATGCCGGGGTCTCCTGTTTTGAAGGTCGCGACGGCTGTAACGATTTCTCCATCGGTATCGAACTTGAAGGTACCGATGACCAACCGTATAGCGATGATCAATACCAACAGCTCAACGGTGTGATTCGGCAGCTGTTGCAGTGTTATCCGGGGCTGTCGAGCGAACGGATTGTCGGCCATAACGATATTGCTCCGGGCCGTAAAACAGACCCCGGAGAGGCTTTCGACTGGCCCCGCTTGCAGCGGTTGTTGGCCGCGGCCGAGCATTGATTTCCAGTGGCTTGATATAGCTTAGCTGGCAGCGTAAAAAGATTGGTAACAAGAATGATTTGCATTTATCATTGCTTTTATAGCTGCGATTTGTGCGGGTATTGTCTCAAGTCAGGACGGTACTGAACGTGGCTCTTTTTTTTGCCTTTGCGGAGTACCGATGTCCCCCCTGTTGACGATCGATAACATTGAATGTCGTTATCAGCATCAAGCTGTGGTGAAGAATCTTAGCTTTGAAGTTGCTCAGGGTGAGATCGTTTGTCTGCTCGGTCCCAGCGGTTGTGGTAAGACCACGGTGCTGCGGGCGATTGCTGGCTTTAATCCGATCTACAGCGGTGCCATTAACGTTGAAGGGCAGTTGATTGCGACGCCGCAAAGCAGCGTGCCGCCAGAGCAGCGCAACATCGGCATGGTATTCCAGGATTATGCCCTGTTCCCGCACCTGAACGTGCGTGACAATATCTGTTTTGGCTTGCAACGGCATCCGCGTAGCGAGCGTCGTAAGGTGGTTGATCACTTGCTGGGGCTGGTCGAGCTAAGCGGTATGGCCGATCGTTATCCGCACGAACTCTCCGGTGGCCAGCAGCAGCGCGTGTCGCTGGCCCGTGCACTGGCACCCAAGCCGAAACTACTGCTGATGGACGAGCCGTTCTCAAATCTTGATGCCGAGCTGCGTCGTCAGCTCTCGGTTGAAGTGCGCGATATCCTTAAAGAGGAGGGCATCTCGGCGATCATGGTGACCCATGATCAGGACGAAGCGTTCACCGTCAGCGATAAACTAGGGGTGCTGGCCGATGGTCACCTGCAGCAGTGGGACACCCCATTCGAGATCTATCACCACCCCAGAAATATGACGGTCGCAAATTTTGTTGGCGAAGGCACTTTTGTACGCGGACAAGCGGTCGACGGCGGTTTGATCGAAACCGATATCGGTCTTGTTAAAGGCAGCCGAGGTAACTGGCAGCAGGGTCAGTCGTTGGATGTGTTCCTGCGGCCACACGAGATTGTTGCCGGCTGTCATGATTGTGCGGTACAGGGCGAGCTGGTTAAAAAAGAGTTTTTAGGAACCTCAACACTTTACACCCTGAAGCTGCCGCAAGGCGGGCTGGTGGAGTCGTCGTTTATCAGCGCGGAACACGATTACCAGGTCGGTGAGAAGATCGGCTTGCGGGTCGAAACCGATAATCTGGTGACCTTTAAAGTCCCTGCCTGAGTGGTCCGTAAGAGCGGTTATCGATTGCCCGATGCCGAGATAGACCGGCTCAACAGAATCACCGGAATCAACCCCACTAATACGATCAACAACGCGCTCAGTGCTGATTGTTCGATCATCTCGTCTGACGCGAACTGATACACCTGTGTCGCCAGCGTGTCGAAGTTGAACGGCCGCAGAATCAGCGTCGCCGGCAACTCTTTCATACAATCGACAAATACCACCAATGCCCCGGTTAGTAAGCCGCCGCGGATCAGTGGTAGGTGAACCTGTCTGAGGGTCTGCATGCTGTTGAGGCCGAGCGAACGCGCTGCCATATCCATGGTGGGGGTGACTTTGGCCAGACTCGACTCGATCGAACCGGTAGCAACGGTGACGAAGCGCACCACGTAAGCAAACACAATCGCAAAGGCGGTGCCGCTTAATAGCAGGCCTGTGGATATATCAAAGTGCTCGCGCATGAAGCTATCGAGACTGTTATCGAAGGCGGCAAAGGGGATGATTACCCCGATCGCCAGCACCGCGCCGGGCAGGGCGTAGCCTAAACCTGCCGACCGTACGGCGGTTAGCAGCAGCCTGCTGCTGTGCAGCCGTTTGCTGTAGGCCAGCAGTAAGCCGATACCGCAGCACAGAAATGCTGCCAGCGCTGACAGAAAAAAGCTGTTACCGGCGATTCTCAGAAACTGGTCGTTCCAGGAGGATTCGAAATTTTGCAGCGCGTAATTTCCCAACACCAGCACCGGAATGGCGAACCCGGCGATAAAAGGTAAACCGCAGACCACGATTGCCCCGGCAGCACGCCAGCCACGAAGCGGGTAAGTATTGAGGGCGCGGTAGCGATCGGCACCACTAAAGTGTTTTTGTTGCGAACGACCGATTCGCTCCAGGCTGATTAGCAAGACCACAAATATCAGTAGCATGCTGGCGATCTGCGCCGCACCACCGAGATTGCCCATGTTAAGCCAGGTATCGTAAATACCGGCGCTAAGGCTTTTAACGGCGAAGTAGTCGACCGTGCCAAAATCGTTAATGGTCTCCATCGATACCAGCGACAAGCCGACCGCGATACCGGGACGTGCCATCGGCAGCGAGACTCGATAGAAGCTTTGGAAAGGGGTGCAGCCGAGCGTACGGCTGGCGGCTTGGATATTGGCGGACTGCTCCAGAAAGGCCGCTCTGGAGAGCATATAGACGTAAGGGTAGAGCACCAGCGCCAGCATCAGAATCGCGCCTTCGAGGGTGCGAATATCCGGGAACCAGTAATCGCGAGCACTGCTCCAGCCGAAAAGGTCGCGCAATATTATCTGTAGCGGACCGGAGTATTCGAGCAGGTCGGTATAAACGTAAGCGATGACATAGGCGGGGACGGCAAAGGGCAGCAATAGCGCCCATTCAAAAAAACGACGGCCGGGGAAGTGACACATGGTCACCAGCCAAGCGGTACCCACGCCGATAATGACCGACAAGGCGCCGACTCCGCCCATCAATAGCAGAGTCGTGGTGATGTAGTGGGGTAGTACGGTTTCGGCCAGGTGGCTCCAGATATTTTCACTGGGAAACAACGTCAGCCAGAAGACCGATGCGATCGGCAGACAAACCAGCAGTGCCACTATAAATGCCGACAGCACCCAGCCCGAGTGGCGGCCGGCGTGTGGTTTGATCAAGGTTGCGGCATTGGCGGCCGTCGGGTTGTTCATTCAGACGTAGTCATTAACGATGGGTTACCACTGGGCCGATAAGGGCGGGTTTCTCAACCCGCAAGGGCAGCGATGGGCTGCCCTTGTGGTATCGATAAAACATTGCGCCTGATTATCAGTGATCGAACTGGACCTTATCAACCAGTTTGGCCGCTTTTGTACGATTTTCTGCGATGGTGGCCAAACTCAGTGTGTCGGCTTTGAATCCGCTCATGCTCTCTTTAACCAATCCAGACAGCGGCGTGTCGGCTTTGACCGGGAATTCGTAGTTCACCTGCGCGTACATTCCCTGTGCTTTGGTCTGGCTCAGGAACTCCAGCAGTTTGACCGCGTTGTCGCGATTCGGTGCGTACTTGGTGACTGCTGCGCCAGTGATGTTCATGTGAGCGCCGCGGTCGTTCTGGTTAGGGAATACCAGATTAACTGCGTTGGCCCATTCAACCTGCTCGGTCTCCTTGGAGTTGTGGAGCATCTTGCCGTAGTAGTAAGTATTGCCGATCGCCAGATCGCAAACGCCCTCTTTGATCGCTTTTACCTGGGCACGGTCGTTGCCCTGAGGCTTACGAGCCAGGTTGGTTTTGACCCCTTCCAGCCATTTCTCGGCATCTGCTTCACCGTGGTGGGCGATCATCGAACCGATCAAGGATAGGTTGTAGGAATGCTTGCCGCTGCGGGTACAGATACGTCCCTGCCATTTAGGGTCGGCTAGATCTTCGTAGCTGGTGAGTTCACCCGGCTTTACTCGCTCCTTGGAGGCGTAAACGATACGTGAGCGAGATGTCAGACCGTACCAATGGTCGTTAGGGTCGCGGTACTGCTCGGGGATGTTGCTATCCAGCTCGTCGCTTTCAACTGCCTGGGTCAGGTCACGATTAACCAGGTCGAGTAGTCGACCGGTATCGGCGGTTAATACCAGATCGGCTTGTGAATTTCGGCCTTCGTTTTGCAATCGTTCGATCAATCCTTTCTTGGCAAAAACGACATTGGCGGTAATACCGGTCTCTTCGGTGAAGGCATCAAGCATCGGCTTGATCAGAAACGCCTGACGGTATGAGTAGATGTTTACCTCTTCAGCAGCCTGTGCGGGAGCTATCGTGGCAGCTAGCAGAGGGATGGCAGACAGGGCGGCGAGGCGTTTCAGTTGAGCGCGCATTGTTAAATCCTTCAAAAGGTAGGTGAATAGCGTAATGCAAATGAGATTGAGAGCGATTCTTATTTAAAAATTAACCCTTGTCAACAGGCGGTTTAATAAAATAGCTCAAACATAGTGTTGATGGCGGCCGTTTTTGACCTGTATCAAGATGGCGGCTGTGTAGCAGCGGCGGGTAAGCAAGAGGGGTGTTGGTGCTCTAGCCGAAATAAACAAAGCGCAGAAAATAGAGGTGAAGCGAGCTTGGATCATAACGGCTAGGGCCGTCTTAATCCGACGTTAAAACAGCTTTGAACACAGCGCGGTGATTGCGCTCTCGACCCGCAGGATACGCTGGCCGATCTCGATCGGGGTGAAACCTGTGTCGCTGAGTTTGTCGATCTCGTAGGGGATAAATCCGCCCTCGGGGCCGATCGCCAGTACCGTCTCTTGCGTGATGCCGCGCGGGCAGGGGTGGGCATGGTAAGGATGTGCAACCAGCGCCTGTTTACCGATGATCAGTGCTGGCAACTCATCCTCGACAAAAGGTTTGAACCGTTTACGCAGTGTTACCTGCGGCAGTTGAGTTGCCATCCCTTGCTCGAGCCCCAGGATCAGGTGCTCGCGGACCTTATCTTCGGCCAGAAACGGCGTTTGCCAATAACTCTTCTCGACCCGGTAGCTGTTGATCAGTACCAGTTCTTTGACGCCCAACGTGGCGCAGCTTTGGAAGATCCGTTTCAACATCTTGGGTCGTGGTAGTGCCAGCAGTAAGGTCAGCGGCAGTTGTGGTGGCGGCTGCTGGTCGAGCGTCAGCTCCAGTTCCATCACCTCTTTATCAAGCCGGGTGATAGTACCTTGACCCATCAGGCCGTCGAGTTGACCGACTTTGAGTTGCTCGCCCTGCTCGGCCCGGTGCACTTTGAGCACGTGTTGCAGCCGCCGGTCGCTAATTCGGACACGGTTTTCGGCGATGAAATCGGCGGGCTCGACAAGGAGTAAATTCATGGGCGGGGAGGGTAACATGTAGTGGGGAGAGGAACAGCTATGCTCAGCTGCGTAGTAGGAAGATCACTTTCTAAGATCGCCAGCAGAGCGCTACTGGCTTGGCCTGTCGTTGCCGATATATGATCTTATCGTCGTTGTTTCTTTTTGCCTAAACGGGCCGGCTTGCTCCTGGTGTTGGAGGCCGGTTTCGTTTTGTTGCTTCTATCAGACTTTGGACTAAATGATTTAGCAGATTTAGCAGATTTAGCAGATTTAGCAGATTTAGCAGATTTAGCAG
>JBALVL010000059.1:20746-24020 GCA_036961355.1 Motiliproteus sp.
GATTTAGCAGATTTAGCAGATTTAGCAGATTTAGCAGATTTAGCAGATTTAGCAGGTGTACTTGGTTTCGCTTGTTTTGAACGGGCAGGAGACGCCGAAGAGGATGACGTTTCAACGGATTTTAACAATGTTCCTAGCTCTTTTTGGCTCAAGTCCCGCCACTCGCCAACAGCCAGCCCTTTCAGGCTTACGTTCATGATTCGAACGCGCTCGAGTTTGACGGCATCGTAGTCAAAGTGTTCGCACATACGGCGAATCTGACGATTGAGACCCTGAACGAGGGTGATCCTGAAAACTAAAGGAGATTCTTTGGTGATTTTACATTTTTTTGTTGTAACACCGAGCATTGGTACGCCCGCACTCATGCCAGCAATAAACTTATCAGTAATAGGCTTGTTGACCGTAACCAGGTATTCCTTTTCGTGATTGTTACCAGCGCGTAATATTTTATTTACCAGATCGCCATTGCTAGTAAGAAAGATTAACCCTTGAGAATCTTTATCTAGCCTGCCAATGGGGAAAATTCGTGTGCTGTGTTTCACAAAATCAACGATGTTGCTTCTTTCACTGCTTTCGGTGGTGCTCACAATTCCGACAGGTTTATTTAAGGCGATAAAAATAAAGTCTTCGGCGTCTTGAGGCTCAATTTCTTGTCCATTGACCTTTATCAGGTCGCCAGGAGAGACCTTATCGCCTATTTTTGCTCGTTTTCCATTGATGAATACGTTGCCCTGCTCAATATAACGATCAGCCTCTCTTCTGGAGCAGATACCACTTTCACTGATGTATTTGTTTAAACGGGTTAATGAGTCAATAAGCATAGTTATTCTTCATCGTATTTTAAATATGGGAGGGTTTTTTATAACAACAAATAAGTTGTAAAATCTGTTTAATTGAAGCTGCATGGCCGCAACAACGCGATGGCATTAGCGCCTCGTCTGCTGACGATCAGCGCAGGCAGCTTCATCCTCGAAAAAGGGTTTGAACCGTTTACGCAACGTAGCTCTGGACAGAAGGGCCAGCGGTAGTTGCGGAGGTGGTTGCTGGTCAAACGTCAGTTCCTGCTCAATCGCCTCTTTATTAAGTCGGATGATAGTGCCTTGACCCATCAGGTCGTCGAGTATGCCGACTTTGAGCACGTGCTGCAGCCGCCGATCGCTAATGCGGACGCGGTTTCCGGCGATGAAATTAGTAGGCTCGACGAGGAGTAGGTTCATGGCCAGAGAGGGTAGCATGTTGTGTGTTTAGTGCCATGTCCGATTTCTTTAGTTAGCTTGTTGGTTTTTATTTAGCCCTAGGGGCGCGTTCTTTTTTGAAGCATCAAAAACGAATCGAAAATGCTCCTCCTACGGCTTGTCGGCTTCGCCGGATCTATTTCGCACATGCCTGTGCTTCGCCCTATGGCAGACTACAGCTGTGTAAATTTGGCCTGCGCGTTGTACTTGATAATGGCCGCAGGAGAAACTCGGTTACTGGTTTGCCCTATTTACAAACAGCAATACTCAGCTTCGTCGTAAGGGTGGGGAGTAAGCTGAGAGTGAGTGTCGATGAAGGGAAAAGGGAAAAGGCAATATCTTTCTAGTTTGATAAAAGTGTCCGAGGCAGATTTCAAAGTGGATGTTGAGCAAACGGAAGACCATGGTAGATGTTGCGACAACTCCGTCCCACAACGGCCGCGACAATAGCGGGTGTAGGTTTGAGCGGCTGTCTGCGCTCCAATGAGGATCATTGCCCAACCGCAGGAGGTCGTCTCGAAGCAGGTCTATGACAGGCGAACCTCTATATGGTGCGCTAACCTTTTGTCGTGGTGTATTGAACTTGGCTACCTTTATAGAGGCCGTATCATGAAATTTCGAAACAAACCCCGCCAGATTTATCTGATATCTATCTTTATCTGTGTACTTACACCCTTAGCTCATGCGGGAAGTTCGGATGACAGCCAAAACAAAACAGCCAATGCGACCAAGCAGGTAATGAATGAAACTGTTGAAGGAGCCGTTGGAAACAAACCCGCATCAACGCCACAAGAAAAGCCTAAAGAAAACAACCAATCTGAACCTCAAAAGCCTGAACTACAGACACTAGCTAACTCTGCCGAAACACCGGAACCCGTCGCTGAGACACCAAGTGTCAACCTCGACATAGTTGGCTTTAGGGTTGGAATGTCGCCAGACGAAGTGCGGGAGAAATTACTGGATTACCGGGATGACTTTAAAATAGAGATTTATAACAGCATCCCAGCAAGCCAAAACAAAAAGTCCGAAGTTATCAATAAAGATGCAGTGGATGTTGTGCAGAACGTTGACGAAAATAATTTACCTGAACATGTCTACGAGATAAGAGCTTATGTTCAAGGTGGTAATGAATCATTTGAATTAAATTTTTTAAAGCCCCCTGCATCAAATACTTTATATAGCATCAGTCGGATTTTGACTTTTACTAAAGATACAGCCCCTGAGGATAAAAAAATTGTCGCAAAGCTCAAAGGAAAATATGGGCAGGTTTCTTCCAAAGAGACAGCTGATAGCATCCAGTGGGTTTACGATGATAATGGTGATCTGCGGCTTGAACTAAGCAGTTACCTTGAGCAGTATTGCGATGGGCGGATGGATGAGAGCTTTCCCTTGCTAGATGCAACCGGGGGGTGTGGTACTTGGGTTTATACTAATTTTTGGCGAATTTACGGTACTAACTTTATTAGATATTTGACAGTGACAGTTTCGGAAGTAAAAACTCATTTATCTAACGAAAAGGAAAGTAAAGTTTTTGTTGATCAATTAAGAAATTCAGAACTTAATAATAAAAACGTGAGCTACCTGAGCTTTAAGTATGTTGTATTAAAGATAATATAATATTCTGACAATGCCCCTGGTTGAAATAGTATTTTTGTAGGCGGTGATTCAGATAATAAATGTGACACTTTGTGATGAGAGGGAGAGGTGACCAACTGCTGATAGTGGTTCTTCTTGGGCTGGGTTATCGGCCTGCCGCTATTGTCGAAAGCATTAATGTTGATCGTTCCACGGTTTATTATGAGTTTAGGCGAAACAGATCTGCTGACGATTATGATCCAAGGTGTGCCCAGTAGCTGGCTCATAAATGTCGGGTATCAGATAGCGGGCATGGTTCAAATATAAACATAACAAATTCAACTTTAAGTTCTGCTGCGCAGGGCTCGGACTTCCGCCAGCACGTGGCTTCAGCCTGTTAAAGCGGTATTAAGGAAACTCTGATCAAGTCTCCGTATCTGGCACAATAGCCCTTTCTTCAGTAA
>JBALVL010000060.1:0-23983 GCA_036961355.1 Motiliproteus sp.
ATCCGCCCCTGTCTTAATTGATTATGAGGGGTGACAACTATCCTGACACAGGGGGCAGGGGGCGCTTGCCGACACATTACGGCCGCTCATCTTTGGCCCTAGCTGGCTGCTGGTTAAGCTTCGGAGTTCCGTATAGCGGACACCCCACGGAGCGAGAAGTCACGGCAGGAGTATCTACTTAGCAGCCATCGTTACGGACACTTCCACTGTTCAAGTTCATGCAGAATTTTCATGAAGTGCTGGCTGCCAACATTCCGTACGCTATTTCCAATAGGTGCTCCTGTAGCTTCATTTCAGGAGTTATGTACTACTGCTATATCGACATTGCAGACCGTTAGCCCTCTCTAATATGCCTCATTGTGCCGAGCCACTTTAGTCGAATTCTGAACACAGAGCGGACATCCCTATAACTTCCGATATTGGCTGCTGTACCACTTTCCGGTCATCGGTACTGACAGTACCACTACGCCACACTATGAAGCATTTTCATGAAATGCTTGGCAGCCACATAGCTGTACGCTGTTTCTGGCAGGCGCTCCTGCGGCTCCATTTTAGGTGTTAAGTATTTCAGCTGTATCGACTAGAGGATTGTTTGCACACCGTGCAGATCCTCCACTCCGAGGATGGTTCAGAAGGTCCCGGTCAGGTACGCCTGCAGGCCCGAGTACCCGATCTTCAGGCGGCCGTCGAAGCCTGTCTTGTCAACATCGACTCTAGTTGCGAAGCGGTTGTAGCCCAGACCAACGCCGACGTTATTATGGAACATCCAGGTGGCACCAATACGGACATCAGACCAGGTGCCATCGTAGGCATCGTATTCGATATTGAACAGCTGCGCTTGGGCATCGATGTACCATTGCGGCGCTATGGCCCAGCCGCCGCGGACGCCGATCACCGGTAGCGGTGCGGTCACCGAATCCACCCTGGACTTGAATGCGGTTAATGAAACACCGCCGCTGGCATCGGTGAGAGTGGCCTGACCTGCCATCTGGATCGACATGTCCATCACATGCGCGCCCAGACTGGCAGCCACCTCGTAACTTGGCTCCCGTATGAAAGCGTATTCGTAGGCAAGGTTGTAGACCTCCATCTTCACTTGGGTGTCGACGTTTCCGCCGGCCTTGAAGGTGTTGTCGCCCCAGTTGAAGTCCTGGTCGATCACATTCGCGCGTGAGTTGCTGTTGTTGAAATACATGAAGCGCAGGTGGTGCTTCGGGTTGATCCGCCACAGTACGTCGACGCGTCCGCGGGTTGCGTCGTTGGTGGTACCGAGGGTCTGGTCGAAGTCGACCTCCGGGTTATTAGCCGACTGGCCGTTCAGGCTGGCCTTGATGTCCGTGCCGACCACGAACATGCCTGCACTGAAGACGAAGGGGTTATCAAGTAAACCCTGGGCCGGTGATTGCGCAAACGCCGGTGCTACGGCTGCAATCCCGAGCAAGATCGCCACCGTCCACTGAATACGCTTGGTCGTGAAACATGAGTCCATTGTTTTATTCCTTTAGTAGTTGGAGTGACGCCACTACATACTCCATCGCGACGCACATGTGCCGTCAGCAATCCCCTGTCACGCGAAACACCGCCTTGATGGCGTAATTTACTGAGATTTAATTCGGTTCCATCGATAAATAGCACCAATATCAGCGTCAGCTCGGCTGATCACTTTGATCAATTCAGAGTTGACCTTAATGTCAAACCAAACCAATCCCAGTGGGCTAGCAGGTGCTCCCGCTGCGCCCTTTCTGGAGGTATGTATTATCACTTAATATGATAGATCAGTGGCCTGAATACTTCTTATGACAGCTAAGTTTGGGTGCAACACCTGACATCAGAGGATATAGCGTTAAGAATCACCTCTAGGGCGCTCGATATCCCCCATACCCATCTCAAATTGAGTTTAGCTATGCGGAAGGGCTCAACACGAACTGATCATAGACCCAACATACTTCTAGGTTGATGGTTGCTTAGTCGCAACACTTGCCATAAGCGGTCACGGAGATCACGTCCGCTTTGCATACGAACTCCATCGTAGATAGCAGGCTACATAAGCAGTCGCTAACAGGCTGCTGTCTAGCTACCTATTCTCTAATCGCCAATTTCACGGGTTAATGTACCCCACTATTAATAGATTCAAACAACCCGACTAAGCATTTCTACAGCTACCGACAAAAGCAGACATAGTGATGAGTGCCTCCCTATATACACTGATGGTTCAGGTTGAGGGGATGGAAAAAT
The DNA here is from genome assembly GCA_036961355.1 of Motiliproteus sp. Classification (GTDB taxonomy): domain Bacteria; phylum Pseudomonadota; class Gammaproteobacteria; order Pseudomonadales; family Balneatricaceae; genus Motiliproteus. The sequence continues at coordinate 2,236 of JBALVL010000060.1, forward strand.
TAACAGACATAGTGGACTTCCCCCAAAACTACCGCCAGCATACCAAGAAGGCAGCACTACAGTCGCAATACACAAATATACTGCGGGGATACTTTGAACAGACCATCAGGGAGCAACCCACGCAGGCTTCGTATTGCCGTTGTGATAGTCATCTACGCGGGTCTGCTGTCACTTGGTCACTGGGGTAGCGGATGGTTGGTAGACCTGATTGATGCTGAACGATTCGGTTTCAATGTAGATAGCCCCGCCCAACCAGAAAATCTTCAATTGCTGATTTCGGGTGTCATTTTATACGCAGTACTGATGGCGATTCCGTTTGTGCCGGGTATGGAGATAAGCCTCGCGCTGCTAATGGTATTCGGCCCTACCGCTGCACTACCAGTATATGCGGCCACTGTTCTCGCTCTGGCAATCTCTTGTCTCGTAGGCGGTACGCTCCCAATCAGCCTTATCGCCAAACTATTCGGATCGCTCGGGCTGCACCGATCAAGGCAACTGGTACTAAAGCTACAGTTTATGAGCTCGAAAGACCGGCTTAATTTTCTTCTGAAGCATACGCCGAAACGGATCGTTCCAATGTTGTTGAAACACCGTTACATCGCAATCATTGTAGCGCTCAACACTCCCGGTAACGCAGTCATTGGCGGCGGTGGTGGAATTGCCTTACTAGCCGGTATAAGTGGGTTATTTACACTGCCACGCTTTATCTTGGCCGTTTCTCTGGCAGCACTACCTATACCACTGGTCATATTCTTAGGCGGGATTTGAACAAGGTCTGCTGTGGGCCAACAGCTGAACCCAAGCTGATCTGATTCCCTAGCGGCAGCTAAGCCCCCACAGCAGTTATTGATCGCTTGATAACAGTTGCCAGTGAAGATGTGTTACCTACTTGTTCACGGCAGGCGATGGCAATTACTACTACGTTGAACATAAGCCGTATTCGCTTACCTTTGAAGATCGCACCTACCCACAGGCTCTACAGAAGGCTGTCGACCTTTATTTTGCGGCTCAATAAGCCTGACGAGCTACCGCATGTTATCGGGTACTAGCCATAGTGGGCTGAGAAGAATGAACCCAAGTTGGAGAGGTGACTACTATGGATATATTCAACAGAGAAAGGACTTGCTCTGAAGCCCCTCGACGAAGGTTTTTGACCCTATGTAGTATCGGCTTATTGGGTGCCCTCGGGCGGCCAGGGGTTGTACGGGCTAATACGGCCATCGTTCAACCTAACAGTAGCGATGACCATGCTTTCATCGAGCGAGCCTTCGAATTGCGTCAATTCGCGATCAAACAGGGGGATCAACCTTATGGTGCCGTGGTGGTTATCGATGGCCGTATCGTCGGTGAGTCCTGGAGCCGGGTGTTAATAGACCACGACCCCACTGGCCATGCCGAAATGGCGGCGATTCGTGATGCAGGGCGCCGACTTAAGCGCGAAGGTTTAAGTGGTGCCGTGCTCTACTCCTCTTCGCGGCCCTGCCCCATGTGCGAAGCGGCTGCGGCCTGGTCTGGAATTGAGGGTATGGTTTATGGACCTGATGCACAGCAGGCCGGTCGGCCTCAACTCTGCAGGTAAACCTGATGCGTAGCTTGGTTATCGCTCTGACACTGTGGGCCTGCTATGTTCAATGGTCTTTGGGCGCCGACACGGTAGTTGATCGGGCCGCTTTTCTCAGAGCGGTGACGGAGAATAATGTTCCGCAATTGCAGCGAGCTATCGACAAGGGCGTCCCGGTGGATAGCCGTGATGGCCGCGGCCGCACGGCGCTCTTGATCGCCACCCACCATAACGCCATCGAAGCGGCGCGGTTACTCATTGGCAAGGGCGCGGACGTTAACGCGAAAGACGACCTTCAGGACAGCCCCTACCTGTACGCAGGTGCTGAAGGAAAGCTTGAAATTCTCAAAATGACGGTTGCAGCCGGGGCCGATCTAGAGAGCGTTAACCGATACGGAGGAACGGCCCTGACCCCCGCTGCCCATCACGGTCATATCGAGGTAGTGCGCTACCTGCTGACCACCGGGGTCGATATCGACCAGGTCAATGATCTGGGGTGGACGGCGCTGCTGGAGGCGGTGATCCTCGGGGATGGTGGCTCCACTTACCAGCAAATCGTCGAGCTGTTGGTCACTGCCGGTGCTGATAGGTCGATCCGCGACCCGGAGGGACGAACCGCTCTGGAAAATGCCCAAGCGAGGGAGTATTCAAAGATAATCGAACTATTGCAATAGCTCCTGGATTGAAGTGGATCTGGGTTCGCAGAGGGAATCCTGCTCTGAATTATTGAAGTAATCTGAGCAGGTGTACCAGAAAGACTTGCGATCCTGATTCTGTCCTTAGCTGAAGCCCGCTTTGAAACCTTCTGGCTCAACCGCCTATATGCGTTTCCGACAGTTAATAGCCCTGCAAGCACACGTAGTTTCCATTATCAGAGGTAGGTCATCTACGTCCGCTTTGAATATGGAGTCTGACTGGCTCACCTCTGAATATCAGCAACCCCTAACGGTCCGGTATGGGCCGAGTAGAGCCACTCATGACTCTGAGCAGTGGGTGTCCGATCAGTCGCAGGAGCGGCCAAGGGACCTAACTCTCGCTCAAGCGGCAGCCTAATAAGCTGGTTATGCTGTCCTGCTGTGGCTTTAGCTATAAGCGGTGACTAATCGAGAACCTCGCTATTGATCTACCCGCCAGATCAATGATTCAACTGTTTAATCCCCTACCATACTCTGTCCAATCCGCTTGATCGAAAGTGTCGAATCTCTAAGGCTCGATGTTTTGATTTATCAGAGCTATTGTCACAGAAAAAATAATGTATTAGCGGCGTTGATAAGTTTCACTTATCAAGCGATATATCCTTTTAGTTTGTGCGGAAACCGGTTTTTGGTTGATGATTGCTGTCACACAAGAAGATAGCGATGTGGTTAAGAAACATCTTCAAGTGGCGCTCTCTGCGCTGGGTATGAAGGCAATCAACCCCGCAGAGCATTTTTTGCAAGTCGGTTTCTCCACATCTATTGCTAGCCGATCCGACAGTGCGACGAGGATCGAATAAACTAGTAGATGTGCAGCAATAGAGGATAAAAATAATGACGACTCCTGCCGCGATCCAGAACTCCTTGAGGGGCGATAATGCATTGCCGCTCCGTCCACCCAGCCAAGTGATGGATTTAGAGCGTCTGGGCGCGTTACACCAGAGCCGCCTGAGTTTCATGCGGACACTGGTACGTCGAATCATGCGTGAGCGTTGGCAGATTGAACCGGCCCGCTTTGAGTTGGATGCCGAAGGTTATGGCACCGTTGTGTATGAGATCCAGGCCCCCCACGGCTTATACAGTTTTGTACTGTTTTCCGACTACCTGTCACCGGACGAGCGCAACGATCGGGTTATCGCCACCAAATGGGACCTGACCATGGCGCTGGTGGAGGGGCAGGTGGACGACACTTATCTAGAGAAGCTGCGCCAGAATGTTCCCAAACAGGAAGCCGGGCGCGTCGATGCTCGCGTCTTTGTGTTGTCACGCGCCAACCGCAGCGCCCGAAACTTTGATTATGTTGTTGATCAGCTGGCAGCGGGACAACAACCCGACGTCGATCGTATTGCCAAGGTGGGTTATCTCTACCGCACCACGGCGGTTTACGGCAGCGGCAAGCTAGGTATGGCCGACTGGGAAAAAGTTCGCGCCAAACACAAAGACTTTGCCCGTCCGTTTGCCGGTGAGATGTTCGTCTGCCTGATGCTGCGCAACTTCAGCCTGCTGCAAGCCGAGCATATCGCCGCTCATAAAACGCCCAACACGTTTAAGCCGATGCAACCGCAGATCAAACGTTACTTCGGTATTGGCAACTCAACCGGTCTGGGAATGGCGCCGTTTCTGGTTAACCATCCGTTGCTGATCAACCAGTGGATCGAAATGCGCGAACTGGCACTGGCCCGCGTCCGGGCACTGGGAAACGTTAACAGCAGGGTGCAGCAGGAACTGAGCACGCTGATTGAGCGCTGTGCGCAGCATACCCGCGACACCGTCACCGAAGACGAGTGGCAGACCCGGAACAATGTTCAAGTACTCGAAGACCTTGCCGCGTTGCAGAGCCATACCGCCGACGGCTTCGACAATTGGAACAGTTTGCTGCAGTGGAGTGAGGCCAACAACTCGTTGCAGGGGCAAGAGATGCTGGTGTCGATCATGCTGGAAATCTACCCCGAACTGGTTGATGAGTTGGAGGATTACCATGATGCGGAGGAGTTTCTGGATCTGGATCCGCTGATGCCGCTACAGCAGCTCAAGCAAGTGATCGAAACTCGCTACGACTGGGCGCTGGCAACCGATTTTACGGCCGAAGGCGCACGAGAGACCTGTTGGTATCGTTCCGAAGAGAAGATGGAACCGCGTCTGGGCAGTGTTGCCGATGAAGAAGCCAAGCAAAAGCAGATGGCGCTGGGTGTCGGTTATGCCGTCAGCAAGTGTTACGAGCAGCTGTGCAGTTATGTGGCTGAACACCCGCAACACACCACCGCACGGTTTATGGTGGCACGTCCAAAGATGCGCGGTATTGTGCGCCGGATTCAGAGCATGAATCGCTGTGTTTATGGTGATATTCAGGCCAATCTGCTCGATCAAAATATCCTGCCGATGCACCTGTTACGCTGCAAACTGGCCTTCTTCGGCGTCGGTAAATTCGATCCTCGTTCAAAGTTATGGGTTCGTAATACGATGTTCCAGGGCGCGCCGCTACTGGAAGATATCGGTAAACCCTTTAGTGACGACTGGTTTATGCCACTGGCTCCACTGCAATCGGGACAGCTCTGATGAATATTTCAATGAACGAACTCAAAGCGTCGCTGCGCCGCTGTTTCGAAGCCTCCAGCTACTTCGTCGGTAACTACGAAGACGCTGCCAATATGATTCTGTGGCTGGAAAAGCACGGTCTCAACGGTTTGACCGAACTGGAGCGCTTGTTGCCCTTTATCAATGAAGATCGTGATAAGCCGCTGAGCAGTGTGGTCTATGAGGACAGTACCTCCGCCATTATCGACAGCCACGGCCGCAGTGCACTGAACTGTATCGCCGCGTCGGTTGATCTGGCGCATGCCAAGGCGTTGGAAAACGGTATTGCCACTGTCACGGTGCATAACTGCCACAACCGGATGTTCATCCTCAAAGCGCTGACTGATCGAGGTCGGTGCGGTATCAGCGTCGCTGCCTATTGGCAAAATGGCAGCCAGACCGTGACCGAGCATGCCGCCGCGATCAAGGCGGGTGAGCGTTATCCAAGCTACAGCGAAGCGGTTACCAATCTGCCGGCCAACACCGACGACAAGCAGGCGCTGACCATCATCTGCAGCTCTCGGGTTGATTTGACCGCCTCGTTGCAGCAATCCAAAGGCAACCGTAATGCGCGTTATATCAGCGCCGAGCAGGTGGCTGAAAACAAACAGCACAGCGTCGAGAACGGCATCGAGATCGATAACGATCTTTGGGATGAGGTTAATCGAATCGGTACCGGTGTGCTGGTTGAAAATACCGAGCTATCGCGCCAAGGGGCAGGGGGACGCTAATAACCTGACCAAGATCTGCGCTGGGCTGTCAGCAACCGCCCGGCGCTTTAGCTATCGATTTGAGGTAATATGCTTTCCGCTCCTCTTGATGAAGAGTCGCCTTAGGTTCCGGTGAAGCAGAACTGACTAGGCACATTCTTTTTATCTTCCTGTTTCCTTTTACCCTCATGCGGACCTATGGCCATGGCCTTCTCTGTCTATGATCTGCTGGCCGTGATTATCACTACTTGCGGTATTATGCTGCAAACCTGGGTCGGTATCGGTTTCGGCCTGCTGGCCGCTCCACTGCTCTATCTGATCAATCCTGACTTCGTTCCAGGTCCGGTTTTAATTCTCGGGTTTAGTCTGTCGCTATTGATGGTGTTGAAACAACGCGGGGAGCTGCGCTGGCGGCGGGTGATGCCGGCCATCCTCGCCCGTATCCCCGGTTCCTGGTGTGGTGCAGCCTTGCTGGTTTCCGTACCGCAATACGGTCTCAGTTTGCTGTTCGGAATCTCACTGCTATTGGCCGTTGCCATCACTTGGCGCACGTTTAAGGTAGAAACCACGCCGCTGAACCTGACTATCGGTGGCTTTTTCTCGGGTTTGACCGGCACTGCTACCTCGATCGGTGGCCCGCCGATGGCGCTGGTCTATCAGGAGCAAAGCCGTATCACCGCACGCAATGAGTTAGCGGCGTTCTTTTTGATCGGTTCGCCGGTATCCATCGCGATGTTGGCGTGGCATGGCGATGTCGACCGAGCCAGTTTGGTGCTCAGTCTGCAGATGATACCGGGGGTGCTGGTCGGTTTTTGGTTGGCTAACCGGCTCGATAGCCGCATCAACCCGGCTTCGGCAAAACCGGTTCTGCTGACAATATCCGCGGTTTCGGCGCTACTGGTGTTGTTTAAGGGGGTTCAGGGCTGGCTGGCAGTCTGACCACCGACTGCAGTGATCTCAACTCTCCGCTTAAGGTAGTTAGCAGTTTCATACAGTGTTATCACATGCCGGGTTGGCACTAGGCGCAGTTACTGCGCCGGGGCGGTCACACCCAGCTCGCGTTCTGCGTAGCTGTTCCAAGTTTCAGCGGCTTGGTTGGCGGCGCTCTGGTGTTTTCCCATACCAGCATTCTGCTTATCGACAAAACTCTGCAAACAGCTTCGATACTGCTCAACCTTTTGATCGAACTCTTGACGGTCGAGTTCGGTGACAAACTCCAGTGGCTTGACCGGTGCTTTGCAGTCATGCGCTTCTGAGAAGAAATGTGCTTGGGCATTTTCCGGCGCGACCATGCCGAGCAGAACCATTGTTGTGAGTGCCGCACTAAGAAGCCGGGGTTTAACACTTCGAATAACGAAGCGCGGTGTTGTTGACGGTACTGCGATGCGATGCTTGTTAGTGGTAGGGCTGCTGGTATGGATCATGGTCATTCCCTGAATTGATTGTCTGCATGAATTTATGCTGAGCGGAGCGAACCGTCAAGGTCGGCCGTTTAATGACGGAGTGGCGAGTCGATAGATAAAAAAATTATCAGCCAGCTTGAGTTTTCTGAGAGTTGTCTATACTGCCTGAGTAAGCCTTGTTTTTGCGTGTCTATTGCTGCGGTTGCGAACAATAGATACGAAAATTTAATAAGAAATCCCCGGAGGGAGCTCCCGATGAGCCAGCAAACCGAACTGTTGAAGCATGATGCTGAGTTGATTCTGAGCCTGTATGGAAACGAGCAGGCAACAAGGAACCGTTTGTCGAACATTGAAAAAGAACTGAGAGCAGAAGGCGAAGATATCTTTAAACTCCGTCAGCAGGTAGCTGGTATGGGGTTGTTGCAGGACCCTGAACAGTATCGTTGCAGCTACCATGTATATGACTGACTAATTACTATTCGGCTGTGATCTACAGGGTGCGCCCGGTAAGTTCATACCAGAATTCCAATCTATAAAGGGCCTCCAACAGGAGGCTCTTTTCGTTTGAACTGATTCCTTTTTATAGCGCTAGGACTATAGCCCCAGTTTCTGAGCGACATAATCGGCGTCTTTGTCTCCCCGCCCTGATAGGTTTACTAGGATCGTTTGGTCCGCGGGTAGTTCTGCGGCAAGTTTCATGGCATAAGCCACGGCGTGGGCGCTTTCCAGGGCAGGAACAATCCCTTCGCGGCGTGACAGGATCATGAATGCATCCAAACATTCCTGGTCGGTGATGGACGTGTATTTGACCCGCTCAATATCTTTGAGGTAGCAGTGCTGCGGTCCGACACCGGGGTAGTCTAACCCGGAGGCGATTGAGTGGACAGGCAAGGGCTCTCCGTTTTCATCTTGCAGTAGATAGCAATTGAAACCGTGCAGGGCGCCAACGGTTCCCAGCGTGAGAGTCGCTGAATGCTCATTGGTGTCGAGTCCCTTACCGGCCGGTTCGATACCATAGATATTGACGCTCTCGTCCTCGAGGAATGCGGTGAACAAGCCCATCGCATTAGAGCCGCCGCCGACACAGGCCATGATATGGTCGGGCAGTTTGCCGGTCTGCTCTTGAATCTGCAGTCGTGCTTCCTCGCCAATGATGCTCTGGAAATCGCGTACCATCATCGGGAACGGATGAGGACCGACGACTGAGCCGATGGCGTAGAAATAGTTAACCGGATCTTTGAGGTAATCTTCAAAAGCGCTATCGACCGCATCTTTTAGGGTGGCGGTACCGCGAGTTACTGGTATCACCTTACAGCCTAGAATTTTCATCTTGGTGACGTTGGGGTGTTCTTTCTCGATATCGACCTGACCCATATGGATCTCACACTCAAGTCCGACGAGTGCGCAGGCCGTTGCCAGCGCCACACCATGCTGGCCTGCGCCGGTTTCTGCCAATACCTTGGTTTTACCCATGTGCTTGGCCAATAGCGCCTCGCCAAGACAATGGTTAATTTTGTGGGCGCCGGTGTGATTGAGATCCTCGCGCTTAAGGTAGATCTGGGCGCCACCACAGAGATCGGTTAAACGCTTGGCGAAATAAAGGGGGCTGGGGCGTCCGACATAATATTTGTAGAGATCCATCAATTCCGTACGGTAAGCCTCGGTGTCTTTGATCTCAAGGTAAGCCCGTTCTATATCATCCATGATCAGTTTGAGTTCGGGGGGGATTACTTGACCCCCGTAGACACCAAAATAACCGTCTTTGTTAGGCATTGGGGCAAAATCAAACTGGCTCATGCATACTCCTTGGAAAAATGGCTTACAGAAATAGTGCCTATCATACCGAGCCGACTGTCGCCTGCAATAGCCGAATGGTCGGTCGGGCAGCGGCGTTTTTGTATCGTGTTCGTGATATTCTGTTTTGTTGCAGCTGATGTTGGTAGAACATAGTTTTTGTAGCCGCGCAGCGTGTCGGGCTCTATATTTAGCGCGGTCTGTATCGCCGGTTAGGCATTCTCAATAACGGTTGTCCAAAGTTACCAACAGAGTTTGATTTCAATAGAAGGTTGTCGCTTTGAAGCGTATTTCCCATCAATCCCGCAGTCAGCAAACAAACAATCCAGCCACCGATTCTGCCGCGTTGGATACCCAGCTCTCGCTGGGTAAAAAAGAGCAACTGCTGTTTGATGATCTCAAATTGGCAGTGGGCGAACGGGTTAAGTTGGAGAGTGTCAGTCAGCGCGGACGCTACACCGTCCGTTATCTGGGGGCATATCCCGGACGCTGTTTAATGGTTTCTGCACCGGTGCACAACGGTGTAATGGTGTCATTGAAGGAAGGCTCGGCGGTTCGTTTGCGATTGATTGCATTAAACCGCGCCTGCGCTTTTAGCTGCCGAGTACTGAAAGTGATCAGCTCGCCGGTGTCAATGCTGTTACTGGAACACCCGGGTGAGATTGAAACCGTACGGGTTAGAAAATCCCCGCGGGTAACTAGTCAATTGATCATCTCGGTTGATGAGGCGGAATCGGGACAGTTCGGCAGTGGTTGGCCACGCCAGGCACTGTGTGGTGATATTAGCTTACAGGGCGCTCGAATTGAGGCTGGCGACCAGTTGGGTGAAGTAGGTGACCGGCTGTATGTCACCTCCCGTGTGCAGGTCGGAACCGTTGAGCAGGTGATGATGATCGAAGCGGTTATTCGTAATCTGGAAGAGATTGAAGATAGCTTCAGCGGGGGCTTTCGGATGGTTCATGGTGTCGAGTTCACTGGGCTTGATGAGGAGGGACTGTTGATTTTGACCGGTTTTGTTTATCAGCAGATGTTGCAAGAACAGGTTGGGTTGTAAGGCGGCAAACGGTTAGCTTGCGGTTAATGAGGTTTAGCCCAGTGTGGCTCTTGAGAGTTACCAATTACCTTTTTATTTTTATTCCTATCTTTATTCAATATACGAGTGGTGCTGTGACCGATGTTTAAGCTGGGCCTGATTGTTAACCCGTTAGCGGGGTTGGGTGGTAGCGTTGCGCTCAAAGGCAGCGATGGAGCCGAAACCGCGAGGCGAGCCCTGGCGCTAGGCGCAGTACCGCGAGCGAGCGAGCGGGCGGTACAGGCATTACAGGCACTGGCCGGTTTGGAGTTTGCCTGTTATTGCTATCCCGGAGTGATGGGCGAGCAGGCGGCGTTGGACGCCGGAATTACACCGGTCGTGGTGGGTACGCTCAATGATGGTGAGCCAACCACCGCAGAGGACTCTTGTCGGGCCGCACACGCCTTGGTTGATCAGGGCGTTGATCTGATTCTGTTTGCCGGCGGCGATGGCACCGCGCGTGACCTATACGGCGCCATCGCGGAGCAGGTTCCTGTGCTGGGGGTTCCTGCAGGGGTTAAGATCCATTCGGGTGTTTACGCGGTGACCCCGCGTGCCGCAGGTGAGGTGGTGGCGATGCTGATTCGCGGCGAACTGGTTAGTTTGCGCCAACAGGAAGTACGCGATATTGACGAGCAAGCATTTCGGGACGGTAAAGTTCGGGCGCAATATTACGGTGAGTTGCTGGTTCCCGAAGAGGGACGTTTTGTACAAAGAACTAAGAGCGGTGGCGGTAAAGAAGTCGAAGAGTTGGTGTTAGGTGATATCGCAGCCGATGTCGTTGAGACGATGGAAGACGGTGTCTGTTATGTGATGGGTTCCGGTACCACCGTTGCTGCAGTGATGGATGAGTTGGGGCTGGAAAATACACTGCTTGGTGTTGATCTGGTTCGGGACGGTGAGCTGTTGGGTAATGATCTGAGTGCCATCGAACTGCTTGATATGATCGGTGATCAGCCGGCTAAAATCATCCTGACGGTGATTGGAGGTCAGGGTCATATCATCGGTCGTGGTAATCAACAGCTGTCAACGGAGCTGTTGCTCAAGGTTGGCCGCGAAAACTTGATTGTGATCGCTACCAAGACGAAATTGAAACAACTCGAAGGTCGCCCGTTAGTGATTGATTCGCATGATCCCGAGTTGTCTAAAAAGTGGTCCGGCTTGATCCGTGTGATCACCGGCTATCGTGATGCGGTACTCTATGCGGTGGCTGATTACTGAGCAGCCGCTAAATGCTGATTTCGTAAAAACAATATCTGTAAAAACAGTATCCTTAAAAAACTATCCGTATAAACAACAGTCACAAAAAAACCGCGATTCTCAAGTGAGAAGGTCGCGGTTTTTTATTGCCGGAATCCGATCTGGATCCCGGCGCAGTGCTCAAGCTTAGCTGAACAGGTGCTTGACGCCGTCGCGCTCTTCGCTCAGTTCCTGCTCGGTGGCAGTCATCTTCTCGCGGCTGAAATCACTGATTTCAAGGCCGTCGACGACGGTATATTTGCCATCTTTACAGGTCACAGGGAAGGAGTAGATCAGGTCTTCATCGATACCGTAGCTATTACCTTTGCTTGGGATCGACATGCTGACCCAATCGCCATCCGGAGTGCCCAGCGCCCAATCGCGCATGTGCTCAACAGCAGCGTTAGCAGCAGATGCTGCTGAAGACAGGCCACGAGCCTTGATGATCGCAGCGCCACGCTGCTGAACGTCAGGGATGAATGTCTCTTTGTACCAGCTGTCTTCAACCAGACCGGTAGCCGCAGCACCGGCAACAGTGGTGTTGCTGATGTCAGGATACTGAGTGGCTGAGTGGTTACCCCAAACGGTGACTTTCTTAACGTCAGTAACGTGTTTGCCAGTCTGGTTAGCCAACTGCGCAGCAGCACGGTTGTGGTCAAGGCGAGTCATCGCAGTGAAGCTTTTAGGATCAAGATCCGGAGCGTTCTTCTGAGCGATCAGTGCGTTGGTGTTGGCTGGGTTGCCGACAACCAGAACGTTAACGTCGCGGCTGGCGTGATCGTTCAGCGCCTTGCCTTGTACTGAGAAGATGGCAGCGTTGGCTTCGAGCAGGTCTTTGCGCTCCATGCCCGGTCCGCGAGGACGAGCACCAACCAGCAGTGCGTAATCAACATCTTTGAAAGCAACGTTAGCGTCGTCGCTCATTACGATGCCTTGCAGCAGTGGGAATGCACAGTCTTCTAGCTCCATGGCTACGCCTTTCAGCGCGTCCAGAGCAGGGGTGATTTCGAGTAGTTGCAAAATAACCGGTTGATCGTTACCCAGCATTTGGCCGGAAGCGATGCGGATCAGCAGTGAGTAGCTAATCTGTCCAGCAGCACCAGTGACTGCGACGCGTACAGGTTGTTTCATGAAAAATCCCCTTGATTATTGTGATCGAATCCAGCTCTTTGACCGGAGCCCAAAACGGTGGCGCGATTATAGAGGATTGCAGCAAAAGAGGCTATCAAAGCGATGGGTATTACAACCAATGGAGGAGGTCGAAAGAACGATAACTGCGACTGACGCGCAGTTATCGTGATTCTATCAGGGGGTGTTGCTGTCCAGTGCCAGACGAAAGCCCCAGGTATTACGGCTAGCGTTGGGGGGGTGGCGATAGCGGCTGGCTGAACGGATCAGGCGGGGAATGTCGTACCAGGAACCGCTGCGCATGACGCGGTAATTGCACTGCCCTACATCCCAGCTAGAACCGTCGGCAGGGGCCTGATCATAGTTTTCGTTATAGCAGTCAGAAACCCATTCGTAGACGTTACCGTGCATATCGTGCAAGCCAAACGCATTAGCAGGAAAACTACCGGTAGGGGCTGTTTTTTGGCCGTCGAAAGCGCTGCCGCAATCGTCGCAGGCGGCCTGGTTGGTACCGACCTCATTACCCCACGAATATTGGGTTGGGCTACCGGCACGCGCAGCGTATTCCCACTCGGCCTCCGAAGGTAAGCGATAGGGCTGACCGGTCTGCTGTTGAATCCAGTGGACGTAGGCGTTAGCGTCGTTCCAGCTGATGTTGATCACGGGTCGATTACCCCGGCCCCAGCCGTTATCTTCTGGCAGAGGTCGTCCGGTTGAAAGAGCAAACAGGTCGTAGTCCGTAAACGTCACTTCGGTCTTTGACAGCGCTAAGTTAGCTGTCATCACAACTTCGTGAACCGGGTGTTCGTTATCGTCGCCGTTACGATCCAGATCGCCCATTTTGAAACGACCTGCCGGAATGGTGATCATCTCGGGGCCGAAAATACCGGGTATGATCTCATCCTTAAAGACCTCGCCAAAACGTTGTTTTGACGGCTCGCTGTGCGTTACCGCCTTTTGATTGGTAATTTCTGTCTCTGGAGTCTGTATGACCAGGTCCCGGCTGAGTCGGGTACTGTAGTTATCGACCTGTTGACTGAGTTGGGCGGTCAACGGAGAGTCCGGAGCCAGTTGTTTAAGGCTGGCGAACTCTTTGCTAAGCGCAATTTTTGAATTGATTGAGGGCGGCTGCTGCAGCAGTTGCTGAACGTTGGCGATCTGCTCTAACAATTGTTGCTGTTGGCTCTGATATTGGCTGCTGGTCAGCTGATAGCCCAACGCAAGGCCAGCACCGAAGGCGATTGCAGTCGCTGCGATCGAGCTGATTAAACGGCGTCCTTTGTTCTGTTGTTGTACTTTTTGTGCTTGTTGCGGATTGAGGTTACCGCTGTCGAGACTGATGACTTCAGCCGACTTGTTTGAGGGTGCTGCTGCAGGTGCGTCGGCGGTGATTATGCTGACAGGCTCTGTTATATCGTCTGTTTGGGGATTTGGCGGAAACAGTAGTCGCAGCAGCTCTAGCGCCGAGGCGGGACGTTTGCCCGGGGTATCGTCGAAAGCCTGGAGTAACAGTTGCCACTGTTCTGCGGAAAACTGCTCGGGTGCCTTTAATTTACTTAACTCCCGGTTATGCGCCGGAGTCTCGGGTGAAAAGGGCGCACGGCCTGCCAGCAACAAGTAGATCAGACAGGCAAAGGAGTAGAGGTCTGTACTTTGCGGTAACGGGGTTTTACCAAAGGCTTCAGGGGCGTGGTATTCGTTATTAAGAACCCGGTGTCCAGCCTGTTGGATGGCATATAACAGCGGCTGACGGAACGCCACATTGACCAGTTTGACGCCGACCTCATGGGTGATGATCACATTCCAGGGTGTCAGGTCACCGTGGCTAAGCTTCTGCTTGTTAAGGAACTCCAGCGCCAGAGCCACCTGGTGCAGAATTACCCGGGCTTTGTCGGTATTGAGTTGCTTGTAACCATCTTCGATCAGAATACGCGCCAAACTACGGGTTGAAACCGGTTCCATCGCAACAAATATCCAGCCTTCCCGGCTTTGAAAATAGCCCTGGGTCTTTGCTACGTGCTTGTAATCGAGACGGCTACTCAGTGCGATCTGGGTTTTAAACTGTCTGACGATTTCGGTGTCTTTGAGTAAATTGGGGTTGACGATCTCCAACGCCACGCGCTCGCGTGAGTCCTCGTCTTCGCCGGTACTCAAGTCAAAAGCGTGCCATACCTGTCCGATCGGGCTGTTACTGACCGGTTTGATCAGTTGGAATTGATGATGCTCGGGTCCGAGCACCATTTTTTTTCGCAGTGTTGAGAAATCCAGAGCCATAATTGCCTTGAGTAACAGTCTATTATGCAGCTAACGGGGGTTCCACATCATAGCCCAAACCGATCTGCGGTTGTAAGAGCCGGTTTAACCGGTTGATAGCGGGCTGAATGACTTGATCAGATCGTCGAGGGTCTTCATCTGCTGCAGGTACGGTTCGAGTTTATCGAGCGGTAGCGCACAAGGCCCGTCGCACTTGGCTTGAGCTGGATCAGGGTGTGATTCAAGGAACAGACCTGCAATCCCCTGTGACAAACCCGCGCGTGAAAGTTGGGCGACCAAGGCGCGGCGACCGTCTGCTGAATCGCTACGGCCACCTGGCATCTGCAAGGCGTGGGTTGCGTCGAACATAATCGGGCAGTCGAACTGCTTCATCACCGAGAAGCCGAGCATGTCGACCACCAGATTGTTGTAGCCGAAGCTGCTGCCGCGTTCGCACAGAATCAGGCGGTCATTGCCTGCCTGTTGGCATTTGTTGAGAATGTGCCCCATCTCCTGCGGTGCCAGAAATTGCGCCTTCTTGATGTTGATGATGGCATCGGTCTTGGCCATCGCGACGACCAGATCGGTCTGGCGCGAAAGAAAGGCGGGCAGCTGGATGATATCAGCAACTTCAGCAGCGGGTGCTGCCTGGTCGGGCTCGTGAACGTCGGTGATGATCGGTACTTGGAAGGTCTGTTTTATCTCCTGCAGAATTTTCAGTCCCTGTTCCAGACCGGGACCGCGAAAAGAATCGACAGACGAACGGTTTGCTTTATCAAAAGAGGCCTTAAAGACGTAAGGAATACCGAGTCGTTGGGTTACTTCGACATAGTGTTCGGCGATTGACATCGCAAGGTCACGCGATTCAAGTACGTTCATTCCGCCAAAAAGTACGAACGGCAGATCGTTACCAACCCGGATCGCTTCACCTTGTTGTACGGCTGCGATTTCGACAATGCTCTGGCTCATGAATCTCTCTCTGCGATTTGGCGCTAGTCAGCTTCCCGAAGCTATAACAATCGGAGCGAATGAGGCCAAGATATTGGAATGGGTAATCAAACAGGGGATAGATTATAGAAGAGCGTTCGCCAGACAGGAACTCTCTTTAGTAAATCAGATAGTGGCGGCAGCCCTTTAGAAAATCAGATGGTGGCCGTCGCGGAGATAAACTGACCGGCAAAACAGCTGATCCATTCGCCAGCAGCCTCGTTGATGCTTAACCGGCGCCCCTGATACTGCAGTTGGCGTTGATACTGATGGATGTGGCATAGCTGCTCGACCATTCGAAAACGAAACGCCTGCTCTTCGTCGGTAAAGGCCAACATTAGCTGGTAGCCCTGATAATTATCGCTGCAGGATATCACCCGGGTATCGGCCGAGGTATCGTCAGTAATGGCTGGGATCGAAAGGCGTAGTATCTGCCCCTCAAGAAAGGCTTGTTTCCAGCGATAGGTCAAATAGGTGCGTGACGGCAGAGGGTGGTAGGGCTGGATAAGGTCGTAGAGCGGGGTGAGTTCCAATTCAAATTGGTATAAAAGCTGTGTCGTGGCAGGAGCTTGGATCACTTACCTATCCTCTCAGCAGTCTTAATAGTTAGTATTGACCGGGTTTGGGAAGAGGTTAGTGAAAAAAATTCATAGTAATTTGTTGGGTTATTAAGGAGATATGTATTGGCACGTTCTAATCAATCGGATGAGCGGCCGAAAACCGCAAAGGTCTCTCAACAGGATGGCAATTCAAACGATGAAGAGCAGCAGGAGTTGCAACGATCTATACAGCTATCGATACAACAACATCAAGACAGCTTTAAGACCTTGCTGTTATCAACGCTGAGCGCAACGACGTCCGTTCCTGAGCTGAGTTATGCACCTTTCAGTTGTGATCAACAGGGCAGTTTTTACATCTTTGTCAGTGACCTAGCCGGGCATAGTCAAAACCTGCGCAAGCACCCAGCATGCAGTCTGATGTTTATTGCCAATGAAGCGGATAGTCGTAACCTGTTTGCCCGCCAGCGACTGACGTATGAGTGCAGAGCGGAGTTGGTTGCCGCTAGTGATTCTTGCTATCAACCTCAGCTGGAATTGTTACAGCAACAATGCGGTGATGTCGTCAAGTTACTGCGCAGTTTGCCTGATTTTCGGTTATTTCGACTCCAGCCTATTAGTGGTCGCTACGTCATAGGTTTTGGTAAAGCCTACGATATCGATCCGGTGAGTGGCCGGGTCAACGCGGTTGGACCAGGGGCCTAGTACACCTCAAAGGTGGATGGGCGTCGCTTCGCTCCGCGGTCCCGCGCGTAGATATCGGTGACGATTGATCGGTTCGTGGATGCGCTCGGCTCAAACCACATCGGCGGTTCTCGTCCACCCGATGATACGGAGTAGTTGAAGAGCTTCGTGCTTAAGGAAAGCAGGGTGCTGCTTGAAAGGAATGGTGGTGAGCGGCGGATGGGCGTCGCTTCGCTCCGCGGTCGCGCGCGTAGATATTGGTGGCTGTTGATCGGCTTGTGTATGCGCTCGGCTCAAACCACATCGGTGGTTCTCGTCCACCCGATGATACGGAGTAGTTGAAGAGCTTCGTGCTTGAGGAAAGTAGGGTGCTGCTTGAAAGGAATGGTGGTGAGGGGTGGATGGGCGTCGCTTCGCTCCGCGGTCTCGCGCGTAGATATCGGTGGCTGTTGATCGGCTTGTGTATGCGCTAGGCTTTAACCACATCGGTGGTTCTCGTCCACCCGATGATACGGAGTAGTTGAAGAGCTTCGTGCTTAAGGAAAGTAGAGTGCTGCTTGAAAGGAATGGTGGTGAGGGGTGGATTCGAACCACCGAAGCTTGCGCGTCAGATTTACAGTCTGATCCCTTTGGCCACTCGGGAACCTCACCATCAAGGCGACGCATCTTAGGCAACTATGGGTGGCGTGTAAAGCTTATTAAGCGGCTGCGGGGCGGTCTGTCGACTAATCTTAAGCTGTAGGCCGGTAGATCTGGAATAGACGACTCTGCGCAGAACCGCATTACACTGAAGCAGACAACCAATACGGTCGGGAGGAATGATGATGCGATCGATAAAAGTTAAAGATTATATGACTGACTATGTACTGAGTTTCAACCCGAAAACTGATCTGTTTCGAGCGATCGAAGGATTGCGGCAACGAAACGTCACCAGCGCGCCAGTACTGGATAAGGATGGTTATCTAGTGGGAGTGATTTCGCAGTGGGATTGCGTTCGTGGCATGGTGCACGGCAGTTATTTTGAAGAAGCGGGAGGCTTGGTTGATAGCTACATGGCTCAAGACCCTATGACCGCCTATGCCGAGGATGACATCGTTGATGTGGCGGAGAAGATGATCTCTCGCCAGTGTCATTATTCGATTCCAGTGGTCGTCGATACCGCTGCCGGAAAGAAATTATCGGGAGTGCTTAGCTGCAGCGATATCCTAGAGATGGTTTATCGGTTCGAGAGCGGTAAACAGACTGCTTAGCGGGTTGACTCAATCTGCTGGTTCATCTGCCAGCGTGTTTACAACGAGGGCAGCCTTGGAAGGTCTTCATTGCCTGAGACATTACCAAATGAAGAAGCCGCATCACATCATCAAACAACCTGGCCGCAGGCGTGTCCCGATGCCCAGGCCCACTGGAAGTTGTAACCGCCGAGCCAGCCGGTAACGTCGAGCACTTCACCGATGAAGTAGAGTCGGGCTGCTCGTTTGGCTTCAAATGTTTTCGATGAAACTTCGTCGCAGTCGATGCCGCCTCGGGTCACTTCGGCTGTACGGTAACCTTCAGTGGCATTGGGTTTGATCTGGAAGCGATGCAGCCGTTGCTCCAGTTCCGCCCGGTCCTCTTTCCGCAGCTGGCTCAGCGGTTGGCTGGCACTACTTAACCCCTCGCAGATCAGCTCGGCCAACCGTTTGGGCAAGTGGTGCGCCAAGGCGTTGACCAGCGATTGGTTAGGTTTACTGGCCAGTTGCTGTTCAAGCAACTCTGCCAATGGCAGCCGGGGCGAAAAGTCGAGCCAAACCGGCTCGCCCGGTTGCCAGTAATTGGAGATCTGTAACACCGCCGGCCCCGATAATCCGCGATGGGTAAACAGCAGGTCACGTTTGAAAGCGGTACCGTTTTGGGCATGAATCTCAACCGGCAGACTAATGCCTGAGAGTGCGCTAAAGCGCTGTTTGTCTTCAACATGCAGGGTGAAGGGCACCAAGCCTGCCGAGGTAGCGGATATCTTTAAGCTAAATTGTTCGGCGATGCGATAGCCGATCGCTGACGACAATTTGGGGATCGACAGGCCACCGCTGGCGATCACCACCGACTCGGCGGTTAGATGCTGCCGTGCTGTTTTGACCGAGTAGCGACCGTCGGTCAATTGCTGTATTCCGCTGACCTCCGTTTCAAGCTGCACTTCCACCCCGGCCCAGTCGCACTCGGTTAGCAGCATTTCTACCAGCTGCTTAGCTGAGCCGGTGCAGAATAGCTGGCCGTGGTCGCGCTCCTCATAATCGATACCGTGCCGTTCGACCAGGTCGATAAAATCTTGCGAGCGATAGCGTGCCAACGCTGATTTAACAAAATGGGGGTTACTGCAGATGTAGTGATTTGGCTCGACTTGGCGGTTGGTGAAGTTGCTGCGGCCACCGCCACTGATGAGGATCTTTTGCCCGGCTTTACGGGCGTTGTCGAGTAACAATACCCGACGACCGCGATAACCGGCTTGTGCTGCACACATCAATCCCGACGCGCCTGCACCGATAATGATGACATCGTAGCCTTGCTGATTGTGGTCGGACGAAGTTGATTGGCTGGTGCGGTTGGCGTTCAAACCGGCGGCGCTCCCGAAAATAAAAGCGCCATTATAGGCCAGTCAGATTTATGGCGTAGCTTTTTTGGTAGAGGTGCTGTTTGCCTTCTGCTGCTGCGACTTATCTTGGGTTTCTGGTGCTCGAGTTGACGATCGGGGTGTTACTGGGAAGGGTGGCGGCAGGCTAGAGGTGGTGCTGGAACGGCTACCGTTAAGCTTTAATTTGACGAAGCTG
The DNA here is from genome assembly GCA_036961355.1 of Motiliproteus sp. Classification (GTDB taxonomy): domain Bacteria; phylum Pseudomonadota; class Gammaproteobacteria; order Pseudomonadales; family Balneatricaceae; genus Motiliproteus. The sequence continues at coordinate 21,697 of JBALVL010000060.1, forward strand.
ACCCCTTCGGGTGGGCGTTCACCGTAACTGGGAACACCGTTCTCATCGATCCATCGGTAGACGTCGGTTGCCATCACCGGTGTCGATAAACCGACCATTAAAGCCAGTGCTATCAGTGGTCGCTGAACTGCTCTGTTTCTCATCCTTGCATCCCCGTTATACATAACTGCTAACCGATGTTTGCTGCCAGCAAACGCGATCAACTTTCACGATATCCAAGCTATAGCGTAGCTGGTTTATTGAACCGATTACTAGTATCGAATGCGGATCGGGCCTATTTGGGCGCGAATATTGCTAATCCTCCTTGTACCAGCAATTGATTAATTGCAGCTATGGAGAGGGTTGGCGCCGGATCAGGCTTTGAGTCGGAGTTCGCGCTTACTCATTCGCTTATCCAATTTAGCCTTAAGGAATGCCTATGCAGAAAAATTGACTCCGATCGGAGTGAGCTAACTACAACGGATAACCATTGATTTTAACAGCATTTTTGTTGTTAGAGACCGGGTTGTCTGGCCATGACTGATATTCATCTATAGCTAGGTGAGCATTCTCAGTGGCGCCGTATTACTGGTTTTTGAGTGATCAAAACTGCCAAGGGTATTGTTTTATCTGGTGTTTTTGTTTATAGCCTGATTGTAAACGGCAAAATAAAGTGTAGTTCAGCGGCAATGAATAGGCAGAATTTTGCCGCCTAAGTATGTTTGTTAAAAATTTAACATGGCAGGACTTTTTGCGCCTTGAAGATGCTGAATTGGAAAACGGCAGAGTGGGCATTAACAAAGAGATTCTTGCTAAAACCTTCAATTGCATCTCATTGTGAGAATCGAGGTAGTTATGATTATCGACAGCAGCAGGGTTGGATTGAGTGCTGAGCACCAGAAACTTGAAATTAGTGAGAAACAAAAAAGCCACAGCCTTTTTATACAACAATTGCAGATGGTTGCAATGCAGGGTCAGAGCTCAAATCAGCTTGGCTACAGCGGTGGTTCCGCTGAACGGCCTGAGTGGGTCGGACCGGTTGGAGGCGCAGAGGGTTCATCGACGCCAACAGTGAACCCGACGACAGGCAAGGATACTGATAACTCGGTAGCCACCTTTTTTCCACAATGGCGTGGCGTTGGGGCGAATAATCGTCCTGCGTTTTTGTTATCCCCGTTTGGAATGGGGCAGCAGCAGGGCTTTGGTGGGCAGCTGGGGTTAGGCGGGCAGGGGTTTGGTGAATTCCAGGGGGTTGGTGGAATGAGTGGCCTTGGTGGCTTGACCCGAACCGATGGCATGGACTCGAGTTTCAACAGCACGATGCGGCTATTCCAAGCGCTGTTTAACTCCCTCGCAGGTCGCAGCCATCCGGTGAATGAACCCGCCGCGAATCCAGACGCTAACGATGATGGGACGGCTCCACCAACGGGTAACACAGGTGCCGGTGTGCAGGGTCCTGGCCCCGGTAGTCGGCTAGGGTTCGGCTCGCAGATGCTCGAGGTCAACGTCCACGTTTCCGAATACTATAAAGAGATGGAATGCAGTTCGTTCTCAGCCTGCGGCACTGTTCAGACCCGCGACGGCAAGTCGATCGACTTTAACCTCAATCTGGAGATGTCCCGTAGTTACGAAGTGACTCGTGAATATCAAGCCACCGAGATGGTGGAGTTTACAGATCCTCTTGTGGTGAATTTTGATGGTAACGCTGCGGAATTGAGTGAAGAAAAATACGAGTTTGATCTTGATGCCGATGGTAACAACGAGTGGATCAGCTTTGTTGGCGCTAATAGTGGTTTGCTGGCGCTGGATCGTAATAAAGATGGTGCCATCAATGACGGCACCGAACTGTTCGGCGCGCTCAGTGGCGACGGTTTTGCCGACCTGGCGAAGTACGACGATGACGGTAATGGTTTTATCGATGAAGCCGACGCTATTTTTGGTGATCTGCGTATCTGGAGTAAAACAAGTACCGAAGACCGTCTGGAAACATTGCAGCAGCGTGATATCGGAGCGATCTATTTAGGTGCCAGCGAAACGCCGTTCGATCTGAAGGATGAACAAAATGACCAGCATGGCCGGGTACGTCAGACCGGTATCTATCTGCAGGAGGATGGTGGGGTAGGCACTGTGCAGCAGATTGATATGGTGGTTTGAAGAGGTTTTGAGAGATCTATAAGCAAGTCTGGCGGCAGCGTTGCTGATAGGGTTTCAGCGACGCTGGTTCCGTTGATGGAGGGGAGCGATCAGGCCTTGTTTGAACGAATGTCCTCCGCAATCCCGTCATTTCAATGAAGGGTCAAGGAGGACG
>JBALVL010000061.1:0-23813 GCA_036961355.1 Motiliproteus sp.
GCTTGTCTGCAGAGCTCTTCACGTTACTCGACATAGTTAGGAAGGGTAGATAGTGGCGACTATGTCGTTAACGACATAGTCGCCACAGCTTTGCCACTCATCTGCTCGAGCGCGGCCTAAGCCTCCGCCATATCCAGACCCTGCTAGGCCACAGTAACCCAACCACCACAGCCCTCTACGCTCAACTGACCGACATCACTGAACAAGACTCCACCGCCACCATCAACCGGTTGATCGACGCGCTCCATGTCGATCTGCAGAAGGTGTAGTCATGGAGCTGGCCACACTGATCGACAGTTATCGCGAATCCTTTGAGTCGAAATACGCCCTGCGCCTACTTCCCGGCCACCGCCGTGCCATGGATGCCATCAGCCGCTGCCGGACGCCTGTCTCTGGCGAGGTGCTGGTGCACTGTTCCGACTGCGGACGGTTTGAAAAACTTGCCTGCTCCTGCGGCCACCGAAGCTGCCCACGCTGTCAAAACCATGAGGCAAGCACATGGCTGGAACGACAACGGCAGAAACTGTTACCGGTCGAGTATTTTCTGGTGACCTTTACCTTGCCCGCCGAACTGCGAGCACTGGCTTGGCAGAACCAGCGCCAAGTCTATACGGCATTGTTTCGGGCGACCGAAAAGACGCTGAGTGCCTTTGGCCAAAACCCCAAGCACCTGGGTGCCGATATCGGTATGACCGCGGTATTGCACACCCATAGCAGGCGGCTGATTTACCACCCGCACCTGCATACGGTCGTCCCCGGTGGCGGCGTCAACAAAGAGCTCAGACAGTGGAAGCGCACCCGCTATCAATACCTGTTCAACGCCTTCGCACTGGCCAAGGTCTTCCGGGGTAAGTTGCTGCATGAGTTAAACGAAGTAGGCCTGAAGCCACCCGACACCTTGCCATCCAAATGGGTGGTCGATTGTCGTCATGCCGGTCACGGAGAGTCGGCGCTGGAATACCTGTCGCGCTACCTCTATCGGGGCGTTATCAGTGCCGCCAATATCATCGCTGACCGTAACGGTTTAGTGACCTTTGGTTACACCGACGGTCAGAGCAAGCAGATCCGTACTGAGACATTACCGGGTGAGGACTTTATCTGGCGGGTGATTCAGCATGTATTACCGCGTGGATTTCAACGCGTGCGCAATTATGGCTTTCTGCATCACAATGCCCGCAAGACGTTGCACCTGGTTCAACTGTTATTGAGCGTCACGCTTAAGCCGGTGATGCCTAAGCAACGACCGCTATGTCATTGCTCAGCCTGCGGTGGCTTGATGACGGTGATCGGTGTCATACCGAGAAACAGGATCAGATCGATCCGGAGGGCGACACGACCGCCGCGATTAAGGCCGATCTAATCGGCTACGCAACGGTTTATCAGTTACAAAAGCTGGCCCATACTGAGCCAGTAATCACGCCTGCCCGCTAGGCCGTAACTGGGTGGGAAATGGGGTTCTACGGTGAGCAATGAACGGAAATATCATTACAAAAGCACCGATACTACGTGGCCAGATCGGTTGCTGGACAACGAACACGGACTGAGAAGTCGCAGCGCAATCCAGGTCGGATTAATCAATTTGCTATAAGGGAAAGAATCGCACTGTGTGACCCACCGGGCTCGTACAACAACAGGATAAGATCGCGGCTGCGCGCAATCTATCCTTATTCGTTGAACTGCTTGAGCGTTTCTTTGTGGACATCTAACAATTGATATCGAAGAGCCTAAAATTACTTAAACCTTATATAAAGTAAGTATTATCTGGTGTTATGTGTAAAAGGCCGCGTTAGGCAGCTGACTTCTATGGATGGAATTGTTAACTTTACTTAAACAGATCATCCCCAGATGTAAGGTGGTTGTAGTTAAATGGTCAACAAAGATTTAGCGTGTCCGTTCTGTCAAAAAACAAAATCACAGGTAAAAGTAACTGACAACAGCTGCTACCAGGTTCGCTGTTATAGCTGCATGGCAACAGGGCCATCAGCTAAGACCGAAGATCAGGCATTGCACCTGTGGAAAACCTTTCATCAAGACGTTAGCTTATCAAAGCTGGTGATAGAGGAGTCTCCATTTGTCATTCTGATAAAGGACTGGAACGGGCGATTTATATTTGGTAATAAAACGCTCGCTCAACTGTATGGCACCACCCCAGATGGACTTATTGGCTATGACGATGGTCATTTCAACCCCAATAAGGAGCAGGTTGACTTCTATCTCTCTAATCTTCGTGACGTCATTCGGGCCGGTGAAGTTCAGTATGTTGAAGAGGCATCAACAGATAGCCGTACCGGCGGGGTCAAACACTACCTTTCTGTAAAAAAACCTTTCTACGGTCCTTCTGGTGAGCCTAGGCTGTTGATCATCGCCAATGATGTAACAGAGCTTAAGCTAGCCTACCAAAAACTGGAAGAGCGTGAGAACCGATACGCTTATGCCATGAATATTGCAGGGGAAGGTATTTGGGATTGGGATCTCAGAACTAATACTGTGACCCACAATATACGTTGGTGCAAAATTCTTGGGTTCGATGATGATCTTCTACAGCACCCGGTAGAAGATTTTGTCAGGCTGTTGCACGAAGATGATAGTAAGGCGGTATCAGAAGCTCTCAATACCATGATGGATGATTCGACAGGTCAGCTGAAGTATGAACACGAGCATCGTATGCATCGTGCAAATGGTGAAATTCTTTGGGTTCTTGATCGCGGTGAAGTGGTCGAACGTGATGATCAGGGTAATCCGGTAAGAGTCGTTGGTGCGATTAGTGACATTGATGAGCGTAAGCAGTATGAGCTTAGTCTCAGTGAAGCAAAACGGGAGCTATCGCTACTCAATAAGGAGCTTGAAGAGACGGTAAAACTGCGCACTGCAGAGCTATACAAGAATGAAGAGCAATTTGCACTTGCGATGCGCAGTGCCAACGATGGCTTATGGGACTGGGATTTACTGACAAATGAGGTCTATTTTTCGCCCCGCTGGAAAAGCATGCTCGGATATGAATCAGATGAGTTAGCGCCTTTGTTGCAGACTTGGGCTGATTTGGTTCATCCCGATGATAAAGATAATGTTTTGCAAAAAGTGCAGGATTACTTGTCAGATAAAGAAGACGTGTTTGAAGTTGAAATGCGTATGCTGCATAAGAATAACCACTATATTTTTATTCGATCTCGCGCATTTAAGGTGCTTTGTAATTCAACTGGAAACGCGACGCGCTTAGTTGGTACCCATGTTGATATCTCAGATAAAAAGAGATCAGAGATCCTCGATAAACGCACAACTAACATTCTAGAAATGATTGCTAAAGGGCATCCGGCAGCGGACGTTTATAATGTAATTGCGCTTCTGTATGAGGGCCGTCACCCCGGGCTAAGATGTTCAATGCTGAGATTGGAGGGAAATACGCTGCTTCATTGTGGTGCTCCCAGCCTGCCGAAGGCATATTGTGAGGCAGTACACGGTCTTATCAATGGCCCTGATATTGGCTCTTGCGGTACATCCACTTATACCGGTCAGCGCGTAGTCGTTGAAAGTATCGAGACCGATCCCAAATGGATTAACCTCAAAGACGTTGCGTTACCTCACGGTATGCGGTGTTGTTGGTCTGAACCGATAAAAAACTCTTCGGGTACCGTTTTAGGTGCTTTCGGAATGTACTATGACCACCCAGCCTCACCAAATGACGAAGAGTCTAAGGACCTTACATCTGCCGCAAGACTGGCAGGCATCGTTATGGAAAGAGAGTATAACGTAAGCCGAATGCAGGATTTAGCCTACAAAGATGCGCTGACAGGGTTATCCAGTCGTGGTTATTTCTATTCAACTCTTGAGGAGCTGCTCAAAGTCTCTGAGCGCAACAATCATCCATTCAGTTTGCTTTATTTGGATCTGGATGATTTCAAAACGGTGAATGATAGTCTCGGTCATGATGTTGGAGATCAATTACTCAAAGAGATTGCGGCCCGTATAAAGGAGGCTTGTCGTGAAACTGATTTCATAGCCCGTCTTGGTGGTGACGAATTCTGTATTCTCGCTCAGGATATTAATGATAACTACCATTCAGTAAGGGTGGCTGAGCGTTGTCTGCATCTTATTTCGCAGCCTATTGAGCTGGAAGGCAGGAAGCATATCCCTTCTTGTAGTATTGGAATCGCCCACTATCCTACGGATGGAAATGATCATCAAAATCTTGTAAAAGCAGCGGATACCGCGCTATATGAAGCGAAAGGTCGCGGTAAAAATTGTTATACATTCTATGAGACCGAATTTACTGAGAAAGCTGAATATCGGTTCAAAGTCGAGCAGCACCTAAGGGAAGCAATCGAACAGCGGCAGCTAACTCTCGTATACCAGCCCCAGATAGATGTCGTCTCGGGAAAAATTATTGGTGTTGAAGCTTTATCACGTTGGTATCACCCGCAACTAGGTCAGGTGCCTCCCCTTGATTTTATTAGAACTGCTGAAGAGATCGGTCTGATCAAACCTCTTACAGAGTGGGTCGTTCAAACTGTTTGTGATCAAATGGTTGTTTGGAACAATGAAGGGTTAATAGGTATTCGCACCGCAGTAAATATTTCCCCTAGTCATTTTTTAGATAAAGACCTTGTTTCCTTAGTGGGGCACGCACTTAAAACTACAGGCATTACTCCCGATAAATTGGAGCTTGAAGTGACGGAGAGTGCCGTACAAACAAGCATACAAAACCTTTCAGCATTTCAGAGTTTAAAAGAAATTGGTGTGTCACTGGCCATCGATGATTTCGGATCAGGATTTTCATCATTTTCATCCTTGAAGCATATGAGCGTTGATGTGTTAAAGATCGATAAAAGCTTCATTGATGACATTCTGACTGATCGAAAATCTCAACTATTAGTCGGTTCGATGATAGAAATGGGGCATAACTTAGGCTGCAAAATCATTGCAGAGGGGATTGAAAAACCGGAGCAGCTTGATCTGCTTCACAAGCTAAATTGCGATATGGGACAAGGGTATCTTTTCAGTAAGCCAATACCCGCGGTAGAGATATCTAAATTGCTCGGTCAAAATCTTAGGGAAATGGGATGCCCGTATCGTGTCGAGACTGTAGAGAGCTGACATTCTAGCAGTCCGGTATCCGGTATCGAGATAAGGCTAAGGCTGTCCACAGGCCGCCTTGTTGCGTACAGAATGGCGCTACCAAAAACCTCAGGTTGCCTGAGTGATAGTGCTAAAGCCGGTTTGAGAGTTTGTCAGAAGGCGAGTTGGAAAAGATTAAAATCGACAGATGTCGGGGGGTTGGAGCTAGCTCTCATAGTCTTGTTTGATCTGCCAATCGTTGTCGTTGTTATTGTCGTATTTATCCCATTCATCATCGTTACTGTCTGTCTGGGCTGCTTGGCTGGATAGGGCTTTGATCTTCTCCTGGGCTTGTTGTAAGTGCCTTTTCACGTGAGCAATGCGCTTATTAAACTGGTTGTTTGAATTAACAGCGGTGAGCTTCTTCAGGCAGCTGCTGTAGTGGACTGCTGCGGCCTTGATGTTTTTATCACCTTGCTCGGCAGTCCGCGCGCTTATCAGGGTGATATCAACGCTGATTAGCTGGAAGACGGTCTTCCCTTGGTTGACGTATTTTACCGCAGTCGCTTTATCCAGCGTGCCATCTTTGTTCATTGCGACAATCATGTTCACCAGGTCTTTGATTCGTACCCGTATGCCTTGTCCGGTGATGACGTCATTAAAAGGGGCTTTGAGTGAGTCTAGGTCGCCGCTGTGAGGTTGTTGGTTTAACTGTTCGATCTGTTTGAGTTGTTGATTCGCGTATGTGTGTCTTGCCTCAAGTGCCAGGATTGCGGTGCAATTTTGTTTGATAAGGCGGACAAGAAACTGATGAAGATCAGCGGTCAGGTAGTCGGTGGGAATATCGGTCAGCATGCTGCTGAGCTTGTGACTGCGTTCGTTGAAGATGGATATTTTTCGTTGACGTGCCTTGCGGGCGTTTTCTACTGATTGCGCGATAAAAGCTGCACCAACCATCACTACGACACCAACAATGATCAATGTGACGATTACAGCGGGGCTCATGCGGACTCCTGGTTTGTTCGGTCGGGCTGATAAACGTATTTACAGCCCAGCGGATTTTGCTGGGAAGACGATAACCTGCGGTCGGTTTTTCATCAATGGCCGTATGCGATTAGCTATTGATGGAGGTCAGTGTTTGGTCTGAATTATTCGTTATAGATATCATTTATTGTTTTTTGTCTATTCTGCTTCTAATGTCTTTTTATTAGCCATGAAAATTACAGGGAATTAAGACATGGTGCAAGATATGGCTTGGGTTGTATTAGGTTTATCGGTGTCTCTGCTCTTTGGCATTATCGGAGTTCGCCGGTTTTTTGCTCAATTGTCTGATGCTGATCTTGATTCAGACGAGATGGATTGAAGTAGAAGGTAAAAATATCTGTTTAGCCGCTTGACGCGTTTTTGGTTAATCCCTATTATACGCGCCTCCTTTGTTGAGGATTACAAAGGTAGTACGACGTCCCATTCGTCTAGTGGCCTAGGACACCGCCCTTTCACGGCGGTAACAGGGGTTCGAACCCCCTATGGGACGCCATCTTTACAGTATGACATCGTTTTGTACTGTCGGTGCGGGAATAGCTCAGTTGGTAGAGCGCAACCTTGCCAAGGTTGAGGTCGCCAGTTCGAACCTGGTTTCCCGCTCCAATTTATCCTCTTTTTATAGCGTCCCATTCGTCTAGTGGCCTAGGACACCGCCCTTTCACGGCGGTAACAGGGGTTCGAACCCCCTATGGGACGCCATCTTTACAGTATGACATCGTTTTGTACTGTCGGTGCGGGAATAGCTCAGTTGGTAGAGCGCAACCTTGCCAAGGTTGAGGTCGCCAGTTCGAACCTGGTTTCCCGCTCCAATTTTTCTCTTCTATATGTCTCTTTCTGAATCTGTATTTGGGTTCGCGCCTGTCTGTTTCAATTTCACTTCTTTATGTTTCGCATAGCGTTAGCCGTCGTTGTGTTCCAAAGTCCTGTTTGAGCGTTGAGCGGACAGGGCTAGATCAAAGCCTGTTCTAGCGTATGGTACCAACAGGCTTGTTCTATGTTGCTGTTAGGGTATTAGTGCAGTTCGCTTTGCTGGGCAAATAGATCCATCTCTTCGTCACTTAAAAAGTGCAGGCAGGTGCCGCCGAGTTCCCACAGTAACTGGCGTGGGATTAACGTAGTCAGATTGGGGTGCATGGTGATTAGGTTGGATACCGCATCTTGCGCCAGGTAGGTATACTCTTCGCCGTTATCCATCGCCTCGAATATAGCGTTAAACCGGTCGTCCACAATTGAAATTGCCTCGTCACTGCCCGTGGCTTTGAGTGCTTGTTGAATATGGCTGTGTAGGGTTTTGAGGACAGATTGGGTTTGTTGCTTCTGATTCATTGAGGTAGGCATCCTGTATCGGGCTAAGATCGTCACGGCTGGGTATGTAGCAGCGGTTAAGGTTGCGCTTATTATGCCAGTGATTTTGATCGAGCGGATTGAAAACCGAATGGCTAGCCCAACATACGCAGCTAAATCGATAATTACTGGTGCGAACAGGTGTTTGGTCAAGTTTGTTGTTCAGCTTTATATTAGCAATATATTAGGGATAGATTATGACTCAGGCGCTCTCCATCCGGGGATTAAAAAAAACCTACGATAACGGCTTCGAAGCGCTAAAGGGGATCGACCTGGATGTTCAGCAGGGTGATTTTTTTGCGCTGCTCGGCCCCAATGGGGCGGGTAAGTCGACCACGCTGGGTGTTGTGGCTACGTTGGTAAATAAAAGTGCGGGTAGCGTTAGCGTGTTTGGTCATGATGTTGATACCGACGCGGTTGCCGCCAAGAAAATGATGGGAGTGGTGCCGCAAGAGTTTAATTTCAATCAGTTTGAAAAAGTTCGAGATATCGTTGTCACTCAGGGCGGGTATTACGGCATGCCGGCCGCTGAAGCGAGTGAGCGTGCTGATTATTTCTTGCAAGCGCTGGGACTGTGGGACAAGCGCAATACGGTATCCAGAATGCTGTCGGGTGGTATGAAGCGGCGCTTGATGATTGCCCGTGCTTTGATCCATCAGCCCAAACTATTAATTCTTGATGAGCCGACCGCAGGTGTAGACATTGAGTTGCGCCGTTCGATGTGGGAGTTCTTGCAGCAGATCAACGCCGCCGGTACGACTATCATCCTGACCACCCATTATTTGGAAGAGGCTGAGAGTTTGTGTCGCCATATTGCCATTATCGACCGCGGTGAAATCAGGGCGAACACCAGCAAACGCGAATTGTTGCAGCAGCTCAACAGCGAAACCTTTGTCTTGGACCTTGCTCAGCCGCTGCAATCGTTGCCCAGCCTCAACGGCTATCGTGCAGAGCTAGAGAGCGATCAGTGCCTGATCGTCGAAGTGGAAAAAAAACAGGGTATCAACGGCATCTTTAACCAGCTGCAGTTGCAAGGGATCGAAGTATCCAGCATGCGCAATAAAACCAACCGATTGGAAGAGCTGTTCGTCCGGCTGGTCGAGAAAAATCTATAACTTTGTCTGAGAATTAGTGAGAGAGCTGAGCTGTGCGGATACGAGATAATTACATTGCGCTGAGTACCATCGTTAGGAAAGAGATCCGTCGTTTTTTGCGGATCTGGATGCAGACTCTGCTACCCCCTGCGATTACGATGACGCTCTACTTTATTATCTTCGGTAACTTGATCGGCTCAAGAATCGGCCAGATGGGTGGCTTTGGTTATATGGAGTTCATCGTTCCCGGTCTAATCATGATGTCGGTGATCACTAACTCCTACGGTAATGTGGTTTCCTCTTTTTACGGAACTAAGTTTCAGCGCAACGTTGAGGAGATGATGGTGGCACCCGTACCGCCGTCGATCATTCTCATTGGTTATGTCCTCGGTGGCGTGGCGCGAGGCTTGGCGGTGGGTTTTATCGTGACCTGTCTGTCGCTGTTTTTTACCGATCTGCAGATCCATAGTTTACCGGTGGTGATCGTAGTTGTGTTGCTGACCGCAGTGCTGTTTGCGCTGGGCGGTTTTATCAATGCGGTCTATGCCAACAGCTTTGATGATATCGCCGTGGTGCCAACGTTTGTGTTGACGCCGTTGACCTATCTGGGTGGTGTCTTTTATTCCATTCAGCTGTTGCCCGAGTTCTGGCAGCATGTCTCGATGATCAATCCGATTCTGTATATGGTGAACACCTTTCGTTACGGCATTCTGGGGGTTAGCGATATCGATCTAAGTGTTGCTTTTAGCATTATCCTGATTTTTATCGCGGTGCTGTACAGCTTTGCGTTGCACTTGCTGCGTACTGGCAAGGGGATTCGCCAATGAGTACTGAGGAGTATCTCAAAAGTGCGCCGCTGGGCCATGAAACGGCCTACGTGTGTCACTACGATCCGGCTCAGCTCTTTCCTATTCCGCGCGGAAATCATTGGCAGCAGCAGGGCTTCGATTCTGCTCCTTTTCAAGGCTGTGATATCTGGAACGCCTACGAATTATCTTGGTTGAACCTTAACGGTTTGCCGCAGGTTGCGACGGCTGAGTTCCGCTTCCCCTGTGACTCAATCAATATCGTCGAGTCGAAATCATTCAAGCTCTATCTGAATTCTTTTAATCTAAGCCGTTTCGAATCGGTAGTGCAGGTGCGTCAGCATTTGATCGAAGATTTGAGTTTGGCTGCGGGTGCCGCTGTCACAGTGACGATCAGTTCGATAGAAGCCGAGACCACCATCGGACGTTTGACCGGTATTTGTCTCGATCATCAGAAGGTCGAGATTGAGCATTACCAGCCAGAGCCGAGATTGCTGTCAGTAATCAATGATGAGGAGGTGGTTGACGAGCAGTTATACAGCCATCTGCTGAAATCAAACTGCCCGGTAACGGGCCAACCAGACTGGGCCAGTGTTCAGATCAGTTACCAAGGCGCGCCGATCGATCGGCAGGGATTGCTCAAGTATCTGGTTTCCTATCGAGAACATGGTGATTTTCATGAGCATTGTGTTGAGCAGATTTTCCTCGATATTCTTAAATACTGTCAGCCGTTGCAGCTGACGGTCTATGCTCGTTATGTTCGCCGCGGTGGGTTGGATATTAACCCGTTTCGTAGCACTGAATCACAACCACCGGAAAATCTGCGTTTGGTTCGGCAATAACTAGTGTACTGCTCGATATGACCGCAGAGCGACGGCTAATCACGACAACAATTGATAAAGAGACAGAGAAACTATGGACGCATTAGAGTTGATGCAAAATCGGGTTTCGTCGCCAAAATTGGGTGATCAGCCACCAACCGAGGAGCAGTTGCAACAGATGTTCAGCGCTGCGTTGCGCGCTCCTGATCATGCCGGGTTACAGCCGTGGCGGTTTTTGACCGTTGGCGGTGATGACAGGAAGGCACTGGGCGATCTGTATCTGCAGGCTGCGCTTGCCGCTGAACCGGGCCTTAGTGATATTAAGCGGGATAAGCTGGCGAAGATGCCGTTAAGAGCGCCGTTGTTGATTGTGGTGGTGGCATCGCCTCAACAACACCCCAAAGTCCCCTTGATAGAGCAGCAGGTCTCGGCCGGAGTGGCAGCGCAGAACTTGTTATTGGCGGCTTTTGCACAAGGTGTTGGTGGCATGTGGCGTACCGGTGATATGGCGTATAACCCGGTGGTGGAGCAAGGGTTGGGGTTAAGTGATAGCGAAATGATCATTGGTTATCTTTATTTGGGTTCGCAACCTGAGCGGCTCAAAACGATAAACCGTTTAGATCCTGCCAATTTTGTTCAATCATGGCCAGCGATTAGCGATTAGCGATTAGCGATTAGCGATTAGCGATTAGCGGAGAGTGATTAATGAGTGATTCTCAGCAAGCCAGAGTCGAAGCCTTCCGCCAGAAAATCTTTGACCAGATTCCTCTGACCCGAGCTATGGGATTCGACAAAATTAATTATGACGGCCGTGATCTGGCTTTCGAATTATCGCTTGAGCCGAATCATAACGATAAGGGGACTGCTTTTGCCGGCGCCCTAAGCGCTGCGGCTAACTTGTGTGGCTGGGGGGCGATCACGTTGCTGTTGGAGGCGATAACTGAGCAAAGTGGTATCGCTTACGATGTTGTCATACGCGACAGCCGGTTGGAGTACATGCTACCTGTCACTACTGACTTTGTTGTCCAGGCTAGGCTGCCAGATATAGCGACTGTCGATGCGTTTCAGGCCCGGCTGCAAGAGCGTGGCAAGGCACGAATCGATCTGTTGGTTGAAGTGGTTGAAAACGGCCGAAGCTGTTTTCAGTTCAGCGGCAGCTATGTCGCGCTGGAAAAAAAACAGTGGGTATAAAACTGAGGTAGCCAACGTGCGGCATGACCCTGAAGCTCGCTTTAGGGTTTAAGGTGGTACCCACCTACACTGCTAAAGAGCACACTGGTTATGTCTGTGAGGACTTTTCGTCTCGGCTTGGAAGGCGTCAGCTGCAATGGCTGCGTTAATAAAATTCGCCAAGCATTGCTAAAAGATGACCCTGACAGCGAAATAGGGGTCGATCTGGGCAATAAAATTGCCACCATCCAGACCATGTTGTCGCTAACGACAGTGAAGCAGCAGATCGCTGAGCTTGGCTATCAAGCCAACGAAATAGTCCCCCCCCCCCCCCGATGAACATTGTTCCGCGCCTGGTTCTCACCTTGAGCCTCATCCCAGCCCGATAACGGCTGATAGCCAAGAGCCAGAACTAGAACCTAAACCAGAGCCAGCGGCATCGGTCAGCGCGAAGGTAGCAGCCGCATGCTGCGGCTCCTGTTCGCTTGATTTTAACCGGTATCACTTGCGCGGGTTGCGTGGCAACGGTTGAATCTGCGCTGAAGGCGGTTGGCGGCGTCGATGCGGTAGCGCTCAATTTTGCCAATCGTACCGTGCAAGTGGAAGGTGCCGCTGATGCGGATAGTTTGATTGCTGCGGTCGAGCAGGCAGGTTATGGCGCTAGTGAGGTCCTTGATCCGGCTTTGGCCGAGCAACAGCGCGAGCGCAGTCGACTTGATGAGCTGGCCTACAAGCGCCGTGCTGTGATGCTGGCTCTGGGGCTGGGGTTGCCGATGATGGCTTACGGCATGTTGGCTGGGATGGCGGTGGATACGCCCCTGCGTCAATGGGGCTGGGGGGCTGCTGGGTTGCTGACGTTGGCAGTGATGGTCTTTGCCGGTGGCCACTTCTATAGCGGTGCCTGGCGATCGGCGCGGCACCTGGGTGCCACGATGGATACGCTGATTGCGCTGGGCACGGGTTCAGCCTGGGGTTATTCGATGCTGGTAGTTATCTGGCCAGACCTGCTGCCGCCGCAATCGCGTGGTCTCTACTTTGAAGCGTCGTTGATGATTATCGGCTTGGTTAATTTGGGGCAGGTGCTGGAACTTCGCGCACGCGGTCAGACTCAGCAGGCGATAAGGGGGCTTTTGGATATTCAGCCTAAGCGGGCAAGGGTTGTCCGTGACGGTCAGGAGTTGGATGTTGCGGTCGAGCAAGTGCTGGTGGGCGAGCTATTACGGTTGCGTCCCGGCGAAACCGTTGCTGTCGACGGTGAGGTGGTTGAGGGTACCGGGCTGGTAGATGAGGCGATGCTGACCGGCGAATCACAACCGGTGACAAAGTCGGTCTCCGATTCGCTCAGTGCCGGAACTCTCAATACTCAGGGTGCGCTGTTGTACCGGGCGGTTCGTGTCGGCCATGAGACGGCGCTGGCCAAAATTATCGAGCTGGTTCAGCAGGCGCAAAACAGCAAGCCGCCGATCAGCCAGTTGGCCGACCGTGTGGCGGCGATCTTCGTTCCGGTGGTGATGTTAATCGCTGTGCTGACGGCGCTGGTGTGGTGGTGGTTAGGGCCGGAACCACAGGCGGTCTATATGTTGGTGACAGCGGTGACGGTGATGATCATCGCCTGTCCCTGTGCGTTGGGCTTGGCTACCCCCATCTCTATCATGATCGGTATCGGCAAGGCGGCAGAAAAAGGGGTGTTGATACGTAACGGAGATGCTCTGCAGCGCGCCAGTGAAATAACGACTCTGGTGATGGATAAGACAGGCACGCTGACGCTGGGGCGACCCGAAGTGGTGTCCGTGCAACTGAATGAGACTGTTAACCGGAATCAGTTGCTGGAGCAGGTGCAGCAGCTTGAGTTGCAGTCGCAGCATCCGTTGGCTGGCGCGCTGGTCGCATATTGTCGTGCGGAGCTGGGTTCGGACGAGCTGTATGATGACGTTAAGATGTCGCTTGATCACTTTCACTCGCTGGCTGGATTAGGGCTGCAGGCGAGTTTTAATGGTCAGCGGTTGGCCATCGGTAATCAGCGCTTGATGGAACAGTTAGATGTCAATCTGAGTGCGTTGCATCAGCAGGCGTTACAGTGGGAGTCGGAGGCGAAGACCGTTGTTTATATCGGCTGCGATCAGGAGTTGGTTGGCATTGCCGCTATTGCAGATCCCTTACGGCAGGAGGCCAAAGCGGCGCTGCAGCGGCTCAAGCAGCAGGGTCTGAAGTTGGTCATGTTGACCGGCGACAATCGCGAGACGGCCGCGTCGGTCTGCTCGCAGTTGCCCATCGATCAGTTTCGGGCTCAGTTGTTACCTGCGGATAAGCTGCAAGCGATTAAACAGTTACAACAGCAAGGTGAGCGGGTTGGAATGGTCGGCGACGGCATTAATGATGCTCCGGCTCTATCGCAAGCCGATGTCGGCTTCGCCATTGGCAGCGGTGCGGATGTTGCGATAGAGAGTGCTGATGTGGCTTTGATGTACGATTCGCTGCATGGATTGGCAGACTCTGTTTCGCTAAGTCGGACCACTATGACCAATATCAAACAGAATTTATGGGGAGCATTTGTCTATAACGGTATCGGAATTCCTATTGCTGCCGGCGTGTTATACCCCCTTACAGGCTTATTGCTTAATCCGGTCATTGCCGGTCTGGCGATGTCTTTGTCATCGGTAACGGTGGTGCTCAACGCAAATCGATTACGCCGGTTAGGGCGAGATTAGAAACCTCACAGGTGCTTAGTTCAGCATGTTGATTCGGTGTGAAAAAAATGCATTTCGTCGACCATTATCTGAGAAATTGATTGCTGTCATTTAGGGCGATTAGTTGCCGGTTAAGGTATAATTCCGCGCTAATTTTCTCCGTGTTCAGAGTGCCCAGACCAAGATGTCGACAAGGTTTCCGTTTATTCAACAGCTGCGGCAGATGGCCGAAAGCGGCGTGCTGGCTCAGCTGCTCACAAGGCGAAACCATCCTTTCGGCTTCAGTGATAGCCGTGCGGAATATATAAACAGCCGAACTCGATTGCTGGCGATGCTGTTTGCTGTACTCACGCCGTTATGGATTCCGGTGGATTACTTCATCCTTGAGGCCGAACAGTTTCAGTTGATGGCGATGGTCCGGCTTATTTTTTCTGTTCTGTTGGTCCTATTGTCGAGAGCTTCTGCGGAAAGGGTGACCTTTGCTCGGGCGCAGCGACGATTGATCGCTTTGATGGTGTTGCCAGCCTTGTTTCACTTGGTGACCGTGCAAATTTTGTCTGGCGGTGAATATGGCGGGCTGATGGTATTTTATACCTTTCTGCCTTTTTTAATCGTGGTGATGCACAGCATATTCCCGCTGACTCTGGCTGAGGGTACCGTTTTATCACTGCTTACGATCAGCTTGTTGTCGTTGGATGAACTGTTCAGTGGCTCACTGCTTAGTTTTGAGGGAATCGCCTATCTGTGGCTGATGTGTCTGCTGATGGGGGTTGCGATCTGGGCGCAGTTGTCTCAACTCCATATGCAGCTCAACCTGTTTAATCAGGCCACGACAGACCCATTGACCGGCCTGTTGAATAGGCGGGCGTTGATCAAACAGCTTGATTTGGTTGAGCAGCAAATGCTGCGTAACCCCCGTCCGGTGTCGCTGTTGCTGATCGATCTGGATCGGTTTAAGAGTATCAACGATACGCATGGCCATCTGGCAGGAGACAAGGTGCTAAAGTGTTTTTCAAAAACCTTGCAGGCCGAAGTGCGCACTACCGACTACGTGGCTCGATTTGGCGGCGAAGAGTTTTTGGTGGTGCTGCCAGAAACGCGCCCTGAAGAGGCGATGCTGCTGGCTAAAAGGGTCGGTGATAGCTGTCGCGATGCAGTGATAGAGTTGGATGCAGAGCAGCGTGTCACCTTTACCGTGAGTATCGGGATCGGGCAGCTCAGCACTAATAGCACGGTTGAAACGGCGATCAGTCATACTGATTTGGCGTTGTATCAGGCCAAAAAACAGGGGCGTGATTGTGCGGTGTTCTCGAGCGATGTGGTTGCTGTTGTTGGCTAATCGTACCAGGGGCTCCCTGGCGTTGGTTGTTGTTGATACGGATTAGTTGAAAAAGCTGCTGCGGCGTTTTTTACGGAACTGGATCAGTTGAATAAAAAACAGCACGACAAAGAGCAGAAGGGTCTGCTGCGGTAGGCTCAGGCCAAAAATAGACCACTGTACTTCTGCACACTCTCCCGATCCTTGCAGGATGGTTGAGAGAACGTCTTTAAGTGGAAAGTTCTCTATCAGGTATTCCAGGCCAGGGCCGCATTCGGGGACTTTCTCAGGAGGCAGGCTTTGCAGCCAAATGTGTCGCAAGTTGAGGCCGATGCCTACGAGGCTCAGAGGGAGGCCGAGAACAGCGTAGCCGCGTTGGCCTAACTGTTGCGGATTATGGAGCCAGGCCAGTAGAAAGATAACCGCTAACGCGATGACCACCAACCGTGAAGCCATGCACAGTGGGCAAGGATCAAGCCCGAGCTGTTGTTGCAGGTAGATAACGGCGAAAAAAAGAGCACCTACACAGCTGATAAGGCCTAAGAAGTTCAGGGTTCGATATGTTTGTTTTGAGTTGTTGTCGAGGTGGATCAATTTTAAGCCCCATCAGATATCGCTAACTCGACCGATGTTTCGGCACCGCCATACCATAGCAGGGACAAATACCTAGGTAAATCAATTGCCCACCTTGATCTATAACAATTTTGACGGTTTTTGATAACAGTTTTGAGTTTTGGCGGCTCATGGCTACCTGTTGTTATACCGGTAGGGTGGGCTGGGAATTTACCGTACAATAATGCCGCTATAGACCTCCGTGAAAAGCTGTCAGCTATAACGAATTGTTAATGATTTTCGTTATTTGCCTGTCGCAACAACGGATGGTCAGGGTATCTACTACAGACAGGAGTTCTCTTCATTGGATCAGATTATCGTTTTTCTTCTCAGTGGCCTCTTTCCGATGAGTGCCGCTATCAGTGCCAGTCAGCTAATGAAGTTACCGCAGGAGCAGCGACCAGGTTGGGCGCGAAGCCAAACGGGAATGCGCAATATCGTGTTGCTGGGAAACCTGTTTGGCGTTGTGTTGATTGCGGCGCTCTGGTTCGGCTTTAGCCATCTGGATTGGTGGGTGCCGCTATCTTGTTTGGTATTCACTTTCCCTGTTGTTCATCTGGTGGTAATTGAACGGCTGTTTGGTTTGTCGAAAAGCTTTATGTTCAGTGGGGCGCTATCACTGGCGGTTCCTGCACTGTTGTGGCTGCATTGGTAAGCTCGCTGGAGTCGGAGATGCTGTTGCTGGTGGCTGCATTTGTTGCTGGCGCATGCTTGGTTGGGCTTTGGCTGTATCTTTTATACAGAAGCCGCCAGCACAGACTTAGCCAACAGTGGGCTCAGCAGCAGCAAGCACTGGTTCAGCAGTTTCAGGGTGCTGAGTCTCGTGTTGCTGAGTTGCAGGGGCAAAATACCGCTCTGGCGATTGAGCTGTCAGGTAGCCGGGAGAAAGTAAACGGCCTGTTGCGGATAGAGCCGCAACTGCGCCAGCGTGAGCAGCAACTGGATCAGCTGAAAAATCGCAACAGTGAACTAGAGACTGAAGCTGCCGAATTGCAGGTCCGCTATCAGGCCCAGCAGCAGCATCATGCTGAGATGCTGTCGATGCTCGAACAAACACGCGAGCAGCTACAGCAGCAGTTTGGGCAGTTGGCACAGCAGGTGTTTGAAGATAACAGCCAAAAATTTGGTACCCAGCAGCAAGAGAAAATGCAGCACCTGTTGCAGCCATTGCGCGAGCAGTTGGGGGATTTCAGGCGTCGGGTCGATGATGTCTACGATAAAGAGGCGCGTGACCGTCAGGGGTTGGCTGAACAGATCGTACAGCTTAAGCAGCTCAACCTGAAGATGAGCGAAGATGCGCTTAATCTCACCAATGCACTCAAAGGGGATAATAAGGCCCAGGGAAATTGGGGCGAGTTGATTTTGGAGCGGGTGCTCGAAGAATCCGGGTTACGACGCGGTTATGAATATGAGGTGCAGCTGAGTACCAAGGATTCGGCCGGTCGGCGTTTTCAGCCCGACGTGGTGATTCATCTGCCCGACCAGAAGGATATTGTGGTCGATGCTAAGGTCTCTCTGGTGGCGTATGAGCGCTACTGCTCTAGTGATAATGACGATGAACGCCAGCTAGCGCTGCGTGAGCATGTCGGTTCGGTTAAGCGACACGTTAAGGCACTTAGTGATAAGGCTTACGAGGGTTTGCCGGGCATTCGTTCGTTGGATTTTGTATTACTCTTTATCCCTGTCGAAGCCGCTTTTTTAACCGCTATCGAGAATGATCGGCAGCTGTTTGGTGATGCTTTCGACAGCAATATTTTGCTGGTTAGCCCTTCGACCCTGTTGGTGACGCTACGCACTATTAATAATATCTGGCGCTATGAGAAGCAGAATTTGAATGCACAGGATATTGCCCGGCGTGGTGGTGAGTTGTACGACAAGTTCGTGGGTTTTGTCGATGCGCTTGATGAGGTAGGGCGGCATTTGGATCAGACTCAGCGCGCTTATGATACGGCGATGGGACGTTTATCGACCGGTAAGGGTAACCTTATCAGCCGGGCCACTACGTTAAAGCAGCTTGGTCTGCGTTCCAAGAAGAGTCTGCCGCAGGCGATGGTGGAGCGTTCGCAAGACTCATCGGATCAGAGCTCCAGTTCAGTATCGGCTGTTAAGTCGCTCGATGAGAGCTGCTAGTTAGTTTTCTTTTTCGTGTGCTTCAACGTCTGGCTGTTGCCCGAATTGGTCAGCAGCAAACTCCTGTTTTAAAAAATCGATAAAACTGCGGATCTTGGCGGGCAGAAAGTGTCGGTGCGGGTATACCGCATATACGGTATGTTTTGGAGTGCTGTAATCCGTTAACAGGGCGACCAGCTCACCCTGTTCAATCTGTTGTTGCACTAAAAATAAAGGCTTTAGAATAACTCCGACATCAGCCGTTGCTGCCGCCACCATGGCTCTGCCATTGGAGGCGTTAAGCGTGCCGTTAGCTTTGACCGAAAATGATTTTCGATCATTGCTGAAGCTCCAATCATTGTTGCTGGACGAGTAGCTGTAGCTTAGGCAATTATGTTGACGCAGTTGCTCTGGGCTTGTTGGGTGGCCGTGCTTGTTGAGGTACCCCGGTGAGGCGCAGCAAACGAGTGGGCTGTCCATTAATGGCACTGCAATTAGGCTTGAATCGGGCAGTGAGCCGATGCGAATGGCGATATCGATTCCCTCCTCAATCAGGTTGATCTTGCGGTCCTGATAGTTGATATCGATACGGATGTCGGGATAAAGGTTTAGGAATCGCGCGATTGAGGGTGTTAGGTGCAGAACGCCGAAATCGATCGGAGCGGTGAGTTTTAAAGTGCCGCTGGGGTGGTTGCTCAGCTCGCTGAGGGATGCCTCACCTTGGTCAATGTCGTTGAGCAGGTTGAGACAAAGGGCCAGGTAGCGCTCGCCGGCTTCTGTTGTACTGACTTTGCGAGTAGTTCGGTTGAGTAGTCGGATGTTGAGTTCATTCTCCAGCGACGCGATATGCTTGGTCGCCATTGCAGGAGATATTCGTAGTTCACGAGCAGCCTGAGAGAAGTTGCCGCAACTAGCGGCCCGGCAGAACACACGCATACTTGTGAGCTTGTCCATAAAATAGTTCGTCTTGATCGGGTGTAGGGGCGAGGAGTCTTTAGACGAGAGAAGCTGGATCAGGTTCCATGGGCTTACAGAAACATTATATGGCTTAATTACAAGCTTCTTAGGTTAGCACCACTTAGTCGCTTACTAAAGCGGTGGGTTTTGCGACAGGTGTTGTTTCGGGTTGTTGTAATACTGATGAGCGGAGAGTCAGGGGTGCGTTGATTAAGTGGAGATAGAGAGAGACCTTTTTCTATATGTAGTGCGTTTAGTTTTTGCGAATACTATATATGGTGTTTATGTTGGTTTTATATGCATGCTCAGTTACCTGATTGTTTGATAGTTTATAAGCATGGCTCTGATTATATTGACTGCGAGTATTCTTGAATTGGTATTATTGGGTTGCATCACTGGTTGAATGATATTGAAATGTTGAGAGTAGTAGGGGTACGTTGGTAATGTTAGAGAATGATCCGGAACTGCTTTTGGCATTAGCGAGACAAAAAATGCCTTTCGGAAAATATGCCGGAAGATTGTTAATCGATCTTCCCGAACCTTATGTCGTATGGTTTTCACAACAGGGCTTTCCGGCCGGAAAATTGGGAGAGCAATTAAGGTTGCTTCATGAAATTAAAGTTAACGGACTTGAGTATCTGTTCACACCGCTCAAGCTCTGATCGTATGGTTTCAGTCTGTTAGCGGTGTATAATCACTTTCGCTCCGATAATGCCGGTGCCAAAGATCAGATTTGTGTGGCGGCATTGGTTACCGGAGTCTGACTAACGAAAGGGAAGATAGGCTGATGAGCGTAGATGTCGGAGCACGGCTTAAAGAGGTACGTACCCAGAAAAAGCTATCGCAACGCGAGCTGGCTAAGCGCGCTGGGGTGACGAACAGTACCATCTCGCTGATTGAGCAGAATCGTGTCAGTCCTTCGGTGAGCTCTTTGATCAAGGTGCTTGATGGTTTACCTATGTCGTTGCAGGATTTTTTCTCGCTAGATGTGCCTGAAAAGAAGCAGGTCTTTTATCCCGCTGTCGAGCTTCCGGATCTGGGACATGGCGAGATCCAGCTGCGTCTGGTGGGGCATAATTACCCTAATCGAACTCTCTCAGTCCTCAATGAGGTTTATCCACCGGGTTCTGATACTGGATCAGAAATGCTTAGCCATGAAGGCCAGGAAGGTGGTGTTATTGTAAAAGGTGAAATTGAATTAACCGTCGACAAAGAAGTAAAGGTGTTGTCTCCCGGCGATGGTTATTTCTTTGATAGTCAGCTGCCCCATCGTTTTAGAAATATCAGTGATCAGGACTGTGAAATCGTTAGTGCTAATACCCCCCCTTCGTTATAACATGGCGATGAAAGGGCAAGATTATGGAAGGCGCCAATAGGGCGTCTTTTTTTATTTTCGTAAAGATGAAAATAAATGCCGCTTTTTATTCAAGGGTGGCAATATATTGCCGATAATGTTTTAGATAATTATTTTTTTGATGATAGCGCTGACCAGAGATGTTGTTATATCGGTAAACAATAAATTGGTCTGCAATGTGTGTCTTGGTCAGATTATTGCAATTTAATTTTTAATAACGGTTGATCAGGTGTTGCTTCGATTCGAAGCTTCGCTTTTATGTAGATAATCTACGGCCAGTTGGCCAGTGAAATAAAAACATGGTTGAAACCGAAAACTCGATGATTATCGCCCTCGACATTGGCACCTCTAAAGTGGTGGCGTTGGTGGGTGATGTTGGCCCTGACGGCGAGATCGAAGTGATCGGTATCGGCTCGCACCCGTCGCGCGGACTAAAGAAGGGTGTAGTGGTTAATATCGAGTCGACTGTCCTCTCGATCCAGCGTGCGGTCGAAGAGGCTGAGTTGATGGCCGGCTGCAAGATCCACTCAGTCAGCGTCGGTATTGCTGGAAGCCATATCAATTCGATGAACTCACACGGCATCGTCGCCATTCGTGATCGTGAAGTGTTGGAGCAAGACCTGGATCGGGTGATCGATGCTGCCCGTGCCGTCGCCATTCCTGCCGATCAGAAGATCTTGCATATTCTGCCGCAGGAATACGTGATCGATAACGAAGAGGGGATCAAAGAGCCGTTGGGGATGTCGGGTGTTCGGCTCGAAGCCAAGGTTCACTTGGTTACCGGCGCGGTTAACGCGGCGCAGAATATTGAAAAGTGTGTCCAGCGCTGTGGTCTGGAAGTCGATCATATGGTGTTGGAACAGGTCGCGTCGAGCTACGCGGTACTGACCGAAGATGAGAAAGAGCTCGGTGTTTGCATGGTCGACATCGGTGGCGGCACCACCGATATCGCGATCTTCACCCACGGTGCGATTCGTCATACGGCTGTGATACCCATCGCGGGCGATCAGGTTACCAGCGATATCGCCATGGCGCTGCGGACACCGACGCCGCATGCCGAAGAACTGAAAATAAAATATGCCTGTGCACTGGCCCAACTGGCTAATGCTGACGATATTATCAAGGTGCCCAGTGTTGGCGACCGGCCGCCGCGCGATCTGAGTTGTCAGGCGCTAGCTGAGGTAGTTGAACCGCGTTATGACGAGCTGTTCACGTTGATCCAGGCCGAACTGCGCCGCAGCGGGTTTGAAGATCTGGTGGCTGCGGGCATCGTGTTGACCGGCGGCACATCGAGGATGGAGGGCGCAGTTGATCTGGCCGAAGAGATCTTCCACATGCCGGTGCGCTTGGCCAAACCGCAAGGGGTGCACGGGTTGGAAGATATTCTGCACAGCTCAATCTACGCCACCGGTGTTGGTTTGCTGTTGTATGCGAAGAAGAGTTTGAAGCCAAATGCGGCTCAGCCACGGCGCAAGCGCTTACGGATAGGAAGCGATGAGCAGGGTCCGAGCGTTGTGATCCGAATGAAGGATTGGTTTAGACACAATTTTTAACGCGGTGGCGGGCAGTACCACGGTGTTGTTGGGGTTTGACTTGGAGTTAAGCTCCGAAATTATGCAGTAACATTTTGAGTTCAGGAATAAAATCAGTACCTAAGAATAAATCTGTACCCAGGAATAAATCAGTACCCAGGAATAAATATAAGGTCAGGACGACCCAAAAAAAAGAGATAGTGACAGCGTTTTAATAAGGGGAGAAGAACATGTTTGAACTGGTAGATCATGCACCGCAAAACGCGGTGATCAAAGTGATCGGTGTCGGTGGTGGTGGTGGCAATGCGGTAGAGCATATGCTGACTAGCGAGATCGAAGGGGTCGACTTTATTTGCGCCAATACCGATGCACAGGCACTGCAGAAGCTCAATGACGCGCAGGTGCTGCATATCGGTAATGAATTGACCAAAGGTTTAGGCGCGGGTGCAAATCCGGAGATCGGGCGTAGTGCTGCGATCGAAGATCGTGAGCGAATTTCGGAGATGCTGACCGGCGCTGATATGGTGTTCATCACGGCAGGTATGGGCGGCGGAACCGGTACCGGAGCCGCGCCGATTGTTGCTGAGATTGCCAAAGAGCTAGGGATTTTGACTGTGGCTGTGGTCACCAAGCCGTTTCCTTTCGAAGGCCGTCGACGGATGGGTGTCGCCAACGAGGGGATCAAAGCCTTAGCCGAGCACGTAGATTCTTTGATCACGGTGCCAAACGAGAAATTGCTTAAGGTGATGGGCCCTAGCGCTAAGCTGACCGATGCTTTTAAAGAGGCTAACGGTGTGCTGCAAGGTGCAGTGCAGGGAATCGCCGAACTAATCATTCGCGACGGTATGATCAATGTCGACTTTGCCGATGTTAAAACGGTGATGTCGGAGATGGGCATGGCGATGATGGGTACCGGCGTTGCAAGGGGTGAAAATCGCGCTCGTGAAGCCGCCGAAGCCGCCATTCACTGTCCGTTGCTTGAGGATATCGATCTGCAGGGTGCCAAGGGTATTCTGGTCAACATCACTGCCGGACTGGATCTGAGTTTGGGTGAGTTCAGTGAAGTCGGCGATACCATCGAAGAATTTGCTTCAGAGCATGCCACGGTTGTTGTTGGTACTGTGATCGATCCGGAGATGACCGACGAGCTGCGAGTCACCGTTGTTGCTACCGGGTTGGGTAATCGTGAAGCAATGCCGATGCAAGTTGTATCGAGTAAGAGTACAACGACCAAAAGTGACGGCACGCTAGATTTTAATCAGTTGGAACTACCAACCGTTAAGCGCGATAAAGACAGGGTGTCTCGGACCGTTGCAGAGAAATCTCAAGCACAAGCAAAGCCTATGCAGTCATCAATGGAGCTGGGGAAAACCGGTACCGATGATGATCTGGATTATTTAGATATCCCTGCATTTCTTCGTCGTCAGGCGGACTAATGTAATTTTTTCGGCCCGGGGGCAATCTTCTTCCCTGCTCCTGGGCTTTTTCTTTTTACAAATCTAAACGGTCGCTAAGCTTGCCTGTCGTGGCTTAGTTTTCGGGCCAAAAAAATACCCCCTAGAACAGCACGATAGAGTTTGCCTTTTAGACAGCATTCCTTTAAATTACGCGCTCCTCGAATTAGAGGAGGTATTGAAATTTACGGTGATAAGCACGCCTAGCGAGTAAGTTAAAGCCTAGGGTAAGGCATGTAAATGGATTGCGGGTGAAGTGTCTGAGTGGTCACTCGGAGGCGAAGCCAGAGAGAACGTTGGCGTTTACGACAACAGTAATGAGCACGCCGGTCGTGTCAGTTATAGCCTGTAAGGCACGTAAATAAATTTTTGGTGAGGTGTCCGAGTGGCCGAAGGAGCACGCCTGGAAAGTGTGTATACCGCAAGGTATCGAGGGTTCGAATCCCTCCCTCACCGCCA
>JBALVL010000005.1:0-156461 GCA_036961355.1 Motiliproteus sp.
TAATCACTTGGGTTCAGGCTTTCTCATTTATTCCAAACTATGGGACAGCAGTGGCTTCGGCTCCCCTTTTTTGTTGCTGCAACGGCAACCCCTTGATCACCCACCAAGCGCATAGTCCTGCGCAACGTTCAAGACAAGCACTGCAGCCTATTCAGCACCTACGGTTTACTTTATGCTGAGATGACAATTAACAACTGAGTTACTAAAGCGCTTCGATGACAGTAATCTCCGATAGTAGTGTTGCGCAGAATCACGCGGTCCATAGCCCTGCAACCCGTACCAATCAATGCCAGTTTACTGACCTGCAGCTACAGCCAGGCCAAGTATTACAACTGGAGCTTGAAGGGTATCAAGAGGAACAGCGTTACCGCAGCTCTTTGTTAGGTTACCGTATCGGCCACTCGCTGATGGTCACCGCCCCGGCACAGAATGGCCTGACCGTTCCTGGATTGCTGGACACGAAGCTCAAAGCGCGACTGTTCTCGAACCATCTCAACGGTGCCTGCGCTTTCGAGTCTAAGGTGCTCCATCTGGCTCGCCACCCCTACCCCTATCTGCACCTTTCAATGCCGGACAAGCTTTATCTGGGGGAGGTTCGAAAATCAGTCAGGGCAGATGTCAATATCATATCTTCGGCACTACACAGCGACGGCCTGCAATCAGTAAAGCATACCGTCTGCATTATCGACCTGAGCACTGACGGTGCCCGCATCACATCGAAAAGCCTCAATGCCGACACCGGCGAGCAAATTTCGCTAATCACCAAACTCAAGGTCAGCGGGGTGGAGCGGATTATCCAGCTAACTGCCATCGTCCGTTCAGTCAGCAGCAATAACGGCAAACAGCTATTTGGCTTACAGTTTATTGAGATGGGGGAAAGTGATCGGGTGATGATCCACGCCTGCGTTCTGTCCAGCCTGTATAAAGCACCCGGTGCACATTAATACCTAACCGTTGAACATCATCGCGTGGTTGCCGGAATCGTCGCCCCAGGCTGATGGAAAAGATAACCCTGCGAGAACTCGATACCTAGCTGCTCAACCACCCGCTGCACCTCCGCGTTATGGACAAACTCGGCCACCGTTTCGATACCGGCATTTTTGGCGAAAAAAACGATGGCGCGGGTAATCTCGTAGCTGGTGGCATCTTCGACGATATTTTTGATGTATTTGGCGTCGATCTTCAGATAATCGACATTGAGCTCCATGATCCGTTCAAAGTTGGAATATTCGGTGCCAAAATCATCGATCGCCAAGCGGTACCCCTGCTGCTTCAATCGCCGCAGCTGGTCGATGTGATTGTTTTTGGCACTGGCGCTGACACCTTCCAAAATTTCCAACGTTAACCTGTGTGGCTGCACCCCGTACTGCTCGGTTTTTTGCTGTAGGTACTGCTCTAAATAGCCCTGTTGCAGATCCTCTTCGGTGATATTCAACGATAACTCAGCGTCGGTAGCGGCTATCACAGCTAAGCCCCGATCAATCATTCGGCGAGCGATGGTCGGTAACAGCCCCGACAGCTTCGCCGCATTGAGAAAACGATAAGGGCTATATATCTTGCCATCGTGCTCTAGCCTCACTAAGGCTTCGTACTTGACGGTTTTGCCGGTACGGTTATCACGAATGCCCTGAAAATAGGGTTGAATTCGGTCGTTTTTGAGCGCTTCGTACAGCCGCCTGTTCCAGCGAATATAATCGACTCGCTGCTCCTGTGCTGGCTCATCCTGTTGCAGGTCGTACAGGTGGTAATGGTTTTTACCCAAGTCCCGGGCCATACGCCTGGCCTTCATCGCTTTACCCAGAAGCCCCTGCGTCGCGACTGCACCGCCGTAGCTAAAGGTGGTATTAAACCCCTGTTGATCGACCAGACAAGGCTGCGCGGCAAAGCTACTGCGGATGCTCTCAACCACCGATAGCAGGTCAACCGGGCGATCAAAATAGAGTCCGAATTCATCAGCATTGATTCGAAACAGTTGATCGGCCAGATTGAGCTGCTGCAACTGCTGCCCCACGGTACAGAGGAAGCGATCACCAAACTTCATACCGTAAGCGGCGTTGATGTAACTAAAATTATCGATATTGAGCAGCAGCAAGGTCTGTTCCCGGTCGCTGCCGTCCACCAACAGACCCAGCTTGGTCTTATTCGATAGCCCCGTCAGTTGATCGGTTTCCAGCGCACTCACTAAACGCTGCCGGCTGGCTTTGAGCTCGGTAAGGTCGGTATACACCGCGACATGGTTCTGGATCTCACCATCGGCATCGCGCACCAGGCTCAGGCTTAACCACTGGACCACCTCGGAGCCATCCTTACGCTGGTTTATCACCTCTCCCCGCCACAGCCCGGTTGTGGTCAACTGCTGCCACATCCGTTGATAAAACGCTTGGTCGTGTTTGCCGGACGTCAGAGAATTCAGCTGCTTGCCTGCTAACTCCTGCAGGCGATAACCGCTGATCAATTCAAAAGCCCGATTGGCCTCAACGATACAATTTTCAGCATCGGTAATAACCACACCATCACGGGACTCAGTCAGCGCGGTCGCCAGTAGTTCAGAACGCTGATGCTGGGCATTCAGTTCGCGATTACTGGCATCGCGTTCCAACAAGATACCAACGATCGATGCACCGATCTCCAACAAGCGCATGTGGAAAGTTGACGGTGAGCGGTGCTCAAATGAAGTTAGTGAAAAGGAGCCTATCGCTTGTTGAGTATTATCACGAACAGGCATCGACCAGCAGGCACACAAGCCAAAATCACGGGCAATCTGGCGCAAATCGCACCAGCGTGGATCGGTATAAGTATCGCGGACATAGATCGGCTGGTTAAGATAAACAGCATTACCGCAAGAGCCGCCATTTTCTCCGGGTTGCAGCCCCTCTAGAGCCTGGCGCTCCTGTTCGGAAAAACTCGGCGCGCAAAACACATTTAATAAGCCACTTTCGGAGTTCTTGAGCAGCACGCTGGCAACAGAATTGGGCAGTAAACGCTCGGTCATCAGACAGAGTTGCTGCAACACTTCATGGTTATTTTGGTTCTGAGTGACCTGAACAAAGATCTGCTGCTGGAGTTGTAGTATCTGATCCAGTTCATTAACCGAGAGAGAGACTTCATCGTCGTTGAGGGTTTCAGCGATCGTCTTCATTAGTTCGTTACCCGACATCCTTTTCTACATTCTGAGTACTTTATCGACCATTAACTATTTTACCTTAGATCATATCAACAGTGGCGTGATCTACCTCAAGACAGCAGCAGCGATACTCTGCCCCCCTCTCCGTTAACCAAGCGGCCTTTTTCGAGTTAACGCCAACGGTACCATCCGTACCGAATCACCCGATTGCAGTAATAGCGTTTCTGCCAGCTGCTGACTCAATAATAGCGGATGGCCTTCATCGGGAACGTGAATCATATCGACCAAACAACGATACTGCTGCAGACCCGTATTGGCTAACAGGCACTGTTCTACGGTGCTATCAGCCACGTTTAGACCCGCCTCTTTGACTTGGATCTGTACCGGATAGAGCTGGCTGTGCCGTACCGTTCTTAAATCTTTTAAGCGGCTAACCAGTGTTGGCCCGGCATCGAAGATGTCGACATAACCCTCAAAATGAAAGCCCTCATCTTCCAGCATCTTACGCGCCGGACGGGTATTGCTGTGGACCTCTCCGATCACCTGCTGGGCAGACTCGGGCAGCAGGTGGATGTAGATCGAATGTTTGGGCATCAGCTCGGCGATAAACGATTTGTTACCCAAACCGGTCAGATAGTCGGCTTCTGAAAACTCCATCGTAAAGAAGTGCCGTCCTAGTCCCTCCCAAAAAGGACTGATGCCTGGCTCAGTTGAGACCCCGCGCATCTCAGCTATCACCCGCTCGGCAAAACGATCCGGAAACTGAGCCATGAACAACAACCGGCTCTTGGACAGCAAGGTACCGCTATAACCGTTCGGTTGCTCAGTGGTGCGCTGGGCAACCTGGGATTTCTGCCTTACTGAGGAGGTGCCGCGGTTCTTGCTACCCCTGTATTGAGGGTGCAGAAACAGGCTGCACACCTCAGAATGGCCGGTGTAGTCATTACACAGGTACAGGGTGCGAAAACAGTTGTGGATATTCATCGCCCGCGACGCGTGCACCATGGTACCGATGCGGTAGTGATACCAGGGATCGTTCATACCGACCGCCGATGCGATCGCGGTGGTGCCGATCACCGCGCCGCTTTCAGTATCTTCTAACACAAACAGGTAGTGTTCGCCCTGCGGCCGACTCAACGGCTGCTGCATCGATTCTATCGACTGAGCGATCTTCTGCTCCAGCAGCTCGGCGTGCAGGGGCAGCGATGTAAACCCGGGACCGCTAATGTCGGCTATTTCAATCAGGGCATCAATATCTTGCGCGCGGATCGGTCGAATCAGCTGCATATCGTTCTCCCTCAAGCATCCGTCGGTGCACGGTTGCCGTACCCTGGTCGCAACAGCACGCGTGCCTATTGCAATGCAGTCTAGTCGAACACAAGAGAATGCTTAGAGTGCCTTACCGTTACGTGAGGAAATGTCGTGATGGAGTGCGATGGCTGTTTGTAATGACCTTTCTTGGTAACCCTACGTGAGGACAATGCCTGGTTAGAATACATTGCCCATCAGCTGAAAACGGCACCCGAAGACAAACCGATCTATTAAATTTTGATGATTTGCAGGCGAGAAAAAAGGCACCCTAGAGTGCCTTTTTTATCGTCTGCGCCGGATCATCGGTGGCTGCGGTATATCAGATCGCGTCGTTACCGGTCTCTCCGGTACGGATACGGATAATTTGTTCCAGCTCGGTCACAAAGATCTTTCCGTCACCAATTTTTCCGGTATTGGCTGACGCGGTAATCGTCTCGATAACCTGATCAACAAGCTCTTCGCTGACAGCCGCTTCAAGCTTCACTTTCGGAAGAAAATCGACCACGTACTCGGCACCACGGTACAGCTCAGTATGACCTTTCTGACGGCCAAAACCTTTGACTTCAGTGACGGTGATTCCCTGCACGCCGATCTCTGACAGTGCTTCTCGAACATCATCCAGCTTGAACGGTTTAATCACAGCGGTGACCAGTTTCATCGGTAGCTCCTGCAGTTGTAAGCAATTATTTTCTATCGACACCAGCCCTAAAGCAGTGGCGACAAGGCGCAATAGTATACCCCGATCCCTACAATCAGGCCATGTTCGGCGCTAGCGCTGAGCATGAACACCACCGTTCGCAGCTGTTGTCCGTCCCTGGATCGGTATAGGATGACGCCATTAAAGACGAGCCGGGCTACCTGCTACGACTCACACCAACACTAACATCACCGGGAACATCTGTTTGGATCTGTCGCTGTTAACTGAACAGGTCGGCCTGCTGCTAATCTCATTTCTGGCCAACTTGCTTTCCGCACTGGCTGGCGGCGGCGCCGGGCTACTGCAATTCCCGGTACTGCTGTTTCTGGGGCTGAGCTTCGCTACTGCACTGGCCACCCACAAGATCGCCAGTGTCGCTCTGGGTGTCGGTGCCACGCTGCGCTATCTGCGTGAAGGCTCGCTTGATTGGCGCTTTGCCATCTTTATGCTGATCAGTGGTCTGCCCGGAGTACTGATCGGCGCCAATCTGATACTTGACCTGCCACAGAGCTGGGCAATTCTCTCTTTAGGGACCCTCACTGCCGGTTTGGGTCTCTACTCTGTATTCAAGCGTGATCTGGGACTAGAGCAACAACTACGCCACCGCGATCTCGGCGGTATGTTGCTCGGAGGGCTGGGGCTGTTGCTAATCGGCGTTCTCAACGGCTCGCTCACCTCCGGGACCGGCCTGTTCGTGACGCTATGGCTGGTTCGCTGGTTCGGCTTCGATTACCAGCGCGCCGTCGCCCACACCATGATTTTGGTTGGCCTTTTCTGGAACGGCTCCGGAGCCGTTGCGGTAGCACTGCAAACACCACCGCAATGGCAATGGTTACCGGTATTACTGCTTGGTTCAGTTTTGGGTGCATACTTCGGTGCCCATCTGGCAATCGTCAAAGGCAATCGGTTGATCAAGCGTAGCTTTGAGCTGCTGACACTACTGGTGGGGGCGAAGCTGATCTGGGATGGCGTCTCACTGTTATCAGGGCAGTGACCTTGGACAGCCTGTTAAATAGCTAAAACATAACCAAAAAACAACTAAAAACAGTCCGATCATCTGGCTCCTACGGCACCGAAGGCGCTATTCTTTGAGTAAGCGCTCATTCTATCCAGCCGCGCGTTAAACGAGGGTCAGCAATGACTGTGCGAGGGGTCGTCAAAACATTACTGTGGCTTAGTATCGTCATAGCCATTGCAGCTGCGGTCTGGTGGAACAACCAACCCAAACCGGTCAACGTCACTACCGCCACGGTAGAATCCGGCAGCGTTGAACGCACGGTGGTCAACACCCGTGCCGGCACCGTTAAGTCCTGCCAGCGCGCCATGTTATCGCTACCGATCGGCGGTCAGATTGCCGCATTGCACGTCGCTGAAGGCGATCACGTCACCGCTGGCCAGTTGTTGATTGAACTGTGGAACGACGACCTGCTGGCCGCCAAGCGCCAGGCGCAACTGGCGGCGAACTCGGCCCACCTAGAGCACGATGCCATCTGTGTCCGGGCGCGTAACTTTCAGCGAGAAGCGGACAGGGTCGACAAGCTGCGCGCCCGTAATCTCTCCTCCGAAGAACAGGCCGAGCAAGCCCAGGCACAGGCCGAAGCGATGGCGTTCAGCTGTCGCGCTGCCGAAGCCCGGCAGCAAGAATCCAGAGCACGTATCGATGTGGCCGAAGCCGCGCTGGAACGCACCCGATTACAGGCCCCTTTCGCCGGTATCGTTGCCGAACTCAGCGGTAAAGTGGGCGAGTACACCACTCCGTCTCCACCAGGAGTCGCGACCCCACCGGCGATCGATCTGTTAACCGACGATTGCCACTATATCGAAGCGCCGATCGATGAGGTCGATGCCGCCGGGTTGCAACCCGGGCAGCCGCTGCGTATCTCACTCGATGCCTACCGTGGCCAGAGCTTCCCCGGAAAACTGCGGCGTATCGCTCCCTATGTGCTCGATCGGGAGAAGCAGGCCCGCACGGTCGAGATCGAAGCGGACTTCCTCAGCCGCCCTGATATCCGCTTGCTGGCCGGTTACAGCGCTGATCTGGAAGTGATTCTGCAAAGCCACCCCGATACGCTACGAATCCCCACCGAAGCATTGCTCGATGAGCAGTATGTGCTGCTGTTCCGCGACGGTTTACCGCTGCAGAAAAGGGCGGTCAAGATCGGCCTGAATAACTGGCAGCACACTGAGATAATCGATGGCCTCAAGGCCGGTGACCAGGTCGTCACCTCGCTCGGGCGAAGCGAGATTAAAGACGGGGCGCTGGCGACCAAACAACCGGCACCCCAATAGCCCGCTCTAACGCGAAAATGAGGGATCGTGGATGAAGCAACGATCGACTAACGAGCCTGCGGCAACCGTCAACGACCCTGCGATGGCGCAAACCGTCAGCCCTGCGACAGCCGACAACGCGATGATCGAACTCGAGCAACTGAGCAAGCAGTACCGTATCGGTAACCAGCCATTTCAGGCGCTGGACACCATCGATCTCAGTATCAATCGGGCCGAATATATCGCCATCACCGGCCCCTCAGGGTCCGGTAAATCCACCCTGCTCAACATGATCGGCCTGCTTGATCGCCCCGACAGCGGTAGCTACCGCTTACACGGCCAGGCCACCGAAGCGTTGCACGAAGAGCAACGCGCCCTGCTACGCCGCGAGCAATTGGGCTTTATCTTTCAAGCCTTCCACCTGATCCCGCGACTGAGCGCGTTTGAAAATGTCGCCCTGCCGCTGATGCTGGCCGGATTATCCAAGCGTGAACAACAGCAGCGCGTGATGCAGACCCTCGATCAGGTGGGGCTGAGCCCGCAGGCACAACAACGCCCCAATCAACTGTCGGGAGGCCAGCAGCAGCGAGTCGCCATCGCCCGGGCAATCGTGATGCAGCCGCCACTGCTACTGGCCGATGAGCCTACCGGCAACCTCGACCAACACTCCGGTGGTGAGGTGATCGAACTGCTGGAAGATCTCAACCGTCAGGGTATGACCCTGCTGATCGTGACCCACGACGCGGCACTGGCACAGCGCAGTGGCCGCCAGTTGCAACTGGTCGACGGCGCTATCCGCCACGACCTGCGGCAGAGCCGCTAAGCCGATGAGGGCCATCGACCAGCTCCGTTTTACTAGCCAAGTACTGTCCAGGCAGCGCTGGCGAACCCTGTTATTACTACTAACCATCAGCCTTGGGGTTGCTTCAGTGGTCATGCTGACCAGCGTCGGCGAGGGTGCCCGGCGCTATGTCAACGCCGAGTTTTCGTCGCTGGGCAACCAGATACTGATCGTACTGCCGGGCAAGACCGAAACCACCGGTGGCGCGCCGCCGCTTTACGGCACCTCGCCGCGCGATCTGACGCTGGAAGACGCCAACGACCTGGCCAGGATCGGTAATGTCCGGCGGATCGCACCGATCATCGCCGGTACCGCTCAGGTCAGTTACGGCAACGTCGCTCGCGAAGTGATCACCCTCGGCACCACCCCCGATTTTTTCCCGCTGCGAAGCCTGACTATCGGTCAGGGTCGGGCACTGCCCGCCACCGCAGTCGATACCGCCTCCTCCACGGTAGTGCTGGGCGCCACGCTGAAGCAGGAGCTTTTCGGCCATGCCAATGCCGTCAATCAATGGTTGCGCATCGGTGAGCGTCGCTTTCGTGTTACCGGCGTGTTGCAGGAGCGCGGCGAGTCACTGGGGATGGATATGCGCGATATGGCGATCATTCCGGTCCGCTCGGCAGAACGGCTATTCAATTCGGCCGGACTGTTCCGGATCTTGTTAGAACTAAAACAAATTGAGCAGCTGGAACAGACCAAGCAGCAGATTCTCAGCCGTATCCGGATACGCCATGACGGTGACGACGACGTCACCCTGATCAGCCAGGATTCGATGCTCAGCACCTTCAACAATGTCTTAACCACCCTCACCGCCACCGTTGGCGCAATCGCAGCGATCAGCTTGCTGGTTTCCGGCATTCTGATCATGAATATCAGCCTGATCTCGGTCAGCCAGCGGCAACGTGAAATCGGCTTATTAAAAGCTCTAGGTGCACCGGCAACCCTGGTACGACGGCTGTTTCTGTCCGAAGCGCTGCTGCTGACCGGCAGCGGTGCGCTGATCGGCACCGCTTTCGGTGAGCTGGCCATTACGGTCGCGCTCAAGCTACTACCGCAATTCCCCTTCTACGCGCCGCTCTGGGCCGAACTGGCTGCGCTAACTATCGCCATCGGCTGCGGCCTGCTGTTCAGTTGGTGGCCGGCCAACCGTGCAGCTGGGCTCGATCCGGTACTCGCTATGCGCGGCGAAACTGGCGGATCACACCAATGAGCCGCGTATTCACACCAATAACCTATCTGCCGGTGACGCCACCATGACACTCACCGATTCGATCAAGTGGGTGTGGCGGGCGCTACTGGCACAGCGGTTACGGACGTTATTGACCCTACTGGGGATGGCGATCGGCATCACAGCGGTCTCGCTGATGAGCGCATTGGGCGAAGGACTGCGGGGCTATATCCTCGACGAGTTCACCCAATTTGGCAGCCACCTACTGGCGGTCAGCCCCGGCAAGACCGAAACGTTCGGCCTCGGCGGTATGCTCAACACGGTACGGCCATTGTCACTGCATGACGCCAGCGCGCTGTCGCGACTGAATGGGGTCGAAAAGGTGATACCGGT
The DNA here is from genome assembly GCA_036961355.1 of Motiliproteus sp. GTDB lineage: Bacteria > Pseudomonadota > Gammaproteobacteria > Pseudomonadales > Balneatricaceae > Motiliproteus. The sequence continues at coordinate 9,803 of JBALVL010000005.1, forward strand.
TGTGTTCGGCACCGCTGCGGTTAAATTCGACGGCCTAACCCGGCATAGCAATGTCGCCGGGGTCGGCCCCGACGCTGACAGCGTGTGGCAACTGGCGCTAGCGCAAGGACGGTTTCTGCCGCAGGACGATCTTGATAACGCCCGACCACTGGTGGTACTGGGGAGCACGCTCAAGCAAGAGCTATTCGGCCAGCGCCGAGCGCTGGGGCAAAATCTGCACATCGGTGGCAGTCGTTTTCTGGTGGTTGGCGTGCTGGCCAGCAAAGGTCAATTCCTCGGCACCGATCTCGATGACACCGCCTACATACCCGTTTCGCGCGGCCTACGGCTGTTCAACCGGGAAAGTCTGATGGAGATCGATGTGGTCTACCGGCCGGGGCTGAGTACCGAGCGTATCAGCCAGCAGGTACGACAACTGTTGATCGCCCGTCACGGGCTGGAGGATTTCACTCTGGTCACTCAGGATGAAGTGCTCAGCAGCCTCGACGAGATCCTGTCGATGCTCAAATACGCCGGTGCCAGCCTCGGTCTGATTTCACTACTGGTCGGCGGCGTCGGCATATTAACCATCATGCTGATCACTACCACCGAGCGGGCACATGAGATCGGCCTATTACGCGCCTTGGGATTCACCAACGACCAGATCCGCAACCTGTTTCTCGGTGAGGCGGTGCTGCTGGCACTGGCAGGCTGTGTGCTGGGATTACTGACCACCGCATTAATTCTGCTGCTGGCCGGGCTGCTGATACCCAACCTGCCGCTAAGCCTGCCACTGCAATCGGTGCTGTTAGCGTTGTTCATATCCGCGTTGATCGGCCTGATCGCCGGGGTCAAACCGGCTACCCATGCCGCTGCGATGAACCCGATTGAGGCACTACGGCAACAGCAATAATAAGCGCTGTAATAGCGTTCCAATCACGGTACTATCACCATCTATTGAACAATATCAATTTGTTGCAGTGCTACTGATTTCAGCACAATCTCGACAACCCAACTTCGACGAGACAGCCGATGCCCAGCCGTTCTAGCGTCTTCAACCAGCCACTGCATATGCTGTTAGCAACCACGCTGTGCGCTGGTATCAGCAGCTACAGCCTTGCCGCCAAAACGACAACAAGTGCGACGATTCCGACCGCTGACGAGCAACCCGAGTCACCTTGGCTGGCGACCCCCACCATCAGCAGCGACCCCAAGTCAGGCAGTTCAGTCGGTGCCCTGGGTGCTTACATCCATAACTTCGATAAAGTGTCACCGGCGTCGATGTTCGGCGTCGTCGGTTCCTACAGCAACACCGATTCGTACAAATACGGCGCCTTTGCCAGGACGTACTTTGACGCGGACGATCAACGCCTGATGGCGATGGCTTTCAAGGGTAAAATCATCAACGACTATCAGGATTTCCTGGGGATCGGATTGCCGCTGCAGTCCACCGACAGTATCGAAGTCATCGCCCTTCGTTATCAGCACCGCTTGGAAGGCCACTGGTACCTGGGCCCCCAACTTGTATCGACCCACTATGACATTGCCGGTGGCGACAGCGAGTCTCAAGAGATCCTGGACGAACTTGGCCTAGAGGGTTTTGATTCGAACGGATTGGGCATCGCCCTCGCTTACGACAGTCGCGACAACCAGAACTCGGCCAGCAGCGGCGTAGCGCTGGATCTCAATAATGTCGCTTACCGTAAAAGCTTTGGGGGTGATGTCAGTTTTGATGCCTATACCGGCAAAGTCAGCACCTACCGTCAGCACGGTAATGGCCATGTATTGGCGATGCGTACCGAGGGCCGATGGACCAATGATGCTCCCAACAGTGGCTATTCATCGGTCAGCCTGAGGGGCTACTCACGCGGCCAGTTTCTAGCACCACATATGACCATGGTGGAGGCGGAAGAGCGCTACAAATTAGCCGATAAATGGACCTGGAACGCCTTTGGCGGTCTCGCCTGCCTTTATGGCAATGGATTAAGCTGTAGCAGTAGCGATAACCTCTACCCATCTATCGGTAGCGGCATTAGTTACACGGTAAAACCCGAACAAAAAATGGTGATACGGGCCGATATCGCCATCGGTAAGGGAGAGAGCCAGGGCTTTTATCTGCAGTTCGGCCAACCGTTCTGATTGCTGTTCGGCCAACTCTACTCAACAGTACGGCCATAACACGGCGCCGTATCAATGCGGAGCCGCGTTAACGAAAGACGCATCAATTAATAGTGCACTCATCGGCACGTCTGTTACTGCAGCGGTAACTACAGATACAATGCGGAAAGACCACCACCGAACGGTTGGGAATATTCGACTCGGTGATAAATTGCGGAACCTGAGAATCGCTCAGCCTTTTGTCCAATATCAGATAACCTCGCCCTGGCGACAGCAGCTCAACGACCCCTTCTCCGGTTGAGCCATCCACTAATACAAATTCAACCAGCACCTCGTCACCGGGTTGCAGCTCCTGCCACAATAATTCAGCACGCAACTGCTCTTCAGCGATCACTACTGCGCCAACCTGATCATCGGCCATATCGACTTCTCACTGTTTATCTCTGACTGTAATTACTATAGTCCGCCCAAAAACAGCCAGACACAAAAAAGCCAGACCGTAGTCTGGCTTTTCGTTAATCCGCTAGCAGCAGTGATCAGAGATGCTGAACCCGATCGATCTCGTATTCAACCGCACCTTTAGGTGTCTTCACCACAACAATTTCACCCTCCTCTTTGCCGATCAAGGCACGGGCGATGGGTGAGTTGATGGAAATCTTCTTCGCCTTAATATCCGACTCGTCGTCACCGACGATTCTGTAGGTGACCGCCTCGTCGGTATCCAGATTGACGATATCAACCGTAGTGCCAAAGATGACCTTGCCGGTGCGCGGGATCTGGGTCACGTCGATCACCTGACAACCCGACAGTTTACCTTCGATATCCCGAATCCGCGCTTCACACATACCTTGCTGTTCACGAGCAGCGTGGTATTCGGCATTTTCTTTCAGGTCACCGTGTTCACGGGCAATAGCAATGTCATTGATAATGCGTGGACGGTCGATCGTTTTCAGCTGAGCCAACTCGGCGCGCAGGTTCTGCTCGCCTTCGAGGGTCATTGGAACTTTGATCATGAATTAATACCTGCATGCAGATCCTGTAAACGACGGACCTGTTTCTCTTCGCCAAACTGCAAAGCCTGTACTTCGGCTTCGGCACCGGCCAAGGTGGTGGTGTAAGGGATCTTGTGCTGCAGCGCTGAGCGACGAATCTCGGAGGAATCGGCGATCGCACGGCGGCCTTCAGTGGTGTTGATCACATAAACGATCTCGTCGTTCTTGATCATATCGACGATGTTCGGACGGCCTTCCATCACCTTGTTGACCCGCTCGGACTTAATGCCCAGTTCGGCCAGCAACTTATGAGTACCTTCGGTAGTGACCAGTTCAAAGCCCAGCTCGACCAGATCACGGGCAACTTCAATCACGCCCGCTTTATCGACATCACGGACGCTGACAAAGGTCTTGCCCGGTGACGGCAGGATCTCGTTGGTACCGATATGTGCCTTGGAGAACGCCTCTCCAAAGGTATCACCGACACCCATCACTTCACCTGTCGACTTCATCTCTGGTCCGAGAATCGGGTCGACACCCTGGAATTTGTTGAACGGGAACACCGCTTCCTTAACGCAGAAGTACGGTGGCACGATCTCTTTGGTAAAGCCCTGCGCTTCCAGCGACGTACCGGCCATCACACGAGCCGCGATCTTGGCCAGCGAGGTGCCGATGCACTTGGAGACGAACGGCACGGTACGTGATGCCCGTGGGTTCACTTCTATGACGTAGATCTCGCCGTCCTGATAGGCCAGCTGGGTGTTCATCAGGCCAACAACGCCCAACTCCAGCGCCATCGCCGAGACGATTTCGCGCATCGCATCCTGAACATCGTCGGCCAGGTTGTACGGAGGCAGGGAACAGGCCGAGTCACCTGAGTGAACACCGCACTGCTCGATATGCTGCATGATGGCACCGATCACAACTTGCTCGCCGTCGCAGATCGCATCGATATCAACCTCAATGGCTGCCGACAGGAACCGATCCAGCAGTACCGGCGCATCGTTAGAGACCTGTACCGCTTCCTTCATGTAGCGGCGCAGCTCGACTTCGTTGTAAACCACTTCCATTGCCCGGCCACCCAAAACATAGGAGGGACGCACTACCAACGGATAGCCAATTTTTTCGGCCTGCACCACCGCTTCTTCTAGCGAACGGACAGTCGAGTTCTCAGGCTGCAGCAAACCCAGACGCTGAATCATCTGCTGGAACCGCTCGCGGTCCTCGGCCCGATCGATCGCCTCAGGGCTGGTACCTATAATCGGTACGCCGGCCGCTTCCAGCTCGACTGCCAGTTTCAATGGTGTTTGGCCACCGTACTGGACGATGACACCTTTGGGTTGTTCAACGGCGACAATCTCCAGCACGTCTTCCAACGTCACCGGCTCAAAGTAGAGACGGTCGGAGGTATCGTAGTCGGTCGATACGGTCTCGGGGTTACAGTTGACCATGATGGTCTCGTAACCGTCTTCGCGCATCGCCAGTGCCGCATGCACACAACAATAATCAAATTCGATGCCCTGACCAATCCGGTTTGGACCGCCACCCAGAACCATGATCTTGTCACGGCTGGACGGGTTGGCTTCGCACTCCTCCTCGTAGGTGGAGTACATGTAAGCGGTGTCGGTAGCGAACTCGGCGGCGCAGGTATCAACGCGCTTGTAGACTGGACGTACACCCATCTTCTGGCGCTGTTTGCGGAACGCCTTCTCGGTCACACCGAGCAGCGTCGACAGCCGCGCATCGGAGAAACCTTTACGCTTGAGGCCAAACACTAGGTCTTTGTTCAGATCGGCCAGTCCCAGCTTGGAAACCATCGCCTCTTCGTTGATCAGATCTTCGATCTGCACCAGGAACCAAGGGTCAACACCGCTGAGCTTGTAGATTTCGTCGATGCTCATACCCGCGCGGAAAGCATCACCGATATACCAGATGCGATCGGAGCCGGGGTTTTTCAGTTCGCGAAGCAACGTCTGACGGGCGTCTTCGGCATTCAGATCGAGAATCGGATCGAAACCATCGGCGCCAACTTCCAAACCGCGCAGCGCTTTCTGCATCGACTCTTGGACAGTACGACCGATCGCCATCACCTCACCCACCGACTTCATCTGGGTGGTCAGACGGTCGTTGGCCTGCGGGAACTTCTCAAACGCAAAGCGCGGAATCTTAGTGACAACATAATCGATCGCCGGCTCGAATGACGCCGGAGTGCGGCCGCCAGTAATATCGTTTTGCAGCTCATCGAGGGTGTAACCCACCGCCAGCTTGGCCGCTACCTTGGCGATCGGGAAACCGGTCGCTTTGGACGCCAGTGCCGAGGAGCGAGAAACCCGTGGGTTCATCTCGATCACCACCAGGCGACCGGTGTCCGGGCACATGCCGAACTGAACGTTAGAGCCACCGGTCTCAACGCCGATCTCACGCAATACCGCCAATGAGGCGTTACGCATGACCTGGTATTCTTTATCTGTCAGTGTCTGAGCCGGTGCCACGGTGATCGAATCACCGGTGTGAACCCCCATGGCGTCAAAGTTCTCGATCGCACAGACGATGATGCAGTTGTCGTTCTTGTCGCGAACAACCTCCATCTCATACTCTTTCCAACCGATCAGCGACTCATCGATCAACAGCTCGGTGGTCGGCGACAGGTCTAGACCACGCTCGCAGATCTCGACGAACTCTTCTTTGTTGTAGGCGATACCGCCACCACTTCCGCCCATCGTGAACGACGGCCGGATGATGCACGGGAAGCCCAGCTGCACTTGTACTTGCAGCGCTTCTTCCAAAGAGTGAGCAATAGCCGCACGAGGGCACGCCAAGCCGATGCTCTTCATCGCCTTATCGAAACGGTCGCGGTCCTCGGCCTTATCGATCGCATCGGCGGTAGCACCGATCATCTCAACACCGAATTTTTCCAGCACCCCTTCGCGCGCCAGATCCAGCGCACAGTTCAACGCCGTCTGACCGCCCATAGTGGGCAGGACTGCGTCGGGACGCTCTTTTTCAATGATCTTAGCGACGGTCTGCCAGTTGATCGGCTCGATATAAGTGGCATCGGCCATCGCCGGATCGGTCATGATGGTAGCGGGGTTGGAGTTAACCAGAATTACCCGGTAGCCCTCTTCGCGCAGCGCCTTACAAGCCTGGGCTCCGGAATAGTCGAATTCACAAGCCTGGCCGATGATGATCGGGCCAGCACCGATGATGAGGATACTTTTTAAGTCTGTACGCTTTGGCATGAGTCTCTAACCGGTCTGAGTCGTTCAGTATCGGCACCCGCGTTTGAAGCGGGTGCCCGCAGTATTTTTTTACACTTTTCTCTGCACTGTTGCTGCATTTTCGCGCTTAAGCGCTGCGATCCTGCATCAGCTTGATAAAGCGGTCGAACAGTGGCGCGACATCGTGTGGGCCCGGGCTCGCTTCCGGGTGACCCTGGAAGCTAAACGCTGGCTTATCGGTGCGTTCAATGCCCTGCAACGAGCCGTCGAACAACGACTTGTGGGTCGCACGCAGGCAGTCAGGCAAGGTCGCTTCGTCGGCGGCAAAACCGTGGTTCTGGCTGGTGATCATCACCACCCCGCTGTCGAGGTCCTGCACCGGATGGTTGGCACCGTGGTGACCAAACTTCATCTTAACGGTGCTGGCACCGCTGGCCAGAGCCAATAGCTGATGGCCAAGACAGATGCCAAAAACTGGCAGCTCTGTTTCGAGAATCTGCTCAATCGCCTCGATAGCGTAGGTGCAGGGCTCCGGATCGCCTGGACCATTTGACAGGAATACGCCGTCAGGTTTCAGTGCTAACACGTCGCTGGCCGGTGTTTGCGCCGGTACCACAGTCAGTTTGCAGCCGCGCTCAACCAGCATCCGCAAAATGTTGCGTTTAACGCCGAAATCGTAAGCCACCACATGAAACGGCTGTTCGGCCGGATCAATAGCACTGTGTCCCTGACCCCACTTCCAGGTACTTTCATTCCATTGATAAGCGGTTTTGGTGCAAACCTCTTTGGCCAGATCCATCCCTTTCAAGCCGGGAAAGCCCTGTGCGGTCGCGACAGCGCGGGCCACATCGGCATCACCGAGTTCATCACCGGCGATGATGCAGCCGTTTTGTGAGCCCTTTTCACGCAGAATACGCGTCAACCGACGGGTGTCGATATCGGCGATGCCGACCACGTTGTTATCCTGCAAGTACTCGTCGAGGTTCTGCTCGTTACGCCAGCTACTGGCCATCAACGGCAGATCACGAATCACCAGACCCGCAGCCCAGACGAAATCAGACTCTTCGTCTTCACTGTTGGTGCCGGTATTTCCAATATGAGGGTAAGTCAGGGTCACGATCTGACGCGCGTAAGACGGATCGGTCAAGATCTCCTGATAGCCAGTCATCGATGTATTAAAAACTACCTCCCCGGTAGTTTCTCCATCAGCTCCAATCGCCTTGCCTCTGAACACACTTCCGTCTGCCAGGGCCAGAATGGCTGCTCTGCTCAATGTCGCCTCCCCAATAAATATGCCACTCCGAGCTTGAATTAGCCGGGAGCTATCTGCAAAAAAGCGAGACAGGGACGCAATATCCGTATCTCGCTTTTATGAAATCTATGATCAGGCCGTTTTCATCCGGCCAAACTTGCGGCATGGTACTAGAACAGGGCGATATTTTCCAGAGCTACAGACCCGAAAGCCCACAAAAGGCACGATTAAAAGGCAAAAAAAACGGCAACCGAAGTTGCCGTCTGTGATGATCGGAATGACTAGCGAATAATCGCCAGAAAACCCCTTGCTGCTATACGTTAATTAGCGACCGACGCTTCAACACGTCGGTTCTGTGCCCGACCCGCCTTACTGTCGTTATCGGCAACAGGCTGGCTCTGACCATAACCCACTGGCTTAAGCTGAGCCGCGCTTGCACCGTATTTGCCAACCAACAGATCAACCACCGCCGCTGCGCGTTGCTCAGACAGCTTCTGGTTGTAACCCTCTTTACCAACATCACGCGAAGTGTGGCCTGCGATCTCGACCTTGGTCTGCGGATTGGCCTGAAGGTAATCCGTCAACTTCTGCATCTGATCGGCATCGTAGTTATTACCAATATCGCTGGAGTTAGGCGCAAACGTTACCTCGAGTTCAACCGACGTAGGCGTTACCGCCGGCTCACAACCCGTTTCGTCAACTGCTTGTCCTTGCGGTGTATCCGGACATTGGTCAACGGTATTGAGAACGCCATCGCCATCACTGTCGAGGGCACAGCCTTTTTCGTCAACCGCAACACCGGGAGCGGTCTCAGGACAACTGTCTAGGCTATCGACCACGCCATCGACATCACTGTCCAGCTCACAACCTTTCATGTCGACCGCCGCACCCGCCGGTGTCTGCGGACAGCTATCACTACCATCAACAACGCCGTCGCCATCAGCATCCATCGGCGCCATCATCGCACTACAGCCTTCAACCTGCGCCTCTTCGAACCAACTGCCTGTACGGATACACTTGTCGGAACTGTCGGTGGTATAAGTACCAGATGAATCATGCCAATACGCACAATGGTCCTGATCATCATCACAAGATCCGTGTGCCCATAACTGCAACGGTGCCATCGACAGGGAAACCACCGCAGAAACCAATAGTACTTTTTTCATATAAACCCCTTGAATTAACCTGACGTCGCCACACCAAAATCGCAGCAGCCCAAACTGACCAGTCCGATCCAAACGGCAACATTCCTTTACCGGCGACAATCTTCGCAAAGACCGCTGTCGCAACAAAAAAATTCTACTCACCTAGCAATAATTGCGTATAGATTTTCATAAAACAATCAAAAAGTTGCAGTTATATAACAATAACCACAAATAGCGAGATGACTTATCAATCAGCGCAGCGACAACACATCCTGCATATCAAACAACCCTGATGGATGATCCTGTAGCCAACCAGCAGCGCGTACCGCACCTTTAGCAAAAGTCATCCGTGAGCTGGCTTTGTGAGTAATCTCGACTCGCTCACCTTCGGTGGCGAACAGCACTGTGTGATCACCGACAATATCGCCAGCACGGATCGTTTCAAAACCGATCTCTTTCGCGGGCCGGGCGCCGGTATGGCCTTCGCGACCGTAGACCGCACAGTCTGCCAGATCACGACCCAAGGCATCGGCAACCACCTCACCCAAACGCAGGGCCGTGCCCGAGGGCGAATCCACCTTATGACGGTGGTGCGCTTCAATCACTTCGATATCGTAATCTTCAGCCAATACCTTGGCGGCCACTTCGAGCAATTTAAAACACAGATTAACGCCGACACTCATATTAGGGGCAAAGACCACCGGGATTTCAGCCGCAGCAGCGCTGATCTGGGCTTTCTGTTCATCACTAAAACCGGTGGTTCCGATCACCATCGCTTTGCCGTTGGCACGGCAAAACTCCATATTCGCCAGCGTCAATTCGATCGACGTAAAATCAATCAGCACATCAAAACAATCGACCACGTCGGCCAACCGACCCACCGCGGTGACCCCAAGCTTACCGGCGCCAATCAATTCACCAATATCTGCCCCGATTAAAGAGCTTGAAGGATTGATAATGGCAGCACCCAGGTCGGTTTCCGGGGCATCTATAACCGCCTGTACAAGATTCTTTCCCATCCGTCCGGCAGCACCGGTAATCGCTACTCGCATCATCACTATATCGCTCTTTCAAAGGCTGTATTTTCACAGAACCGACGCACAGACCTAAGCACCAAACAGGTACCTAGACCCATCCAACTCCTGAGTTGTCGCTATTATACAGACTCACCCGCGGAAGCAGAGTCCAGAAACGCCAGAATAACGCCAAGCCACGCCGACTCAACGGTTGCTAACAAACACAAAAACCACTTGCAATCGCAAAAAAAAACTTGTCTAATGCGCGCCACGTCAGAGATGACGATGCAGATGTGGCGGAATTGGTAGACGCGCTAGCTTCAGGTGCTAGTGTACGTAAGTACGTGGGAGTTCGAGTCTCCCCATCTGCACCAATAACTTGAACACCCTCCTTGATCTTAACTCCTGTTTCAGTCAGCAAGACCTCAGTCTGTCACACCCTGATCAAGCATCATCTCTGAATAGACGCACCGTCGTTAGCCTCCGGGCTAAGACACACATTGCAGATGTGGCGGAATTGGTAGACGCGCTAGCTTCAGGTGCTAGTGTACGTAAGTACGTGGGAGTTCGAGTCTCCCCATCTGCACCACGCGCTTGTTCGCGTTCATTTTCTCGGCCTCACTCCCATACCCTAAGATCTGACTCCTCCTGCTTCTTTAGCCGGATCTGCTGCGGATCGATGCTTCATTCCATTGTAATTCTTGTTCCCTGTCTCTGTTCGCCACTGCTTGCTGCATGAAAGGTTATAACATAACATTACCAGCACTATTAAATCCCGAGCGCAGACCTGTTCCATGAGCCAGCCCGACGATACCCCAAACGCCGCTGACTGTACCGCTTTCAGCAGCGATCACAACCACCATCAGTGCATCGATCAGGCGCTTAATAGCGCGCGGTTGTTGTGCCAACAACACAATGTCCGTTTTACTCCGGTTCGGCAGCGGGTGCTGGAACTGATCTGGCAGAGCCACAAACCGCTCGGCGCTTACCAGATTCTGGAGCAGCTCGGCGCAGAAGGTTTTAACTCCGCACCGCCCACCGTCTACCGGGCATTGGAATTTCTGTTAGAGCAACGTCTGGCTCACCGCATCGCCTCCCTTAATGCCTATATCGGCTGCAGCCATCCGCAGCAACCGCACCAGGGTTACTTTCTGATCTGCCGTGAATGCGGTAGCGCTCAGGAGTTGCCATCCGAGTTACTGGCGCAACAGCTACGTCAGTTCGCCAAACAACAGGGCTTTGCTATTGAGACGGAAACGGTGGAGCTGTCTGGCCTGTGCCCCGGTTGTCAGGCATCCCTCTCGACACCCGTTACGCAAACCCCGGAGCCCACCGCATGAGTGCGCTGATCGAAATGCATCAGGTCGGTTTCAGCCGCAGCGGTCGTAACATTTTAAGCGGTATCGATCTCAGCCTGCCCGCCGATAGTATCGTCACATTGATCGGCCCCAACGGCTCCGGCAAGTCTACGCTAGTACGGTTGCTGCTCGGGCTGCTCGAACCCGACAGCGGTAGCATCAAGCGCCAACCGAAATTGCGAATCGGCTATATGCCGCAAAAGTTGCATATCGATGCCACCTTGCCGCTGACGGTGAAACGTTTCCTGCAACTGGCCGGACGCTACCGCGACAGCGAACTACAACAAGCCCTGGCAGAGGTCCGGGCCGACCATCTGCTGCGCAGCCCGATGCAGCTGCTGTCGGGCGGCGAAACCCAACGGGTGTTATTGGCCCGGGCACTGTTACGCCAGCCGCAGCTGCTAATCCTCGACGAGCCAACCCAGGGCGTCGACGTTAACGGTCAAATCGAACTCTACGCCCTGATCGCCGACTTACGGCAACGCTTTGGTTGCGGCGTACTGATGGTATCGCACGATCTGCACCTGGTGATGGCCAGCACCGACACCGTGGTCTGTCTCAACCAGCATATCTGCTGCTCGGGCCACCCGGAACAGGTCAGCAACGATCCGGCCTATATTGAACTGTTCGGCAGCAAGGGTGCCGATAATCTGGCGCTCTATAATCATCATCATAACCATCGCCACGACGATCACGGCAACGTTATCAGCGACCACCCCCATACACCCGATAGCGACTGCTGTGGAGATCACCCCTGATGGCTGAATTTCTGATTCGGGCACTGCTTGGCGGCGTTGGCGTGGCGATCATCGCCGGCCCCTTAGGCGCCTTTGTGGTCTGGCGGCGGATGGCCTACTTCGGTGACACCCTGGCACACGCGGCGCTGCTGGGCATCGCTCTGGGTATCCTCACCGACATTGATCTTAATCTAGCGGTAATCATCTGCTGCGTAATGCTAGCGCTGCTGCTTGTGTCGCTGCAACGCAAGCACATCATCGCCACCGACACCCTGCTCGGCATCATGGCGCACAGTACCCTATCGCTGGGACTGGTCGCCCTGAGCTTTCTGCCGGAAGTCCGGGTCGACCTGATGGGGTATCTGTTTGGCGATCTGCTGGCCGTTAGTCAGAACGACCTGTTATGGATCTACGGTGGCGGGGTACTGGTACTCGGGCTACTGATCAAACTGTGGAATCCGCTGCTGGCGATCACCATCGATGAAGAGTTGGCCCAAGTCGAAGGGATACCAGTGGCGCAGGTGCGGCTTGCTCTGATGCTGCTGGTCGGCATTGTCATCGCGGTGGCAATGAAGGTGATCGGCGTGCTGTTGATCACCTCCTTGCTGATCATACCCGCAGCCACCTCGCGTCGATTCTCCGACACGCCGGAGAAGATGGCGCTGCTTGCCAGCGCCATCGGCGTCGTCGCTGTCTGCCTCGGTTTAGCAGCGTCCTACCAATGGGACACTCCTGCCGGTCCTTCGGTGGTGGTCTGCGCCGCGCTGCTGTTTCTGCTCAGCCACAGCCTGCCGCTACCGCGACACCTACGGCAGCACTGATGAGCGACGCCTTGTTATGACCAGCAATCCGCATGACAATCACTGGGGCAACCCGGCCATGCACCGGGGCATCTGGCTCTTGGCTTGGCCGATGATCCTGTCCAACATCTCGGTACCGTTGCTGGGGCTGGTTGATACAGCTGCGCGACGAGGGTGCACCTGCCATGATTCGGCTCCTCTATGAACACTGACAACAACACTTCTCGCTGGGGCGACCCGGCCATGCACCGGCGCATCTGGTTACTGGCCTGGCCGATGATCCTCTCCAATATCTCGGTACCGTTGCTGGGGCTGGTTGATACAGCGGTGATCGGTCACCTACCCGATCCGCGCTATCTCGGCGCGGTGGCGATTGGTGCCAGCCTGTTCTCGGTCCTATATTGGGGGTTTGGCTTCCTACGGATGGGCACCACCGGCCACTGCGCCCAAGCGTTCGGCGCCGGTGACTACGCCCAGGTACGTCTGCTGCTAGCACAATCCCTGCTGCTGGCGGGCGGCTTAGGAGCACTGCTGATTGGGTTACAAACTCCGCTGTTGCAGCTGGGATTCTGGCTGATGGAGCCCAGCGCCGAGGTGCTTGAGCAGGCGCAACTTTATAGCCAGATCCGAATCTACAGTGCCCCAGCGGTGCTGGCCAACTACGCTATTCTCGGTTGGTTTCTGGGGTTACAAAACACCCGTGTGCCTTTGCTGCTGCTGGTTAGCGCCAACCTGATCAACATCCTGCTTGACCTGTTATTTGTGATGGGGCTGGGCTGGAATGTCGAGGGTGTGGCGCTGGCAACCCTGTGTGCCGACTACGGTGCACTGGCGCTAGGCGGCTGGTTGGCATGGCGGCGATTGCAACAACTGCCGGGGCAACTGATCCGTCAACAGTTATGGCAGTGGCACCACTACCGCCAACTGCTGCAGAGCAACCGCTACCTGATGGTGCGCACGCTGGTGTTGCTTCTCAGTTTCGCCTTTTTCACTGCCCAGGGTGCACAACAAGGCGATCTGATTCTGTCAGCCAACGCGGTGCTGTTGAATTTCCTACTGCTGATCTCGCACGGTCTCGACGGTTTCGCCCACGCCATCGAAGCGATATGCGGTCGCTATCGCGGCGCAGGCCAACGGCAGCAGTTCCTCAACGCCTGTCGCAGTGCGCTGCTATGGTCGCTGCTAACAGCGCTGACCTTCACCCTGCTGTTCGGCATCGGCGGAGGCTGGCTGATCCGCTTATTAACCGACATTCCCGCAGTGATCAGTACCGCCAATGTGTATCTTCCGTGGCTAATTGCGATGCCATTAATCGGCGTCTGGAGCTATCTGCTCGACGGCATTTTTATCGGCGCCAACTGGTTTAAGGCGATGCAAAACACCATGCTACTGTCGGCGCTAGGCGTTTATCTGCCGGTCTGGTATCTGAGCCAACCGCTAGGCAACCACGGCCTGTGGTTAGCACTGTTGTCGCTGCTGCTGGCGCGGGCGTTGACTGGCGGCTGGGTACTGCTGCGCCGATTTAAGCTCGAATCAAGGCTTGCTGACGAGGCGCTGTAACACCAAGCCGCTTAAGATCAAAGCCAGCCCAACCAGCGTTGAGCTGAGGATCTCCTCGCCCAAAACCGTGCTGATCAGCAGCAACGACAGTAACGGAGAGATAAAGATCAAGTTGGCAACACGACCGGTACTCAACGTCAGCTTCATCGCCAACAACCAGCAAACAAAACTCAGCCCCATCTCAAACAGGCCGACATAGCCGGCGCCCAATAGACCTGCAGGATCGAACGCTGTCAGTTCACCGGTCATGCCGCAGTAGATCAGTAACAACACAATACCAACGCTGAAGTTCATAAACAGACTCGCCACCGGTTCACGGCTGTCGCGGGTATTGAGAATCCAGTACAGCGCCCAGACCAAGGTACTGGCCAGCGCCAACAGCACACCACTTGGACTGTCGAACTGCAGCGCCAGCAGATCACCTCGGGTGGCGATTACCAGCACGCCGCTGTAGCAAACCAACGCGGCCAACCCTTCGGCCAGTTTCAGCTTATGCCCCAGCAACGGCACCGCCAACAGCGTCAATGTCAGGGCCCAGGTATAGTTAAGCGCTTGCGCCTCTTGCGCCGGCAACAGGTCATAGGCTTGAAACAACAGCAGGTAGTAGAGCGTCGGATTAAGCGCACCGAGTAGCAACGTATTGAGTTTGTGATGACGAAACAGCGCCAGCGTGGTGACCAGTTGTCCACGCCACGCCAGCCAACCGCCGAGAAACAGCCACGACACCAGGCTGGCGCACAGTACCAACTGCGCCGGGGTCAGATACTGAAGACTGAGTTTAAAAGCGGTGGCGACAGTCGACCAACACAACACCGCTGCCAACCCAAACAGGTCGGCACGGCGTTGCTGGCCGGTATGGTCAGCAACGGAGGAGGCTGCTTGCTTCACTGTCGATTTCATTTAAAGATTCCATTCCCTGTTTCATCACAGAGTGACCGGACATGTTGACTGAAGATCAGTTAAGGGGAGGATGCCGAAAACAGCTGCTCAGATGATCGTTGACCATGCCGGTAGCCTGCATAAAGGCGTAACAGATGGTCGGTCCGACAAACTTAAAACCGCGTTTCTTCAGGTCCTTACTCATCGCTTCCGATTGCGGCGTAGAAACGGGTACTTCAGCCATACTGGACCAGCGGTTGATGACTGGCTGATGATCAACAAACGACCAGATGTAACGATCAAAACTGCCGAACTCGCCCTGCACCGTTAAAAACACTCGGGCATTCTTGACGGAAGCCTCAATTTTGAGCCGGTTACGCACAATCCCTGCATCGCTAAGCAGACTCTCGCGCTTACTGGCATCAAACACAGCAACCTCAACCGGATCGAACTGCCGATATACCGCTCGGTAATGGTCACGTTTTTTGAGAATCGTGAGCCAACTTAACCCCGCCTGTGCGCCTTCGAGTATTAAAGACTCAAACAGCAGCCGGTCATCGTGCAGCGGCACGCCCCACTCGTGGTCATGGTACAGCTGGTACAGCTCATTGTCGGAACACCAATCACAGCGAACCGTCATCAGACCGGTTCCGCCTTAACGGGCACTACCGCTGCCTGTTCAAAAGCCGCCATCATCGATACGGTCATCGCCTCCATCGCGGCTCTTCCACTGCGGTTGCAACTCATCACCTGCAACCCCAAACACGACATCAACAGATACTTAGCCAACCCGGCTGCGTCGACATCCTCTTTCAACTCATCACACTTCTGCGCCCGCACTATCGCATCGCTGAAAACTTGCTCGATCAGTGCATAGCTCTGGTCGATTCGCGCTTTCACCTTGGCATCGCTGCCCCCCTGCTCTAGCTGGATTTTGAGCAGCAAACAGCCTCGCGCATCCGGGTCATCGCAACACTCATCAACCAGCTCCTGTAACAACTGCCTCACCAGCTCAAGCAGCGGCCGGTGCTGATCCATCAGCGCACGAAACATATCCACTCGCCAGCGGCTGTAACGCTCCAGACTCTCCATCAACAAATCATGTTTGGAGTTAAAGGTGTTATAGATGCTTCCCGGCTTAAGCCGGGTTTCTTGTACCAGGTCGGCCACTGATGTGGCCTGATAGCCTTTCAGCCAAAACAGTTCAGTTACTTGAGACAATACCTGCTCACGGTCAAATGCCAGTGCGCGTCCCATAAAAATGTCCTCATGATTGATCGAGGTCCGTTCAATCGATAGGGCTTAGTCTTTCTTCTAAGTTTAATATTGCTGGAATTAATGTTTGGTCGGTGCCTTAGCCTTCATCGGTACAAAGGTTAACACCTGTTCATCGCTGGCGGTCGATGGTTCCGAAGGCGATGATTCCGGGACCGGTTGATTGACCCGGGTAACCAGCTCCTCTGGGTCGTTACGACCGTCGAGTCGCATCGCGTCCTGATAGTCGCACTGAACACACTCGCGATACTCTTTGATGTCATCGCGCCAGAGTCGCAATTTATCCAGTTCGCCACAGCGCGGACAAACCGCTCCGGCGATAAAACGCTTAGTGATAGTCATGATGCATCGGTCTCCGTCGACGTTGAAGCGCTCGGGATGATACCAGAATGACGTAGCAACGCGTCAACCCGTGGTTCACGACCGCGAAAAGCGACAAAAAGCGACATCGGATCGGCTGATCCACCACGCTCAAGTATCTGCGTTAAAAAGCGCTGTCCGGCTTGCTGGCTAAACACTCCCTGCTCTTCAAACAACGAAAAAGCATCGGCCGATAACACTTCGGCCCATTTGTAACTGTAATAACCGGCAGCGTAGCCTCCAGAAAAGATATGCGAGAAGCTATTTTGGAAACGGTTGAAGTCCGGCACCGGTACCACCGCCGTTTCGCTGCGGACCTGCGCCAACAGCGCCTGCACATCGGTCGCTGCTTGACCTCCGTCTACCGCAGCACAAAAGTCACGGTGCAGCACGAAATCAAACAGCGAGAACTCCAGCTGCCGCACCATCAACATACCCGCTTGAAAATTACGCGCCGCCAGCATCGCATCGAGTAACGACTGGGGTAGCGCGTCACCGGTCTGGTAGTGGCCCGAGATTCGCGCCAGCGCTTCGGGCTGCCAACACCAGTTTTCCAGAAACTGGCTCGGCAGTTCGACCGCATCCCAGGCCACGCCGTTAATTCCCGAAACACCGGACCAGTCGATCTGGGTCAGCATATGGTGCAGGCCGTGGCCAAATTCGTGGAACAGCGTGGTCACTTCGTTGTGGGTGAGCAGCGCCGGATCATCGCCGACCGGCGGAGTAAAGTTACACACCAGATAAGCGACCGGTAACTGCAACGAACCGTCATCGAGGCGCCGCCGTACCCGGCATTCATCCATCCAGGCGCCGCCACGCTTATGGGCCCGGGCGTAAGGGTCGAGGTAGAAGTAGCCGATCGCCTCTCCGGCACGACTGATACGAAATAAGCGAGCATCCGGGTGCCACAATGAATGGGCCAGTTCGCTCTGCTCGACCGCATCGATTTCGATATCAAACAGCTCAGCGGCAATACCAAACATCCCCTGCCGAACCCGGTCTATCGGAAAGTAGGGACGTAGCTGTTCTTGTGAGAGATCGTAGCGCTGCTGACGCAACTTCTCACCGTAGTAGGTGACATCCCAGGCCTGCAATCCCGCCACCGGGTCGATGCCATCACGCTGTACGGCAAACTGTTGCAACTCGGCAAACTCCTGTTGCGCCATCGGCCGGCTACGCTCGGCCAGATCCTGCAGAAAGCCGACCACCTGATCGGTATCATCGGCCATCTTGGTCGCCAGCGAGAACTCGGCGAAATTGTTAAACCCAAGCAGCTGCGCCAACTCATGCCGCAGCACTAAAATCTCGTCGATCAACGTGCTGTTATCCCAGCGCCCGGCATCGGGCCCTTGATCGGATGCGCGGGTTGCAAACGCCCGGTAAACCTCTTGCCGCAATGCCCTGTCATCGGCGTAACTGATCGCGGCAAAGTAACTGGGGAAGTCCAGCGTCAACAGATAGCCGTCCAGCTGCTTGACCTCAGCCGCCTGTTTGGCCGCTGCGATAGCACTGTCGGGTAATCCCGCCAACGCTTCGGCGTTATCAAGCAGTTTGCTCCAGGCGTTAGTGGCGTCGAGCACATTCTCAGAGAAACGACTGGTTAGCTCCGACAATCGTTGCTTCAGTTCGGCGTAACGCGGCCGTTGCCGCTCAGGAAGATCAATCCCCGACAGATGAAAGTCACGCAGTGCATGCTGAACCAGCGTCCGCTGTGCCTGATCCAGACTAGCAAAACCCTCGCTGTCGGCCAGCTGGCGGTAGGCTTGATACAGCCGCTCATTCTGACCCTGCTCGGTATGGAATTGCGTCAGTTTGGGCAGTACCGCGTTATAGGCCTGGCGCAACTCGTCGCTGTTGACCACCGAATTCAGATGACTGACCGGCGACCAGGCTTGGTTGAGCCGGTCATCAATCGCCTCCAACTGCTCGATCAGCATCCAGCCTTGCAGAGACTGATCAGCAACCCGGTCCAGCAGCTGCTCCAACGCCTGCTTGCTGTCGGCCAGCAGTTGATCAAACGCCGGTTCTATGGCGGCAGCCGTAATCTGGTCGAACGGGGGCAAGGTGTGATCTTGCAACAACGGGTTGGTCATAGGGTCGGATCCACTAACAATGGTTGGTAAAGAAACAGAGAGGCATAAGAGAATCTGTCTCGGGCAAAAATCGGCAGACGCTCATCGTAACCTCTCAGTTTGGAGTAGAATGGCGCAGCCAACGGACACAATATCACTCTCGGCCTAACATCAAACAGCAGTTTACATGGAGCCCATCCACATGAAAATTCGTAGCTACCAGGGAATGACCCCAAAGATCGGCGACAAGGTACTGGTCGACCCCTCTGCCGTGGTGCTGGGTGATGTCGAGATCGGCGATGATTGCTCTGTCTGGCCGTTGGTTGCGATACGCGGCGACATGCACCGCATTCGCATTGGCCAGCGCACCAGCGTACAGGACGGCTCGGTACTCCACATCACCCATGCTGGCCCTTACAACAGCGATGGTTTCCCCCTGATCATCGGTTCCGATGTCACCATCGGCCATCAGGCGATGCTGCACGGCTGCACACTCGGCGACCGGATATTGGTCGGCATGGGCTCGATGGTGATGGACGGTGCCGTGATCGAGGATGATGTGGTGCTCGGTGCTGGCTCGCTGGTCCCTCCGGGGAAGCGGCTTGAGAGCGGTTACCTGTATGTGGGCCGCCCAGCCAAGCAGGTACGACCCCTGACCGAAAAAGAGATGAATTACTTCAACTACACCGCCGGAAACTACGTCAAACTGAAAGATAAACATCTGCTCGAAGCCTACGCCCAACTGCCATAAGCAGCTTCTAGCCTCTCACGCGAAACAGGTTCGAAAAACTATGCCCTATCAACACCAATGGATCGACGGTGAAGCCGTCGCACTGCCCATCGGAAAAATCGTCTGCGTGGGTCGTAATTACGCCGAACACGCGCGTGAGCTGAATAACCCGGTACCGGCCTCGCCATTACTGTTTATCAAACCCAGTACAGCACTGTGCGACCTGCGCCAATCGATCGGACTCAGCAGCAACCGCGGGCCGGTACATTACGAAACAGAGTTGGCAGTGTTGATCGGTCAACCGCTGACTCAGGCTACTCCGCAGCAGGCAGAAGCCGCCATCGCCGGCATCGGTTTAGGGCTGGACCTAACGCTGCGGGAGCTGCAGAGCCAGCTCAAGAGCAAAGGACACCCGTGGGAAGTCGCCAAGGCGTTCGACCACAGTTGCCCGATGAGTCCGTTTGTCCGTTATCCCCGCATCGCAGACATCCATGACTGCCATCTGCGGCTGGAAGTCGACGGTGAGCTGCGCCAGCACGGTAGCAGCGCCGAGATGCTGACGCCGGTACTGCAGCTGATAAGCCTGTGCAGTAACCACTTCACGCTGTTACCGGGAGATATCGTGATGACCGGAACCCCTGCCGGGGTCGGTGTCTTAGAAGCGGGAATGAAACTACGATTACAGCTAGAACAGCTTCTGACCGTAGAAACCCAGGTCGTGGTGCAAGGCTGAACGGCACGTGAGCGTATGAACAACTCGAACCAAGAGCTAAAGCTAAAAAACTAAGCTGACGAGGACAGCCGTGCTATCCGCGCCTGCAACCGCTCCGCATCGAGCTTTAGCTGATCGATCTGATCGTAGAAATGATCCAATTCGGCACGGCAAGGCTGCACCCGGATCTCTTCATGAAGCCAGTTATTAATATCATCGAGCAAATTTTCGGACCCGTCGTGCAGCACCGCACGGCCTTTTTTGAACAGGTTTAACAACAATTGTGCGGCAACATCACCAACCCGGTCTCCCAGTAAACCTCCCCAGTCCAGATCGAGTTGTTGGGCGATCTCGCGTAGCTGGTTAGCTAGCTGGGTATTGCCGCGTAGTTGTACCCGGTTATCAAACGCCAATTGCGGATCGAGTAACAGCGCCAGCAGATCGGACGGTGCCCCTTCTATATCACAGTCGGGTTGCGGCACCTCTTCGGCGGCAACCAAACCGATCCCTTCGGCACCGATCACCACACCTAGCTGCACAGCGGGCAACGTCAAGGTTAACCGCAGACTTCGCCCCTGCAACTGAGCCAGACGGCGCATCGCCACCGGATCACGGCGGATCGCTTTATTGATCGCCAGCTCCAGCAGCATGCCCGGCTCACTGCGAAGCCAGCTATTGAGGCCACCCGTTAGCCCAGCGTTGTATTCTTGAGAACTCTCTTGTGAACTGGCGGTGTCAGTCATCGACGTGTTCCATCAAAGAAAAGGCCATAATTAAAGGGGCCGTCATAAATAAGACCGTATTAACACCCAGTTAACGTTTACAGGGCGGATGCAGTTCGACCACCTTGTCGCTCGCCAATAAAGGGTAACGACTGGCACCGGCCTGTTGCAACTGATCCAGGTATCGCTGCCAATTACGGTCCCGGTTATGACACAACTGGTACAGATAGTCCCAGTCGTACAGACCAGTATCGTGGCCATCATCGAAAATCAGCTTTAGCGCATAGTTACCGCTAGCCTCAACCCCGACCAACGCCACCTCTTTCTTGCCGGTCTGAAGCACCGGATTGCCATGCCCGCGCACTTCAGCCGACGGTGAATAGACACGCAGGTACTCGGCATCAAGCCGATAACTGCCATCGGCATATTCCAGTTCCAGCTGCTTTGACTGCAGATGCAGGGCGATCTTGCTGGGGCGTTGATTGACGTCGGTCATCAGATCTACTCTTAAAGAGAACGGTTACGGCGGTACTAATTCAACATTACTGATGACAAGTTAAAGAATGTACTGACTCAGGTCTTCGTCTTTCGCCAACTCACCCAACGCCGCTTCAACATAAGCCGCGTCAACCCGCAGCGTAGTGTCGGCACTATCACCGGCGTTAAAGGAGATCTCCTCCAGCAGCCGCTCCATCATCGTGTGCAGCCGACGGGCACCGATATTTTCGCTACGCTCGTTAACGTCGAACGCCATCTGCGCAATCCGCTCAATGCCATCTTCGCTGAAACTCAGCGAAACCCCTTCGGTACCCAGCAACGCTTGATACTGCTCGGTTAACGACGCATCCGGTTCGGTCAAAATGCGTTTAAAGTCATCAGGGGTTAGTGCCGCCAGTTCGACCCGGATCGGTAGCCGGCCCTGTAGCTCAGGAATCAGATCTGAGGGCTTGGACAGATGGAAGGCACCGGAGGCGATAAACAGCACGTGGTCGGTTTTAACCATGCCGTACTTGGTGTTGACGGTGCAGCCTTCGATCAACGGCAGCAGGTCACGCTGCACCCCTTCACGCGAGACATCACCACCACCGCCAGAATCGGCGCGTTTGGCCACCTTATCGATCTCATCAAGGAAAACGATGCCATTCTGCTCAACCAGATCAACCGCCATCTGCTTGATATCGTCCTCTTTTACCAGTGCAGCCGCTTCTTCATCCCGGAGCAACTTCAGCGCCTCCTTGACTTTCATGCGGCGGCTCTTGACCTTGTCGCCACCGAGGTTGGAGAACATCCCCTGTAGCTGGTTGGTCATCTCTTCCATCCCAGGAGGTGCCATGATTTCGACTCCCACCGGTTTGGCGCTGACTTCAATATCAATCTCTTTGTCGTCCAGATCACCTTCGCGCAGCTTCTTGCGGAACAACTGGCGCGTGCTGTTTGGCTCGCTCTCGTTGTTCTCTTCGCCACGGGCCGGTGGCAGCAATGCGTCCAAGATGCGCTCCTCAGCGGCATCATCGGCACGGTGACCCACTTTGGCCATCTCACTCTGACGCAGCATCGTCACCGCCATATCAACCAGATCACGGACGATCGACTCAACATCACGCCCAACATAACCAACTTCGGTAAACTTGGTCGCTTCGATCTTGATGAACGGCGCATTGGCCAGTTTCGCCAAACGGCGCGCAATTTCAGTCTTACCAACGCCGGTCGGGCCGATCATCAAAATATTCTTGGGTGAAATTTCAGCCCGCATAGTGTCGTCGAGCTGCATTCGACGCCAGCGATTACGCAATGCGATCGCGACCGCCCGCTTAGCATCGGCCTGGCCGATAATATGATGGTCAAGTTCGTGAACAATCTCTCGTGGAGTCATCTGGGACATGTTCTGTTCTCGTAGTCGCTATGATTCATCGATGAGCGCGTGAGGGTTCGGCGCTAGGCTGGTTTCTGGCCAGCATCGTCTGAGTTGATATCGCCGATACCCGGCCCTTCGATCACTTCAATATTAAGCTGATGGTTGGTAAAGACGCAGATATCGGCGGCGATATTGAGGCTTTTCTCGACAATTTGCTGGGCGCTGAGTTCGGTATTTTCCAACAGAGCACGGGCCGATGCGTGGGCAAAATTGCCACCGGAACCGATCGCAACCAACCCCTGTTCGGGCTCAACCACATCGCCGTTGCCGGAAATGATCAACGACGCCTGATCGTTAGCGACCACCAACATCGCCTCCAAACGTCGCAGCGCCCGGTCGCTACGCCACTCTTTCGCCATCTCCACCGCTGCCTTGACCAGATTTCCCTGGTACTTCTCCAGCTGAGCCTCAAAACGCTCAAACAGGGTAAAGGCATCGGCCGTACCACCGGCGAAGCCCGCTATCACTTCACCTTTGAACAACCGCCGAACTTTACGGGCGTTGCCCTTCATTACGGTATTACCAAGCGAGACCTGTCCGTCTCCGCCCAATACCACTTGATCGCCACGGCGGACGGAGACAATGGTAGTCATAAGCTATAAGCCTTTAAAATGAATCGCCGCAACAACGCCGCGAGCGTTCAGAGGATATCGATCTAAATAATGTGGTGATGAAATGACGGAATTCAAGCGGCGCGATCGGCAACTTTGGTCTGCTACCCGAAAAACTGCGATTGTCGCTTTAGCGATCCGTCTCAGAGCGTGATATGCAGCGGTTGCAGATTCATTCGTACTAATCGATCATACGCTTTATTGAGCTTAGAACGTGAGGCAAAAGGCCCAAGACGAACCCGGTGCCACACCGTACCGCTAGAGGAGGTCACTTTTGATGTGGTGACATTTGGCATCCCTTCCAGCAGCAGCTTGGCGCGCAGACTCTCTGCATCGCTGGACCGTTTAAATGAGCCCGCCTGCAACAGGTGCTTGCTGTAATCGACTGCCGACTTTGGCGTCGACTTGTAAGCCTCAACCTTGGCCGGAACCACTTCGCTTTCGGGAAGCAGCTTGTAGAATTTATAACCCTCGTCGGATTTAGCCGCAGGTTTGGGTGGTGGCTTAGGCTTGGTTTTAGCAACCGGCGCCACCGCTTGCTGCACTGCCTGTTGAGTGGCCTGGGGATCGGGATCGACGCCGGCTAACTGATACAGCCCATAACCGAGCCCGCCAACCATCACCAACACCAGCAACGCAGGCCAGACCGGCCGTTTTGGTGGCTTTGCTTTGGCTTTAGTGTTCTTGCGGGCGGCCGGGCGTTTAGCTGTTTTTGATCGTTTGGCGTAGTCGTGGGTCATGGCAAAAAATACGGCTATCGATGTGTGGCTAGGCCGATCATTATCACCTGATCCTTATCCGAGTGCCACGGCTATTGCGCTAAAGCACTGCAACGCTTGCCGATAAAGACCCGTGTATTAAAGAAGAACTCAACTAAGGGAGGCCGAACTCTTCCCACCAACTTTAATCAAGGCGGCTGATCAGTGCATATCTAACGGATCAACATCGAGCGACCAGCGTACTTTACGCGCTTGTGGCAGCGTCTCAAGAATCTGGGTTAACCACTGTAGCAGGTGGTGCAACGCTTTGCGGTCGGTGCTCTCGAACAACAGTTGCGCCCGGTAACGACCCGCGCGGCGCTCCATCGGCGACGGGATCGGCCCCAACCAGGTGACATCCGGCCACGCATGCTGCTCGGCGATATCACGAACCAGTTGCAAGAACGCTTCGGCTCTGCCGCCAGCCACCGCTTCGGCACGTAACATCGCCAGATGACTGAACGGAGGCAATTTTGATTGTCGCCGCTGTACCAACTCTTGCTGGGCAAAGTCGGTGTAACCCTGACCAATCAGGCTTTGTAACAACGGGTGATCACCATTATGGGTCTGCATCAGCGCATGCCCCGGATGCTCGGCGCGCCCGGCCCGACCGGCAACCTGCAAAATCAGCTGTGCGGTTTTCTCCATCCCCCGAAAATCTGCGCTGAACAGACCACCATCGGCATCGAGGATCGCCACCAGCGTCACTTTGGGGAAATGATGCCCCTTCGCCAGCATCTGAGTACCGACCAAGATACAGCGTTCCCCACTGTGTACCTGATCGAGAATTTTCTGCATCGCGTTTTTTCGCTGGGTCGAGTCACGATCAACCCGCAACACCGGAACCCCTTCAAAAAGCCGTTGCAAGGTCGCTTCAGTGCGTTCGGTTCCGGCGCCGACCGGATTGAGGCTGACGCTCTGGCAACTGCCGCAGCGTAACGCGACCGGTGCTTGGTAGTCGCAATGATGACAATGTAATTTGGCCGGATTGCGGTGTAGGGTGAAATGGGCATCACACTGCGGGCAATCGGCAATCCAGCCGCAGTCATGACACATCAAGCTCGGTGAGAAACCTCGCCGATTCAAAAACACCAGTACCTGCTCGCCGCGATCCAAATGCTGCCCCATCCGCTCGATCAGCGGCTGCGACAAACCATCGTCCAGCGGTTGTTGACAGATATCGAGCAATTCAAACTCCGGCGCTTGAGCACCGCCTGCACGCTGCTCCAGTTTCAGCCAGCCATAACGCCCCGAGAGCGCGTTATGCAGACTCTCCAACGACGGTGTGGCACTGCCGAGCAGCACCGGAATCTCCTCCCGCCGCGCCCGCATCACCGCCAGATCACGGGCTGAATATCGAAATCCTTCGTGCTGTTTAAACGAGTTATCGTGCTCCTCATCAACCACGATGATGCCGGGATTCGCCAGCGGCGTCAGCACCGCCGAGCGGGTACCGATAACAATGGCCGCACTGCCCCGGCTTGCCTTGAGCCAACCGTCGAGCCGTTCACGATCGTTAAGACCCGAGTGCAGCGCCACCACCGGCACCGCAAAACGCTCCTTGAACCGACTTACCGTCTGCGGCGTCAGACCGATCTCCGGCACCAGCACCAGCGCCTGCTTGCCGCTGTTAAGCACCGCCTCAATCGCTTGCAGGTAGACCTCGGTCTTGCCACTACCGGTCACACCCTGCAATAACAAACAGTGGTAGCCACCCAACTGCTCAGTGATCGCCGTCAGTGCCAGCCGCTGTTCATCGTTAAGGGTTAGCGGGCTCTCATGCAAAACATTATCGACGGCAGAGCGACTATATTCAGGTGTTCGCTCAACCTTGTGGATCATCTGCCGTTCGAGCAGCGCCCGCACCAAACCACTGGCATATCCCTGGCTGCGGATCGCTTCATCGGCCAACCCGTGCGGATGCTGTAATAACAGTTGCAGCAGCTGGTACTGACGCTTGGCCGATCGAATCGATTCGGGGTCAACACTTTCGCTGACGACCCAGCAATGCTCACTACGAAACTCGGCAGGCTCCCCCTGACGCAACAAAACCGGTAAAAACGTCGCCAGCACATCGCCGGGCGGATGCAGGTAATAACGTGCCGCCCACAACGCTAACTGCAGCAGGTGCGGGGGTAACAAGGGAATCTGATCAAGACAGGCCAGCACCGGCTTTAATTTGTTCTCCGGCACATCGGTGTTGTCCGCGCGTTCGACCAACACGCCGACCAGCTTCCGGTTCCCAAACGGCACCTGCAACCGTATCCCCGGCTGCAACGCCGCTAACGGCGGCACATCCGGGCCCGGTTCGGGCAGTAGGTAATCAAAGTAACGGCGTAATGGGGAGGGCAGGGCAACCCGCAACAGCCGACCGGTTTGGGTCATGCGATTCCTTGGTATGAAAAGTCTCTATCGTCAACAGATTCTGAAAAACTGTTTCTAAAAATCGGGTGATGCCGAGTTAACCCGGCAACGATCAGGCCGCCATTGTAGCAACTCTTTTATACCAACACTCTTTCTGTACGAACACCGTAGTACTAATACGTTATGTACCAACACTCTTTGGGAGGAGACGCCAGGGAGCGAAAGAATCCTGATATTGCTATCCGGCAAGCCACGATCCGCTCACATAGCGTTGTTCACATAGCGATTGTGCTAGCGCCAAGCACGACTCGCTTTTTACGGCTCCTGCGCTTGCACCTACCTTTTGGCGGGTGTAGAATCCGCCGCCTGGTTGTAGCGTACAAATTTCGTACAGTTACATAACGTGCGGTGCTCGGTGAAAAACCTGAGTGGCGGCACTTTAAATTTGAGGTTTAATCCGATGAAAGCCGATATCCATCCTAAATACACCGAATTGAAAGCTACTTGCAGCTGCGGTAACGTCATTAACACTAAGTCTACTCGTGGCAGCGACATTCACCTCGACGTCTGCGGCGCTTGCCACCCGTTCTACACCGGTAAGCAGAAAGTTGTTGATACCGCTGGTCGTATCGATCGCTTCAACAAGCGTTTCGGTGCACGTACCACCAACAAGTAAAAGCTTCTGCATCGGTACAAGAACAATGCACACTCGAAAAAAGGCGCTGACTTTCAGCGCCTTTTTTTTCGCCTCGATAATACCCGCACTGTTTTGGAGCACCTCTAGCCGGGCGCAATCTTGCCCGCCACCTCAATCAGTCCAGACCGTCAGCATAGCGACGGTGTTCGATGGTGATACTGTTCGTCTGAACGATGGCCGTAAAGTGCGGCTAATCGGCATCAATACACCCGAGCTCGGCCGTGACGGAAAACCCGATCAACCTTTAGCCCGGCAGGCCAAAGCAGCGCTAGAGCAACTGCTACAGGGGCAAAGCGACCTGCAATTGCAACCCGGCCAGCAGAGTCATGACCGTTATGGTCGATTACTGGCGCACCTGTATCTGCACGACGGCACCAACCTGGAAGCACAATTGCTTAAACGCGGGCTGGGATTTGCCATCAGCATTCCACCCAACCTGAAACTACGCGACTGCCTAAGACATGCTGAGCAACAGGCGCGGCAACAGCAGCGCGGAGTCTGGTCAGATCCTTACTACCAGCCACTGCGAGCTACAGATCTCAGCGCCGATAACGGCGGATTCGGCCGTTTCCGCGGACAGGTAACCAAGACCGGAAAACTCAAAAAAGGCCACTACTTGGAGCTGGACGGAAAAATATTTATAACTTTTGAGTCAACTTTGCTGCAGCAACACCCCCAGTTTTCGTCCGACAATCTACTGGGATACCATATTGAGATCAGAGGCTGGCTGATCACGCGCAAACTAACGAAAGACCAGTTAAATAGGGGATATCTGCCATTTATGCTAAACATCAACCACCCTGACGGTTTAAAGCGCTGCGATACAGATTGTTGACAATTTTTTCATCTTGTCAGGATAACCCCTAGTCAAACCAAACCCATATAGGACGTGGCCTACAGCCTCCATTGGCTTGAGTGGGCCGAGACTATCGTATATGATCCCACGCCCACTTTGCTCAATACTGGATACAACAATGAACGATGACGACTTGAAAAGACGCGCTCTGGAGTACCACCAGTATCCAAAGCCCGGAAAAATCAGCATTGAGCTGAGCACCCCTGCAGAGACTGCTGACGACTTGGCGCTGGCCTACAGCCCGGGTGTTGCAGAGCCGGTACGTGCTATCGCTGCAAACCCTGACGATGCCTACAAGTACACCGCCAAAGGCAATCTGGTTGCGGTTATCTCCAACGGTTCCGCCATCCTGGGCCTGGGCAACTTGGGCGCACTGGCCTCTAAGCCGGTGATGGAAGGTAAAGCTCTGCTGTTCAAGCGCTTCGCCGGTCTCGACTCAATCGATATCGAAGTCGAGAACGAAAGTCCGCAAGCCTTCATCGACACCGTTGCTCGTATCGCCTGTACATTTGGCGGCATCAACCTGGAAGACATCAAAGCCCCTGAGTGTTTTGAGATCGAACGTCAGTTGATCGAACGTCTGCACATCCCTGTGTTCCACGATGACCAGCACGGCACAGCGATTGTCACTACCGCCGGCCTGCTCAACGCGATCGAGATCGCCGGTAAAGATATCAGCACTGTAAAAGTTGTCTGCCTCGGCGCCGGCGCTGCCGCTACCGCCTGTCTGCGCCTGATGATCAGCGCTGGCATCAGCCGCCAGAACATCCTGGCTGTCGACCGTCGCGGCGTTATCCACGATGGCCGTGGTGACCTGACCCCTGAAAAAGCGATGTTTGCCGCTTTCAACTGTGACAAGCGTACCCTTGAGGATGCCATCAAAGATGCCGATGTCTTCCTCGGCCTGGCCGGTGCCGACCAGCTCAGCCCTGAACTACTCAAGACCATGGCGCCGAATCCTATCGTATTCGCCTGTGCCAACCCCGATCCTGAGATCCGCCCTGAACTGGCCCACCAAACACGTGATGATCTGATCATGGCAACCGGGCGTTCCGACTACCCTAACCAGGTCAACAACGTACTGTGCTTCCCTTACATCTTCCGTGGTGCGATGGACGTTCGCTCTCGTCACATCACTCACGAGATGAAGCTGGCTGCGGTTTACGCTATCGCCGAGCTGGCGAAAGAGCCGGTTCCTGCAGAAGTGCTCAAGGCTTACAATCTCGAATCACTGAGCTTCGGCCGTGACTACATCATCCCTAAAGCCAACGATCCTCGACTGCTGGGTAAGGTATCGATGGCGGTTGCCGAAGCGGCTGTCGAGATCGGCGTAGCCCAGCTGCCGATTCCGGATCATTACCCGATCCAGTCGCTCGACGACATCTAAAGCCGGATTCGGTTTCAGAACCCAATAAAAAGGGCTTCCATCTGGAAGCCCTTTTTTTATCGGTTCTTTTTATCGATTGATCGGCAACTGTTTACTGGTAACGGTTTAGTCTGCCACTCTTTAATCTAAACAAGGGGCACTAAACCTCACCGATTCAACGTTTTCTCAAAACATTGGCAACGAGAAAAAAGCCACCGCTGCTCAGTTTCAGCCGACAGTCGTTCAGCCTTTCGCGGCTACCAGCGCCTGCTCGATATCAGCCAGAATATCGTCGATATGTTCAATACCGACCGACAAACGCACCATATCTTCGCTAACACCGGCAGCGGCCAACTCCTCACCCGCCAACTGGCGATGAGTGGTACTGGCTGGGTGGCAGGCCAGCGACTTAGCGTCGCCGATATTAACCAGACGCGTCACCAGCTTCAGCGCATCGATAAAGCGTGCACCGGCTTCAGCACCGCCTTTAACACCAAAGGTCAGGATGCCCGACGGACGGCCGTCGACATACTTCTGCGCCAACTCATAACCGGCATCACCTTCTAGGCCGGCATAGTTCACCCAAGCCACCTGATCGTGATCCGCCAGGTGCTGCGCAACCTTGATCGCATTATCACAGTGGCGCTCCATCCGCAGTGGCAGCGTTTCAATCCCCTGCAGAATCAGGAAAGCGTTAAACGGCGAGATTGCCGCGCCAGTGTTGCGCAGCGGCACTACCCGACAACGTCCAATAAAGGCGGCAGGCCCCAACGCTTCGGTATAAACCACGCCATGGTATGAGGCATCCGGGGTGTTCAGCAGAGGGAAGCGCTCTTTGTTATCGGCCCAAGGGAACTTGCCCGAGTCGACCACGATGCCACCGATTGAGTTACCGTGTCCGCCCATATACTTGGTCAGCGAGTGGATAACGATATCAGCGCCGTGCTCGATTGGCCGCAGCAAGCAAGGGCTAGCTACCGTATTATCGACGATCAGCGGGACACCATGACGGTGCGCAACTTCAGCTAGCGCCGCGATATCAACCACGTTACCCAGCGGGTTACCGATCGACTCACAGAACACCGCCTTGGTTTTGTCATCGATCAATGCTTCCAGCGCCGCCACATCATCGTGCTGCGCCATTTTTACCTGAATCCCCTGCTTGGGTAGCGTATGGGCAAACAGGTTGTAGGTACCGCCGTACAGCTTGTTGATGCTGACGATGTTATCGCCCGCTTCAGCAATGGTTTGAATGGCGTAAGTAATTGCCGACATCCCCGACGCGACAGCCAGTCCACCGATCCCCCCTTCCATCGCCGCAACACGTTCTTCCAGCACGGCGGTGGTCGGGTTCATGATGCGGGTATAGATATTACCCTGCACCTTAAGATCAAACAGATCGGCACCGTGCTGGGTATCATCAAAGGCGTAAGAGGTGGTTTGGTAGATAGGAACAGCAACAGCTTTTGTGGTCGGATCCGGCTGATAACCGCTGTGGATAACCTGCGTTTCAAGCTTCATAGGGGGCGACTCCGTGGTCATTTTTATAGTGACAATCAAACACGCTGTTGCGTGCATTACGCGTAAACAGAGCCGTAGACTAACCCAAATCTTGCCGTGTTATCATCCCTTGCTGTTCACTCTTTATGCTTAATTCAGGATCTCCGTTCGATGGCCAAACAGAAAACCGCTTACGTCTGCAACGATTGCGGCTCCGATTACCCCAAATGGCAGGGGCAGTGCAACGATTGCAACGCCTGGAACACCCTCAGCGAAGTCCGCTTAGGCGCCACAGCTACCGCCAACACCCAGCGCTTCTCCGGTTATGCCGGCGATGCAGCGGGGGCACCGCAGATCCAGCGCTTAGCCGAGGTCAATCTGGCCGACCTGCCACGCTTTAGCACCGGCACCCATGAGCTCGACCGGGTGCTCGGCGGCGGCCTGGTGCCCGGCTCGGCAATCCTGATCGGCGGCAACCCCGGCGCCGGTAAAAGCACCCTGCTACTGCAAGTGCTGTGCGAACTGGCCGCCAGCCACGAAGCCCTCTACGTCACCGGCGAAGAATCACTGCAACAGGTGGCTCTGCGGGCACAGCGTTTAGGGTTGCCGACCGATCGATTGAAGATGTTGTCGGAAACCTCAGTCGAGCAGCTCGTAAAGATCGCCAGCCAGCATAAACCCAAGGTAATGGTGATCGACTCGATCCAGGTGATGCATATGGCCGACGTGCAGTCGGCACCGGGCAGCGTGTCGCAGGTACGCGAGAGCGCTGCCTACCTGACCCGCTTCGCCAAACAGACCCACACCGTGCTGTTTCTGGTTGGCCATGTCACCAAAGACGGCTCGCTGGCTGGCCCCAAGGTGCTGGAACACATGATCGACTGTTCGCTGCTGCTCGAAGGCGGTCACGACAGCCGTTTTCGTACCTTGCGAGGGCAGAAGAATCGCTTCGGCGCGGTCAACGAGCTGGGCGTCTTCGCGATGCTCGAGAACGGACTGAAAGAGGTAAAGAACCCCAGTGCCATCTTCCTCAACCGTACTCAGGAAGCCAGCCCCGGTTCATTGGTGATGGTGGTGTGGGAAGGCACCCGGCCGATGCTGGTCGAGATTCAAGCGCTGGTCGACGAGTCGCACATGGCCAACCCGCGCCGTATCGCGGTCGGGCTTGATGCCAACCGGCTAGCGATGCTGCTGGCGGTATTGCACCGTCACGGCGGCCTGCAGACCGGCGATCAAGATGTCTTTGTTAACGTGGTAGGCGGGGTCAAGGTACTGGAAACCAGCGCCGATCTGGCGCTGCTGCTGTCGGTGGTATCGAGTTTTCGCGATCGTGCGCTGCCGCAGGATCTGGTGGTGTTTGGCGAGGTTGGCCTATCCGGTGAAATCAGGCCGGTTCCCAGCGGTCAGGAACGGATTCGCGAAGCCGCCAAACACGGATTCCGCCGCGCTATCGTACCCAAAGGCAATATGCCAAAAGAGAAGATCGACGGCATGGAGGTGATCGGGGTGGAGAAATTATCGCAAGCGCTGGAGGCGATGTAGCCTTTACCAATCCGATCCAGCGTAGCAGGTCAGCAATTACTGTTGGGAGGGAGCCTCATCGTTGCCGCTGATCAGGTGTTCCAGTTCGCGGTCGAGCAGCGCGCTATCTTCCAGGTTCAACTCCACCAGACGGCGCAAGTGGGTGATACTGTCCAGATCGATGGCACCGCAGGCACAACCGAGAAAGTCGTCATCGATCCTAGCCAGCGTAACCGGCAATACAATCTGAACATCACTGTCGAGCCAAGCTTCAACCTCCATCGCTTGACCCAAAGGGGCATCAAACCCAGGCGGATGCGCCAGCAATACCCCTTTTAGTGAGATATCTTCGATATTCACCACCCAGCGGCGTTCACCAACGCGTAACTCGGCTTCGGCATCAAAAGCGATACGGGTAAATCGACGACGTTCCTGACCGGACTGCTGACTCACTATAGATTCCTTCTTGCTCGGTTAGACGACATTCACGTTACCGGCACTATAAACCCAATCCCGCGGAAGTGCATCCTGCGGCTAGCCGCGGCTAACCCGCTAACCAAAGAACAACAACACACTGCCCCTAAGTCGATGTACCGGACTCAGCGTTGAACCCGCAAGGTCAGACTACGGATCGCCTGATCGGTGCCACTGCCGCAGCTGGCTCGCGACGTCAGGGTAAAGTAATCGGCATTGTCGATGGTCACCAACGGGCAACTAACCTGCTCAAACTCGCAGCCGGGAAAACGCTGGCCAAATGACGCGGGTAGGGCTTCGATACCGGAACAATCGGTCGCTGTCCCCTGCGCTTCGGTGAAGATATGATTGATGGCCAACTGCGCACCGCTCTCGGCCATCAAGAAAGCCCGCACCGACATTATCTCGTAGCCAAAAGACTCTTTGCTGGTGACCACCAGGCTCGACAAGCCCACTACAATCACCGCCATGATGGTGATCACAAAGATCGCCGCCATCAACCCGAGCCCACGTTGGCGTGCGGGCATGGCGCGTCGGGCGCGATAGCGGCCCGTCGTATGCGGTTGAGGGGCCGCAGTATGCGATGGGGGAGCGGCCGTATGCATTTGAGATGTAGAGTTAAGGCACATTACGCATCTGCACCTCGTGGCTGATCGTTACCCCTTCACCGCGATCACGAATATCCAAATTCAGCTGTACCAGCGCATTACGCTGCAGGGTAGCGGGAACCATCACAAACCCACCGCTGGCGCCCTTGGCCAGCAGCGACCGTTTCGGTACTTGCTCGCTGCCGCCACCAAAACCGCCGGGGGTTGGCTGCGGTGTGTCGATAAAACCGTAATCTCCGTAGCGGAACAGCTGGCCATCGGCACCGATGCAAAAACTCACCGGTGCTGTGACCATGAACCAGCGCTTACTCGGCGAATCGAGCGGAAATTGATGGGAGGCTTGCAGCAACACGGTGACCTCAGTACTGCCTTCCAGTACCGAGCCGGTATCGATTTCCGATGAGATTGCAGACGATGCCGACAATGCATAGATATCGGCAGTATTGATCGGGTAAACCGCCGCCCGGCTGATCGACCCCAGAGAACTGCTTACCGGCGGTGCACCACCCACTTCAAATGGCACCGAGCTAAACGATGCCGCAGACCCCAGCCGTGGCAAGCTGGTGTAGATCGAGCCCCCCAACGCCGGCACAAACTCGAGGCAATCACCCTGATTATCACCACTAAGCGAACCATCAAGATCGATCACCCGAACGCTGTTGGGCAACGCCCCGCGCAGCTCACGGGTGATCTTCTCAACCACCATCCGCGCGGCAGAACCTTCACGTTCACGCACCGCGGTATCCATATAACTTTGCGAACTGTTAACAATAAACTGAGTGGTGCCAAACGACATGATGGCCAACACCACGATCACGATGATCAATTCAATTAACGTAAAACCGCGCTGCTTGGCTGCGTCCGCCATTAACCACGAGTCTATCAAAGTCCGGCGAGACATCAGTAGTTACCCCGGTAAACGTTAAACACCAACGGCGTCTGACCCGATGGCGTGACCGTAATAGTTATCAGTTTGGCATCGCTGTTACTTGCCAGCCCCAGAGCGTTGCCAGCATAAGAAACGCCAGCTTCGACCCGATAACCCTGATAGTCGGATCGAATATTGCCCTGCGAATCGAGCGGTGGCGATTCATTAAGGCCGTTGTAATCATCGACATCGTTAAAGTTGTTACTACCACCACCACGGGACTCGCCGCTTTCACTGCCCAACACCCCACTACAATTGGCGGCCGAGGCTGTTCCACACGCGGGAACGCCGCCCACCGGCGAGTTGTGATCAAAACGTTTGGTTTGTATCTCGTCGGCATAGGCTTGTACCAACTCGATGGCCTTAGTCTGCCATAGCGTATCAGCACCGTACTCGGCGCTAAATTTTAGCGACTGCGCCATCGTCAGTAGCGCGATCGACAAAACCGCAATGGTGATCACCAGCTCGATCAGCGTGAAGCCCGCCGAAGTCGATAACTGCCTAGTTACTGGTGCAGTCATTTTTATCTACCGCCTGATAGGCGTAACCGGCCAGCGACAAACAGACCAACGCGCCGGAGGCATTAAAAGCCAGGTTCGTGAGTACCCCGCTGAGATTGCCCAAATTGTCGAATACAACCTCGTAGCTATGGCTACTACTGATCGGCTGACCATTGGGATCGGTTAGCTGGCCGTTGTTGTTAACGACACTCTGCTGTTTCAGGTCGAGCCAGTTGTTGGCGGGCGGGATATTCACCTGCACCTGTAGCAACCAGTCGCCGGGACGACTGAGTCGCAACCGCACATTCTGATCGTTACGGTTAAGCGCTGTCTGCTGCGCCACGCGAGCGATCGAAATCAACTGGTCTTTGAGCTGCAGGTCGTCATAGGTTTGAGTATTGCCAAAGCGAGAGATCGCCACGGCGGAAAGGATGCCCAACAGGGCAATAACAACGATCAGCTCGACCATTGTAAAACCCGCCGCATTGCAAGGCGCAACGCGGCGGTTATAGGGGGGGCAAGACACTCGCTGAACTTTATGACTCGCCGTCGGCGTTTACATTGACCGCTCGAGAGTTACTGTTGTAAATAATGGTACGGTCGTTGCCATCGCTGTTCGGCGTACTGTAGGTATAGGTACATTCAATATCTGCTACTGATTCGCTTGTAGTATAATCAGAATCTGCTCCTGATACTGTAGGCGCATTGGTTTGCAACAACCCTTCCCAGACTTCAACACAGTCCAACGTATTCGAATTGGTTGAGCTCATCGGTGCTTCCGATGCGTTTACGAACATTGTACCGTCGCCAAAGCCGCTAACCTCAGCACCACTGGCGGTTGCCTCAGCGATAGCCTGCGCCCGGATCAGCGCCACACCGGTGGCGAAACCGGCACCGGCACCACTAACTGCAGCGGTATGGGCATCGTCGGTGACATTAATAAAACGTGGCAGCGCCACAGCCGATAAAATACCTAATAACGCGATCACTACGATCAATTCAATAATCGTAAAACCGGATGCTTTCTTGTTCATAACAACTCCTTAGGTAATACCGCAATATATAGCGCCAACGGTATCCTAGTAATTAATCGAGTCAACCCTATTGGGTTAATAATTTTAAAAACTACGCGGATTGTAGCTATTCATTCGAATATTCATTTAGACATTTATTTCAATACTTCGGCTACCGGCCTGTTATAAGGGGTAACATCAATGACCAAGCTTAGTCCCGATGGCGACACCATCGTTTCGTGATCAGTTCCGTTATCGGCCGACCTTTTGGCAAACTTTAACCTTAATCCGACCCGCTGATCGGCAGCCCGTTCAAACCCCTCCATCGCTTCACGATAACGAAAGCGGTAAACCAACACCCGCTGTTGCAAGTCGAAATACCAGTTGCCGGGCTCTGCCTGCTGCGCCGCTTGCGCGTCCAACTCACCCAGATAGTTACTCGGCGGCACCATCACACCCTCAAGCAGGCGCATCGGGTTGGCGCCTTCAAGGTCCGTCAGTAAACCCGGTTGTCGACCTGCCACGGCACTGGAGAGCCGCATGTTCAGCCCCGCCTGCAGCCAGCCGCTAACACCATCAAAAGCCGCATGCTCGGCATCGACCACAATATTCATATACTGACGATAGGTGGCCGTGGCCAGTATCACTATCAGCAGTCCGGCAACCACCAGCTCCAACATCGAAAAGCCGCGTTGCTGCCGCAACCCCCGATTCTGTCTTGGTATCGGGGAATTAGCCGTTAACACTGCTATTGAGCTCCCACAACGGCAGGAATACACCCAGAGCCAGCACCAGCACCATGGCTCCGATCGCCACAATCAAAATCGGCTCGATCGCACTGGCCAAACCTTTAAGGTCATACTCAACCTCCTGATCGTAAAAATCAGCGGCCTCTTCGAGCAATTCATCAACGTTTCCGGTCTCTTCACCGACCGCCAGCATCTGCAATACCAACGGGCTAAACATCTCCGTTTCATGGGCGGTGCGGGTAAAACTTTCGCCGCGCTCAATACCGCGTCGCATCCCATGAACCTTGTTACCGATATAGGTGTTGCCGACAGCACCCGATACGATCGCCAGCCCTTGCTCGATCGGAATACCGGCGCGCATAACCAGCGCAAAGGTGCGCGAAAATCGCCCCAGTGTAATCCTCTGAAATAGGCCACCAACCACCGGTAACCGCAGCTTGATCCGGTCCCACTTCATCAGACCTGCGTCGGTCTTGATATATCGATTAAAGCTCACCAGCGCGCAAACCAGCGCGCCAATAATGATGTACCAGTAATCGACGGTAAAATCGGAAACGCTGATCAGCACTTGTGTCTGCCACGGTAACTCCGCACCCAAACTGGCAAACACCCCGGCAAAAGCCGGTATCACGAAGACGTTGATCACCCCCATCGCGACGGCGATCGCGATCATCACAAAGGTTGGATAGCGGGTCGCGGCTTTGAGGTTTTTTATCGTGGTTCGCTCTAGCTCCAGGTGCTTGGAGATCTGCGAAAAGGCGTCGTCCAGGTTACCGGTATTCTCACCGACGTGAATTAAGCTGATGTAGAGACGGCTGAAAATTTTCGGGTGCTGTGACATCGCGCCACTGATGGTGTGTCCCTGCTCCAGATCTGCGGCGATCGCGTTAAGGGTCTCTTGGAACAGTGGGTTACGTACCGATATCGCCAACCCACGCATCGCCCGAGTGATCGGCACACCCGCCTTAGTCAGACTTCGCATCTGGCGGCTGAAGATAATCAATTCATCGATCGATACCTTCTGTAGAAAGCGCGGCATCCGCAGCTCGACATTGGCGCTGGAACCGCCTTTCGTCGCGCGGGCTTTCGCTGCCGTGATACTGATCGGGGTGACCTGTTTATCTGTCAGCAGATTAGCCACCTGCCCGGCACTGGCAGCGTCTAGTTGGCCTTTTACGCGTCCGCCAGCAGAATCCCGGCCGATGTAATCAAACAGAGACATAGGCTCAGCTATCCATCGGTTCGAGGCTCAAACCGGCACTGGATTGCGAGCCGGAAACCGTCTGATTTGACTGTGCCTTGCTGTTGATAACACTGGCAGCTATCTCCTCCATCTGCTCGGTCACCCGGAACACCTCCTCCAGCGTCGTCAACCCTTTGGAAGCGTATTCCAGCGCACTCTGTGCTAGGGTCTTAAACCCGGACGAATGGCGCGCCGCATGCGCAAAGGAGGCGGTATCACCGATACGCAGGGCATCGGTCATAGCGTCATCGAGTTCAAGCAGTTCGAAGATACCAATACGGCCGCTGTAGCCGGTGTTATTGCAGTAGGTACAGCCCTTACCATGGCTGAGCTGCAAGGCGTGACTTTCCGCGCCCATCTGCTCTTCCAGCCAAGCCTGTTCGATATAGGAGGGCAGATACGCCCCCTTACAGTGAGCACAGATCCGCCGCACAAGCCGTTGCGCCAATACACCGCGCAGTGCCGATGCCGCCATAAACCCTTCCACGCCGATATCGACCAGCCGCATTGCCGAGCTGATCGAATCATTGGTATGCAAGGTTGATAACACCAGGTGGCCGGTCATCGCCGCACGCAGTGCGATCGATGCCGTCTCGTTATCCCGGATCTCTCCCACCAGCAGAATATCCGGATCCTGCCGTAACGTCGCTCGCAGTACACTGGCGAAGGTCAGGCCGATCTTGGGATTGACATTGACCTGGTTGATCCGTTCGAGCCGGTACTCCACCGGGTCTTCCACCGAGATAATCTTCTTGGCGGGTTCGTTGAGCTCCATCAAAGCGCCGTAGAGCGTGGTAGTTTTACCGCTACCGGTCGGGCCAGTCACCAGAATCAGGCCGTGCGGTTGATGGATCAAACGGCGAAAGCGCCGCAGGATATCAGCCGGCAGACCCACCTTTTCTAGACCGATGGCGCTGCCGGACTGGTCCAGCAATCGCATCACCACCGATTCACCGTTCTGGATCGGCATGGTCGATATTCGGACATCGATATTTCGACCGCTGACACTCATGTTAAAGCGGCCATCCTGCGGCAGCCGTTTCTCCGAGATATTCAGCTCGGCCATCAATTTAAGCCGCAGCACCAGCGCGTTGGCTACACGGGTCTCTTTAACCACCTGTTCCTGCAGCACCCCATCGATGCGCTGGCGAATACGCAGTACCTTCTCGTCGGGCTCGATATGGATATCCGAGGCCTTCACCTGCACCGCATCTTCAAAGATCGTCTGCAGCAACTTTACCACCGGCACTTCGGAATCTTCGGTGGCGGTCAGATCGGCGATATCAAAGGCATCTTCGGCGATCTCTTCGTCCAGCTCACCGGCAAGGTTGGAGATCTCATCGGTGCGGCGATACATCTGATCGAGCGTACCCAGCAACTGACTTTCGGGTACCACCGCCTGCTTCAGCGGTTTGGGCAACAACCGCTGCATCTCATCGAAGGCAAACAGATCCATCGGGTCGGCCATACCGATCAAAAAATGGTCGTCGTGCTCTTTTAACACCACCGCGCGAAAACGCCGGGCGTGCGCCTCCGACAGTTTCATCACTTCACGCTGGTTAAATTTGTAATGGGTCAGCTCAACCGCCGGAATCTGCAACTGCTGCGACAAGAACTCGATAAAGCGATTTTCGCTTACCATACCCAGCGCCACGAGGGTGCGACCCAGCTTCTGGCCTGTCTGCTTCTGCTTGGCCAACGCCTCCATCAACTGGGGCTCGGTGATAACAGAGTTCTGGACCAACAGATCGCCGATCCGTATTTTTTTACCCGGGGCCGCCATGCTTACTCCTGCCTATACCGCTACTTTTTATCGCTACGTTTTTTCACAAACAAGTATCGCTGCTTTGTATTGCTATGCGGTTGAGATCAACCGCCCAGCCGCGACAGTCGCTGACCCGCATAATCGGATAACGCCCGCGACAAGCCGGGGATTCTCAACACGTTCTGGTAGGCCTCGCGAGCCTGCCGGGTCTGCTGCATCGACTCCAACGATAGCGCCAACCCGATCCACCAGGCAGGCTCATCCGAGCGCAGACTCAACAACCGATGATAGATCGCTGCCGCCTGCTGATGCTGCCCCGCGGCCTGTTGCGCTGCGGCCAGAATCTGGTGGTATTCGGGGTCAGCAGCAACGGCCGGCAGCTGCGGATTTAATAGCTCGATCGCTTGCGACAACTGACTATTTTGTATCAGCAGCCGTGCCTTGAGCTTACGTAAACCCGGGTGATACGGATCAAGCTCAAGTCCTTTATCGATCAACTGCTGCGCCTGCACGGTTTGCTGGCTGCCGATCTGCAACGTTGCCAATAGCGTCCGGCTCTCCGATGCAACCGGGTGCACTGCGATGTAGCTGCGCAGTTGCTGCTGCGCCTGAGTCAACTGACGAGCGTTGACCAGGCGGGTCATCTTGACAGCCATCCCCCGGTCCTGCTGTTGCGGTGTTTGCTGCACCATCTTATTCAGCGACTGATCGCTTGCCGTTGCAGTGTGGCTATCGGGTTGCCCTTTTATTTGTGCATCCACACTTTGGCTGGTTTGCAGCTCAGCCTCTTTCTTTTGAGCCGCTGCAACAGGTTTAGCCCGGGGCGTACGGTCAGCCTGAGCGGAACGTTTGGCTTGGGGGGCTACGGTTACCGCGGCAGTCTCGCTCTTTTTAACCGCTATGGGTGCGGCCGGCATCACAGCGTTATCAGCAGTGTCCGGAGTTGCCAAACGTTTAGCCTGCTGAGGTAACAGTTCGATCTTGACTAACAGTTGGTGCCCTTCAGCCTGGTCACCGCCCACCACGCTAAAGCGTGCTGCCTGAGTTGTGCTCAGTTTAAGCGTCAGCCCCTCCTCCCCGTTCAGCCATTCGGCAGAACCGATCTGGGAAGGCGGCTTTGGTAGCTGCTGGTTGAGCGATGGAGCCAGCACCACCGGCCCCAGTATCAGAGTGAACTGCTGCCCGGTACTGACCTCCACCCGCCTCAACGGCGCTTGATTGAGCCCTAACCGCAACTGCAGATAGCGCCCGTTTATCCGCCACTGCTGCTGTTCAATTTCGGTTTGCACCGGTAACGCTGGCGATGGTTGTTGTGATAGTTGTTCTGGGGACAGCTGCGATGACTGCGTACCGGTCAGTGTTGTCACCACAGGTGTCGGTACCGCCTGATCCACAATGGCCTGATCGCCAGCAGGCATGGCAACATTGCGGTTATACAGCCACAACCCCAATACGGAAATTGCCACCAGAGCAGCCAACAGCAACGCTGGCAGCCAACGGGCTGGGGCTGTCGCCTGCCCCTGCACCGGAGTCATCGGCATCACAGCACTGTCTTTCGGGGACTGGCTCCGTTGATCAAGATCGCGCAACATGTCATTAACCAAACTCACAGTGCGCCCCCCTGTTGCATCAACGACAGCAATGCCCAGGCTGATAATCCGGCCGCTATCAACGCGCCCGCAGCCAGACTGCGTATCGGCAATGCCTTGAGACTAACGCCTTCGGTATCATCAACCGCGATTTTGATATGACGCGGTAACACCTGACGCTCGCCTTTACCGTACGCCACCATCAGCGCTTTATGCGCCAGAATATTGATCAATCGAGGCGTGCCCTTGGCTGCCTGACACAGCTGTTTGACTGAGGCGGCATTAAACAGCGAGATGCCGTTGTAACCTGCCAGCGTCAGCCGGTGTTGCAGGTATTGACCCGTTCCCTCCTGATCAAGGTGCTTTAACTGGTAGGAGAAGGTGATCCGTTGCCGCAACTGCCGCAACGAGGTACGCCCCAGCAGTTCATCAAGTTCGGGCTGACCAAACAACACCACTTGAAATAACTTAGCGGTTTCCGTTTCCAGGTTGGTCAACAAGCGCAGCGCTTCGATGGTCTTTTCCGGCATTGCCTGCGCTTCATCGATAATCAATACCACCCGCTTGCCGCCGGCGGCCAACTCGATCAGCCTTTGATTGATCCGCTCGAGCAGATCAAAACTGCCTTTCAGATTTTCCAACTCCACCCCCAACTCTCGGGCAAAGCTCATCCGGAAACCGTCGGGACTCAGGTAAGGATTAGGGACATAAGCACTGAGGGTGTTGTTTTCTGGAGGACTGTTTTCCGGGGAGCCGTTTTCCGAGCCCTTAGCATCAAGCGTATTGAGCACTTTACGACACAGCAATGTCTTGCCAGAGCCCACTTCACCAACAATTTTAACGAAGCCATCACCATTTTCCAGCGCTACCATAATCAGGTTTAACGCTTCCTGATGCGTCGGCAAGTTCAGAAAAAAATGAGTATTGGGCGTCAGTGTAAAGGGCAGTTCGTTGAGACCAAAAAAATTCTGATACATAGTTTCAACGGCCTAGTTGGCTGATTGCTCAGGGTCTTTATCCTGACGATTATTTCCCAACCCGTCGCGGTGATAGAGCTGATCAAAATTATTCAGACTGCTTTCCAGTGTGTTACGCCAGGCATCATCACCGGCCAGCGTGGGCTTAAGAAGAATCACCAGCTCACTCTTGATTGTCGTCTGTCGCTCCTGCCGGAACAGTCCGCCAACCACGTCAAGATCGCCTAGCGCCGGAGTCTTGGCTTGCTCATCATTGCTGCGGGTCTGCATCAAACCACCGATCACAATCACCTGACCACTGCTGGCACGAACCACACTGTCTGACTCACGAATGGTGCTCAACGCCAGCGGTAATGTCACCACATCTGCCCCCACCACGATGGTCTTTTCCTTATCGGTCACTTCGCTGATCGACGGGTGGATATGCAAAATAATCTCGCCATCGCTGCTGACCTGCGGCGTCACATCCAGCGCGATACCGGAGAAGAAAGGAGTCAGTTCAATATCCGGGGTCGTCGTCGTCGCCGTTCCGGTTGTAGTGGTGGTGCTGAACTCGGTCACAAAGAACTCGTCAGTGCCCACTTTGATCACCGCTTTCTGGTTATTCAACGTCGAGACCCTCGGGCTCGACATCACCTGCACCTGCCCCTGCGTTTCCAACAGTTCGATTAGCGCAGTAAAGCCCGAGAAGCTGGCATTAATGCCAAAGACGCCTCCGATACCGTTCGTCAACGATTCGCTGCTGGGGCCATAGGTGGTGCTACCGCCGGTACTTCCGCTGTTAGACAGTACGGCCTGCCAATCAATACCCGCCTGATAACCGCTGCTCAACTGAACTTCCAGTATCTTGGCTTCGAGAATCACTTGTCGCTGCAGCGTAATCTGCGCTTGCTCGAGGTAGTCGGCAATAGTTTCCAGCTCGCTGGGCAAGCCTTTGACAATCACCACGCCGGCCTGCGGCGAGATCACCACGGCACGGCCTTCACCATTGCCCAATATGGCACTGAGTGTCTGCTGCAGCTGCCCCCAGAAATCAGTCGAGCTGCGGGTATTGATACTGGTGCCAACCACCTGGTCGGTGGTGGCATTATCACCGCTCTGGGTCAGTGCACCAGCGCTAACCTGAAAGTCCGAACCACCGGTACGGGTGACGTTGAGGTAGTTGACCTCAAACAGCATGGTTTCAATCTGTGATGGCACCACCTGATAGAGCTGCCCTTTACGTTTGTATTCATAACCGTACACGTCACGGACCGTGCGCATCACTTCATCAACAGTCACATTCTTCAGCGTCAGCGAAATCTTTCCGGTAATGCCTTCGTTTACCACCATATTGTAGGGTGTG
The DNA here is from genome assembly GCA_036961355.1 of Motiliproteus sp. Classification (GTDB taxonomy): domain Bacteria; phylum Pseudomonadota; class Gammaproteobacteria; order Pseudomonadales; family Balneatricaceae; genus Motiliproteus. The sequence continues at coordinate 53,507 of JBALVL010000005.1, forward strand.
TCGTCGACCAGTCCCATGAAGAAACTACGGGCATCAAGGTTACGGGTATTGATATCAAAGCGCTCAGTGCCCCCGCTGAGTCCCTCAACCTGAAGCGGCGGCAACAACGCTTGCATCACTTCCGGTGGCGGTGACTGCTGACTCAACTCAGCATTGCTGACTAATGCGTCAGACAAGGCCTGTGAGCCATCCTGCTTGGCCGAACTCCCGGTACTGGCCTGCCAGCCCGAACAACCACTCAACCCTAACATCAGCCCTATGCAACCCGCTGTTAACCACCTCATCTAGTTTACTTCCTGACTGTTTTTCTTGAATTTAGCGGTACTACCCAGACCTAGCTGAATACGTTCGCTTCCTTGCTGCAATACCACTGAACTCAAATTTATTGAAATCACTTTCGCGCCACCAATACGACTACCCAGATAGACCGTTTTACCGTCAATCACTGCCCGACTACTGTTATCGCTGACGCGAATCGACTGCAACCTGAGCGACCGCTTCTTGTTCTTAGTCGTAGCCCCCGAAACGGTAGCTGTCGCCGATGAAGGCCGGGTCGGGTCGACCGCCGCCTGCAACGGCAGCACTAGCAAACAGGCGAAAAGACAGAGACCATTTCGGATCAAATTGGCATTAAACACCTAACCACTCCTGTGTCGTGCTCAGGGTGTACACTTTTAATTGCACACGGGCCTTGGGATATTCATCCACGTGGTAGTCGAAACCATCCCAGAACATCGATCGGTTGGCCTGCTCCACCGACTCTAAAAAGCCAAGTACCTGGAAAAAATCTCCTTCGACCTGCAACTCCAGGTCGTGCCGATAGAGACCCGAGGCCAGCACAGGCAGTGATTCTGACGTAGCCCCCTCCCCTTTAGAAGCCGCGGCAACATCCTTTTCCTCTACTTCTTCTGCTGCGACCGGGTTCAGCACGCTGATGGGAGCAAGTTTACGCACCCCGATCAGCCTGACCCCTTTATGCCCGATCAACAATTGCTGCAACATCGACACCATCTCATGCGGGGTTACCAGACTGGCACTGCGCTGCTTTATCTGTGCTGTATTGGCTGAAACCTGCTGCTGTAAACGATCAATCTTCGCTTGCAAAGCAATATTAGGGTCTTCAATCTTGGCGGCCAGCGCCAATTGGTAATCAACCTCTGCCTGAGCTTGAGTGGTTTTAAGTTGTTGTAAACTATTACCGTAACGAACACTGTCTTGTTGCGCCGGTTCTATCAAATAGATGTACGCAGGAAACGCCAACGCCACCATCAGCGTAACCAGCACCAGAACCCGCTCACGCTGACTCATCGCATTAAAGCGATCTTCCCACTGCTGCAGCTTCTGCATCAGGCTCCTCCCCCAACTGAACGACTGCCGCTAATCCGGAACTCCAGCGCACTGTCGGATCGTTTCAGTTCAAACTGATCAAAACTGGCGTTGTGATACGCTTCAGCCTCGCCCAACTGCTTCAGGTACTTGGGAATCAGCTCGGCATTGCGGGCCTTGCCCTCTAGCGTGATCATCGACGCGTTGCTGGTCGCCTGTATCCGGGTCAGCCAAACACCGCCAAGCGCCTTGTCCGAGAGCCCACTCAACAGCGGAGAAAAAACGCCACTGCCTTGCGGAGCCAGCGTTCGGAGTAGTTCAGACAAGCGCTGCTGAGCGACCAATTTCTGTTGCAATTGGTCGTGCTGACGACGCAGAGAGGCCGATTCAGGGCGGGGACGCTTCTGCTGCAGCAATTTGCTGGTTTTGGCTTCCAGCTCTTTTTGCTGCTGCTTCAAGGCTGCTGTCTGTTGACGCAGCTCAGACGCTTGCTGATTGCTGGCCAACGCGACAGCAATCACCACCAGCATCACCGCCGACACCGAAACCAGACACAGCCGTGCGGAGAAGGGTAATCGCTGCTTAACTTTCTTTACGTAGAGGTTGATCTGCTGCTTCATTGGTCAGCCTCCGGCAACACCGCGGCCACCGCCAACATCACCTGCGACTGCAGTAAGGGCGTCAACGCCGGTTCACAGCTGAAGTGCTCACCCAGGTCCAACTGCACCAATTCGACAGCCAAGTTATAGCGTAACTGACCCAATAACGGCGTCTCGCCCGGTTGGAGCGGGCACACCAGCAACCGCAGACAAGGCGGTTTACCGATCTGGCTTTCGTAGTAATCCAACGAGCGCTGCAGATCCAACACCATATTACCGGCACGCGACTCAATGTCGGTCGCATCAACCGAGATCAACTCGGCAGAGGTCTCCACCTGCCGAGTCAAATAGAGCTGATCCTCACTCACCAAGTTGATCAGACTGTGCGGTGACTGCAAGCCCAATACGGCGGTCGCCAGCGTTTCACCCTCAAGTGCCTTGAGACGCAACAGTGACAGCTCAGGAACCTCAATCGTATCTAGTTGCAGGCCTGCTGCTTGGGTCAGCGCCTCGATAGCCATCGCTATCGGCTGCTCGATCACTGCAACATAGAGCATGTTACTACGGCCTCGGTACGCGTCTTCAGGCACCGCAAAATAGTCGAGCACCACCTCAGCAACATCGAAGGAGACCATATCTTTGATCCGCCAACGCAGTGCCTCGGCCATTTCAGCAGCGTCGACAGCGGGAGCCTCGACTAATAACAGATGATATTGACCCGGTGACAACACCCAACTGGTAGCGCAAGCGGCAAGATTCCATTCTGAAACCGCCGTTTTTAATAACTCAGGCGTATCCAGTCGGCATTGCTCTAACTGCTGACAACGTAAAGGCACGTCCCGACGGGCATCGAAATGCGCCATCGCCAGACCGTTTTCATTGAGTGATAAACCGACCCGGCCGCGGGCCATTTTTTTACTACCAAACAGCCTGATCAGAGCAACTCCCCTTCATTAATGTCCAAACTTCAAGCATATGGAGCATTTATTACCACAGGGCGTTAGTGAATACCATGCAAGCGCCGTAAATACGGCATTAATGAAGACTTATCCTACTATTGACACTGTTTTTCGGTGCGTGTTTAATACGCGCCTCTTGTGTGGCCCGGATAGCTCAGTCGGTAGAGCAGAGGATTGAAAATCCTCGTGTCGGCGGTTCGATTCCGTCTCCGGGCACCAACACTTTAAAGGCTTGCACTCAGATGTAGGCCTTTTTTGTATGTGCCGTCTGGGCAATATCTGGTCAGAGCTGGGTGCAACGACCGGAACCTACCGGAAGTTCGCTGCAACGCCTTTACCTTTCGACATACAAGAACACTTGTTTCTATCCATAGAGACCTCTCGAATCAGGCTAATCGATTTTCCGTTGTGTGCTTCCCGGTATCCAGGCCGGGAGCGAGTACTGCCCGGTTAAGCTGCGTCTGGTACCAGAGACTTTATGCCGGCGTACTTCTCAGCCTGGATGTTTTCGTGTTCGGCCTCCCAGACATCCAGAGCCGTTTGCATGTTGAGCCAACTCCCCATGCTGGTGTTCGATGCTTTGGCAATGCGTCTTGCCATATCCTTAGTGCAGGGAATACGGCCGTTCACAAACAAAGACAGATGCTTACGTGAGATTCCCATCGCGTCGGCGGCATCGGTAATCTTCACCTTCAGCGGTTGTAAGACATCTTCCAGAAAGAGCACGCCGGGATGAGTCGGTTTGCGATTAAGGGATCGGCTCATGATAAACCTCCTCAGTGGTACTGTACGTAGTTAACAACAACGGCATCGCTGCCATCAAATTCAAAAGTGACTCGCTATGCTCCGGAGACACTGACTGACCAGGTTTCTGCTGCTTTGGGCTCCAGTTTATGGAGGCGGAACGCAGGCAGGTTCATATCTTTAGGGCTAAGGGATGCATCTAAGCGATCGAGTAGCTTGGTGAGTCGTTTTACATGCTTGGGATCGATCCCTTTGACCGTGTCATTCTCGAAGAAATCTTTGAGCCCTTTGTGCTTAAAACTCTTGATTGGCATTACGAGTCCCTGCAACCGGTTTGGTAGCATAATAGCCCAAGTCGGCAGCTAAGCGGAACCAATTTGGTAACACTAACGCTGAGGTAAAGTCGCTTCACCCCCAGAGTTTTCAGTGTGCAGACCAAAAAAAAACCCTATGAAGGGGCTTTATAATTCAAGCTCTGAGCCAATATTGCCGTTATAGCCCCCGGTCCATTGCTTCCTGAGAACCCCAGCATTTAAATCCCTGAACCGGCTCATAGAAGACCACGCCATTGGCGGACATCTGAATGGTGTAGTCGAGGATGACCAAGTCTCCATCCATAGCCACGGTGTACTCCAAATCTTTGTAGCCAAGGTACTTAACGCTTGCGCCTGATGACTCGGATTCGGTGGTTGCAGCCTGTGTTCCGAGGGTGCTGATACAGCTCTCGGCCAACGCTTCTGGGTCAGGCGCGGTCAACTTGTCATAATTAAGAATCACGAGGATGCCGATCAGCACACCGACTGTAATTCCTAAGCCGACTGCGTTCCCTAAGCCTTTTATTGTAAATTTCATTTATTGAGTGGTCCTTCGGATAAGTTTGTGTGACTAGTAGAGCAAAATAAGCCGGGAATCAAAGCTTAACCAGATCTTTTCGAGCCCCAGGGTCGGCTTTATGGAGTAACGTTATCGTCGGGGCACCGACTGCGCAATGAATAACAGGCCGCTCGAAGTTGCCGCGGCCTGTTTTTGGATGTTTTGTATTGTGAAGGTAGGGTGCTCGCAATGATAGGACTGCAAACACCGCATAAATGCGATCACATAGACGATGCTCCATTGCAGGACCGCTCACATTGCCGCAAGCAGTGGATACGCAACCCTCACCAATGGGTAAGGGTGACAATCGCTCTATACCTTGAAGTAATGCGGCTCAATTACTGCCTAAGGGTTGGACGGGATTTGTTTCCCCATTCGACGGATAAACTTCTCCCTGCAGATCTGGCAGGACTTGTGCGCAATCTCCTTAGCTCTTCAATAGAGCTTCAATACTCTTCAACATGACAGCACTGAGTAAAAACAATCAAGAATTCTGTCACCTTTTATTGCGCAGCGCATCTTCATGGGTACACATCATAGTTATGATCCGAAATGGAGAAAATCATGTCAGAACTATTTTCACAACAGACATCAGCCTTGCCACAACAAGCATCAACTCTTGAATTTCAGAGCCGTCGAAGCTTCTTTCGTACTGGAGGACAGTTAACACTGTCGGCGATGAGCCTGGCGATGTTATCTGGCCTAAACGCTAAAGTGGCTAGCGCATCAGATCAGCAAACAATCGTTGATATTCGAATTCTTAACACGGCAATTGCTGCGGAGCATGAGGCGGTAGCCGCCTATCAACTAGGGGCGGAAAGCGGCTTATTGTCAGCTTCTATACTGAATGTGGCGATCCAGTTTCAGGGGCACCATAAAGCGCATATCGATGCACTCGCTAAGGAGGTAAGTTCACTGGGAGGTGAGGCCGCAAATCCGCTGGCACAGTATCAGTTTCCCGTTGAAAAACTTAAATCTGAAACCGATGTTTTAATATTTGCCGCCAGTCTAGAGCGTGGCGCTGTAAGTGCCTATGTGGGGGCGATACCCCTATTTGAAGAGCGAGAGTTATCTAAAGCAGCAGCGAGTATTCTCGCCGATGAAGCGATGCATTGGGCAGTGTTAAGGCAGGCATTAGGGCTGGACCCTGTGCCGGGGGCGTTCTTTTCATGAGTTCTGGTCGTGTAGTGCCGGTATTTACATACTGTATTTTATGTATCGGGTATAGCGGCACATACGCGAATGAACGCGCACCAAAGCAACGCTTAGATTCTCAGCAGGCAACATCGGTGCAAGCAGGGAAGTCTCAATATGCCATGTGTCAGGGCTGCCATTCTCCCGGTTACAATCGAACCGGCCCTATGCATTGCGGTATCTTCGGTAGGCTGGCCGGTAGTCAGGTGGGCTACCAGTATAGTGAGGCCTTAAAGCTGTCTCAGCTACGCTGGAACCGACAGACGCTCGATCGGTTTCTCGAAGCACCTGTGAAGGCGGTACCGGGGACCTCGATGACCTTTGCGGGTATTTCCGATGCCTACGTCAGAAGACAGTTGATTGACTATTTGGCGTCATTAACGCCGGACCACACAGACTGTCAATAGGAGTATGTGACCCATGGATTCTCCAGTACACAAATCACCGGTTAATGCACAGCTTGTAGCGCCTAATGCCGATCCCGACTTCGAATTAATCACCCGCGTTCGGTCAGGCGATTCTGCAGCCTTTGAGCCATTAATGAGGCGCTATAACCAGCGATTGTTTCGTCTGTCGCGTAGCTTGTGTAACAACGATGCTGATGCGATGGACATTCTTCAGGACAGCTATTTCATTGCCTATAAAAAAATAGCTCAATTTTCCGGACCCGATGGGTTTGCGGGTTGGTTGTCCCGTATCGTGCGCAACGAGGCGCTTATGCGAATACGCCGGAGTAAGATTATCGACATTTGTTCAATCCAGGATCACGAACTGATTGAATTAAATAAGAAAGGGCCGTCTGCGTTATTGGCACAGGGGCAATTAACAAAATTAATTGAGCAGGCGATTGATCGATTACCCGATGGCTATGCCAGTGTGTTTGTCTTGAGGGGTGTGCAGCAATTAACCACACAGGAAACAGCGGTCTCGCTTGATCTAGAAATCGATGTTGTCAAAACACGGTATTCCAGAGCAAAAAAGAAGCTTCGTAAGCAGCTGGAGCAACATATCCAGGCGGCAGGACTAGAGGTGTTTGAGTTTGCCGGAGAACGCTGTGATGCGGTAGTCGGCAATGTCATGGCGCAAATTACGAGGCACAGCAAGCAGTAGCGGATCGTCTGAAGCAAGGTGATCAGCGCGTAGTTTCGGCAAACACAATCATCGATGCTTCGAAAAATGAACGGTATCGATTAGAAAACGACCGTTCACTTGTACTCGTTGTAGAGACTGCGTTATGACGTTACCGAAACCTTCAACAGACCGGCTTACCAGAAACCCACCAACATCATGATTCTGGAATAAGCACCAATTTGCCGGTGTGGGCTTTGATTAAAAAATCCTTTTGGGCACGTACGATCTCGGTTAATGGATAGGTCTTTGCCAGGGCGGGTCGAATTTCGCCGCGTTCGATATAACCGATTAGGTTCGGGAACACCCGTTTTTCCAGCATGGTACAACCGAAAAAACTCAGGTCTTTCAGGTACAGCGTCCGTACGTCCAACTCGACTAGTGGACCGCCAATTGCGCCGGATACGGCATAGCGTCCGCAAGGTTTGAGTACCTCAAGCAGCGATGACCACTGCTCACCCGCCACCAGATCCACCACCACATCGACACTTTTTTCTCCCAATGCATCAACCAGATCCGTACCGCGTGGAATCACCCGGTCCGCCCCCAGAGCCAGCACCTCGTCAGCTTTCGATGCGCCGGCGATCGCAATCACCTTGGCGCCACGTCGTTTCGCCAACTGCACGGCTGCCGAGCCGACACCGCCCGACGCGCCGGTTATCAGCACCGTGTCAGCTGCTGTCAGGTTGGCCCGGGTCAGCAGGTTTTCCGCGGTGGAGTAAGAGCATGGAATACTCGCCAACTCGGCATCCGACCAGCCACAGACGATCTTGTGGCAATAGGCCGCTGGTGCCTTGGCATATTGGGCAAATCCTCCGTCACATTCTGAGCCGATGTAGGAAAAATCGGTCTCTCCTTCGCGCAGACAAGGTTCGACCAGGACACGCTCGCCAAGGCGCGACTCGGCAACCTCAGCCCCCACCGCCACAATTTGGCCGCAGATGTCGGCACCCTGGATACGCGGAAAGTCGAGCGCTCCGGCCCAACCGCCATCCGCATCGTCAGCCTGATCCAGCCCTTGCTCGCTACCTGCACCGGTTGTGCCATCGGTCACCGCCTTGGAATACCAGCCGATCCGGGTATTTATGTCGGTATTGTTGACCCCGGCCGCGCCCACGCGAATCAGCACCTCATCGGCTGCCGGTGTTGGCACCACCGCGCTTTGCTGATAACTGAGTTTTTCAAAGCCACCGTGCCCGGTGAGATACACGGCCTTCATCGTTGTTGGAATTTGGAACATCATCGTCTCCTTAGGATTGGGGCTTACATATAGAGGGCTCAGAGCAGAGGGCCGGAGCATCTAAAGGCTGGCGGTCAAACGCTATCCTCAGACTAGTTACCATCAGGCCCTGCGAAACCATCAAGCGTTCTGACCCTGTACGTTCTGACCCTATACCTTCTGACCCAAGAGCTGTTGCAACGGGTAGCCCCGAAAAGGCTTGGCTTCGGTCAAAACCACATGGCTGCTGATATTGACCATGCCCGGCAAGACATCCAGCAGCCGGTCATTAATTTCGTTGTAGCGTGTCATATCGGCCGCCACGACCCGCAAAAACAGATCGAAGGCTCCGCTGACGGTATAACACTCGACCACCTCGTCGATCTGCCCGGCCTGTTGCTGAAACAGCCGGAACGCCTCGGTGCTTTGGTCTTTTAGCCTGACGGTGGCGATCACCGTTACGCTGCGACAGAGTGAGGCCAGATTAAGCACGCTCAGATAGGGACCGATCAGTCCCTGCTCTTCCATCTTGCGGACCCGGTTAAGGCATGAGCTGGGCGACAGCCCGACCCGCTCGGCCAGTTGCAGGTTAGTGACTCTCGCCTCTTGCTGCAATATCGAAATAATATTTTGATTAATTCGATCCATGGTGTCGGTCCGATAGCTGTGGATATCTTTATGGTGTGCTTTGAAGCTTTAGCTGGTCAGAAGCCATTGTAATAGCTGGCCCAGTAGATTGCTCGGGGTTTAGCACACTGTAAATTTTGAAACCAACCAGTGCCGAATAATATTTCGCCATCTATACATATTCTGCATTTAATACGGCATTTGCCTACCCAATAGGCAGCTCATTTGGCATCGGTACCGGTACAATTTTTCAAATCCCTTCGACTAATTCCTTCAACTAACCCGATTGCTATTCCGAGGCACGCCCATGCTTGTAATTCGCCCCAGTCAGATCAGTGATATCGATGATTTGATGGCAATCTCTCAGGTGGTGGGTCGCGGCATGACCTCAATGCCTGCCGATGAAGGTGCCTGGCGTGAAAAGCTAGCGGCATCGCAACGCGCATTCTCTGCTGCGGGCAATAACGACACCACCAGCACCTACTTTATGGTGTTGGAAGATCATCAGTCAGGTCGGGTGGTGGGAACCACGGCGATCTATACCGGCATCGGTCTGATGCTGCCGTTTTACTCCTATAAAATTTCCACCCTGGTCAGCAGCTCCCACGAGCTGGCGATCACCCGCCAGGCCAAGGTACTGAGCATGGTCAACGACTACACCGGTGCCACCGAGATCGGCTCGTTGTTTGTCCTGCCCGAGTACCGTAAACCGGGTGTTGGTCAGTTTCTGTCTCGCGGGCGTTACCTGGCGATGGCCGACTTCCCGCAGCGGTTCGGCGATCTGGTGATGGCCGAGCTGCGCGGCTGGCAAGATGAACAGGGCAACTCTCCGCTCTGGCAACACCTGGGTAGCAAGTTCTTCGATATCGACTTTCAGCAGGCGGTTAATACCGTGGCACTGAAAGGTTCTCAGTTTATCTCGGACATGATGCCCAAGTACCCGATCTACCTCGACCTGTTACCGCAGGCAGCGCGGGAGGTGATCGGCAAACCACACACCTCCTCCGCACCCGCACTCAACATGTTGCGCAAAGAGGGTTTCCAGTTCAGCGGTTATATCGACCTGTTTGACGGCGGCCCATCGGTGCAGGCGGCGACGCAGGAGATCCATACCGTCCGCGATAGTCGCAGCACGGCATGGCAGCTATCTGATCGCCTGAAGGAGGATGGTGAGTTGATGATTCTGAGCAACGGCAAGCTGAAAAACTACCGCCTGACCCTCGCTCCGGCCCGCCTCAATCGTCACGGCACCTTATTGATCAGCCCCCAAACCGTCGAAGCATTGCAGCTGGATGGGGGAGAGTCGGTTCGCTACGTTGCAGCGACAAGTTCAGCAGTAACGTCAGCGGCAATAGCGACAGCCGCGGTCGCTTAATTCACAGAGCGAGCAACAGCTAACCCGCAGCGCGCTGTCGAAGCCGCGATGCGGTTCCTCGATCGCCTAAACTATCAACCAACCACCAACTGCCGCTGGCTATCGATCCCCATCGACAAGATATAAGGATTCTCGCGCTGCACCTCGATAAAGTCCTGCTTCGAGCGCCAACCCTGCCAGCCGATCTCGATCAGGCTCTGCGCCACCGCACCACCCAGCGTTGAACCGGGTCCTAGAATAATGATGCGCTCCGGGGCGTACTCTTTCACCGCCACCTGAATTGCCCGGCTGAAGTCGTAAGGCATACAGACCTGATCATCGAGTGTATAACGCCACAACGCCTGGGGGTCGGTTGAATAGGCGGACCACTGGCCGCCGCGGCCATCAATTAACGGTATCTGCGGCACATTAAATAACGTGTCGGGTAATTGCTGCCGCCCCTGCTCAGCGACCTGCGCCTGCAGCGGCGTGTGAAACGCGGCATGGTTGTGCAATCGCATCGGGTAACGATCCTGCTCCGGTATCAGCTCGCTGTTTAGCCGCTTGAGCGCCGCCTCATTGCCACCAAACACCCGCAGCCCGCCCAGACGAATTGACAGGTAGAGCTGGCAACCCGGCTCGCTGTCAATCTGCCGCGTCAGCTGATCGAGCATCTGGCGACGCCCTTCGATTGGACGCCAGTTGTCATCGACCTCCGGATAGATCAGTTGGCCACCATTGAGCGACTGCTGCATCAACGTGCCCATACTGTTGATCACCTCCAGCGCCCCTCTCGGCTCCAGCGCACCGGCGCAGCCCAGTGCGATATACCAACCCATCGAGTTACCGGTGATTGCACAAAGTTCAAACCGATCGCGGTCGATGGCGAGATAATCACCATAAGCACACGCCCAGATCAGCGCCGAGGCATTATCACCACGGCTATGCTCGGCCAGACTGTAACGGCTGCGCCCGTCCAGATCAGAGACTGTCGGTTGTGCCAACGCAGTGCGTTCACGATCGATCGCCGCAATCATCGCCGACTTGTCACCGTGATAACGGCTCAGATAGCCCAACTCCGTGGCGTTATAGGTGCCGCGTCCGGGGCAGATCACCAGGGTCTTTTGTTTTGTTCTCTGACTCTCCGCATTAGTTTCAATACTAGCCTCAACACTAGTCTCGACATTTCTCTCAATATTAGTTTCAACAACCGTATCCGTCACAGCAATTGCTCCGATCTGTTAGTCACCGACGTTGTCGCGATAAGCGCCAGCCCGGCATCGACGATGGTGTCTCGCGAAGGCATGGTGCAGGTCGCGGCCCGTCCCAATGGGATGAAACTGTCCTCGGCACTGAGTCGATGCAATACCGGCGGTTGGGCCAGTTTTTCGGTCACCAGGCTCACCAGCCCTTCTCCCAGCGAGCCGGTCTGGCGACATTCGTCGACGATCAGCAGGTGCTCACACGGAGCCACCGCCGCCAGAATTGCCTGCTCGTTGAGCGGCGCCAGCCAACGCAGATCGATCACCCGCAAGGCGATACCGTGCTGCTTCTCCAGAATCCGGGCGGCCTGTCGACTCAGGTAGTAGCCGTTGCCATAGCTCAGGATCGCCAGCTGCTTACCCTCACCCTGTTGCTTCAACTGGCCAAGCGGGATCGCTGAACGCTCCTGTAACGGTTGTTCTGGCTGCTGAGCAGGTGGCCGGTAGAGGTTGGTCCACAAGCCGTCGCCTTCCTGATGCAGGTCGCGGGTCATGTAGAGGGCAATCGGCTCGATAAAGATCACAATCCGCTGCTCTTCGCGCGCCAACCGAATCGCCTCGCGCATCATCTCCACCGCGTCGCTGCCGTTGCTGGGGCAGGCGATCACCAGCCCCGGGATATCGCGGAACACGTTGAGGCTGTTGTCGTTATGGAAATGCCCGCCAAAGCCTTTCTGATAGCCCAGCCCGGCGATTCGGATCACCATCGGGTTGGTGTATTGGCCGTCGGAGAAGAAGCTGAGGGTGGCGGCCTCACCGCGAATCTGATCTTCGGCGTTGTGGACATAGGCCAGGAACTGAATCTCGGGGATCGGGATAAAGCCGTTGTGGGCCGCGCCGATCGCCAATCCCAAAATACTTTGCTCGTCGAGCAGGGTGTTGATCACCCGGTGCTGGCCGAACTTGTCGCTGAGCTTGCTGGTGACGTTATAAACTCCGCCCTTGGGTCCGATATCCTCACCCATCATCAGGATTTCGTCGTGAGTGTGCATCAGGTCCGCCAACGCCCAGTTAAGCAGACGGGCCATATGCTGGGGCTGCGCCATCATGCTCAGCTCACGGGCAAACAGGACTTGGCGACTCTCGGCGGTAACCGGGTTGCTGGGTAGCGGTGTACACGCCGGCGGAACCAGACTGCGCATCACCGCCTTGGCATCACCCAACTTGGGTCGCTGTATCGCCAGCTCGGCCACCCGCGCGACTCGCTCACCGGTGTCACGGTAGAGATCGAGTATCTGCCCGGCGCTCATGCCCCCTTGCTCAATCAACAATCGAGCCGAGTGCAGCAGCGGATCCTGCGCTTCGTTGGCCTCTATTTGAGCTCGGCTGCGGTAGGCGACTTCGGCATCGGAACCGGCGTGCCCCAATAAGCGGACGCAGCCCATATGCAGGAATACCGGCTGGCGGTAGCACCGAGCTAGCCGGTCGGCCTCGCGGGCAGCACGAAAGGTATCGATCAGATTCAGGCCGTCACAGTATAAATAATGCAATCCGGGACGCTGATGAAAGTTAGCGTTGATCCAGCCATCCGGGGTGCTGGTCGAGATGCCGATACCGTTGTCTTCACAGATAAATACCAACGGCAACGGCACCTTTTGATACGCGGTCCAGCAAGCGGTGTTGATCGTACCCTGGGTGGTACTGTGGTTACTCGAGGCGTCGCCAAAGCTGCAAAGCACCACGCCATCATGGCGTAACTCGCCGGCATGACCGGTACGCTTAGCCAGCGGGATCGAATAAGCAGCGCCCAGCGCTTTGGGCAGGTGGGAGGCAATGGTGCTGGTCTGCGGTGGCACATACAGTGACTTGCTGCCCAGCACCTTATGACGGCCACCGGAGATCGGATCATCGCTGGAGGCAGAGAAACTCAACAGCATATCCCACAGCGGCGTCTCCCCCGGTGTCTGCCGTGCCCGTTGAATCAGAAAGGCGGCATCGCGGTAGTGCAAGAATGCCATGTCATCGCTGCGAAACGCCGCCGCAATGGCGGCATTACCTTCGTGACCGGCGCTGCCGATGGTGTAGAAGGATTCACCGCGCGCCTGCAACCGCCGTGAACACAGATCCAGCTGACGGCTCAACAGTTGGCTCTCGAATAACTCGATCAGCTTGGCTCGGCTTAATCCCACCTCGGCCAGCGTGACGCGGCTAGCAGCCTCGGGAAGATCGCCAGCGGCGACCCTGCGCAAGAAATTGGCGGTAACGATATCGGCTCGGTTCTGCATCATGACGCTCCGAAGAAAATGGCTGCCGGGATCAACAAACAAGCAGGTCGACCAGGCAGAGCGGAAGCAGGCAAGCGGCCCGGTGGGTTAAAAGCAGGTTTTGTACTCATGCGGCTGTACTCATGTAAAAAAAAGTCCAGAGCTAAAAGGCGACGTTGTCACGATCAACCTCCTTAGAATAGATCTTTCATTGATACAGTTATAATATTGTTTTACTTTATTGGGCATAGGAGATACCTATACCAAGACGTACCACCAAAAACAAAACTCTAATTGTTAGAAACCCAGAATTCACAGCGGCTAGCCCCCAGCGGCCAGCAACACAGGTAATTATGGATCTTCGATCACTACGCTATTTTGAGTCTGTCTATGAACACCGCAGCATCAGCGCGGCCGCACGTGACTGTTTTATTGCGCAACCCTCGATTTCGGCGGCACTGCAACAGCTCGAATCCACCCTTGGCGTGGCGCTGTTTGTCCGTCATCCCAAAGGGGTCAGTCCGACCGAAGACGGTGAAAGACTCTACCCCTTATCAAAAAAGCTAACCGGGGAAGCGCATGCGATCCGTAATCTGTTCAGCGATAAGCCGCGCCCGCTTCCGTTTCGGCTGGGGTTGATGCGCTCGCTCGGGGCCGAACGTATGAGCCTGTTACTGAAGGACCTGACCCTTGGCCAGGAAGCGATGGAACTCAATCTGGTCAATCCCGAGGAGGATTGCGACGCCCGTATTATTGACGCCAAGGATCTGCACAAACACGAGTTATTTCAGCCGTTATGGCTCGACCGCTACCAGCTGGCACTACCGCAGGGGCACGCGTTAAGCCTCAAGCCGACCGTCACCGTCGAGGATCTCGAAGGGATCGCCTTTATCAACCGGCAACCCTGCAACATGCTCGATCGACTCAAGCAGCAGATGATCAAACGCGATGTCAGCGTTGTGGTACGCGCCAACATCCGCACCCTGGAATACGCGCTGGGTTTGGTCAGTGCCGGTGTCGGTACCGCCCTAGTGCCCGACTGGGACAGTACCCAAGCCCGCAGCGATATCCTGCTACGCTCATTCGAGGGGGTCGAACTGGAACAGCGTATCGGGCTGGCTTACCCCGAAGACACCAAGATCACACCGGCATTACTGGCGGCAATCACCCTGTGTAAAACACGTTATCAGGCTCGGACTCAGCCCTGATCAGCTGAGCAGCACCGGTAAACAACAAATAGGTATTTTTTGTTAACCGGCCGAACGCGCTTTGCTCTGGCAACAGATCTTATAATGCCACACTATCAGATACTTAAAGAAATTTGGCCGCGAGAAACCGTGCAGCCCCATGCCCTCCTACGTGGACGAACCGAGCCGCAACTGTATTAAAAATCAATGATTTAACCCCTAGCAAGGAGTAGCTAGTTATATGAAAGGTAAAGTGATCCAGTGGAAGGACGATAAGGGCTTCGGATTCATTCAGCCGGATGACGGCTCTGAAAAATTATTTTTTCATGTCTCTAGCGTCAAAACTAACGCCCGCAGGCCCCAAGTCGGCGATAACGTGCTGTATCAGTCAATGCGTGACACTCAACAAAGGCTCAAAGCCAAAGGTGTTGTCATCGAAGGTGTTTCCAAAGACTCACGTTCGTCATCCAAAAAGCGTTTCATTCGAACAGAGCCTGTGAAAAGAGATGTCGTCGACTACCTTTCAATATTGTTTTTTTTAGGCTCACTTGCCGCCACGGGCTTTGAGTTTTATCGCTCGAACTCAATTGAAAGCTCTTGGCCTTTTATTGTTCCTGCAATACTTGCGTTTGCCATATTAAATCGGCAGAAAAAGCCTAAAGACAAATCGTTTCATTGCTCTCGTTGTAACAAGATTGCAGAGCATGACACACGAACAACCCAAGCATGGAACCGTGGGTTTAGTCAGCTTTACTGCCAGGCTTGCCATCTGCAGTGGTTGCAGGATAACCCGCGGCAAGAGCATACCCAGGTGCAAAGCCAAGGCGGAGGATGCCTTGGCATATTGGCCTTAATGGTCGTTATACCCATCTCAGGCGGCATAGGTATATACCAGTGGTTTGTCTGAGCAATCATCTAACAATCCGTCATCAGAAACACCTCGCTAATAAACGTTAACCAATGGAATCAATCACCCGATGAAAATGAATTACTTCGTCTTTGGCACCAATCAGATGCCGCAGGCAACGGCGTTTTACGATCAACTTTTTGACGGCAGTGGCGTCAATAGAATTCATTCTGAAGGTCGAATGACGTTATGGGCGGGCGAGGATTTTATGTTCGCTCTTGCCGAGCCCTTCGATGGCAACGAAGCCACCGCAGGCAATGGCACGATGGTGGGGATCAACCTCGGTTCGGCCTCTGAGGTCGATCGGCTCTACAAAAAGGCCCTTGAGCTTGGTGGTACCGATGAAGGTGAACCCAGTATCCGCTCGGGCAGGCATTCGGCTTATGTCAGGGACCTGGATAACAACAAAATCTGCCTGTTCGAATAGCCAGCTAGCCTGTCGTCATTGCAGCGATTGCCGAGACTACGACAAGCGCTACCTACGCTGCCGCCGAGCATCACTGCCCGGCCAGACACGGCAAAATACACTGCAACAAAACAACTTAACGCTGGAACGGATAAACCGGTCCCAGGTTAAGGATTTCGGTCAGCTCGTTAAGTGCCGCACGCGATTCCAGCAGAAGCTTTGGATCGGCGAGGTCTTCAACCAACAGGCGATCACGATAATGCTGATCAACCCAGCGGTTAAGACGCACAAAAAGAGCGTCGCTCATCAGCGTGGCGGGATTGGTGGCCGCAATCTCCTGCTCATTCAGTGCCACCCGTAAACGTAGGCACGCAGGGCCTCCGCCGTTACTCATACTCTGCTTCAGGTCAAATACCTGAATCTCGCTGATCGGGTTATCATCGGCCAGAATTTGCTCCAGCAGAGCCCACACTTTGGGGTTATCGCGACACTCTTCGGGTACCACCATCAGCTGCTGACCGCTCGGTTGACCGGCGGTATTAATGCTTAGCAACTGCGAGTTAAACAGGTAACTTTTTACTGCATCCTCAACGCTAAGCTGCTCGGTGCTGATCTCAACGATATGGAGCGTTTCGCTAGCGGAGTTTTGCGCTTTAAACACCCGTCGCAAATCAGCCTTGACCTGATCCTGATTAAGATAGGCTTGTTGGTGGCACAGCAACAGGTTGCGGTTACCGACCGAAATCACATCGTTGTGGAACACGCCCTGATCGATCACATCCGGATTCTGCTGAGCGTAAACCACCTCGGAATTGCAGATCTGGTGAGATCGGACAATCGCTTGCGAGGCTTCGAAGGTTTGTCGTGCCGGAAAACGCTTTGGCGCTGGACGAGTATCGTCAAAGGCGTGCCGACCATAAACAAAAAATTCAACACCGGGCTCGCCGTACTCGTGGCACAGGCGGGTATGGTTGGCCGCACCTTCATCACCGAAATGCTCAATTCCCGGCAGCGCCTGATGGTGGTTGAAGTGACGCTCAGACGGGAAGGTCGCCGCCAGTATCCGGCCCGTAGTTTCGTGCTCGATCGAACGATGAAATTTGTTGGTCAGGTTGGCCGGGGTGAAATGAACCCGGCTATCGAGTGTGTCAGCACTGGGGGATACCGTCGCTGCATTGGCGGTCCACATGCTTGATGCCGAACAACAGGCCGCCAGTATTCGCGGTGCTTGGCGGGCCGCTTGAGCCAATACTTGAGCATCATTGCCGCTGAAACCGATGCGCCGCAGGGTATGCACGTCGGGGCGCTCCTGCGGTGCCAGAACGCCTTGAACCATCCCCATATCGTGCAGCGCCTTCATCTTAGCCAAGCCCTGTTTGGCCGCCAGCTTGGGGTTAGATGCGCTGGCACTGCTGTCTTTAGAAGCGATGTTACCGAATGAGAGACCGGCGTAGTTGTGGGTCGGCCCAACCAGACCGTCAAAATTGGCTTCAAACGCTTTCATAATGCTACCTCGGGTCAGCTCATTGGCCGCCCTTTGTTATTCGATTTTATGATCGCCGCGGGGTATCTGTAGGCACCTATCGGCAGGCTCTTGTCCGCAAGCACTTACAGCAAGACGCGTGTCGACAAGAAGCTTATCGACACGCGTTACCAAGCGATTAACGACCGTTATAACGTTAAGCCCGGCGCCAGTTGCGCCGGCAAACTGACTTGCTCCGCCTCGATACACGCGACCGGATAAGCGCAGTAGTCGGCGGCGTAAAACGCGCTGGGGCGATGGTTGCCGCTGGCACCGATGCCGCCGAAAGGCGCCGAACCGCTGGCACCGGTAAGTTGCTTGTTCCAGTTAACGATACCGGCACGGCTATGCAGCAAAAACTGTTCATACTTGTCACGGTTGTCGCTGAGGATGCCCGCCGACAGTCCATAGCGGGTGCGGTTAGCCAGACTGATCGCCTGCTCAAAACTGTCGTAACGGATCAATTGCAACAGCGGACCGAAGTACTCGTCGTCGGGCAGATCGGCAATCGCGCTAACATCGATCAAACCCGGTGAGACCAGCCCGGTCCCCGCTTCGAGCTTGTCGGCGCTAACCAGAGAGGTTCCGCCAAGGGCCTGTAGCTGGGCTTGAGCCGCCACAATGCCGTCGGCCGCCTGTTCCGAGATCAACGAACCCATAAAGGGCTGTGGTTCATCATCGTAACGGCCGACCCGAATTTTTTTGACCGCCTCAATCAGTGCAGCGATAAACGCATCGCCGTCATCGCCGTTAGGAACCAGCAGTCGACGGGCACAGGTGCAGCGTTGACCCGAGGTGATATAAGCCGATTGCAGAGTGTCGTGCACCGCCGCCTTAAGGTCACTGACCTGATCGACAATCAACGGATTATTACCGCCCATCTCGAGCGCCAGGATTTTGCCGGGGTGGCCGGCAAACTGCTGATGAAGCAGATGTCCGGTACGCGAGCTGCCGGTGAAGAACAGGCCGTCGATCTCGGGGTGCGCGGCCAGCGCCATGCCGGTCTCTTTTTCGCCCTGCAACAGGTTAAGCACACCGGCTGGCAGCTCCGCTTTTTGCCATAACTTCAGCATCAACTCAGCCACCTTAGGCGTCAGTTCGCTGGGTTTAAGCGCCAGGGTATTACCCGCCAACAGTGCCGGGACGATGTGACCGTTCGGCAGGTGGCCGGGAAAGTTGTAGGGGCCGAATACCGCTACTACACCGTGTGGTTTATGGCGCAGCATCGCCTTGGCACCGGGAATATCCGATTCCTTGCTACCGGTACGCTCCTGATAAGCGCGAATCGAAATCTCGATCTTACCGATCATGGCTGCCGCTTCGGTGCGGGTCTCCCACAAGGGCTTACCGGTTTCGATCGCGATGGTCTCAGCCAGCTCGTCTTTGTGCGCTTCAAGCTGGGCGGCATAGGTACGCACTTTTTCGACCCTTGCATCAAACCCGGCAGCCGCCCAGGCGGGAAAAGCTTTACGCGCCGCCAGCAAGGCTTCATCAACCTGACTGGCATCGGCACTGCGGCCCTGCCAGATGACCGAGCCTTGAGCCGGATTGTAGGATTTGAACAGCGGGCCTTGGCCTTCAACCCAACGGCCGTCGATAAACAGAGATGCGGTCATGTTAAAAATTCCTTTGCGCGGATAAAGGGACGATACGCAAGGTATCCCCGTTCTGAACATTCAATGCCTCGGCGACAGCCGGGGCGACGTTAACGGCATTGTTGCCCACCAGCATCACCGGACTGAGGCAGCATCGAAAGTCGCTCAGGCTGGTGTTGGCGAGCAGAAACAGCTCGGCCTGTTGAGCTTGGCCGGCGACATGTGCACTGTCGTGCTTATGGTTATTAATAGAGACTTTGCAGTAGCGGCTATCACGCACCACTCGGATATCCTGAACCCGGGTTTCGAGCACCGGACCTGCATCGAAGATGTCGATATAACCGGTGTAGTGAAAACCTTCGTTTTCGAGCAGACGCCGGGCTGGGGTAGTGTTGTCATGGGTCTGGCCGATCGCCTCACGCGCATCGTCGGGTAGCAGGTTGGTATAGATCGGATTACGCGGCATCAACTCGGCGATAAAGACCTTATTCTGACCGGACAGTTGGTCGGCCTGGGCAAAATCGATCGAGAAAAAGTGGCGCCCTAGCCCTTCCCAAAACGGCGACACGCCGTTGCTGTCGGAATAGCCGCGCATCTCGGCGATCACATTTTCGGTGAAACGGTTGGCGAATTCGGCCATAAACATAAAACGCGACTTGGACAGCAAGCTACCGTTCTTGCTATGGCGGTAATCCGGATCCAGAAACAGGGTGCAGATCTCTGAATCGCCGGTATGGTCGTTGCTCAGGGTTAGCGTTTTGATCGGGTTATAGACGTCGAGCTCACGCGAGGCGTGCACCAGTGTGCCGACCCGATAGTTGTACCAAGGTTCGTTCAGCCCCACCGCAGACTCGATACCACACAGACCCACGATTTGACCGTCCTCGCTGTCTTCCAGCACGAACAGATACAGCGCCTCTTGCAACGGTTCTTTGGCGGCAAAGGACTCTATCGCCCACGCCAGTTTACGGCGTACAGCCGCTTCATCAGGCTGCAGTGAGGTAAAACCGGGGCCGGTTTTATGAGCTAGCGACCAAAGTGCGTCCCAGTCTTGGTTCTGGATGGGGCGAATCAACATCATGGCGGTCTAAATCCTTATCGTATGTAAACCCGGTCCTTGCATTCACCAAGGTCCGAAACAGTAATCAGGCGGAGGGGCGGTAAAGGCCCGTGGTTGCGTACGTTCCCAACAGGCCAACAAATCGTCGTCGGGGGCGTTAGGGCACCAGCAGATGCGCCCGTAGCGGATCGCCGCTGGCCACATTAAGTCGCTCGGCCACCGCATCACTGAGTTGGGGATTGCGGATTTCCAACCTCGTCAGCAGGCACCGGAAGTCTTTAAGGCAGGTATTGCTGACTAGTGCTATGGCGGCGTCGGACTGACCGGCACCACCACACTCGGCGCTTATTTTCTGGCTATCACTCAGGCTGCGGATCTGATCGGTGCGAAGTTCCAGTGTCGGGCCAGCATCGAAGATGTCGATGTAACCACGATGGCTGAACCCCTCCGCTTCCAGCAGCTCAACAATCTGCTCAATATCCGGACGTGGCTTACCGATGACCGCCTGCGCCGAGTCGGGCAGCAGCGGTACATAAACCGGATAATGAGGCATCAGGTCAGCGATAAAACTTTTGTTCTGAATGCCGGTCAGGTAGTTGGCGCGCGAAAAATCCATATTAAAAAAGTGACGGCCTATCGCTTCCCAGAACGGCGATTTATGGTTTTCATCCTGAATCCCCTGCAGCTCGACCAGGGTGCGATCGGAAAAACGCTGCCGGTGGCTGGCCATAAACAGCATCCGCGCACGTGACAACAGGTTCAGGTTCTCGGCGGTGCGATGATCGGGGGCCAAAAACAGGCTGCACAGGCTGCTGGAACCGGTGTGGTCCTGACACAGGTGTAGCGCCGGAATGCGGTTATGGATCTGCAGTTCGCTGGAAGCATGGACCACTTTCTCGATGCGGTAGCTGTAGAACGGTGAGTCGAGCCCAACCGACGAGGCGATACCGGCAATACCGAGAATCTCATCGCTGTCGCTATCTTCCAGCACGAAGTGGTAGGTCTCGCCACCGGGGCTCTGAGGGTCGCTGCGCAACGATTGCTGGGTGGCGGCAATCATCTCGGACAGATGATCACGATTGGCCGGCAGGGTCGACATGCTACCGCCAGCCACCACCGCCAGTCGCTCCAGCGCGGTAAGATCGGCGAACGTTACAGGTCTGACAATCAACATCAGGACTTCTCCAACCAGCTACGATCTTCGCTGGACGCTAGTTTCATCAGTAACAGCGCGCTTAACTTAGCGCGCTGACTCAGACTATCCACCAAACAGTATTCATCGGCACTGTGGATCTTACCGCCCTGTACACCGAGGGTATCGACATTTGGCAGGCCAGCAGCGGCCAAATTGTTGCCATCGCAACAGCCTCCGGTCGGCAACCAGTTCAGGTCCATATCCAGGTTTTTACCGCACTCTTTTACCAGCTCGAACAGCTTGAGGTTGGTGGGGGTTAGCACTTTGGGTTTACGGCCAAAACCGCCATGCAGCTCGATATGTAAGCCGTCGCGACCATTTATCTGATCCAGTAACTGCTGGATCTTCGCTAAACACCAGGCCTCATCATCGACCTGTTCCAAACGGATATTAAAGCGAGCCAGAGTGGTATCAGGGACGACATTGACCGCACCGCCACCCTGGATAAATCCGGGATTAATGGTGACGCCGGGACGCTGGCCATTGAGATCATCCAGCGCACTGATAAAGTCGCACATTGCGCGGACGGCATTACGGCCCAGGTGGTGTTCACGGCCTGCGTGCGCGGCCAGTCCCTTGGTGACGACGGTAAAGTTACCGCTGCCTTTGCGCTGGCCTGCCAGATTGCCGTCAGCATAGCTGGGTTCGTAGATCAGCCCCAGATGATGACGACCGGCCGCCTCTTTGAGCAACGCGGCTGAGCTGGGTGAACCGATCTCCTCATCCGGATTGAGCAGCACCTCCCATCCGACATTTTCGGACCAAGGGCTTCGTTCCAGCGCTTCCAGCGCTTTGAACATCAACACCAGACCGCCCTTGAGATCCGCTACGCCAGGCCCGTTGAGAGTGTTGTCATCAAGCCAGCGGATATCCTGAAACGGGTGATCTTGTGCAAACACGGTATCGAGGTGGCCACACAGGAAAATCTGCAACGGGGCTTCGGGGCGTTTTCGAATACGTAACGCACGGCCCAGCGGTTGCTCTTGGCGCTCGCCGTTGACGTCAATAGAAACGTAAGGCGCAACATCGATCAGCTCCCGCTCGCCACCCAGCCCTTGGCTGAAACGGTCGAACGCGTCAGCGACAGCATTCACGCCGGCCGCATTAAACGATCCCGAGTTGATCCGGGAGAGTTCGATAGTCGCGTCCAACATCTGCTGCTGCTGACTATCGAGCCACTGTACCCAGGGGGAGAAGATCTCATCAGAAGACATACAGGATCCTAGCGTCGTTGTTGTATTATTTTTAATGGCTGTTTTTAATAAGCGCTCTTTAATAAAGCCAGTATTAATCAAATCACTCGACAGAACTGTTGTTGATGCGACCTGAAATTTAGTGATTTAACCGCGATAACGCTAACAGCTGTCGACCGTTGACACTGGAATGTCAGAATTTATCGCTGTTATGCGGCATTAAATAAAGAATTGAACAAAGACAAGGTGATTGTGCGACCTAATCGCTCAATCACCCAGTATCTGTTCTTGCCCCTGTTTATAACAACCGGCTACAAACTAGGCCGCATCGGCGTTAGTCAGTACCTTGGCTACCGCACGTTCGAGACGCTGTATCCCCTCGACGATATCTTGCTCGGGGATGATCAACGATGGCGTCATACGCAAGACATTTGGTCCGGCAACTAGCAGCATCAGCCCCTCTTCACGAGCGGCGGCCAGGAACTTGGCGCCCTGACCATGCAAGGCTTCAATCAGCTCAGCACCAATCAGCAGCCCTTCACCACGAATTTCGTTGAATACGCCATGTTTGGCGTTGATTTTTTGGAGCTCTGCCACAAACAGTGCATGACGCTGGGTGACACCATCGAGCACTTCGGGCGTATCGATAATATCCAGTACCGCTTCGGCCACCGCACAGGCTAGCGGGTTGCCACCATAGGTGCTGCCATGGGTACCGAATCCCAGACTTTCAGAGATTTTGGCGGTGGTCAGCATAGCGCCGATCGGAAACCCGCCACCCAGTGCTTTAGCACTGGTCAACACATCGGGTGTGACGCCCAGCCCCATGTAGGAGAACAATTTTCCGGTACGGCCA
This sequence comes from Motiliproteus sp., assembly GCA_036961355.1. Classification (GTDB taxonomy): domain Bacteria; phylum Pseudomonadota; class Gammaproteobacteria; order Pseudomonadales; family Balneatricaceae; genus Motiliproteus. The sequence goes on from JBALVL010000005.1 coordinate 76,917, forward strand.
ACGCCAGTCTGAATTTCGTCAAATACCAGTAGCGCGTTGTGCTGGTCGCAGAGTTCGCGAACACCGCGGGCGAACTCGGTATCGGCCGGGATAATACCGCCTTCACCCAGAATGGGCTCCATCACCACCGCGCAGGTGTTATCCGAGATGGCCGCTTTGAGTGCCTCAAGATCGTTGTAAGGAACATGGCTGATGCCCTGAGGCACAGGCTCAAAGCCTTCACGGTATTTGGGTTGACCACCGACAGAGACAGTAAACAACGTCCGACCGTGGAACGACTTGGTGAAGCTGATGATCTCGTTTTTATGTGGGCCGAAGTTGTCGTAGGCGTATTTACGCACCAATTTAAACGCTGCTTCGTTGGCTTCACCACCGGAACTACAGAAGAACACCTTGTCGGCAAAAGTTTTGTCGGTCAGTTTGCTCGCCAACCGTAACGCAGGCTCATTGGTGTATACATTACTCAAGTGCCACAACTGCTCGGCTTGCTGCTTCAGCACCTCGACCAACCGTGGGTGGCAGTGGCCCAGTGCGTTAACCGCGATGCCGCCTGAGAAATCGATATATTCATTATCATTCTGATCCCACAGTCGCGAACCCTCACCACGAACCGGAATAACGGCTTGCGGGGCATAATTGGGAACCATTACCTGGTCAAACGTGTCGCGGGTCACATCTTGCTTAGTCATAACTTTACCTTCAGTTTTTTTGCTTATTTTGTTTAGCAGAGTCCGGCGACCGGGCTGGTTCCGCTTCTTTCCAATGTAAATAACAGCCGTAAATTACACCTGCAAACTGCAGCGTTAAAAGATCCGAAAGATCCGCTCAACTAACGGCCAACAGAATACCACTGCGTTCGCGCCCACCCGATGGCAAAACTGTCTCGGGACATTGCCATCGGCCCTGAACAGATTATGGCCAAACTGCCGATGACGGCCTAGAGCCATAATTGTGAGAAAGCGACCTGAAATTATAACCAGATGACATTTACACCACCCCAGCCAAGGAATCCGGATCGTCAGACGCTATGCTTATTGGTGCAGGATCATGCCTCACCGAGTTAGGCGATGTGTATCAAACAGCGGTGTTTTAAAAAATCATCGTGTGTAAAATAAACAACAAACGAACCGTATTGCCTAGTGAATGAAAAGCACCGGTGATCGTTGTAGCAATTGTTTCGGCAACAACAATAAGAAGGAATCTGAATCGGGTGTTTCATTCTGATCTGTCAAGCAGCTCCTGCGGGCGTCCGATGCGATTCGGTTTTCTGCTGTTGCCAAACTACTCCCTGATCGCCTTCTCTTCAGCGATCGAGTCACTGCAGATGGCTAACTGGATCAGTGGCGAGAAGCTGTATGACTGCACGTTGGTCAGTCGTGATGGCGAGCCTGTCACCAGCTCTAGCGGCGTCAAAACTGAGGTCGACAGTAGCTTGGAAGGGGTCAAGGACCTCGATGTGATCTTCGTCTGTGGCGCCAGCCCGATCGCCCGAACCGGCAACGAAGAGGTACTCGGCTGGTTGCGACGCCAGTCCCGCTCTAAGATGGCGTTCGGCGGCATCGGCACCGGCTCCTATCTACTCGCCTGCTCCGGTTTACTGGAAGGCTTCAAAGCAACGATTCACTGGTGGGATCTGGCCAACCTGCGTGAGGAGTTCCCACAGACCAAAATCACCAACAACCTGTTTGAAGTGGATGGCCTGCGCTATACCTGCAGCGGTGGCACTGCGGCGATGGATATGATGCTGTTTCTTATCGGCATGCAGCACGGTTCAGAACTGGCCGCGTCGATCTCGGAACAGTTTGTTTGTGAGCGAATTCGTACTCCCGATGATCTGCAACGTATTCCATTAAAAGCTCGTATCGGCGCCAGCCAGCCAAAGCTAATCGAGGCGGTGACCTTGATGGAGGCCAACATCGATGAACCGCTAAGCTCGGATGATCTGGCAGGACATGTCGGTGTTTCGCGGCGGCATCTGGAACGGCTATTTAAGAAACACCTACAAACGCTGCCGTCAAAATTCTACCTGCAATTACGGATGGAACGGGCACGACAACTGCTGCAGCAAAGCGACAAAGCGATCTTACAGGTCGGGCTAGCGTGCGGCTTCTCCACCGCCTCCCACTTCAGTACCGCGTATCGAAATCACTACGGCATCACCCCGAGAGAAGAGCGAAAACGGCTCAGCGAAGAACCCCGAGCTCCCGTTCAGCGCTCAACCTTGCACGCCCCCTAACCACCGTCACTCTTATATAACATCACCTCAAGCCAGGTCGCTTCAGCAACATTTGGGGACCTATTTTGACAATTTTTACTTTCCCGCATTGGGTATGGTTGATGCCAGTTTGTTTTCGGCCTTGAGCCGGATGGGCGCAGATAAAAAACCTACCGGTCGATGACGTAAGTTACGACCCGGCGGAGATAAAAATAAGATGACCTCAAGCCCCGTAGCCTTAGAGCTAACCAACATCCATAAAACCTTCGGTTCGCTGGAGGTCCTTAAAGGGATCGATCTTACCGCGCACGAGCACGATGTGATCTCGATCATCGGATCGAGCGGCTCCGGTAAGAGCACCTTTCTACGCTGTATCAACCTGCTGGAGAACCCCACCGAGGGTGAGATCCGCATCACCGGTGAGCAGTTGGCCCTCAAGCGCGCCGCTAATGGCGATCTGGAAGCGGTCGATCAAAAGCAGCTCACCCTGATGCGAAAACGCCTCGGGTTTGTGTTTCAGAACTTTAATCTCTGGCCGCACATGAGCATTCTGCAGAACGTCATCGAAGCGCCGACCCACGTACTGAAACGTTCAAAAGCCGAAGCGATCGAACAGGCCGAAGCGCTGCTCGAAAAAGTCGGCCTCACGTCACGCAAAGATTTCTACCCCGGCCAACTGTCGGGAGGCCAGCAGCAACGTGTTGCGATCGCCCGCTCGCTGGCAATGGACCCTCAGGTACTGCTGTTCGACGAGCCCACCTCGGCGCTTGACCCCGAGCTGGTCGGCGAAGTGCTGGGCGTGATGCGCAGTCTGGCCGAAGAGGGACGCACTATGTTGGTGGTTACCCACGAGATGGCATTCGCGCGCGAAGTTTCCAACCAGGTGATGTTTCTGCACCAAGGCAAAGTTGAGGAGTATGGGCCACCGTCACAAGTGTTCGGCAACCCCTCGTCTCAGCGCTGCCAAGAATTTATCTCCGGCGTTTTCTAAACGCCTGCGGTCAGTATTTTCTTTTTGTTCCACCCGTCAGTCTCGACCACTGCGACTTCGTTGGTGGTTCGATGTTGCTATAAAAATAACTATAGGATGTGAAAATGACTATCAAAAAAACCTTCAAGAATGCCGTGATCGGCACCCTGCTTGTTGCCGGTGTTTCCATGGCTTCGACTGCTGCAATAGCCAAAGACAAGATCCGCTTTGCCACCGAAGGTGCCTGGGCTCCGTTTAACTTTATCGATAGCAGCGGTACCCCTCAGGGATTCGACATCGATATCGCCAACGCGTTATGCGCCAAGCTTGATGCCGAATGCACCATGCAGACGCAAGACTGGGACGGCTTGATCCCGGCGCTGAAAGTGAAGAAGTTTGATGCCATCATCGCGTCGATGTCGATCACTGCGGATCGCGCCAAGCAGGTCGATTTTTCTGATCATTACTACAGCGGTGGTCTACGTTATGTTGCCGCCAAAGAGCAGACGTTCGAGACCAGCAAGGACGGCTTAAAGGGCAAAGTGATCGGCGCTCAGCGTGCCACCATCGCGGGCCTGTACCTGGAAGATAACCTTGCCGACGTAGTTAAAATTAAGCTCTACGATAATAACGACAACGTCTATCTGGATCTGAAGTCCGGCCGTCTGGACGGCGCGCTGTCTGACGAGTTGCCCACCTACGAGTGGCTGAAGTCCGATGCTGCCAAAGGTTTCGAGTACAAAGGTGAGGCGTTTGCTAAAGACGACAAGATAGCCATCGCGGTTCGCAAAGGCGACAAGCTGCGCGAAAAGCTCAACAAAGCACTGGCCGAGATCATCGCCGACGGCACCTACGCCAAGATCAACGCCAAGTACTTCCCTTTCCCAATCTATTAATTGGGAGCCTGAATCCGCTCATAACCTCAAGCAGCCGGGCTCCCCGGCTGCTGTCACCGTGAGGATTTATCATGCTGGATCTGCATGGATTTGGTGACCAGCTGCTGGCAGGCAGCTGGATTACCGTTCAGCTGGCAATCTGCTCTGTCGCGCTGGGGCTAATTTTTGGCCTGGCCGGTGCGGCCGCCAAATTGTCGGCGTTTACACCTGCCCGTGCGATAGCCACCGGTTACACCAGCCTGATTCGGGGGATCCCCGAACTGCTGACCGTGTTAATCATCTACTTCGGTGCCACCAGCGTATTGATGTCGATCGGCAGCCTGTTTGGCTACGAAGAATACATCGAGATCAGCCCGTTTCTGGCCGGTGTTATCGCTCTGAGCCTGACCTTTGGTGCTTATGCCACCGAGGTGTTGCGCGGCGCAATGCTGGCGATCCCCCCCGGGCAACGCGAAGCCGGTCTGGTGCTGGGAATGAGCCCGCTGCGGATCTTTTTCCGGATCACCTTGCCGCAGGTATGGCGACTAGCGCTGCCGGGGCTGGGAAACCTGTTTCTGGTACTGCTCAAAGATACCGCGTTAGTTTCGGTCATCGGCCTGGAAGATATCATGCGCAAAGCCAACGTCGCCGTCGGCTTTACCAAAGAACCGTTTCTGTTCTACATGACCGCGGCTCTCATTTATCTGGCGATGACCGTTTTCACCATGGTAGTGATCCATGTGTTGGAAAATCGCGCCAACTACGCCTATATGCGCTGAGGGACTGGTTATGGATTACGACGTAATTATTGAACACTTCCCGAGGCTGCTCGAAGGTGCCTGGGTCACCATACAGCTGGTACTGATCTCCGGCGTTATCGGCTCGCTGTTAGCGATTCCCATTGGTCTGGCACGTCACTCCGATCGCTGGCTGATCAAAGGGCTGCCCTACGGTTACATCTTCTTTTTCCGCGGCACCCCGCTGCTGGTACAGATGTTCCTGGTCTATTACGGCGTGGCCCAGTTTGAAGCGGTACGCGAGAGCTTCTTATGGCCATACCTGCGCGAACCTTACTGGTGTGCCATCATCGCTTTTTGCCTTAACACGTCGGCCTATACGGCAGAGATTCTGCGCGGCGCACTGGGTGCGATTCCCCGCGGTGAGGTTGAGGCTTGCAAGGTACTGGGAATGTCGAAGGCGCTGTCCTATCGACGCATCCTGCTGCCACGGGCGTTTGGCATGATCGTACCGGCTTACGGCAATGAGATCATCCTGATGCTCAAGAGCAGTGCGCTGGCCAGCACCATCACGCTTCTTGATCTAACGGGAATGGCGCGCACCATCATCGCCAGAACCTACACCCCGATCGAGATCTTTCTGGCCGCCGGTGCCATCTATCTGGCGATAAGTTTGGTGATCATCGGACTATTCCGGTTGATAGAGCAGCGCCAGAATCGTTATATGCAACCGTTGTCATAGCGTGATTGATTAGCTGATCGCACAATAAAACCAAGGACTTCGTACAAATTTAAACCACTAATTTATGGCCTCTGATCAGAGCAAGATCAATGATCCCAAGCTCAGAAAAACCAGAAAACCGACCACGTCGGTGGCAGTTGTTAACACTACTCCACCGGCCAACGCTGGATCGATTCCAATCTGCTTGAGCGACATAGGAATGACGGCACCGGCTAAGGCGCCAGTCACCATGGCAACCAGCAGAGCCAGTCCGAATACCAACCCAAGCATCGCATCGCCAAACCAGGCGTAGGCGATAGCGGCGACAATCAACGCCCAAAAGACTCCGTTCAACAAACCAATTCCCAGTTCGTGGCGCAGCAAACGCCAGAAGTTACTTCGCCCTACCTGATCGAGGGCGATCCCCCTGGTGATCAGTGTCAATGTCTGACTGCCAGCAATACCGCCCATGCTGGCAACCACAGGCATCAACACCGCCAACGCAACGATCTGTTCAATGGTTTGTTCGTAGAGGCTGATTACACTGGCAGCAGCAAACGCGGTGACCAGGTTGATGCCAAGCCACACTGCACGACGGAACGACCCCTGCAGGACTGGAGCAAACATCTCCTCGCCAGAATCAAGGCCGGCTCTGCCCAGCAGTTCTCGGTCGGTTTCCTCACGTAGAACGTCGATCACATCATCGACTGTGATACGTCCCAGCAGGTTGTTTTCGTCGTCAACCACCGGAGCTGAGATCAAATCTTTATCGGTGAAAATTCGAGCCACTTGGGAAGCCGGCTGTAAGGGGGTAAAACAGGTCACCGCTTCGACCATAGCTTCAGATACCTTGATATCCATATCCATCGAAACCAGGCTACTCAGCGGTAATAACCCCCGCAGACAGTTAGTACGGTCGACTACCATCAAGCTGTCTAGGTGCTCGGGCAAAGCTCCCTCTTTGCTGCGCAAACGCCGAAGAAAACGTAACACCGATTTAAGAGTGACGTCGGCGCGTACAGCGGTTGCATCGACATCCATTAAGCCGCCGGCGGTGCTGTCAGGATAGTTTTTAACCGTGGCGTAACGCTGCTTGCGTTGATCGTCCATGGCTTCGACCATGGCGTTGACGACGGAGATTGGCAGGTCATCATCCAGGTCAGCCAATTCATCCATCTGCACCACAGACAAGCATTCGATTAGGCGGTCATGATCTGTGTGTTTGATCAGCCTGCGACGAGTATCAACGTGGGACTCGAGCAGAACCTCTGCCATTTTCGCTAGCGGTACTTGGGCCCAAAGGTGAACTCTCAGATCACTGGGAAGGGCTTCGATCGCCCGCGCCAGTTCTGGGGGTGACAGGGAAGAGATGAGGTGGACGACGTCGGTGTCCGGTTGTATTTCGAGTATGTCACTCAGAATGCCGATCAGTTCGTGCAACTTGGTTTTGCCGGGCATTAAACGTTCCTTTGTTGATATAACAGAAGGCAACATTGCTGAGCAATATTGCCTTCTGTTCTATTCCGATGAGTACCCCTAAGTATGGTCGTACAGTGCTGCCAACGAGGATTTATCGCCATAATCCAGCACTCCATCTTTTGAAGAAAGATAATGTGTTGCGCTGATCAGTTGAATCCACAGCGCGAAGCTTGCCTGATAGCAACCGGTTTACTCCCCCCCGCCTTGTAACAAAGCCCCCAGCGCCGCCAACGCCTTCACCCGCTGATCGGTCCACGGATGGGCGTAACTAATACGTAACGCATTGCGATAGCGCTCCTGTACCGTGAACAACCGGCCCGGGGTCAGCACCAGTCCCTCTTTCAGGGCGCGGTGGTAGAGCTTCAGTGTGTCGACCGATTCGGGCAGTTCGAGCCACAGTGACAACCCTCCTTGGGGGCGGCTACAGCTCTCCGACATCGGCAAGTGCAGGCGGATTAACTCCAGTAACTGCTGGTATTGCTGGCGTAGTTGCTGACGTCGCAACCGCAGGTGGCGGTCGAAGCTACCCTCTTCCAGAAAATAGGCCAACCCGCGCTGCTGTGCCTGACAGCTGGACAGGCTGGTAACCAATTTCAGTTGTTTGACCCGATCACGGTACTTTCCCGGTGCGATCCAGCCGATGCGCAGGTCTCGCGACAGGCTTTTGGATACCGAGGAGCAGAGCAACACCGAGCCGCTGCTGTCATAACTGTGCAGCGTACGGGGCCGACTCTCGCCGAAACCAAGCTCTCCGTAGATATCATCCTCGATAATCGGGATAGCCCGACTCTGAGCCAGTTCAAGAATTCGCTGCTTATGCGCATCCGGCATACTGCCACCGGTGGGCGTGCTGTAGCAGGGAGAAACCACCAGCGCCTTGATATCCCAATGCTGCAACGCCAGCTCCAGCGCTTCGGGACTCAGGCCTTGTTCCGACGAGCTCGGCAACTCCAGCACCTTTAAGCCGAGCGCTTCAAGCAGCTGAAAAATGCCATAGAAGCCGGGCGATTCAACGGCCACCACATCGCCTCGCTGGGTGGTAGCCATCAGCGCCAACAGCAGTGCATTCTGGCAACCGGAGGTGATAATCAGATCGTCTGAGCTGACCCGGCTACCCGCCAACCCGAGCCGTTGCGCCAATAGTTCTCGCAGTACTGGCAGACCGGCGGGTTCGTCATAGTTGAGCTGCTCTTGGTTGGTCTGCCGTCGTAACGCACGGGCCAGGCAACGTCGCAATGCTTCGTTGCCCGGCGTGCTGTCCTGGGCGGAGATGATGTCGAAGGCGGCGCCCCGATCCATGATATCGATCAGTACCTGGCCTGCGGTAACCGGCAGCGGGGTGGCTTCGGGTTGACTGATGGAGGGCATTTTTACCAGCAGCGTATCGGCCGGTTGCGGCGCATTAACGTAATAACCCGAGCGCGGCCGTGCCGAAATCAGGCCATCGGCTTCGAGCCGGTCGTAGGCCGCCAGAATGGTAGATTTTGATAACTTACGCTCCAGACTGAGCCCGCGTACGGAGGGCATTCGTTCGCCAACGGAACGCTGTCCGGTGCGAATCTCTTCGGTCAGGTCGTCTATCAGTTGTTGGTACAGGTAGTCTGACACAGGTACAGATTCCTAAAAAGCGGCAGGTACAGTTGTAGAACAGCAAGCTTTGACCCCATAGATATAACAAAATCTGAATCTGTACTCCACCCCTCTCAGTTCATATCCTAATCGCATAGTAACGATGCCTGTAGATGAGGCGTTTCAAGAGGTGTGATGACCGATGTACCAATACGATGATTATGATCGCCAGGTAGTAAGCGACCGGGTACAACAGTTCAAGGGGCAGATGGATCGCTACCTTCAAGGCGAACTCAGCGAAGAGGTATTTTTACCGCTGCGGCTACAGAATGGTTTGTACGTGCAAAAGCATGCGCCGATGCTGCGGGTCGCGGTTCCCTACGGCATGTTATCCGCACAACAGCTGCGCAAGGTCAGTGTGGTTTCGCGACGCTATGACCGCGGTTATTGCCACATCACCACCCGCCAAAATATCCAGTTCAACTGGGTCGAGATGGATCAGGTGCCAACTATTCTGGAGCAGCTGCTGGACGTTGATATGCACGCGATCCAGACCAGCGGCAACTGCATTCGCAACACCACCTGCGATCCCTTGGCGGGTGTTGCTAAAGACGAGGCGGTCGATCCCCGTCCCTATTGCGAGATCATCCGTCAGTGGTCGATGATTCACCCGGAGTTTGCTTTCCTGCCCCGCAAATTCAAGATCGCGGTGATCGGTGCCAGCGAAGACCGTGCATCGATCCAGCTGCATGATATCGGTCTGCGACTGATCAAAAACAAAGAGGGAAACGTGGGCTTTCAGGTCTGGGTCGGTGGCGGTCTTGGCCGAACCCCAGTGCTGGCATCCGTGCTGCGTGAGTTTCTACCGCAACGCGAGCTACTGGCTTATCTTAAAGCCGTATTACGTGTCTTCAACCTGCACGGTCGTCGCGATAACAAATACAAAGCCCGTATCAAAATTCTAGTAAAGGCCTTGGGAGTAGCAAATTTCAAGGAGCAGGTTGAAGATCAATTTAACCAGACTCGCAGCGCCGAGTATCTGCTCGATGATAACGAACTCAAACACGCACAATCGTTTTTCCAAGCGCCGCCCTATGAGCCCGTTGACGCAGTACAGATCGAGGCCGAACTGGCCGGGCTACGCAGGCATAACCTGCTGTTCGATCGTTGGGTCGCCTACAACGTCACCGATCACAAGGTGCCGGGCTACGCCGCCGTTACCCTGTCGCTAAAATCAGCAGGACAGGCACCGGGCGATATCTCCGCCAGCCAGCTGGACTGGGTCGCCGAGCTGTCAGAGCGCTACAGTTTTGGCGAAGTACGCACCTCACAACAACAAAACCTGATCCTTCCCGATGTCAAAATTGCCAGTTTGTACGCACTGTGGCGGGAGTCGACCCAGGCCGAGCTGGCTACGCCAACGATCGGAACGGCGGCCGATATTGTCTGCTGTCCAGGGGCGGATTTCTGCAACCTCGCCACCGCCCGATCAATCCCGGTTAGTAGCGCCATTCAGCAACGTTTTACCGATCTCGATAACCTCTACGATCTCGGCAAAATAAGCCTACGGATCTCAGGTTGTATCAACGCATGCGCCCACCATCACATCGCCAACATCGGCATTCTCGGTGTCGATAAGGGCGGACAAGAGTATTACCAGATCACCTTAGGCGGACGCTCGGGCAGCGATGCCCAGCTCGGCAAAGTGCTGGGACCTTCAGTGCCGGCAGACGCGGTGGCAGATGCGATGACCGACCTGTTTCAGGTTTATCTCAATCATCGTAACAGCCACGCTGAAACCTTCGTTGATACCTACCAACGGATCGGTCGAGCGCCGTTTAAGGAGCAGGTTTATGCCTAACGTGATCAAAGACGGCGGCATCGTCGAGGACAGCTGGCAGCTCATCGAGATGGCAGAGACCGAGACCTTCAGTCCGCAACCCAAGCAGCAATATATCCTGCCGCTGTCCTTCTGGCTGGGCCTTGCTAATGGTGATGGAAGTGCATTAGACGCCTTCGACTGTCTTCCCGGTATCTGGATCGACGGCGATCAGGATCTGGAACCCTTTGCTGAGCGTATTTCCAAGCTACCGCTCGTCGCCATCCGCTTCGGCGCATTCTCCGATGGCACCGGCTTCTCCACCGGCGCCTTACTGCGCGAAGCTTACGGCTATCAGGGTGAGCTCAGAGCCTTCGGCGATGTGATTGCCGATCAAGTGTCCAGCCTGAGGCGCTGTGGATTCAATGTCTTTTCACTGCAAGACAATGAAAACCTGGAGACCGCCTGTGCGCAGTTGGTGAACTCCAGCCTTTCCTATCAGGGGTCGATCTACAACCCCAGAACACCCTTCAAATTTCGCTATTGAGTCAGAGGGATTACAGATGTTGAATTTTGACGCCGTTGCTATCGGTTCGTTACTCGCCCTCGTGGGATCCGTCGTTGTCTTTGTCATCGTCGGACTAAAGATCCGCAAGAAAATACGTGACCAAGAGCCGCACTGAATCGTTGCTACAGAGGTAAAAAACCATGGGTACGACACAAACGGTGATACCAATCCAGGCCATCGATGATATTTACAGCGATGTCGAACAATGGCACGTCAATGTCGGCGAAGAGAAGATCCACCCCAAGCGGATGCCCGGTCGCTGGCGCACCCTTAAGTGGTGGGCCAGCTCGGTTTGGCTGATCTATTTTTTGGGGCCTTACCTCCGCTGGGGCGATCGCCAAGCGGTGTTGATTGACCTGCCCAATCAAAAGTTTCACATATTTGGGCTGACAGTACTGCCGCAAGACCTGTGGATACTGGCGTTGATTCTATTGTTCTTTGCCATAATGCTGGCGGTGGTCACCGCGATTGCGGGACGGGTTTTCTGTGGTTTTTTCTGCTTTCAAACCGTCTGGACCGATATCTATGTCTGGATTGAGGAGCGCTTTGAAGGCCCACCAAGGCAACGCCAGAAACTCGATGCGGCCCCCTGGACCTTCAACAAAATAAAGACAAAGACCTACAAACACGCTTTGTGGTTACTGATCGCGCTGCTAACCGGGGTCAGTTTTGTGGCCTGGTTTATGGATGCCGGTGACGCTTGGCGCGGCCTCTTTTCGTTATCCCTACCGTTAGAAGCCACCATCACCATCGGCGCCTTTGTGTTTGGCACTTACACCCTGGCAGGCTTCATGCGTGAACAAACCTGCCTGTGGCTATGTCCCTACTCGCGCATTCAGGGCGTGATGGTCGACAGCGATACCGTACTACCCGCCTACGATGTTGAGCGTGGCGAGCCACGGGGGCGGCTGCAAAAAAATGCGCCGACGACTTTTGTGGATTCTTTCCAAGACAGCATCCAAGACGCTCTTCGAAAAAACAGCCTTCAAAGCCGTTCACAAGACCCTTCGCAAGACATTGCCTTAGGAGACTGTATCGACTGCAACCTGTGCGTTGCCGTTTGCCCGACCGGTGTTGATATTCGCCTGGGGCAGCAGCAAGGCTGCATTACTTGCGCCTTGTGTATCGATGCTTGCGACACGGTGATGGAGAAGATCGGCAAACCCAAAGGACTGATCCGATACGACTCGCTCGATGGTCTTAACGGCCTCAAGCAGGTGGTCTGGTATAAACGCGCCCGTGTCTGGGTCTATCTAAGTATCATGACGTTCTCGGTTGTTGCCGGTGCTTATGGACTGTCAACGCTCGATGCGCTGGATCTCAAAGTGATACACCACCGTCAACCGATCTATGTACTGCAAAGCGACGGCTCAATTCAAAACCGTTACATGCTAAAAATTCTCAATAAAACAGATCAAATACTGCAGGCACAGATCAGAGTTGAAGGTCCAAATGGCGCTGTTTTTCTTGGAGATCAAGTTACTGGTGCCGATGTGCCGGTCACGCTAACAGCTTCGGGCATTACCGCCCACGAAATGTTCGTTCGTATCCCTGCGGCTGACCTTAAAACCGATCGTAGTCTGCTGCAGTTTCGGGTCACTGCGGTGGATGATCTCTCGCTTGATGCCTCACGCGCTGGCGTCTTTATGAGTCCTTCAAAATGACAGACAGCGCCATCACTCTAGGGGGGACTAACCCGTCGGTCGACCAGCCCTCCCTGATAGCTCAAGCCGTTCCACCAAAAGCGGGGAGAATTCCCGGAAACGATGCAGTCTGGGTCGGCATTTACGCCGAAATGACCGAATTCGCGTTGATGTTTGTGATCTACTTTGTCGCCAAGGTGCAATATCTAACGCTGTTCGATCAGGGCCCGCAACAACTCAATACGTTGGCCGGAACGTTGAATACACTGGCATTGCTAACCAGCAGCTACTGCGTAGCCAAAGCGATGGCTTGCATTCGAATAGACCGGCCGCAAACGGCTGCGCGCTGGCTCTATGGCACCCTCGCTTGTGCCTTGTGCTACCTGCTGGTTAAAAGTTGGGAATACCAGTGGAATACCGAACAGGGTATCGGCGTCGATACCAATATTTTCTTTACCGTTTACTACTACATGACCTTCAACCATTTTCTCCATGTTGCCTGGGGGGGCGGAGCGATTGGTTGGGCCATTTTCCAACTCAAACGCGGCGCCTATACCGCTGACAACCATGAGGGCATGGAAGCGATCGCTAGCTATTGGCATATGATCGACCTGGTGTGGATCATCATCTTCCCGCTGCTTTACGTACTGAGGTGACCGGCATGACCACAATGTTTAAACTCAATCAGATCAAACCTAAAACTCAAGACGCGGTGTGGCTGACGTTAATGATGCTGACGCTAGGCAATGCGCTAATTGCTGAATCGGCCGATCCCAGCTTATGGGTTACCGTGATCATCGCCAGTTCGATCGCCATTAAAGGCCGGTTGGTGGTGGAGCGTTTTATGGAGCTGCACAACGCTCATCGCTGGATCCGTTTCACCATGAACCTCTATTTTCTGGTGTTACCACTGATGATTGTTGCCGTATTCACGTTTCCGGAGCTGTTCGCCGATATGACACGGATATAGACAGCTACACTCTAGCAGCGGTTGATGGACATGCCGGTCAGCTATGTATGGATCTATCGCGACATCGCAGCGGATGAAGCCGCTAGCGGCAAGCTCTCTAAGGCGTGAAGGCAGGGGCATAAGCTCTGAGTTCATCGAACACGAAGCGATACCCGATGGCCTGACGGCAGTAATTCAGGGCGAGGCTGTAAATTTCCAAACAGTTGCCGCAGCAAATAATTATTGGAAATGGATTAAATCAATAAGATAGAGAGAATTCAAAGATGCCAAAACTTTCAACACCAACGCCAAAACATTATACGAATATGGATGTTGATATTGATATCCACATCAAACCTAAAACGATCAGTGATCGGATTGCATACGGTTTTGTTAAAACATTAAGATTTTTTGCTGATACTTTTTTTGCCAAACGCTATGGCCATAGAGCCATTGTTTTAGAAACAGTAGCCGCTGTTCCCGGTATGGTAGGGGGGCTTTGGCAGCATCTTCATGCTTTGAGAAAAATGCGTGATGATGAAGGATGGATTCGCACACTCTTAGATGAAGCAGAAAATGAACGCATGCATCTCATGACATTTATCGAGATTGCAAAACCCACCCGTTTAGAGCGCCTGATCATTTTGATAGTCCAGCTGTTCTTCTACAACGCCTATTTCTTCTTATACTTATTTGCACCGCGCACCGCGCACCGTATTGTCGGGTATTTTGAAGAGGAAGCCGTTTTAAGTTATACCCAATATCTCGCCGAGATCGATAAAGGAACACATGAAAACGTTCCGGCCCCAACATTAGCCATTGAATATTGGGGGTTATCAAAAGAAGCGACATTACGGGATGTTGTATTAGTCATAAGAGCCGATGAAGCGGAACATCGTAATGTTAATCATGGCTTTGTAGACGCGTTAGATCAGCGACATATAAGCTCTTAACGAATATGTTGCAGAGATTCTTCTCTTGTAGATATTATATTCAAGAACACAGTCTGAACGCACAGATGCCATCTAAATTTTCTGAGAGGACATGATTCTGCGAAGTTCAGGGTCGCGAATTCAACTCGCAAGTGCGACACCCACCTATGCGGCCTGAAGTAGTTCTCGAAAGACCACTTTGGCTGCCTAAAACCCAGGCATTTCCCTAGTCTCAAATTCAATCGTTGTTCTGCTCGACGCACATTTTCATCTGTCACCAAGCGTAGATCAATGTCAATCTGCCCCACTCGGGTGATATTCGCCATTATGACAAGGATATAAGCTGCTTCACTCCTGACCCTGAAACAACCTTCAGAGTAGCTTAGGAGGCAGGGCTGCCAGCAACGCTCCATTACGACCAAACAGCTTCGCCCCCACCTTTACTATGACCGCTCACCAAGGCTACCGACATCTTCGCGACCAACGCCGCCAAAATAGCCATTATGTCGTTCGCAGGTTTCCCAATATTTGATTAGACTGAAATCACTTCTCACCACGGACGGATAATTCCGATGACAAAGCGTTTACATTGCCTGGCACTATCAATTCTGCTGTTATTACCGCTTCAAGTCTCTCACGCGCAGGATCTCTATCAAGAGGCGCTGGAGTATCAGCAGAACAATGAATCGAGTGCGGCCATCATTCAGCTAAAAAACTTACTGAGTGAACAACCCGACCATGGCAAAGGACGGCTGCTGCTGGGCACCCTCTATTTAAATAATGGTCAGTTCAGCAGCGCCGAGAAGGAACTTAAAAGAGCGCAAGAACTCAACGTTGAATCTCCCCGTTTACCGCTATTGCTGATTCGCAGTCGCTTGTCTCAAGCGCGTTCCCAAAAATCTTACCAGCGGCTATTACAGCAACTGCAAGGATTATCCCTGACAGCGCCGGAGTTGGTCACCGAACAGCTGCTGCTATCCGGACACCTGCATCTCGCCCTCAGGCAGTTTGATCAGGCTGAAGCCGCGTACCAACAAGTCGAGTCAGCGGCACCATCCTCGGAGGCCAACCTCAGTCTGGCCCGATTAGCATTGCTGAAACAGCAACCCGATGCTGCCATCAAACGCGCCGAAGGCGAAATAGCCAACCCCGCCTATGCCACTCAGGCTTATATGGTTCAAGGCAGAGCCTACCTGCTACAACGTGATGCACCCGCGGCACTAGCCGCCTTCAGCGAGGCGATTGCCCTTCAGCCCGGACATCCTTCGGCCATGCTTGGTAAAACACGTGCTCTGCTGCTCACCGGTAACCTTAAAGAGGCCCGCAACAGCGTTGATCAACTGCTTGAGCTGGTACCAAATTATCCCGATGCCCTGCAAATTTCAGCACGGCTTTATCTGAATGACAAACAACCTCAGCAAGCCAAAGAGATACTCGACCAGTTAAGTCAGCGATTCCCCCAACATCCCGAGATCACTTTTTTAACCGGCTATACCAACTTGCTGCTAGGCAACACAGGGCAGGCCGAAAAACTACTTTCCCGCAACCTCAGCAACTACCCTCAGCATCGCCGAACCCGCATGGCCCTCGCGCGTCATTACGCCAATACCGGTGAGCTGGAACAAGCACAGAAAATCCTTCAACCGCTGTTAGATGAAGATACGGTTGCTGTCGAGGTCCTGTCGCTATCCGGGGCTATCAACCTCAAGTTAGGTGATGCGGAAACAGCCACCAAACAGTTCAGGCAGGCGGTCGCTGACAACGATCAGTCGCCACTGGCTCGTCCGCTGGCTATCTCTGAGTTACTGAGCGGCGATACTGACGCGGGCATTAGCCGTCTGGAATCGCTGGCCACGGAAAATTCAAGCCTCCAGACAGACATGTTGTTATTGCGTACTTATATTAAGGAGGGAACACCGGAGAAGGCACGTGCATTACTCAAACAACGTATCACCGATACCGAAGACACCGTTGGCTATCTGCTACTGGCCGCTATGGTGGAGGTTCAACTCGAGCAACTCCCTGCGGCAGAACAACACCTGAAGGCAGCACTGGAGATAGACCCCGCTTCGGTTTCGACCATGTTGGGCATGGCTTTTCTGGAAAACCAGAAAAACGACCCGGCAACCGCCAACGATTGGTACGACAAAGCGATCACAACCGCCCCTGGCGATATTCGACCCGTGCGAGGAAAGGTCAAAGACGCTCTGTCTTCGGGTAAGAAAGAACAAGCCGAACAGCTAGCCGCCGATTTTTATAACAACCATAAAGAGCAACTGAATGCAGCTAAGCTGTACCTGTCGGTTCTACAGAGCTTACAGCGCACAGACCAATTAAAAGAGCTATTAGGCACCGTCATCAAAACCTACCCTGACGAGCCCTCTTTTAAGCTGCAGCAAGCCAATACCCACTTTGCCAAGAACAACTTCGATGCGGCCAGTCGCGCACTGACGCGGTTATTGGTGCAACATCCCGATTACGTCCCGGCACAGCTTGCCCAGGCTAAATTACTGCTGTCTCAACGACGTCCCAGAGATGTATTAGCGCTGGTCGATGGCTTACCCAAGCAGGATCAGCTCCACCCTCAACTAATGCTGTTTCGGGGTGATGCGTATCTGGCGATGGATAACGCCGAACAGGCTGTTGAGCAATACCTCGCCGCCTATGAAATACGCCCGGATTCTGAGGCGTCGGTTCGCCTGGGTCGGACCTATCTCAAAACAGCGGGTATCGATGAGGCTATTACCTTTCTGCAGCAGCACGTAATCCAACAAACACGGGATACCCCAGCGTACTCTCTGCTTGCCGGTATGCAGCTACAAAATGGCAACAAACAGCGGGCGATCAAGGTCTATGAAAAGATCACTCAGCTACAGCCCAATCACGCCGTCGCTTGGAATAACCTAGCATGGCTCTACCAGGGCCAAAATGATGAACTCGCCCTGCAAGCAGCAGAGCAAGCACATAAGCTGGCACCAAAAGCTCCCGCTATTACCGATACGCTGGGCTGGATCTTGCTGAACAAAGACCCGCAGCGAGCACTAACGCTGTTGGCAGAAGCGGCACAGCAACTGCCCAACGATGCTTCCGTTCAGTATCACTATGCCAAAGCCTTGGCCAAGAACTCACGTCAGCAGGAGGCCATCAAGATTCTCAATGATCTCAAACAAACAGATTTTGCAGAGAAAGATGAAGCACTAACCCTGCTGAGTGCTCTGGATAATTAATTCATCGTCTTAAAAGCAGCTACCAGTCAATGTGTCACATGACTGGTAGCTGCCGAAATAAGCCGGTCACCAAGCTTCAGATTAGGCTTGCCAGGTTATTAATGACCTCCCCACCAGCAGCAAGCTGTCTATGCCACTGATCACTGTGCCTCTAATGCCCTATTGAACCTTGACGCTGCGGTCTATACCTTCGTCGCTCTGGTGGGCCCATTATCGCCGCCCACCCCTGCCAGGAAACAGCTATGAACGACCGGATCGAGCGCCTGAAAGTACTCAGCGCCGGCATCCTTAGCTTGGTGTTGATGCTCGGCATCGCCCGCTTTGCATACACACCAATGCTACCGCTGATGCAACAACAGACCGGACTGGGGCTGTCGGAAGGGGGCTGGCTGGCCGCTATCAACTATCTGGGTTACTTCTGCGGTGCTATCAGCGCCTCGTTAATCAGCGATCTGGTATTAAAAGACAAACTCTATCGGATCGGCCTGATCGTAGCGGTATTAACCACCGCAGGCATGGGGCTGACCGACAACGTTTGGCTGTGGATGGCACTGCGTTTTCTAGCCGGATTAAGCAGCGCGGCCGGGATGCTGCTGGGCTCGGGGCTAATCCTCAACTGGCTGATTCGCCATGAACACCGCAGCGAGCTGGGGATCCACTTCTCGGGGGCCGGACTAGGAATCGCACTGTGCGCTATCGTCATCGAGCTATGGCATCCTCGCTTTGATTGGAGCCAGCAATGGTTACTGCTCGCGCTATTGGGCTGCCTGATTCTGATCCCCGCCTGGCGTTGGCTACCGCCACCGGACACCAGCGCCGTTACCCGCGGCGGCGGTTCGATGCAGGACAAGCCCCCAAGCCGCGCTTTTATGCAGCTGTTTATGGCAGCCTACTTCTGCGCCGGTATCGGTTATGTGGTTAGCGTGACGTTTATTGTTGCCATTGTCGACGCCCTGCCGGGGCTGGCCGGGCAAGGTGGTTTGACCTTTATTGTGATGGGGCTGGCCGCTGCGCCCGGTTGTATCTTGATGGATCTACTGGCTCGGCGGATCGGCGATCTGAACGCACTGACCGCCGCCTTTGCCCTGCAGATTGCCGGTATTTTACTGCCCGTCATTGAACCCAGCCTAAGCTATACACTACTCGGTTCGGTGCTGTTCGGTGCCACCTTTGTCGGTATCGTCAGCCTGGTACTGACCATGGCCGGGCGTTACTACCCGACCCGACCGGCCAAGATGATGGGGAAGATGACCCTGAGTTATGGCGTCGCCCAAATTCTGGCACCGGCGTTAACCGGGTTACTGGCCGAAAGCAGTGGCAGTTACAACGACGGTCTCTATCTGGCAGCGGCGATGATGGTGCTGGGAACGGTACTGATGCTATGCCTCAAAGCGCTAGACCGCCGTGAGCGGGCGACGCTGACCACTAACTAATGAGTATCAAGCCAAGTAAAGCAATGGAGCTTACCCTAGAGCTGAACGTCGGAACTGATACCAGTACAGATAGTGGACCAGAGCAAAGAGTTACAGTAACCCCAGCCCTTTCAGCAATGTGACGCTGATGCTGGTCGTCAGCAGCGATCCCAGCGTGGTGATGACGATGATATTGGCGGCCAGCGCAGTATTGCCGCCCATCGACCGTACCATCACATAGCTGGCGGCAGAGGTCGGTGCCGATGCCATCAGTAGCAGCACCCCCAGTTCCATACCCCGAAAGCCCACCCAAATACCGCCAACAGTGATCATCAGTGGCACCAGTCCGAGCTTGAACAGGGCCGCTATCAGAGCATTGGACATGTTATGCCGCAGAGCGCTGAAGTCGAGACTGGCACCGGTACACAGCAACGCCAACGGCAGCGTCATATGGGCAAAATATTCACCGGTACGAATAAATACCTGCGGTAGTTCGATATTGGCCCAGGCCACCGGTAATGCCAGTAAAATCCCCAATATCAGCGGGTTTCTGACGATCCCCAACAACGTACCACTAAGGCCAGTATCACGTTGCAACGAACGATTCAGGGTGATTATCGATAACACGTTAAACAGGATAGTTACCAACGCCAGATACAATGAGGCCGTCACCAATCCCTCGTTCCCGTAAGCGTTGGCGCAATAAGCCAGGCCGATGATGCCCATGTTGGAGCGAAAGCCCCCCTGCACCACCACACCGCAATCACTGGCCGGCTGTACTCTGTGTTTGGCGGTCAGCTCCAATAGCAGATACGCCAACACCGTCCCAACCAAGCCGACACCGATCAAAGGCAGGTTTGCAGCTTGGTCCAGGTCAGTCTTGATGATGTTGATAAACAGTAACAACGGCAGGGTGATGTTGAACACCAGCTTGGAACCGGTTTCAACAAAGTTGTCGTTGATCATCCCTTGGCGATTAAGAATCACCCCCAACGCCAGCACCACGAAGATCGGCCCGGTGATCGAGAAAGAGAAAGCCAGCGTGTCAAAGAAATCGGTCATACAACAGGTACGGCCTCAGTGGTCGGATAATACAATAATAGCGACGGGTAGCACGGTAAAAGCGCTGCGATCACTCCAACACCGCCACCGATTTGATCTGCAGCCACACCGGGCTGCCCGGCGCTAACTGCATCGCTGCTGCAGAACGGGCAGTGAGCCGGGCTAGCAGCGAGGTTGCCGTCACAGCGGTATCCGCGCCCGCCTCAGCCCGCACCAGCACCACTGCCGGATGGTCGTTACTGACAATCTCGCGCACCTGAGCTGGCAGTAGGTTTTGAATACTTTGATCGTGATGCGGTTGCTGCGCTAGGCTGACATCACGAGCCAGCACCCGTAGTCGCACCGCTTTACCCAGCGCCAAGCCGCTATCTTTGACCCAGATGCTGCCGCCGTCGAACTCGGCCCGCGCTAGATGCCAATCGCTGTCTTTCTCGGCGATTGTAGCGTTGATCACCACTCCGGCATCTTCATCCTGACGGATCGGCAGATCGAGCCGCGCCAAGGTTTCGGTCAGCGCTCCGCTAGCCAACGCCCGCCCCTTCTCCAAGACCACCAGATGGTCGGCCAGCCGCGCCACTTCGTCGAGCGCATGGGTAACGTAGAGCACCGGGATCGATAGTTTTTCGTGCAGCTGCTCCAGATAGGGAAGGATTTCACGCTTACTCTTCAGATCCAGAGCCGATAGCGGTTCATCCATCAACAACAGCTCAGGGCTGGTCAGCAGCGCCCGACCGATCGCAACCCGCTGGCGTTCGCCACCCGACAACGTATCGGGCGAGCGTTCCAACAGCGGCTCTAACCCCAACCACTCGACCGCCTGGGAGAATTCGATCTTGCGTGATGCGGGATCAATTCGACGATAACCGTATTCCAAATTACGCCGTACCGACAGGTGCGGAAACAGGCTGGCTTCCTGAAACACGTAGGCCAATGGCCGCTGGTGGACCGGCAAGAACTGCCCTGCGTCTTGCCAGCATTGACCATTAACACTAAGCCGGCCATCCACCTGTTCCAACCCCGCGATGCAGCGTAGCAGCGAGGTCTTACCCGAGCCGGAATGACCGAACAGGGCGGTAATACCGCGCGCGGGCAGTTGCAGCTCGACATCCAGGTTAAAGTCGCCAAAAGCGGTGCGAAATTGCAGCTCGATCGGTAAGGGATCGGTGCCGTGCGATTCAACCGGACTCATCGACGCCCCCCCCTATTCAGACGGCCGTTGAGCCGACCGTTAACTAGGTACAGCGTCAGCACCACCACGAAGGCGAACGCCAGCATGCCGCCGGAAAGCAGATGCGCCTGCTCGTAGTTAAGGGTTTCGACATGGTCGTACAGCGCCACCGACAGCACCTTAGTTTCACCGGGAATGTTGCCGCCGATCATCAGCACCACACCGAATTCTCCGACAGTATGGGCAAAACCCAACACTGAGGCGGTCAGAAAGCCGGGCCGGGCCAGCGGCAAGGCGACACTAAAAAAACGATCCAACGGTGAGGCGCGCAACGTCGAGGCAACCTCCAGCATCCGGTCCCCCAGCGCCTCAAAAGCGTTGTGTAGCGGCTGCACCACAAACGGCAGCGAGTAGATCACCGAAGCCACCACCAGGCCGGGAAAAGTAAACGGTAACGTGCCCAGACCAAGGCTGTCGGTCAACTGGCCCACAGGGCCATTGGGACCGAGCAGCAGCAATAGATAAAACCCCAGCACTGTCGGAGGCAACACCAACGGCAACGCCACCAGCGCAGCAACAGGCTGCTTCGACCAATGCCGAGTGCGCGCCAGCCACCACGCGATCGGAGTGCCGACCAGTAGCAGAATCAGGGTCGTGACACTGGCCAGCTTGAGGGTCAGGAACACTGGCTCCCAATCAAAGTCCATGGATCAATTCCGGTAATAATTCCGTTAACAGGGCGTAACAGGCTGGCAGTGGTTTAGACATCGGTACCCTTATTTTTCGCATCGGTACCAGCATCATCCAACGGGTAACCAAAGTCGCTGATGATACGGCGACCCTGTTCACCTTTCAGAAAATTTAGGAATTGCTGTGCCACCGGGTTATCGACGCCTCGATTGAGTAATACGGCCTGCTGCTCAATCGGATCGTAGTAGCTGGCTGGAATCATCCATGCAGTACCCGGCTTATTGGCAGAATTGGCGCGCCAACTGTGCAGTTGTGCGCGGGCGATAAAGCCGATATCGGCGTTACCGGTGGCGGTGAACTGAAAGGTTTGAGCGATCGAATCACCCTGTACCAATTTACTTCGCAGCGGCGACCACAGCTGCAACCGCTGCAAAACCTGTTGCGCCGCCAAGCCGTAGGGAGCGGTTTGCGGATTGGCCAATGCCAAACGTGCAAAGGTACCGGCGTGCAAAAGAGCCTCAGCATCGTCGAAACGCTGTGACTTAGCGCTCCACAACACCAACTGTCCCTTGGCGTAAGTAAAGCGTGAGTCGGCCACGGCTAACCCCTGCTCAATCGCGCGTTGCGGATGTTTACTGTCGGCGGCCAAATACAGTTCGAACGGTGCTCCGTTTTCGATCTGCGCATAGAGCTTACCGGTCGAGCCAAAGCTAACCCTGACCCTATGGCCGGTCTGCGCCTGAAACTGCTGCACCAGCGCCCGGCTAGCGCCGGTAAAATTAGCAGCAACCGCGATCAACAGCTGGCCAGCGGACGCCGAAGCGCTCAGCAACAGCAAGCAGGTGATCAAGATCAATTTGTACATGTGAATTCCAACGTGGCGTTGCCCGTGACGTATAAATAAAGGCGAATATATAATGATGTATGGAGAACAACGAACAGAGTGGTCAGCTTATCACGTCGACAGCCGGGGGGAGAAAGAGGAGTAGCGCAAAGGGGGAGGGACGTGAACTGCAACATCGCGTCTTTATAAAAAATAGCGGGTGGAGGGTCTCGATAATAAAAAACTCCGACAGGTCACGCCTGCGACCTGCCGGAGAAACAACAACAACCTAGAAAATCATATTGCGCAAAGAGCCTTCTTAAAACTGCATCTCTGGAACGTGATCCGGAATCACCAATTCACCTTCGGTTAGCTTAACGATCTCTTCGACTGACACGCCCGGCGCACGCTCGAGCAGATGGAACTTGCCATCCTTAATCTCGATAAAGGCCAGATCGGTCAACACCTTTTTAATACAGCTGGCACCGGTCAGCGGTAACGTACAGCGACTCAGCAGTTTCGATTCACCATGCTTGCTGGCGTGGGTCATGGTAACGATGATGTTATCGGCACCGGCGACCAGGTCCATCGCCCCCCCCATCCCTTTGATCAGCTTTCCCGGAATCATGTAGGAGGCGATATTACCGGCGACATCGACTTCGAATGCCCCCAGAACGGTCAGGTCGACATGGCCGCCACGAATCATGGCGAAAGACTCAGCCGATGAAAAAATGGAGGCGCCAGTGGCAGCCGTCACCGTCTGCTTGCCGGCATTGATCATATCCGCGTCGATTGTGGCCTCGGTTGGGAAAGGCCCCATACCCAGCAAGCCGTTCTCGGACTGCAGCATCACTTCGATCCCTTCGGGAACGTAGTTGGCCACTAGGGTCGGAATACCGATGCCCAGATTGACATAAAAACCATCTTGCAGTTCACGAGCCACACGCTGGGCCAGTTGTTCACGATTTAGAGCCATGACTTACCCCTCCCCTTCGGTGCGCACGGTGCGCTGCTCGATACGTTTCTCGAAAGTGCCCTGAATCAGTCGGTCAACATAGATACCAGGGGTGTGGATCTGGGCCGGATCCAGCTCGCCCGGCTCGACAATCTCTTCAACCTCCATCACGGTGATCTTGCCCGCAGTCGCGGCCATTGGGTTAAAGTTCATTGCAGTGTGACGATAGATGGCGTTGCCGTAACGATCGGCTTTCCAGGCTTTGACGATCGCGAAATCGCCTTTGATCGACTCTTCCAAAATGTAGTTCCGGCCGTCGTACTCCTTCACCTCTTTGCCCTCTCCAACCGCAGTACCGTAACCGGTAGCGGTATAGAAAGCGGGGATGCCAGCACCGGCGGCGCGCATCTTCTCGGCCAGAGTTCCTTGCGGTGTCAGTTCAACTTCGAGCCGGCCGTCGAGCAACTGCTCCATAAACAATTTATTTTCGCCAACGTAGGAGGCGACCATTTTCTTGATCTGCTGGTCTTCCAGCAACACACCCAGACCAAAACCATCGACGCCGGCATTGTTGGAGACCACGGTTAAACCGCTAGTCCCTTTACGCTTGATCTCGTTGATCAGGTTTTCAGGGATACCACACAGGCCAAAACCGCCGGCAATCACGGTCATGCCATCTTCCAGGCCAGCCATCGCCTCTTCGTAACTGCTTACCACCTTGTCAAAACCGGACATTCGGTTTGCTCCTTTGTTGTTGTATTGACCGAGACTGTTGTATTCACCAGAAGTGTTGCGCTAATCCTACTTCAGATTCCGCTATCCCACCGTTATGGCAGATATCAGACCTACAGCATCGGATAATTGCTATGATTTAACAAATTTAAAATTTTAGCCAATTCATTTGTTTTTTTAATAAAGAGATTCTATTCATGAATGTCTCCGTCAAACAACTGCGCGCCTTTATCGCGGTGGCGCAAACCCTCAGCTTCACCGAAGCCTGCTCCCAGGTGCACCTGTCGCAGCCGGCACTGAGTATCTCCATCAAGAATTTGGAACAGGCGGTCGGCGGCAATTTGCTGGTTCGGTCGACCCGAATTCTGGCACTAACCCCCGAAGGAGCACAGTTTTTACCAGTGGCTGTTCGCTTGCTGGCCGATTGGGACGGCGCGCTCAACGATCTGCATAATTTGTTTGCTCTGCAGCGTGGCCAGTTGAGTATTGCGGCAATGCCGTCATTCGCCAGCCATCAGCTACCGGCAGTACTGGCGCAATACCGTCAGCGTCACCCGGCGGTCAATATTCGTGTGCAGGATGTGGTCGCCGAACAAGTGGTCGAGATGGTCAACAGTGGCCGGGTAGAGTTGGGGATCGCATTCGAAATTGACAGTGCAGGGCATAACGACAGCGATTCCGACCTTATCTTTGAGCCGCTGTTCGATGACCCCTTTGTCGCGGTGTTACCACCCCAGCATTCGCTCTTACAACACTCTCAGCTGAGTTGGTCGATGATCGCCGAGATGCCGTTTTTGGCCTTGCAGCAACCTTCATTGATACGGCAACTGGTATTGGACATCAGCGCCGAAAAAGGGCTGGAGTTCAATATCGAGTTCGAGTCACATCAGCTGGTTACCATCATCCGAATGGTGACCTGCGGACTCGGTGTCAGCATCGTGCCGTCGCTGTGTATTCCGCAGATTGAACAGCAAGGCGCCGAATGGCGACCGTTGCACCAGCCCGAACTGCAGCGTACCGTCGGCATCTATCGCCGGCGTCGTTACCCGTTGTCTTCAGCCGCTGCAGCGATGGTTCCGGTGCTCAAGCAACTGCTCAGCGCAGCAGTTCGCCCATAACTTTCACGTCCAAGAACGCTCAACAACAGCCCCTTGCCGTAGGCTGCCAGTACTAAAACGATGCCGGTGATAAAGCGCGTCATCGTCATCAAAAAACAGCTCAAACCTTTCGTTACATAATGTTGATACTGTTTTAGACATATGGACGGTAGCTGTCATCCCGTTGCAACGTTAGAATCTCCCCTGTTGTCGTCCGGACAAAAACCCGATTGCACGTTTCTCACCACTCGATGGGGCATCACCAGACCTTCGTTGAGAGGGCAAAAATCGGCAAACCGGATGCAACTCCTGATTTTTTCGCTTAGAGCGGATCGCAGGCAACGGAATCGTCTAACCCATGTACCTCACCGGGCATTATTGCTTAGTAGAGCGCGCCGATTAGAGCGCCAGGGGCGACTGTACAACCTAAACAGCGGTGTAACTCGGTGACCGCAACGTTTCCAACCAATCCTTTATCAATGGTTTGGGAAACGTCGTCGCCCCACCTCTTCCTCTGTTTGCCGTTTTTGTCTGCGCGTCTGGTCAATGGCTTTTTGACTTGATGAATAGGTAGGCTGTCTTGAAAGAAACCGATGTCCAATCCCCCGACTACTTTCATAAAGTAGTTAATTGCCAGTATGCGTGTCCGGCACATACTCCCGTTCCCGAATATATCCGACTCATCGCCGAAGGCCGCTACACCGATGCCTACATGGTGAACTGGAAATCCAACGTCTTTCCCGGCATTCTTGGCCGCGTTTGTGACCGCCCCTGCGAGCCGGCATGTCGCCGAGGCCGGGTCGAAGAGACGCCGGTGGCGATCTGCCGACTAAAGCGCATCGCGGCTGATAAGAAAGAGGATATACAGCCCTACCTGCCGTCAATTCCAGAGACTAAGAACGGCAAGCATATCGCCTTGATCGGCGGCGGCCCGGCATCACTGACCGTTGCCCGCGACCTACTGCCCCACGGTTACGAGATCACTCTGTTCGACCGTGAAGCCAAGGCCGGCGGTATGATCCGCAGCCAGATCCCCAGCTTCCGCTTGCCCGAGACAGTACTCGACGAAGAGGTCGATTTGGTACTGGAGATGGGCGTTAACACCCGTTTTGGTATGGATGTCACCAGCCTCAAGGCGGTACTGGACGAATCATTCGACGCGGTCTTTATCGGCACGGGCGCACCGACCGGACGTGATATCAACATTCCTGGGCGTGACGCGGCCGGCGATAAAGCCGTTATCGGTATCAACTGGTTGGCCGGAGTAGCATTCGAACACATCAAAAAATCACCCAATAAAGTGATCGTACTGGGCGGCGGCAACACCGCGATGGACTGCTGCCGTACCGCGCTGCGACTTGGCGCCAGCGACGTCAACGTGGTGGTTCGTTCCAGCTTTGAAGATATGAAAGCCTCGCCGTGGGAGAAAGACGACGCGCTGGCCGAAGGGATTAGTTTCGTTAACCACCATGTCCCCAAAGAGTACGTCATCACCGACGGTAAGCTAACCGGCATGTTGTTTGACGTGGTCGAGTCGGTTTACGACGATAGCGGTAAGCGCAGCCTGGTCCCTACCGGTCAGAAACCGGTACTGATCGAGTGCGACGAAGTGCTGGTTGCAATCGGCCAAGACGCGACTTTCCCATGGATCGAACGCGATCTCGACATTGAATTCGATAAGTGGGGGCTGCCGGTCCTCAACAAAGAGTCACTGCAATCAAGCCGTGCCGATGTGTTCTTCGGTGGCGATGCCGCCTTCGGACCGGAAAACGTCATCACCGCTGTCGCCCACGGTCATCAGGCGGCGATCTCGATCGACCTGTTCTGCCAAAGCAAAGATCTGCAAACCGAGCGCCCCGCCGAAGGCTACGAGTTGATCAGCCAAAAAATGGGCGTACACGAGTGGAGCTACCAAAACGCGGTCTCCAACGATGCCCGTCAGGCGGTGCCGCACATGGAGACCGGCCAGGCGATCAAGGACCGCAAGGCCGAGGTCGAACTTGGCTTTGACGAGCAACAGGCGCTCAACGAAGCGTTGCGCTGCCTCAGCTGCGATGTCCACACCGTATTCGACGCCAAGCGCTGTATCGAGTGCGGTGCCTGCGACGATGTCTGCCCGATGGACTGTATCAACTTCATCGACAACGGTGACGAAACCGACCTACGCAGTCGGCTGCGGGTTCCGTCACCCGACGGCAGCGAAGAGCTGTACGTCTCCGACGACCTCAAGACCGGTCAGGTGATGATCAAGGATGAAGACGTCTGTCTTCACTGCGGTCTGTGTGCCGAGCGCTGTCCCACCGGAGCCTGGGACATGCAGAAATTCATCCTCAATCAAGGGCAGGTTGCAACCGATGCAAAAGCTTAAATCAGTCAACGAATTTGTTATTCGGTTTGCCAACGTCAACGGTACCGGTTCGGCCAGTGCCAACCTACTGTTTGCCAAGTCGGTTTTCCGGATGGGGTTGCCCGTCAGCCCGCGTAACGAATTCCCCTCCAACATTCAGGGGATGCCGACCTTTTATGAAGTGCGGGTCAGCGAGAAAGGCTATCTGGGCCGTCGTGGCGGCGGTGCCGATATTGTGGTGGCGATGAACAGCCAGAGCCTGGCGCGCGATATGCGCAGCATCCTGCCCGGCGGCTACTTCCTGTACGACTGCACCAAGCCGATCGATCCCAAGCTGGTGCGTCAAGACGTCAACATGATCGGTATTCCGATCTCCGAAATCTGCCTGCGCGAATATCAGGATCCACGGCAACGTCAGCTATTCAAGAACGTCATCTACGTCGGCGCGTTGGCGGCATTGCTCGATATCGAGTTCGAAGTGCTCAAAGGGCTGATCAAAGACCAGTTCAAAGGTAAAGAGAAGCTGGTGATCCCCAATATCTACGCGCTGGAACTGGGCCATAAATACGCCTCGGCCAACTTCGAATGCCCGCTAGCCATCCGCGTCAAACGCAGCGACAAGGTCAACAACCACATCATGGTCGACGGCAACACCGCCGCCGGTCTCGGTGCGGTCTACGGTGGTGCCACCGTATGCGGGTGGTACCCGATCACGCCGTCGACCTCGGTGGTAGAGAA
Organism: Motiliproteus sp.; assembly: GCA_036961355.1. Taxonomy (GTDB): domain Bacteria; phylum Pseudomonadota; class Gammaproteobacteria; order Pseudomonadales; family Balneatricaceae; genus Motiliproteus. Next base: position 105,645 of record JBALVL010000005.1, read on the forward strand.
CTTTATGAAGTATGCCGAACGGCTGCGGATCGATCCGGCCAGCGGTAAGAAAAACTACGCCGCCGTGCAAGCCGAAGATGAGCTTGCGGCGATCGGCATGGCGATCGGCGGTGCCTGGAACGGCGCCCGCTCGTTCACCGCCACCAGCGGCCCCGGTATCTCGCTGATGACCGAGTTTTTAGGGCTGGCTTACTTTGCCGAGCTACCAATTGTGCTGATCAACGTTCAACGCGCCGGCCCCTCGACCGGGATGCCGACCCGTACCCAACAGCCCGATGTGCTGGCCTGCGCCTACGCCTCCCACGGCGACACCAAGCAGGTGATGGTATTCCCGGCGTCACCGAAAGAGTGTTTCGACCTGACCGCTGAAGCGTTCGATCTGGCCGAACGGTTACAGACCCCGATCATTGTGATGAGTGATCTCGAGCTGGGGATGAACGACCACCTCAGCGAACCGATGGAGTGGGACGACGATACCCGCTACGATCGCGGAAAAGTGCTCAACGCCGAGCAACTCGACAAGCTCGAAAAGTTTGGTCGTTACCTTGATGTTGACGGTGACGGCATCTGCTTCCGTACTTATCCCGGCACCCACCCAACCAAGGGTGCCTTCTTTACCCGCGGTACTTCGCGTGACCATTTCGCGGTTTACAGCGAGCTGGGCGACATCTACGTCGATAACGTCGACCGGCTGGAGCGTAAATTCGCTACCGCCGCCCAACTGCTGCCCAAACCGGAAATCATCCATCAGGGTAAGAAAAGCGCCAAGGCGGGATTAATCTACTTCGGCACCAGCACGTCGGCTACCTTAGAGGCGGTGGATCAACTGGCCGCCAAGGGGATCAAGGTCGATTGTTGCCGCATCAAGGCGTTCCCTTTTGCGCTGCAGATCGAGCAGTTCATCGATGATCACGAGCTGTTGTATGTGATCGAGCAGAACCGCGATGGCCAGATGCGCACGCTACTGATCAACGAGCTGGAGCAGGCACCGAAGAAGCTGATCAAAGTCGTTCACTACGACGGTCTGCCGATCACCGCCCGCTTTATCAGCGAATCGATCGAAGAGCACCAGCAGGGTACCGCTGGCAAGAAATCCCCCCTCACAGCGGCAAGCAGGTAAGTCGACATGAGTTATCAAAAATCCACCTTTCGCCACCCCAATCTTCCGCTTAACGATCTGGGGTTAACCCATCAAGCCTACGAGGGGCCGCTGACCACGCTGTGTTCGGGCTGCGGTCACGACTCGATCGGCGCGGCCATCATCCAGTCCTGCCACGAGTTATCGATCCCCCCTCATCGGATCGCCAAACTGTCGGGCATCGGTTGTTCGTCCAAAGCACCGACCTATTTCCTCAATAAGGCGCATGGTTTTAATACCGTCCACGGTCGAATGCCGTCGGTCGCAACCGGTGCCAACATGGCCAACCGGGATCTGACCTACATCGGCATGTCCGGTGACGGCGATACGTCGGCTATCGGCATGGGCCAGTTTGCCCACGTCGTTCGTCGTCGCCTCAACATGCTCTACATCGTCGCCAACAACGGTGTCTACGGACTGACCAAGGGGCAAACCTCGGCCACCGCTGACCGGGGCTCCAAGTCCAAGAAGGGCGAAGAGAACCTGCTTGAAGGGATCGATCTGGCAGCGATGGCGATCCAACTCGGTGCCACCTTCGTTGCTCGCAGCTTCTCCGGTGATAAACGCGAACTGGTACCGCTGCTCAAGGCCGCACTGAGCCACCGCGGCTTCGCCTTTATCGATGTGATCTCGCCCTGCGTCACCTTCAACAACCACGTTGATTCGACCAAGAGCTACGATTTCGTACGCGACCATATCGAAACGGCGTCGGTCACCGACTACGTGCCGGTCAAAGAGGAGATTATCGCCTCCTGCCCGGTCGGCACCGAGTGTCAGGATATCTGTCTGCACGATGGCTCGATCATCCGCTTACAAGGTGCAGAAGGCAGCTATGATCCGCAGGATCGTGCGGCCGCGATGTCTGCGCTAGAGTACAAAAAAGCCGAAGGCAAGATTCTCACCGGCTTACTCTACGTCGACCCGAGTGCCGAAGACATGCACGAAGTGATGGACACCACCGACAAGCCGCTCAACTCACTGACCGAAAGCGCGCTGTGTCCCGGTAACGAAGTGCTGCAAGTGATCAACGACAGCTTCCGCTGAGTAGACCATTGAGTAGGCCGCTGACGCTGCAATCCTGGCGTGGCATGAATTTCAGGCGATAAGGGAGTCCATCGAGACTCCCTTATTTACACCTGAAACCGGGGTTAACCTGCTCAACTCTGAGCTTGTGGCAAACTCGGTTGCTGATTCTGCTGACGGTATTGGCGCGGAGACAGCCCCAATTGTTTTTGAAACAACCTTCGCAACGAACTCTGACTGCTGTAGCCAACCCGCTCGACAATCTGTTCGATACTCAGACTGGTGTTTTCCAGCAACAACTGAGTTTGTCCCAACCTCAATTGCTGTAGGTAGTCGGAAAGACTCACACCATTGGCCTGCTTAAACCGGCGCGATAGTGTCCGCGTGCTGACCGAATGCAGGCTGGCCAATTGCTCCATATTCAATCGTTGAGCAACATTACGCTGCAACCAACTCTCAACCGCCAGTACCAAACTGTCCTGATGGTCGGTCTGCTGCTGCACGAATAGGTACGGCGAGGCGTAGCTTTGAGAAGCGTCAAGTAACATCGTGCGAGCGCAGTTTTGTGCCAGTTGGCGGCCAACTTGCTGCTCAATAATCTGCAGCATCACCCCCAAATTAGCAGTCATCGAACCGGTGCAGTAAGTAGTGCTGTTTTTGACCAGCAACTGATCCGGCAGTAATTGCACGTTCGGATAACGTTGCTGGAACAGCCCGCCTAGCCACCACGCTGTGGTCGCCCGCTGCTCGGCCAACGCCCCTGTTTCTGCCAGCAAAAAGACACCGCTGCAGTTGGCTGAGACCGACACCCCTTGACGAGTTTGCTGCTGCAACCAGTAGCACTCCTTGCCTAGCCGGTTCAGCTGCTTGATCAATGTTGGACAGTCGTAATGATGGATGCCGGGAATGATGATCAGGTCAGCTTTGGGCGCGTCTTCCAGGCGATAGTCCACCAACATCTGAATGCAGCTGGAGCAACGCACCGATTCACCGTTTACCGATACCAGACTACAGCGGTACAACGGTGAGTCGTCACCACGCTGCTGTTTCCACAGTGTGTTGGTGACGTTAAAAACATCGAACGGTGAAACCAGTCCAGAAGCTTGGCAACCATCAAACGCAAGTCCTAGAATTTGATACATATTGGCCGCATACGCTCGTTAAATGACCTGTTAGTGACTGAATATCAGCGTTTATAGCCGGTAGACTGGATTCAAGCGTTTAATAAATAAGAAGCCTTAGGAGACAGGTCATATGAATGAATCTACCGTCAGCCGTTACCCACAACCGTCGCTGGATACTCTACCCGATGACATTCGCGATCGCATCCTCGCCGTCCAGGATAAGGCACGCTTTATCCCCAACGTCTTTCTGACCCTGGCGCATCGCCCGGCAGAATTCCGTGCATTTTTTGCCTATCACGACGCCATCATGGAGCGCGAAGGCAGCACGCTGACTCCGGCTGAAAAAGAGATGATTATCGTCGCCACCAGCGCCGCCAACGGCTGCCAATACTGTGTCGTTGCCCACGGCGCATTGCTACGCGTATTCGCCAAAGAGCCCATGTTGGCCGACCAGATCGCGATAAACTACCTGCACGCGCCGATCAACCAACAACAGACGGCGATGCTGACTTTTGCTCTAAAGTTATCGCGTACGCCGGAACTGGTCGACGCGTCCGATTTTGACCGACTCAAGCAACTTGGTTACGACGATGAGGATATTTGGGATATCGCTGGGATTACGGCCTTCTTCGGACTGTCGAACCGAATGGCGATTATCACCAGCATGCAAGCCAATACCGAGTTTTACACGATGGCGCGCGAGGTTAGAACGTAAGGCCGGTAACCCTACGTAAACGCAGGGGGCGGTTGACCCGACTCCTGCGATTTTTTGAACCACTTTTTAAAAAGACTAAGCCTGCATCGCCAACGCTTTAGCCGCGCCAAAATCACTCTTGCCCGACCCCAACTTCGGTACCGCCTCGACCTGTTGCCAGCGACTGGGCACCATCAACGCGCTGACGCCGTTGGCCAACATCGCTTTTTTAGTCGCGGCGCTGTCGAGTTCGCCTTCGTGCAGCAGCGTCACCGACTCACCCTTCTTGTCACACGGCAGATTAACCGCCAGCAGCTCCATATCCGCTTGCGGCAGCACATTGCGCACCTGCTGTTCCAGTTCACTGAGGCTGATCATCTCGCCGCCGATCTTGGCAAAACGCGAGTACCGGTCAAGGATAGTCAGAAAACCCTGTGCATCGATCGAGCCCTTATCGCCGGTAACGTACCAGCGCTGGCCGTCGATCTGTTTCAACACCTCTTCGTTCTTGGCCGGATTATCGAGATAGCCCTGCATCACCTGTGCCCCGCCAATCAGGATCATCCCTGCTTCACCGGTGGCCAGCTCTTCCAAGCTATCAGGATCCACCACCTTAAAACTGGTGCCGGGCAGTGGCATACCCACAGTGCCGGCTTTGCCCCCTTGCTGCACCTGCCAGTGTTGGGTATCGAGTGCATCGGGCAGGTTAACGCTGGCTACCGGGGTGGTCTCGGTGCAGCCATAACCTTCCAGAACCGGTTTACCAAACTTGATTCTAAAGCTATCGCTCACTTGAGGATTGAGCCGCTCGGCGCCCGATACCACGATTCGCAGCGAATCAAACATCAGCGGGTGGATCTTGCTGTTACGGGTATACAGGCGCAGAAAGGTTGATGTCCCGCACATGACCGTCGCCTGATACTTAGCCACCGCCTTGGCGACCCCGAGCGCGTCGGTGGGATCTGGGTGGCAGACCATCGGAATCCCTTCGATCAGCGGCAAAAACTGCGTCACGGTCAGGCCAAACGCATGGAACAGCGGTAACGATGCCATTACCACATCATCGTCATTCATATTGAGCACATCGGCAGCCTGTTTCAGGTTGGCCATAATATTTTGATGACTCAACATCACCCCCTTGGGAGCCCCTTCACTACCACTGGAGAACAGGATTGCCGCCGTGGCCTGCGGATCACGTTGTTTGCACACAAAGCGGCTAAGCAACGCCGTAGGAACCAGTTTGGCAGCCAGCCAATGGCGCACCAGTTCAGCCTTACCGATGGTGCTCTTAAGTTGTTCCAGATAGACCAGTTGTCGGCCTTCAAACAACGGTGCCAAATCAACACCCCGTTTAGCCAACTTGGCAATAAACCGCTCGGAGGTGTAGATAGTCGATATCTGTGCCTGTCCGACCGCCGATTGCAGCGCATCGACCGAGGCCGAATAGTTTAGATTAACCACCGTCTTACCAGCCATCAGCGCTGCCATATTGGCCAGCACACCGCCGGCACTGGTCGGCATCAGCAGTCCAACATTGGATTCAGGACTCAGCTTGCCGATTCGACGCGCCATCGCCATCGCACCAGCCAAGGCGCTCAGACCCGATAGATCAGGGCTCAAACCATCGGCAATCGCCAGATCGCTACCCTGTTGCTTGGCTGAAGCCATCCAGGCTTCGGGCAACGTTGGTAACTGCTCGACGTAGCTCTGCCACGAGCTGACCGACAGGTCGAATAGCCGCCGCTTAAGCAGGTCGACCGGCGTATCTTTGGGCAACGGTGCGCCAAACGAAACCACCAGGTCGCGCTTGATACCACCCGCACTCTGCCGCTTGAGCCGCTCGGAGGAGCGTGAAAACTTGCTGCCCCACAGACCACGAAGGTAGAACGGTACAATCACCACATCCTCGTCGGCTTCTAGACACGCTTTCTCATAACCACGGCGGAATTCAGCCAGATGGCCGGTACGGCTGATCGTCCCCTCAGGAAAGATACAGACGACTTCACCAGCATTAAGCGCATCGGTCACTAATGACAACGCCTCGCGCCCACCGCCACCTTGCGAAATCGGCACGCAGCCCATCAATTTTAAGAACCGGTTCAAGTACCACTTCTGGTAGATCGACTTGAGCATCACAAACCGTACCGGCCGAGGACTGGCGATCTGAATAATGGCCCAATCAACCCAGCTGATGTGATTACCCAGCAGTAACACACCGCCCTGTCCCGGCAAATTATCTAGCCCCTGAACCCGTACCCGGTAGCGACCACTCATCAGCAGCCCCATCACCATACGAACCAGGCTCTGCGGCAATTTGTAGACGGTATAGGCGCCACCAACCACCGCCACGACCGCGATCATCTGCAGCAACATACGGCTTTCAAATCCCTGCAGCGCAAACAGCACGGTCAGCGCCAGAAAGCTGGCCATCGCGACATTCTGTACCCAGTTATTGACCGCCAAGACCTGTCCCATCTCGTGCTCGCGGGCATGGAACTGGATCAGCGCATTGAGCGGCACAATAAACAGACCACCGGCGAAACCAACCGCCGTAAACAGCAACGCCTGGCCGCCCAGCGTCGAGATACCCGGCAGCAGCCACAAGCAGAGCGCCACACCCAATGCACCCAGAGGTACCAAACCGGTCTCGATATGGTGCCGTGATACGCGTCCCGCCAGCCAGGAACCAAACACGATGCCAAGGCCAGTACAGGCCAGAATGCCCTGAATCAGGACCGTATTGGTGACGCCGAAGCTGTCTTTTGCGTAAGCCGGAAACGCCGCCAGCATCACCTGGCCAACCGACCAGAATGTCGCCAGGCCGATGATCGACAAGCGGATCACGGCACGGCTGTTAACCGCCTTCAGGTTGCCACCGACCAACTTGCCTTTGAGGTAATCAGGGACCGAAAATTGCTTGGTCGGTTCACCCTGCTCCAGCGTTGGCAAGCGATACATCGCCATCAACTCCAACACGGCATTGAAAACAAGAATCCAGCCCAGCGGCGCGATCGCCTGCAGAATGGTGGCGCTAGCCATTGCAGCGGACCCACCAACGTCGGCGGGATAGAGGCTCTCGAAGAACAATGAATACACCACGGTACCTGCCAGAATGGCAACAATGGTCACCGCCTGTACCAACGCATTGGCTGGCGCTAGCCGCGCCTTGCCAAATAGCGGTCGGATATAGCCATACTTGGCCGGCGAGTAGAATGCAGACTGCACCGCCAGCAGAAACGTCATCGCAAAGGCGGCCCAGAACCACCCCTGGTAGTAACAGAAGGTGATCGCCAATGTCAGCACCAGCGCCCCCCAGGCCGCGACCTTGAGTACCTGATTTTTGGGGTACTTATCGGCAACAAAGGCTGACGGTGACAAAAGCAGAATAAAGGGCAACAGAATCAGACCGTTAACGATGGCGGTCAGGATCACCTGCGTCTGATCGTCGTAGACCTTAAAGATGGTGTTCTGAATGATGATCTTGTGGCCCAGATCGACAAAGGCGTTCAGAAATATCGCGGCCAGATAGGCCAACGAGCCGGTAATGCGAAGTAACGAAGTCATATCAGGTCCTTGGTGTGATACAGATGCCATCCATTATTGGCAGTACGGCGAGGAATGAAACCTTAGCCGACAAAGAAGCGTCATATCAAACAAAAAGTATTATGAGGTTATACTTTTCCATATACAATCAGCGTTAGCACCCAGTTACGCAGCACTAGATTCTAGCACCTCCACCGTCTTATGATTATCGATTCACGCCTACCGCGAAAGGATTCGACCATGCAAGCCATCGAGCATCGACCTCAAACCAACGCCCTTATCGCCACCCTAAAACGCCAGCTTAAGGCCAGCGGCAAGACCTATCAGGATATTGCGGTGTTGCTCGAGCTGAGCGAAGCGTCGATCAAGCGGTTATTTCGCGACGGCGAGCTGTCGTTGCCCAGGCTGGAAAAAATCTGTGATGCGATAGGCCTAGAGCTGGCCGAGCTGATTCAGCTAATGGCACAACAGCAGCTGCGCCTGACCGAGTTAAGCCGCGAACAGGAACAACAGATCGTCGACGACCCGCAGCTATTACTGGTCGCTATCTGTTGCGTCAACGGCTATCAATACCAGCAAATACTCGATCAATATCAACTAGAGTCGTTGCCGTTAATTCGCCAGCTTGCCGCGCTCGACCGGCTCAAGATTATCGAACTGCTGCCCAATAACCGCATCAAACTCTGTATCGCTGCCAACTTTAACTGGCTCGCCAACGGCCCTATCCAGAACTACTTTCACAGCCGAATCAAAGAGGAATTTTTTCAGGCCTCATTTGCCAAATCGACCGATAAACTGCTGGTGGCTAATGGTCTTATCTGTGGCCTGAGTAACGCGGAGTTACAACAGCGGATGCAAAAACTGATCAATGAGTTCGCCGATCATAGCCGTAAAGACGCGACTCAACCGCTGGATCAACGCCACGGGACCACACTGGTGGTAGCAATGCGGCAATGGCAATCGAGTTTATTTCGTCAGTTTGATCGTCACAAAAAATAATCGGGGATGCAGACCAGACTCTCTGTAGTCCTGAAGGGATATGCCCGTCAGCGAAGGTGTTGGATCGCTCTTTCCTTTCACGTATTACGTAGTGACTTCGGTATGGACTACATCAGGACTCTGTTCATGCTGTGGCGGTTGACACAACTGATAACGATCACGGCCGTCGTCTTTGGCTTCATACAGAGCCGCATCAGCCCGTCCTACCACCGCATCAAAAGGCTCTTCGGCTTCAACCAAACAGCCACCAATACTGATCGTGACGCGCAATTCTGAAGCAGCACCGTCGAAACGCAACAGTCTAACTGCGGTAAGGATTTTCTCGGCAACATCCGCCTGAGCCTTCCGGTTACATTCGGGAAGCAATACCAAAAACTCTTCGCCTCCCCAGCGAGCGCAAGTGTCGTACGAGCGTAGGTTTGTTGCCAGCGCCTGAGCCACCTTGAACAGCACCTGATCACCGATCTCATGGCCGTAGCAGTCGTTGATCTGCTTGAAGTTGTCACAATCGAGCATCAACACCGACAGGTCACCACGGCTTCGTTGCTGCCTGTTGCGCTCTACCAACCATTGGTCACTGATTCCACGTCGGTTCAGCAGCCCGGTCAAAGGGTCTTGAAGCGCTAACTGCTGAAGCTCAGCGGTGCGCTCGCCAACCTGTTGTTCCAACGTCCGGGTGTGGTCACGCACCTCATCGGCCATCACTTTAAAACTGCGCCCCAAACGACCAATTTCATCATCGGCTAGTCGCTCTTGGGCTGGCAGGTCAAAGTGATAATCATGTTCACGCATTCGGCGCATGGCAAGTTCAAGCCCCAATACCCTGTTAAGCACCAATCGATTCAATAGCAGAACCACAAACACCGAAATAAACAGCAATGAACAACCGATCAGCACCAGTACAGGAAATACCCGCTCGTTGCCGGTCAGGCTATCAACCTCGACCAACGTCACGATAAACCAGTCAATCTCTGCCACATAGGCTGTTCCGAGCAGATAGCGCTGCCCAGCTATCGTGACAAACAGGGTCTCGACTTCGGTTTCTGCCGCTTGTAAGCGTGTCAGCGCCGCTTGAAACTCCGCTTGTTGGTCGTCGTCATCAAAATACTGGAATAAGGTACGGCGCTGTTCAGCCGCTCTGCTGATACTGCGCAACTCAATTAGCCGCTGATCACCGTGTGCCTGGATTGCCCCTCGGCTATCGATGAACATGTTGGTGATGCCGGGCTGACCGGTACTCAGGATATTTTTCAAGAAATGGGTCAGGTCGATACCGGTGCCCACCACACCAAGTGCTTGTTCACCTTGCCTGACAACAACATTGATCCAGACCTTGAGGACACCTAACTCTTCATCGTAATCAACATTGAGCTGGTAGGGTGCGGGATCGTTGAGGGTGGCGTAAAACCAGCGATGTTCAGGGTCGTCAGGATTGAGGGTGTAGCGCAGCTGGCGATCTCGGTAGAGGTCGTCGCGGTTGTTAAAGTAATAGTGCCCGGTTGCGGCATTGGCGAAGAAGTAACTACCGTCTTGCAATAACTGCCGGTAATCCTCCAGCCCCTGCAGCGCTAGATGCTTCAATTCCGAATTTTGCTCGTCCTCCGCCCAACGCTTTAGCAGTGTTGAGTCGGCCATTTTACGCGCTAAAGCCAATTCAGACGCCAGCGGCAACTGCGCTCGTGAGCGCTCATAAAGCACTTTATTTACCGTACTTTCACGGCCTAGGCGTTCGACCAGTTCATCGGTCAACCACTCCAGCACCACGAACGAGGCGGCTGATGTCAGTATCACCACCAGTAGCGTCAGCAACAGGAAGCGACCTTTGAGACTGTCGGTATAAGGGATCATATCAATCCATTGAGGGATAGCGGCGCTATCTTCCATCAAGTTATGGGCGCTAGTCGACGCGATTTTCTACCCGACTAGCAGATCGCTCTATCTAAACACGCTAAGTACGGTCGCTCAATCGGCACTGTTACCCATTATTTGGTGCTATCCATCGGCGGGTCTGGGATTAGCTTGCGCTATAGCCCTGTAGTAACCGTTGCCAATGCGGATCGTGGTTCTGATTGGGAAACAGTTTCTGCACCGAGCGTAACAGCCGTTTTAAGTTACCCTGCTGCCACGCTTGATCGGGCTGGCGTAGGCGGCAACGATCAAAGTCGATCAGGTATACCCGGTTATGGCTGTTTAGCAAAATATTGCGCACATTAAGATCAACATGGTCCAGCCCAACCGCATGAAAACGGGCAATGGTCTTTCCAACCTCCTGCCAGGGAAAGTCGTGCAGATCAGATTCAAGCCGTTCAGCCATCGATTTGACATCGGCCAAGCGCTCGGTAATCAGATCGGCACGGTAGCTCAGCCCTTCGCGAATCACTTGCGCGGCCAGAGGGCGCGGCACCGGAAAGCCACGCTGGCGCAGATCTGTGGTCAAGGCGAACTCCTGGTACGCCCGGGTTTGCTTCAGGCCCGACCAGAGATAGCGATCTTCGCTCAGTTTGGCCACTAAACCGCCGCGTTTGTAATGCCGCCAGACTATATGCAACGGTTGAGTAGAAGACAGCCCATAGGATAAAAAGTAACTCTCACCCCGACCTGGGGCTGAGCTGATCGGTACGCCGCGGCTACGCCACCAGTTGAGATCAAACCAAGATGGGGTAATATGCTCAACCAACTCCGGCGCCACTATCAATGTCGATTGGCCCTGCTCAACTATCTGGAAACTCATTCGTGAACCTGTCCGGTACTGCTGATAATCAAGCGTTGAAGGTTTCGCCATTGCTGGGACGTGTACCTGAGTCCATCTGCATTTTGCGCTTATCAGCGCTGGGCGACGTCTGTAACGCGGTGCCTGCTGTCCGTTCGTTGCAACGGCAATGGCCAGATTGTCGCATAACCTGGATAGTAGGCAAGACAGAAGCGTTACTACTGGACGGATTAGAGGGTGTTGAGCTGCTGGTTTACGACAAAAAAACCGGCATCAAAGGGATCTGGGCACTACGCCGCCAACTAAAACAGCGCCGCTTCGACCTGCTGCTGCATATGCAAGCGGCCCTACGCGCTAGTCTGGTATCACTGGCAGTCAAAGCCGATATTCGGCTCGGCTTCGATAACGAGCGCGCCAAGGATAATCAAACCCTGTTCAGCAATCGTCAGATCGGCACCAACCCACGCAGACATGTGCTCGACGGCTTTCTCGACTTTGCCCGCGCTTGCGGTGTCGATCCCGACAGCCACGCGCTGGAATGGCGGATGCCGATTGACCAGCAAGATCACGCCGCCATTATCAATTTAGTCGGCGAAGCACCTTATCTGGTCATCAGTCCCTGCTCCAGCCAACGGGTTCGTAATTTCCGAAACTGGTCGGTCGAAGGCTACGCTAAGGTGATCGATCATGCCTGGCAGCAATACGGGCTGCGTACCGTACTGACCGGTGGCAATACCGAACTGGAGCAACAGTACGGTCAACAGCTCGGACAGATCTGCCAGCAGCCTCCCATCAACCTGATCGCAAAAACCTCAATCAAGCAGCTGCTGGCGTTGATCGACAATGCCCGGCTGGTGATGGGGCCCGATTCCGGCCCGATGCATATGGCGACCGCCACTAACACCCCGGCGTTAGGACTTTACGCCAGTTCAAACCCAGACCGCACCGGCCCCTACCTGAGCCGTAAATGGGTTGTTAATGCCTACCCCGAGCAAGTTCGACAGGCATTCAACTGTGACGTTGATGCTGTCAGCTGGGGAAAGCGAGTCCGCCAAGCCGATGTGATGGACGGCATCAGCGTCGAACAGGTCACAACCATGCTCGATCAGCTGCTACACGACAATCCGCTATGAGCCAGTCCTCTATCGGTCAGCCAACCTTTTCTCCTCCCCCCAAACGCTACCAATGGCTGTTGCGACTGCTGGCACCGGCGCTATTGATCGCCGGTCGAAAACAAGACCCGCAACGCCAGTCAGAACGCCACGGCAACTACACCGGCGCGTTACCGCAACAACCGATCTGGCTCCATGCAGCCTCCTTCGGCGAGGCTAAAGCGGCCGGAGCCCTGATCGAGGCGATGCGGGCGCAAGGTTATCAAGGCGCTTGGTTGATCACGACAACGACCCGCACCGGCGGCGAAGCGATCCAGCCGTTTCTACAACCCGGTGATCGTCATCTGTACGCACCGGTCGATCTGCAGGGTGTGGTCAAGCGCGCGGTGGCTCAAATCTGCCCCCGACTGCTGATCGTAATGGAGGTCGAAATCTGGCCCAACCTGTGGGCCGAGTGCCAACAGCAAGGCGTACCGGTGGTGCTAGCCAATGCCCGACTGTCGGAATCCTCATTGCGTAAATACCAAAAATTCCTGCCCCAACTTTGGCGTACCACCCTTCAAAGGGCAGAATTAATCCTGGCGCAGAGCGAAGCGATCGCAGCGCGCTTCCGGGGACTTGGCGTTAACGCCAACCGGTTATCCATCACCGGTAACCTCAAATACAGCCAACCGACCCCCGACGATATCGAAGCGCAGGGACAGACGTTAAGGTCGCAACTAGGATCAGCTCGACCCGTGTGGTTGGCGGCCAGCACTCACGACAGCGAAGAAGCAATCGCCATCGAATGCCACCGGCAACTATTACAGCAGCAGCCAGATCTGTTGCTTATACTGGTGCCTCGCCATCCGCAACGCTTTGATACCGTCGCCGAGCTATGCCAGCAATCAGGCCTAGACTGGCAAAGGCGCAGCCAGCAAAACGATCGGCACGTCAGCCCCGATAGTCAGATCTATCTGGCTGACACCCTGGGAGAACTGCTGGGCTTCTACGCTGCCAGCGACCTGTGCTGGGTCGCGGGTAGCTTTGTCGATGTCGGCGGCCACAATATTTTGGAGCCCGCCGCCTGCCGTTGTCCGATGGTAGTGGGGCCGGATATGCGTAACTTTACCGATATTGTTGCCGAATTTGCTGAACATAGTGCGCTACTGCAGGTCAATACGCCGCAACAGCTTGAAAGTGAAATAGGTAAACTGCTGCTCGATACCGACCGACAACGACAACAGGCACAGCAGGCACAGCGCTTATCACAACAACAACGTGGTACCGCAGAAAGGCAGGCTTCCGCGATACTGGCCTTAGTTCCATCGCTACCAGCCAGTAATAAAGTGGCGCAATAGAACGATCGACAGACAGGTAACAGACCAAGAAAGCTGTGCTAAAATAGACACTTATTCTATTGGGCAAGACCGTTAACATGCGGCCCTGCGATTAACCAAGAGAGATTTAACAGGGTGTATGCCCTTGGAGTCTGGGGCGGTTCAGCTGGTCGCCCACACGATACAGGCGCCCCAATCGTCAAAAACGGTTCGGTCATTGCGGTAGTTAGCGAGAACGGATGAGCCGTGTCAAAGTCGATACGCAGCAGGCCAATCTTAACGGCCTGCAAGTCGGTGGCTTCTGGATTGAATTCAGCCCCTACAAGCCTGATCAACGAACAATAGTACTCAGAGAGCGACACCATGAATGTAAATACTGAGATCTCGATTGGCGAATTTTTCGACAAGCTAACCATCCTGGAAATTAAGCAGGAGCGGATCAGTGACCCGGCCAAACTGGCCAACGTCAACCACGAGCTGGAAGTACTAAACAAAATCCTAGCTGGGCTGACCTTCGACCGTGAACAGGTTGCAGCCGAAGTAGCCTCTTTAAAGAGCATCAACGAAGAGCTATGGGTGATCGAAGACGATATCCGCGAGAAGGAATCCGCCAAAGAGTTCGACCAGAAATTTATTGAAATCGCACGTGCTGTTTACTACACCAACGACAAACGTTGCGATGTAAAACGCGATATCAACATCAAGCTGGGATCTGATTTCATCGAAGAGAAGTCTTACGAAGACTACACCTAGCAGGTTGTTGAAAACTGAGGGGCTGATTAGCGAGTTAGTGTTCGAGTCACATAGGTATACTGAAAATAAGTCAGAGTGAATTAAGACATATTTTTAGCGCCACTAATTCGCTATCGTCAGTGTGGTATTTACTAACAGGGTTTATAACCTATCATCACTATGAGCAATAACATGGTGAGGTATCTGGCTTAGCTTCCCTAGTTTCATTACGGCTGAAAGAGATTATGAGTAATTTGGTTGAAGTTATATCAGCAACCCTTGTTGCCGAAATAACCCGCATTGCATATTACTTAACAAAACCATTTATCAAAAAAAGAATTTGGTTGCTTTGTGAAACAGAAACTCAAGCTCAAGAGAATGGCTATGAACTTTATCTTTGGCTAAAAAACCATGCCGGCGCTATCGATGCGTATTACGTAATAGACAAAAACTCTCCCTCTATCGGGAAATTTGATACACGTGAAGAATGGTTAGCATTAGGCTCATTCAAGCAGCTATTTTATATGTACCACGCAGAGGCTATCATTTCGACACATGGCCTATGGATGTTGCCAAACGAGTTAGGAATCCTGAAAAAACTCACCTTAAAAACACTTCAAGCTAAACGTGTTATGTTAGGCCACGGTATCGGTTTCCTAAAAAACGGAAAAGACTTCTACCATAAATCAGTATTTTCACTTAATGATCTTTTTGTAGCCGCGTCGCCAAAAGAGAAAGATATTTTCGTTAATGAATACGATTACCACGATGATGAAGTGGCCATAACAGGTTACCCACGTTTCGACATTATGACTGATCTCAGCGAAAAGTCACAATGGCAAAACTTAATTGTGTACATGCCTACATTTAGAGATAAAGAACAACATTTAGGCGCTGGTTTTAAAGAAACTGATTTATATAAAAACACTCAGTCTATGCTATGTAGCGAAAGTATAAAAAACAGCTTAGAGAAAAATAATGCTCATATAGCAATATATCTTCATCAAAATATCCAACATTATTCCCAGTATTTTGATGAATACTCTTCCGATAGAATCCATGTTATCAGGCAGGGAGAGTTTACGGTCACACAGCTTCTTAGAATGGGGAAATTACTTATAACCGATTATTCAAGCGTCGTTTTCGACTTCGTTTATATGAAAAAACCGTTCATATCCTATCAGTTTGATTATGACAAATTTATTGAGGCAAGAAAACATAAAGCATTCATCGATATTAAAACCGACTTGCCTGGTTACGTAGTGAATGGTATAAACGAGCTAGAGGACACAATTGAAACTGTATTTTCAAATTGTTTTTCTTTGCAGCCTGAACATCAGAAAAAAATGGAAAAATATTTTAGCTTTCAAGATCAAGACAATTGTCAAAGAGTATTCCAAGCCATTACCACGAGACTATAGATAAACTTATTTAAAACCTAGCGATAGCGCAGCTTGAACATTATAAATTAAAACAATTACTCTGCTATTAACAGCATAAGATCTCTATAAAATTAATAATTTACTAATTAAAAATTAGTCGATTTATTACACACTTTACTATTTAAAAAGCATTCAAGATCACTCGGTATACCAAGGCCATACATACCATCAGCCTCTTGCCCTATATTATAAACACCAACTTTAGCACCACCTTGAGCCATGAATGTATAGACAGGAGCCACATAGAACTCACCATTACTACGAATATTTTTATCAATCATATGGTCGGCATAACGACAAAAGTCTGTACCTTTTGAAAAGTTATAAACACCCACTGTTGCCTCATCTGAGATCACTACTTTTTCAACAACTTCACTGACTAATCCATAGCTATTAACTTTTGCGTAAGACCATTTTGGGTCATTGGCTTTCATGGTAAGCATTGAACCGTCGAGATTTCGAGAGACCATATCATTTAAATATGTATTTATATCAGCATCTATCCACTGATCAGAATTCGCTATCATTAAAGGCGTGTCATTCTCTATATATCCCCTCGCTTTCAGTACAGTAATTGCTGCTCCCTCAGTAATCCCATCAATACCAATTATTTCAAAATTTTCACACGATTTTTCAAAAATATTTTTTAAATTATATTTTTCCACATGTTCATTTTGACATATAAATATAAAGCGATGTTCACATTGTGGTTTAAGGTTATTAATAACAACCTCAATCATGTGCTTACCATTAACATCAATCAAAGGCTTTGGAAGCTGGAAACCGGCTTGAGAGAAACGACTACCTTTACCAGCCATAGGCACTACGATGTTTAGCATTATTTTTACCTTTTAGCGTATTCGTAATACAAAGCTAATTTTCTTAGCCTCTTAGATCTGGAAAATTATATTAATAACTCCATGACCAGATTAATAGTAGTACTTTGTAAAAAATATTTACAATTAGTGGCGTGAAACACGTGTGCTTATATAATTTGTGAAACCTAAAAACCCTTTATTGTTCCTGAATTTTTACCCTATTTAGGTAAATATTCATTTTAGACATTTTATGTTTCTTATTCCAATGAAATACACACGACCCCAGAAAACAGCCCTCATCCAAAGTCAACTCAAACTCTACAACACTGTTGCGATCACTTGTTACTAGAGTTTTTTTAGTAACAAAGTCTAAACTCTCATTGTTAACGAAAAAACTGTTAATATACTGTACGGCATCCTCACTACCGTACATATTTCCTCCTGGTTGAACCAACCTAAAGTCATCACTAATAAAACTTTTAACCATATCAATGTTTTTAGCACTAAATGCCGCTACATAATCTTTGGTCAATTTAGTAAGTAATTGTATAGAATGTTTTTTCTCAGCAACTATACTCTCTTCAAAATTTTCTAATGAATGCTCGTCATTTATATGGTAGTAGCGGCTTTTATCAATCGGCAAGGCTTTTACCTTTCCTCCGCTTAATATTATTTCATTGAGAGTTGGTGCAATAAAAAACAAATTGTTAACTTTGACATCTTTACGAATCATTGACTGGGCAGCATCAAAAAATGACTTAGCAGTTTTAAAGTAAAAAAGACCAGCAATGGCATTTTTACTAATTGGCATCTTCTCCGCTGCTTGTGTTACCAGTTGATCGTCACCTACCTTAACGTAAGACCATTTCGGATGAATGGCCTCAAAAGTCAGCACCCCTGCATCGACCTTACTCTCTATAAAGTTATTTATGAATGAGGTAAGTTCGAAATCCAACACCTGTTCAAAACTAGAAATAATTAATGGCGCTTCAAGGTTTATATGTTCAATAGCAAGAAGAGCCGAACATGCAGCGCCCTGCGTTTTACTATTAATATTACAAAGAGAAATATCTTCTCCCAACAAAGGGAGTACTTTATTTAGTCTGAATTTTTCAGATTCATTTTTTGGGAGAGCAATAACGATATTTTTACTAAACTCAAGATCTATAAAAGGTTTAGCAGCCCTTTCTACTAATAGTGACCCGCCTACATCGCTTAATATTTTCGGAAAAGTATTTATCGCGCTAGTTTGAAATGTATTTTTACCCGCCAAGGGGATTAAGATATTAATCATTGTTTTCAACCCCATGGATAAACTCTCTAATATTGTCGTAAGTTACATCATGTACTGTTTCTACTTGCAGCACATGTGCGCCTGACGCACGCGCTGCTTTTAATCCAATCTCATTATCTTCAACAATAATACACTCTTCTGGTTTTAGCCCTAACTGCTTAATTGCTAGATTATAAATCTCTGGGTCAGGCTTGCCTTTACTCACATCCTGATTTGAAAGATATAAGTCTAAGTATTCCATTAAAGTTGATTTTTCCATCATCACTTTAACAGTGTTACGAATAGAATTAGAGGCAACAGCTAATTTGTATCCATTTTCTCTTAATTTTGAAAGCGCATACTGATGATGAAAGACTGGTTTACACAGCTGGTGTGTTATATCCATTGTATACTGTTGTTTCATTTCATTAATAAAGCCATGAAGCTTTTTAGGCAACACGTGCGTTTTCGACAATAATTTAAGTTTCTGTGCTGTCGATAAGCCGTCAAAGGTACCTAAATGATCGTGCCGGGTGATCTCTAAGCCAAAAATAGCTAAAGACTTATTTAGCGCATCATAATGCCAATCTTTTGCATCAATGAGCACACCGTCCATATCAAAAATAACTGCTTTAACTTTGTTACTCACAAACTTACTCCTTAGCACCGGAAGGGTTATCATCACATTGATGCTATTCGTAGTGCCCCTTGCACACTTTATATACAAATCACTAGACGTATTATCTCAATGGCGGGCTTGGCTATTCGTCAACATCTTAGGTAAGTTTGAATACCCTTTATCAATTAGCTAGCACCTCGACCCAATACATTCAGGCAGGCCTCCTGTACAGCATCGACTGACGGTGGCCAGTCCGGATCGGGAATGGCGATATCGTGGATATCGTAGCGCGGCCAATAGCGAAACGGATCACGGAAGAAAATTCCCACTGTCGGAGTCTCTGCCGCAATTGCTAGATGGCGAATACCTGTATCATTGGAAACAACCAACTCAGCTCCCTTGATCACCTTGGTAGTATCTTCAATGTTATCAGCAATGATTGAACCGACATTCTCAAGATCTTGTAACGGTTCAAGAATCGGATCTGCCTTTTCCCACTCCTGAATGCCTTCCAAAACCAAATGTTCGTGGTTGGGATACCGTTCGGAAAGATCTCGCATTAACTCGGAAAAATGCGCTGAAGGCCAGCATTTGTCCAGCGATGATGCACCCGGGAAATAGATCAGATAAGGCTTATCACGCTTTAATGCCTCACCTGGGAGATTAAATTGATGTGGATACGCCGTCTTGATACCCAACACATTGAGCATCATTAGCATATCACTGAGTTCAAAATTCAGATCAGACCGTGGAGTCGCCACATCATAGACTAAGCGTGCTTGGATCGAATTATAGGGGAAGCCTATCTTAAGTTTGGCCTTGTTAAGCAAGCAGGTCTTCATCGAGCGATTGGTTACCGCTAAATCAAAAATGATATCTTGCTCACCTAACTCTTTGAATTGCTGTATTTTCTGGCGAACCGTCAGCTCTTTGTTGCTCCTGGCAGCCACAATATGTACTCGATCTATCAGGTCTTCCGGCATACCCCGTGTGTAATTACTGACGGCACTGAGCGTTATTATTGCGTTTGGAAAAGCCTTTCTAAGCTCGATTAGAAAAGGTCGGGTTAATAACAGATCACCAAGAGCAGCATGCCGGATTACCGCGATTTTACGAACGCTCTCCGGTTCCATTGATGCCGCCATACGATGGCCTTTTTTGGACGCCCAAGCCCCTCGACCAAACCATAATTTCATGTCAACGCCCCTGATTTCAAAGCTTAAAAGCAATAACAGTACATGGCTTGCATGCTACAATCCAACTCATTTACTGCGTACCTTTACCGTTTCATGGTTACTTTTTGATAAGGCCTTCTTTTGTCTTCCGATAATACGATCCCCAACAAAGTCATCCTTGCCCGTTTGTTTTCATATGTCCGCCAGCATTGGGGAAAATTTTCGATTGCGATCGGCTGTACCGCCGTAGTTGCGGCCACCGAGCCGGCCATGGCAGCATTGATGGAGCCATTGATCGACGGCAGTTTCAACTCCAAAGACCCCCAAGCAATTATCTGGGTACCTCTAGCATTAATCGGCATCTTTTTTGTGAGAGGTGTTGCCCGGGTATTGAGTGCTCTGGGCATTACAGCCGTTGCCACTCAGGTGGTAATGCAACTGCGAATCGATCTGTATCATCACCTGCAGCAACTGCCACAATCCTTTATGGACCAACAGGCCACTGGCAAGTTGCTATCCAAAGTGACCTACGATGTAGAGCAATTATCATCCACCGCTAGCCAGGTTTGGATGATATTGGTGCGGGATACACTGATCGTAATCGGTTTGTTGGGATACTTGTTCTACCTTAACTGGCGCTTGTCACTTGTTCTGATTGTTCTGGCACCCGTCATTGCTATCATCATCAAGGTGGTCAGTAAAAGGATGCGCTCTTCTAGCAAGGCGCTTCAAAGCGATATGGGGCAGCTGACTCACCGCCTAGAGGAGAGTATCAAAGGGCATAAACTGATCAAGCTCTATGGTGCCGAACAACAAGAAAACAAAAAGTTTTTTAACGTGGTTAATAGCCTACGTCGTAACAATTTTAAGTTGAAAATGATTGCCGCGGCCAACTCGCCTATTATTCAGCAGGTTCTATCCATCGCCTTAGCATCGGTCGTTTATCTGGCCGCTTCGATGGAAGGTGATGCCAGCATGACCACAGGCCAGTTCGTGTCATTCTTCACCGCCATGGGCATGTTATTAGGGCCTATGCGCTCGCTAACCGGTGTGAATGAACAACTGCAGCGTGGCCTGGCTGCCGCCGACAGTGTTTTTCAGTTAATGGACGAAAGGAGTGAACAAGATACCGGTACTGAAGAATTAACCCGCTTTAGTGGCCACTTGGTGATCAAAGATCTTAGCTTTTCCTACAACGAAGCTCTTCCAAACGCACTCAACAATATCAACCTGGAAATACAGCCCGGTGAAACTATCGCCTTTGTCGGTGCATCAGGAAGCGGTAAAACCACCCTGACTCAGCTACTCCCCCGCTTTTATGAGATTCAACAAGGGCAGATTCTGTTCGATGGTATCGATAGCAGCACAATTAAACTCGATAGCTTGCGCAGCCAAATCGCCTATGTTGATCAGGAAGTGCTGCTGTTTGACGAGAGTGTGGCCGATAACGTCGCCTTTGGCGGCGATCCAGAATTAGATCCGGAACGATTACAAACCGCTCTACAGCACGCCCATGCTCAGGGTTTTGTTGAACAGCTGGAGTGCGGTGTCGACTCCAAGGTTGGAGAACAGGGCTCGCTTCTTTCCGGGGGCCAAAGGCAACGGCTAGCGCTGGCTCGAGCATTCTACAAAGATGCACCGCTACTCATTCTCGATGAAGCAACCTCTGCGTTAGATAACGAATCTGAACGTCAAGTCCAGGCAGCTTTGGAAGAGTTGTGCCAAGGACGCACCACCTTAGTGATCGCCCACCGACTATCGACGATCGAAAAGGCCGATCGTATCGTGGTGATGTCTGACGGTGAAATAATCGAAACGGGCAACCACCAGCAATTGCTGGATCATGGTGGTCTTTACCGCGACCTTTACCAAGAGATGCACTAATGATCCAGCCGGAGACCGTATCTTTAAAAAGCGTCTGCGGACCGAAATACTGGCCAGCATGGATCGGACTGGGGTTACTGCGACTAGGGATTCTGCTACCCTTTAGCTGGCAAGTTTGTATTGGTAAGGGAATCGGTAGAATACTGGCCAAGGTGGCTAGGAATCGCACGGAGGTAGCTAGGGCTAATATTCAGTACTGCTTTCCTAAACTTAATAAAGCAGAGCAACAAACGTTGGTTGAAAAACATTTTGCATCACTTGGTATCGCACTGTTCGAGACGGCTCAATGCTGGTGGGGTAGCCCCAAGCAACTTGATCAACTAGTTAAAAGCATCGATGGTCTAGAGCATGTGCACGCCGCCCAGCAGAATGGTAACGGTGTGATCTTATTAAGCGCTCATTTCACCACACTCGAAATAAGCGCCAGACTGCTGGCAAAGCATTGCTTATTTGCCCCGGTTTACCGAAAGATGAACAGCAGGATTCAGGAATATTTCACCCAGCAAGGACGTAGTAAAGGTAGCGATGGTGGGGCGATCGCCCACACTAATATTAAAGGTATCATTCGCCAATTAAGAAAGGGTGGCGCTATCTGGTTCGCCTCCGACCAACAGCATCAAGGTGGCAATAGTGCGCTGGTAAATTTTTGCGGCCAACCGGCGCATAGTGCAACAGGCACTTCTACCTTCGCAAAATTGGGCAAAGCTACTGTCATCCCCTTCTTCACCCGTAGGGTTAAGGACGGCTATGAACTCCAATTGCTGCCGGCACTGGAAAATTTCCCCTCCGGAGATAATCAAGCCGATACAGAACGCTATCATCACCTGATTGAGCAGCAGATAGAGCTAGTACCTGAGCAATATCTATGGGTACACCGGCGGTTTAAGGATGCACCGGGAGCTCCCTACTGATTAGCCGTGTGTTGTTATTGCAGCCCTAGTCGTATACGGCAGGTATTAATCATCGAAAAAAATAGAGTCAAATCGCAATCGATCAATGCGCATACTCAGCCTCATATAACTTACGGACTTGACTAATACATCAATGATTAAACAAGTGATTTCACGGTTGCAGCTCGCTCGAGACGACATTCGGCGTTGGTTGGGCTTGCGCCTATTCGACCGCCCTAGAAGTGCTATGGACGTCCGTCGCCCAATGCATCACATATTGATTGTGCGCTGGGATGCGAAGTGGGGTGATGCTATTGTATCCTCCTTCTTCATTCCGGAATTAAAGAAACAATATCCCGAAGCACATATAACCGTATTAGCCCCTCCTTTTATGTCTGAATATTTCACCAATTACTTAGAAGCCGATAGGGTTCTTACGCTTCCAAAACGTCCTAAGTATCAGCAGTTAAAACAGGTGGCTGCAGAAATTGGTCACTGTGATATGGCCGTACACCTAAGCCCACGATTGAGAATGAAGGATCTATACTTCTTCAACAAACTAAAGACCGACAGCATTGCAGGAATGGATGATGAGGTCAAAGCCATCAATCTCAAGCTCAATAAACAAAGCAAGGGGGAGCACTATGCAGATATTTATAAAAATTTGTTGATTCAACTAGGCGTAGAGCAACCAAATTGTCAATACTTGGTACCACGCGAAAATCGAAGTCAGAAGAACATCAATAACTTTCTAGAAGGGCTATCTACACCAGTTGTTGCGATCAACCCCTATGGTAGCGGGAGTTCCAGGCAGTTTACCCCAGCTAGCATCAAGTTACTGATTAACGCTATTAACAAGCTAGAGTTAAATCTAACCCTGTGTATTTTACTGACCCCTGATAAAAAACAAGATGTTAAAAATATTTGTAGCCAGTTTGATAATGTAATCGCCTACCTGGAAACACAGAGCATCTATGACTCGATCGAAATAATTGCTCGTGCTAATTGGGTCATCTCGGTGGATACTGCTATCGTTCACATTGCAACCGGACTAAATAAGCCAACACTAGCGCTGTATAATCCAGATGTAGAAAACTATAATCGCTGGCATCCGAACAACCCTAAGGCTCTATCCTTTAATTCAGAGCCAGAGACTGTTCCTGATATTAATTCTATTTCATGGCCAAAACTCTCCAATGAAATCATCAAACTTTTTAAAATAAATCCTTGATCGATACCGCTGATGAATATCAGTACGACATTTTAGGCATAGAAATATACGCTATACTTATTATGACCTTCAACTATAAAAATATATTATACAATTAAAACAGATAACATATATCTGTTAAACACATTCAGTTAAATTTTCATTTTTAAAATTTCTTCATAAACTCTTTCACAATTATTTAAATCATTATGCTCAAAAAAATGTTTTATTTTGTTTATTTTATCAGTGGTAACTTTGTAGTCTGAAAAAACTAATTTTTTGATAGCCCCAACCAATTCAGAATGCTCAACAACTACATCAGCAGGTATATCCTGCCGGATATCTTTAATGCTTTTACTTGACCTACTAGGAAGGTATGTTTCAAAATCGAATGGGTATAATATGCAAGCTTTAGACATGTATGCAAAATCAAAAATAGTGCTAGAATAGTCAGTTATTAAAATCTTACCGTAGACTAACAACTCCTTAACACCGTAATCTCCTTGCTTAACAACATGAACATGTTCACTTTCTAATTCGAATAAATATTCGCTTTGATTTTGAATATTCTGATGTAGATAAATGGCTAGATGTATATTATTTTCGACAAATAGTTTTTTAATTTCATTATCATTAACTAAAGTCGATATCCTATTGAACATTTCTGTTGTCTTAAAATTTTCACCTATATTTTGTTCATTTTCTCTAAAGGTTGGCATAAAGACAATAAGATTCGGCCAAGGGGAATTATTGCTTTCATTGACTAAACTGTCGTGGCGAGGAAGCCCAGTGACAACTATTTCTTTATTATCATAGCCATACTGATCTATATATAAATTCTTTTCTCTTTGTGATGTCGCTATCATTAATCCCGTCAGTGAAAACTTGTCTTTATGATAGAATTGTTCACAATTCTTTAAATACATGATCCCGTGATGGAGCATGACACCTTTGTGCTTAAATTTTTCTATTAGGCATTTTTTCTGAATACCGAGGCCATTCGGTATCATCCATAGTCCATGTGTTGATAATATTCTATCGGCTATAAATAGGTAATAGGTAAGCTTCAGTGTTTCATGCCAAAGCATTTTTTCATCATTTAAAAAAACAGCATTCGTCCTATTATTTTTATCAAGGACGTAGTAGGCGTCTATGTCGGGTTTGTTTTTCTTCAACCACTGGTATAACTCATACCCACTATCTTGATACTGATTTTGCGTTTCAGAGATGATCCAAATTTTTTTATCACAACGTTTTCTGGAAAAAAAAGAAATTCCTCTTGCCATCTCTATTATGGCTAAATTCTTAATTGTTGATATTAAACTGGCCATAATTTCCTGCGTTATAAATAATTCAAATCATGAACGATAGTATTCTATAACTATTTGAATAATACGTCTTTGTTACCACTTTATATTAATAAACCGTGTTTTTAACATTATATCCTATCAACAATAGTAAATAGCGGCCTCTTAATCTTCTATAGATTTCTCTAAGCTTATACGTGTTAATCAATAGAGCATTCCAAACTTACAACATAATGACAACACCGCTAATCAAAATCTTTTTTCTTCCACTTACAGTAACGTAAATAGACACCACTCGTTTTTTTCCAAAACTGAAACCCTTTGTCTGATGGCATCAGATTAACTCTTCGGATCTTAAAAAAATTTTCGCTAAGATGTACAGGTCCACTCACCGTTGCAATGGCAAACAAGTAGCCTGCCGCACGCGCGCACTCGACCTCTCGATCACCATAGTCTCCATATGGGTACGCAAAGGATACCACTTCAGTACCCAATAGGCTTTCAAGCCTTAATTTAGATTGTTCTAGTTCGATACCTAGCTGATTTTGAGTCAACCCTGGCAGATGAGCGTGGCTCAAACCATGACTACCTACCTCTATCCTACCGCTGTTATGACAAGCTTTAAGCTGCTCGTAATTCATCAACGCCGCAGGCGGTTCACCTCCGGGGATGTCCCATTCGTTACGGGTTAACTGCTCATCGGCCAAGGCATAAACCACCGCTTTAAAATCGAACTCTTGCAGCAACGGCAGTAAGTTACGGTGATTATCTTCATAGCCGTCATCAAAAGTAAGTATGATCGGTTTTTTAACTCGCTTGCCGGCGGCCAGCTCTTTAAAGGTCACCGTTTCAAACCCCCGCCGTTTTAGGTTGGTGAAGTGCTCTCTTAGCCGATCTTTAGTGACATAAACGTTATGGATCGAATTCTCGGGGGCTTGATCCGGTACCTGATGGAACATCAACACCGGTACCTCCTTCACGTGCCGCAATGCTGACTCGGCACGCGCCTGCTGATAGGTAATCTGCAGCTGTTGGTTGACATGCCCGACTGCATAATCATCAAGGTAGGCGTCATAGTCTTCGGTATCGACGGTGTCTGAACCCTGCAGTAAACGATGCAGGTCGTTTGTTAAGGCCTCCCAATCGATACCCGCCGGAGCAAAACAGTCGCCAAAGTTGGTTGCCTTGGCGAGCTGGATTGTCGCCGGTTCAACCGGCCCGACATAACAGCATTCACCCACCGCCATCACCGGCTTGCTTAGCTGCATTGCCTCCAGAGCCACCCGCCCAGCGCCGATGACCAGATCCGCCTGATGATAGTATTGAGTGACGTCGTCGGTCTGGCCGGTAAAACGCACATTCTCCGGGGCTTCAGGCCAGCTTGTGGGGATGGCCGGACCGCCGACAAACAGAAACTCTACCTGCCCGAACTGGGGGGCTATCTCATACGCCAGCTTACGGGCGATCTCGCCTTTGGGGCCGGTCAGACGGCCGATCCAGACCACGGTTTGGCGACTGCGGTCATCTATCGCTCTTGGCTGAAGTCTTTCAACGTTATTGAGACCGTTTCGCACCACCCGGATATAACTTGGTGGAATATTAAGTTCGTTCTGCAGGTGATCGGCAATATGGTCACACACCGCAACGATGTTACGGCCGTAGATATTCCAACTGCTGCTGCTTTTATGAACCTTCTGACGGCCGTGAACCGTAGACACGTAACCCACCTTCGCCCACTTAGCCGCAATGTTAGCAACCCAGCTGGCAGCACGGGAGTGAGCATGAATAACGTCGATTTGGTGTTGCTTGCATAGCCTGACTACGCCGATAATGTTTTTCAGTCGATTGAGATAACTGCGGTTATCGATCGGCATCGGAATATAACTGGCTCCAGAGACACTGACCGAGAGCGTGTCTGACACGATCCAACATTGGTCACCCTGAGACAACTGTTCGCGGCATAGCTGTGCCGCATAGACTTCGGCGCCGGTTAAATGAGTTTGTGACAGTAGATGAAGGATACGCATCGTTTGAATACTAGCCCTAAGAAGATACTGGTTGTCCGCAACGATAAGCTGGGAGACTTCATGCTGTCATGGCCTGGCTTCGCCGCGCTGAAACAGGCCTTTCCTGAGGCGCAAATTGTAGCGCTGGTGCCCAACTATACCAAACCGATCGCCGAACTTTGTCCCTGGATCGACGATCTGTTGATCGACCCTACTGAGAATGCGGGCGTCACCGGCTTTCAGCAGTTGCTCAAAGAAACCCGAGCGCAACGTTTCGACCTGATGATTACGTTGTTCTCCACCACCCGTATCGGCCTGTTGGGCCTACTAGCGGGCATCCCTCAACGCTGGGCTCCTGCTACCAAACTGGCGCAGCTATTCTACAATCACCGCCTCTCACAGAAACGATCACGCTCCGAAAAGCCCGAGTACCAATACAATCTCGACCTTGTTGAAGCCTCTATCGCGCAGTATCAGGAGACTACACAACACCTCTTTTCTGCACCTTATTTGCCGCTGGACGCCGACGAGCTTGAGCAACTACGGCAACAGTTTTTGCAACAACAGCAACTGCCCGAGTCGCAACGGTTAATCTTTATTCACGCCGGACACGGTGGCTCGGCCAACAACCTTAGTCTGGAGCAGTATGCCGACCTCGCTGCGACAATTGACGTTCCAACTAACTGCTACATCCTCACCGCTGGCCCCGGTGAACTTGAAGCCACTCAGCAGTTGGCGTCAATGTTCAAAGAACGCGGCCTTAATCATCGGCTTTTTAACTCGACCGACGGTCTGCAAAGCTTTACCAAACATTTGGCGTTGGCCCACCTGTTTATCGCCGGGTCGACCGGCACCTTGCATATCGCAGGCGCCCTGAATCGGCCAACCGTCGGCTTTTACCCCAATCGACGCTCGTCAACACCGTTACGCTGGCGCACCCTCAACGCACAGGGGCGTTATTTGGCCCTGACGCCTCCTTCGGATATTGAGCAGGATATGAGCCGGGTTGATATCGATTCGGCAGCTGAGCAGATCAGGGCCTTCTTAACGCGTCTATACACTTAACGTAACGCTTTGGTGCGACTCCACAGGTCGGCATACTTCACGAAGCAGGAGTGGCTAGAAAGCATTGCCATCAACAGGCCACGTCGTCCATCAAGAAAGCCTCCGCGGATCAGGTACATCTTGATAAACAGCCCGAGTGCATGCAACGCTGCCTGCGAAAGCGTTGCTGATTTTCCACGAGCGACTTTCTGTTCGGCAAAGACAGCAGCATAACGCGCCGACTTAACCAGATAATGCTCCATGTCACGATAGCTGAAGTGTTTGAGCCGCCCCTTGGTCTTCTCAAATCGGACCGGTTCGGAAAAGATCATCCGCTCGTGCACTTTGCGCTCGGGATCAAAGCCGCCTTTCAATCGGGGATACAAACGGCGACTGGTTGAACACCAACCACCATGACTTAACGCTTTACCGAAAATATAGGTCTGGATCGTCACATCAAAAGCCCGATCCATCGCGGTATCTTTGCGTAACGCTTCAACTTCAGCCTGAAACTCTGGAGTGACACGCTCATCGGCATCGACCATTAACACCCAGTCGCCGCTACACAGCTCATGCAAGCGCTGACGCTGCGCGCCGAAGCCCTGCCAGTCACCACTGACATGAACCTTGTCGGTATATCGCTGAGCTATTTCTAAAGTGTTATCAGTACTTCCCGAGTCCAGCACTACGATCTCATCGGCCCAGGTGCAGGAGCGAAGGCAGTCATCTAGCATCAGCGCTTCATCTTTGACCATTACTGCGATGGAGATGGTTTTCAGTAACTCAGACAACGATCTCCTCCTGCTTACTGCTCTTTAATACTGGGCTAATAGAAGACTCTGTTTTTTTGTTATATCGAGCAAGAAAACAAAGATAACCCGCTAACACCGCGAGCAATACGGCAAAGAATTTGGCTCCGATATTAATTATCATCACAGTCTCCGAGAGACCAAAATCGATAAAACCAAGGCAAAGGATAGAGCCTGCAGTCGCTATCTGCAGATCGATGCCGGTACGTCGTTGAAAATAGATCAAGCTAGTTAAGTACAGCGCTAACAGACCGGCAATACCGATGATACCTTTCTCTGCAGCAGCGTTCATAACGTCGTTATGGGCATGAGGGTGCCAAGTGACTGTATTCACGATTTTAGCGTTTTTAAGTTCGGTAAGTTCGTTGCTAAACTCTCCGAAACCGATGCCTATCCAAGGGCTCTCTTTAAACATATGGGCGGCACCACGCCACATCTCGAAACGGGCCGCTAAAGAACCTGCACCCTTGGGGTTATCGGTGGTTGTGTAGTATTCGATCTCGCTAATCGCTCGATTTACCTTTTGGTTAACAAGACCATTAAAGTTGTATATCCCTAGCAGGGAGATGATAAACAAAGTGTATACCGTGAATTTAGCAGCTTTATTCGTTATCGAACGGCTAAAGATGAGCCACATTAATAGCGGTAGCGCAAGCCAACCTCCCCGTGTTCCCGAACAGAGAGAACCTAACCCACCAAACAAAAAAGCGATTACAGCCAATGCCATAAACCATCTTTTTTGTTGGTATGAATGACTCGGTATGAGATAGGTGAGGGATAGTAATCCGAGAATGAGTGAGGTATTACCGAAGATGATCTTCCAGTGGTGGCCATGAGCCACGTTATGCCCCAATACATAGACTTGGTAAGCACCAAATATTCCCGCACTAATGGCACCCAGAAAAAATCCCGCATAAAGGTATTCACGATTAATACCGACATTGCGAACAGCCAAAAAAACCAACAGAGCATATAGAAATACCATATGGTTTTTTATCTGTCCGACATCTATACCGCTATTCGTGATCGCAGACGATAAGACTCCACTACAGGCATAAACAGCCATGCCTGCAATAAACAGCTTCTCATTCTGGATACCGTTAAAGATATGACTACGGTTTTGCACTATTGCTGCTAGCGCAACAATGATAAGTAGGGCGCCCGCATAACTGTTACCGCGCTCGAGCATCAATGTCAGTACGGTAAACAACACGACACACAAACTAAGGGCCACTTGAAAACGCTGATTTAAAGCTAAATTTTGAGTATTAAGCATAACTACAAATTAATTCCTGGTTCTTACTACTGATGCCATAACAGCGTCTACCGACACATCTACCAACGAGTGCCCTTCGGGCAGTTCACGCACCGCCATCAAACTTTCATCACCGCCCAGATCGGCCAGCAGTATATCGGCGTTCTTGGTCAGTGGCGGGGTGTAATCGGGCGTGGTGGTGCGATAAATGGCGACTACATGGCAACCCACGGCACCGGCTATGTGCATCAAACCGGAGTCGTTAGTGATCGCATGTTTTGCCAGAGCTAACAGGTCAACGGTGTCTTCCAGCTGGGTTTTGCCGCAGAGGTTGTGGATTTCACACTCCGCAATATCCTGAATCTGATCAGCCGCAGCCCGATCTTTGGGTGAACCCAAGCACCAGAACTGGAACCCTTGCTGAGAGAGTTTATCGGCGGCTTCGGCCCAGTATTCAACAGGCCACTGCTTGGCCGGTCCAAATTCGGCACCAGGCAACAACGCCACTACCGGACGATCGACCGTTAGCTTTAGTTCGGCCAGTAGCCGCTGTTGGTTATCGCTATCGACCCGCAATTCGGGCTCGAGGATTTCAGGGACATCCAAGCTCGATTTAGACCCCAGCGCCACCATCCGCTGCACACACAGTGGCAATCGCCTCTTGTCGAGAAGCCGCATGTCATTCAGCAGGATATAACGCATCTCGCCGCGAAACCCGGTGCGCTCGGGCACTTCCGCAAACCACGGTATCAACGCCGCTTTCAAAGAGCGTGGAATGACGATGCTGTTGCTATAAGCGCGTTTAATCAGCGCAAGTCCCAGCTGCCAACGCTTCTTAAGCCCCAGCTCGCCATGTTTTACATCTAGCCCGATCGCCTCGTTGACCTCGGGCATGCGTGCCAATACCGGATGCGACCAGGCCGGTGCAATCACATCGATCAGACACTCGGGATCTTTGCGTTTGAGGTGTTTAAACAGGCTTTGAGCCATCACCATGTCGCCGACCCACGAAGGGCCGACAATCAGCCAGCGTTTTGCCATCTAGAAAAAATCCTTGTACTTCAAGACCAACTGCTCACAAGAGCAACAGTTCAAGATCAACAGCCCACGCTTAACGATGCAGCCATTCCATATACTCAGCCACGCCTTCTTGCACCGTCTTAAACGGCTCATCGTAGCCGACGCTGCGTAACTTACCGATATCGGCTTGGGTGAAGCTCTGATACGAACCTTTGAGGTGATCGGGGAAGTCGATATATTCAACTTCACCCTTACCGTGAAACTTAATCACCGATTCTGCCACATCCTTAAACGACTGACTGCGACCGGTTCCCAGATTAAAAATACCCGAGTGCTCGCCGTGATCCATAAACCAAAGATTGGTTTTCACCACATCGCCGACGTAGACAAAGTCACGCAGTTGGCCGCCCTCTGCATAGCCATCATATGCACCAAATAACTTGGGGTTCTCACCGCGTTCGATCTGACCGTTGTTGTGGAACGCAACGCTCGACATGCTGCCTTTATGTTGCTCACGCGGGCCGTAAACGTTGAAATAACGAAAACCAACGATCTGCGACGAGGTATGCCGCGGCAAAATTTTGCGCACGTACTGATCAAACTGCCACTTGGAGTAGCCGTAGACATTGATCGGCCCTTCGCAGCTAAGCTCCTCTTTAAAGACCTCACCCTTGCCATAGGTGGCGGCCGATGAGGCATACAGAAACGGTAGTTGACGCTCCATGCAGTAATGCAACAACACTTTGGAATACTCGTAGTTGTTCTCCATCACATACTTACCGTTCCACTCGGTGGTCGCTGAGCAAGCCCCTTCGTGGAATACCGCCTGTACTGGGCCGAATCGCTCACCCGCTTTGATCCGCGCCAGAAAATCATCTTTATCGAGATAGTCAGCGATCTGGCAGTCCTGCAGGTTCCGGAATTTGTGACCGTCGGTCAGATCGTCGACCACTAAAATGTCGGTGATACCGCGATCATTGAGCCCTTTAACAATGTTGCTGCCGATCATGCCGGCGCCACCGGTAACGATAATCATGAGCCTTTATTCTCCTCGGTAGTGCGAATGCGACGAACAATATTGGTGGTTGAACAACCATCGAGGAAGCCTAAGATAATCACTTCGCCGCCGTTGTTGATCACCGCCTCACCGCCAGCCACATCTTCGGCGGTGTAATCACCACCTTTGACCAGAATATCAGGAAGCAGTTCTTTGATCAGATCAGCCGGGGTATCGTCGACCGAATCTTTGCCGAACGGTACCACCCAGTCGACGCTGGACAGCCCCGACATCACCGCCATCCGTTGTTCGAGTTGATTGATCGGCCGCTCCGGGCCTTTCAGCCGCGATACCGAATCATCGCTGTTAACCGCCACGATCAACTTGTCGCCGAGCGAGCGTGCTTGCTCCAGATATTGAACATGACCCGCATGGAGGATGTCGAAGCAACCATTGGTCATCACCACCTTCTCACCACGTGCTGTCGCGGCTTGAATCTGTCGCTTCAAGGCATGGACCGAAACGATACCGGTCTCTTCGATCGCCTCAGCCATGATGGCCCGATTGAGCTCTTCGGCACTTAACGTCGCGGTACCCATCTTCGCTACCACGATGCCTGCGGCCAGATTGGCCAACCGGGTAGCGTCTTCGATCGACTCACCCGCCGCCAGCGACGCCGCCAGCGTACCAATAACGGTATCGCCGGCACCGGTGACGTCGAACACCTCCTGCGCCACGGTCGGGATATGTAACTCCTGCTCGGCCTGAATCAACGCCATGCCACGCTCACTGCGGGTCACCAGCAGCGCATCAAGCTGGCACTCAACACGCAATGCGCGAATCCGCTCGACCATATCCTCCTCGTCCTGCCACCAACCGGCGACAGCTGCAAACTCGGATTCGTTGGGTGTGATCAGGGTGGCACCGGCATACTTGCTAAAATCGGTACCCTTAGGGTCAACCAGTATCTGCTTACCGGCGGCACGGGCTCGCGAGATCATCGCCTGAATCTCGTCCAGACAGCCTTTACCGTAGTCGGAGAACACCACCACGTCACAATCGCGCAGACAGTGGTCAAACCGGCTCAGCAAATGTGCGTGATCGTAATCTTCAAAACCGTCTTCAAAATCGAGACGGATCAACTGCTGGTTGCGGCTCATCACCCGCAACTTGGTGATGGTATCTGAGCCGTCAACCTGCTCGAATTCGCACTGAACGTTGGCCTCATTGAGCTGCGTCCGCAAGCTATCCGCCGCCTCATCCTTGCCCACCAGAGACAGCAGCGTGGCATTACCACCGAGCGCAACAATATTCAGTGCCACGTTGCCCGCGCCGCCAGGACGGCCCTCATGGTCTTTGATATGCACCACTGGTACCGGCGCTTCGGGGGAAATACGCTGGGTCTGGCCATGCCAGTAACGATCCAGCATCAGGTCGCCGACGACCAACACACGAGCAGTAGAAAAATCAGGGATGTAAAGCTGCATAGCGTTGCTTAACTCTTTGTGTTAAATCGTAAAAATTACGGTCTGACGGATTGAACTAACCAATGGCCAAAGCGGTTAAGGCGCCAACTGCTGATCAAGCACTTCGCACAACCAATGGCCGATAAAAATATGGGCTTCCTGAATCCGGGCAGTTTCATCACACGGAACAATCACCGACACATCGGCCAACTGCCCCAGTTTTCCGCCATCGCGGCCCAACAAGGTGGCCGTTTTGACACCCATCTGTTGTGCTTGTTCCACCGCCTTAATGATATTGCCGCTATTACCCGACGTGCTGATACCGATCACCAGATCACCGGCGCGGGCCAATCCTTCAACCTGACGCGAAAACAGTGTCTCAAAGCTGTAGTCATTGCTGTGGGCGGTGATCAGCGACGTATCGGTGGTCAGTGCGATCGATGCCAGCGGGCCACGCTCGGCTTTGTAACGTACCATCAGCTCTGCCGCCATGTGCTGAGCATCGGCCGCGCTACCGCCGTTACCCATCCATAAAACCTTACCTCCGCCCCGCAGACAATCAAGCATCGCTTCGGCCAGACGAATCACATCAGGAGCCAACCCTTTCACCTGTGCAAACGCTTGTTGATGCCGCTCGAACGCACTTTCATAGCTATTAATCATGCCGCCGACTCTCTTGAGGAGGGAAAAAGAATGCAAGTATATCAGAGCAATTATGGGACTGTGAAAAAGTCATGACATCAATTGAAACAGGGGCTTGACAGAATTAATTCAAACGGGCTTAATACGCGCCTCTTGTGTGGCCCGGATAGCTCAGTCGGTAGAGCAGAGGATTGAAAATCCTCGTGTCGGCGGTTCGATTCCGTCTCCGGGCACCAATACTTTAAAGGCTTGCAGCTAGTTGCAGGCCTTTTTTGTGTCTTGCGTCTGTCGATATCGGGTCAGGGCTGGGTGCAACGACCGGACACTACCGTAAGTTTTTTGCTGCTGCTCTCGTTTTTTCTGTCCTTTAATAACTCTCATTCGTTACCTATTTCAGACGTGTCTGCTATGGCTGAGAAACTGTGCCTAGCCTGCTGTCGTCAATAGTTTCGGCTCCTTTGCAACGGTGTTCGCACCCCTCCAAATAGGGTGGTTGATACTATCTCTTGAGCCAAGAAAAACCCACTTATAAAAATTCACTAAGCCGAGTGTTCTGTACTCATAGATGGCACGCCACCCACGCCTGCGGTTATGCCATCATTAATCAGCGCCATTTAGAACAGCTCTGCTCAAACGACTGAACGATTACTGGCAATGTGTACTGCAGCACGACAACGCGGCTCGGCTGAAAGCCAATCTCTTGCAAAACAGAGGCAGTCAAGACAAGCTTAATCGCGCATAGGCAAAGTCTGAGAGGTTGTCAGAGGCCAGTCTGTACCGCTTACGGTCGCTATAATTTTGATTTTTTTGTCGTTACCGCAGAGTTTATTATTATGCTCATGAACAGACCTGTTTCGGCATTTCAACCAACAGCATTGAGCGACTCTCCACTACCTGCTGAGATCTTTCGATAGTATGAATATTAAAAGACTACTCCCGTTTCTGTTTTGTATTTGTCTACCAGCCTGCAGCGGTCTATCGGTAAATGACGACAGACCTGACGCAGAAGTCGTTCGCCTCTATGATGATCACGAGCAAGTTAAAAACTGTCGATTCATCAAAGAGGTCATTGGCTCCGAAGGGCGTTGGTATAACTTCCTGTTTATCTCAAATAAAGATCTAATCCAAGGCGCAATCAACGACATAAAGAACCAAGCACGCGAACTCGGAGCGAATGCAATCCATGCACACCCCAATATGCTTTTCGGGACATCGGTTAGCATTTTAGGTCAGGCGTATGATTGCTAGAACACACATCGTTTCAGCGACACCAAGAACGAAACACCAGCGATAGAATCACACCTCTCACCTGCGGTTAAAGATCTTTTGAACCACTGCATCGATAACCGATGGAAAAGCGCCCCACGTACCACTCTCCTGCAGTATAAATTACCCAAAAAAAGCCCCGGCAGGAGCAACTCCGTACCGGGGCGTTTTTTTTGTTTTTCAGAGCAGACTCAAATACCTGTCTTAATCCACGTCGAAAAACTTCTTCACACCGTCGAAGAAGTTGGTCTTCTTGGGTGAATGTTTCTCGTACTTCTCATCCAGCGTCGATTGGAACTCGCGCAGCAGCTCTTTCTGACGGCTATTGAGACTGACCGGAGTTTCGATCAGGATCCGGCACATCAGATCACCGGTAGCGCCACCGCGTACCGGTGGGACACCACGACCGCGCAGGCGGAACATCTTGCCGGTCTGCGACTCGGCAGGAACCTTCAGTTTGACTCGGCCGTCGAGGGTGGGCACATCGATCTCACCGCCCAACGTTGCATCAACAAAACTGACCGGTACTTCGCAGTAGAGATTGCGACCATCACGCTCGAAAATCGAGTGTTTACGCACCGCGACCTGCACAAAAAGGTCGCCTGCAGGACCGCCATGGGTTCCCGCTTCACCTTCACCGGCCAAACGGATTCGATCACCGGTATCGACACCCGGCGGAATCTTAACCGACAGCGTCTTGGTCTCTTCGGTACGACCGCGACCACGACAATCGGTGCAAGGATCGGACACGATAGAACCTTCGCCATGACAGGCCGGACAGGTCTGCTGAACCGAGAAGAATCCCTGTTGCATCCGCACCTGGCCAACACCACCACAGGTGCCGCACGGCTTGGGCTTGGTACCGGCCTTAGCGCCGCTGCCATCGCAGGTATTACAGCCCACCAGCGTCGGGATGCGGATCTTCTTCTCGACACCGCGTACTGCGTCTTCAAGATCCAGTTCCATGTTGTAACGCAGATCAGCACCACGCTGTACCCGTGAACGGCCACGACCGCCGCCCTGACCACCGAAGATATCGCCAAACACATCGCCGAAGACATCACCGAAACCACCAGCTCCCTGACCGCCGCCACCACGCATATTGGGATCCACACCGGCGTGGCCGTACTGATCATAGGCCGCTTTCTTCTGCGCGTCGGACAGAATCTCGTAGGCCTCATTGGCTTCTTTGAATTTATCTTCCGACGCTTTGTCGTCCGGATTACGATCCGGGTGATGCTTCATCGCCAGACGGCGGTAGGCTTTCTTGATATCACGGTCGGCAGCATCGCGAGACACGCCTAGGACTTCATAATAATCACGCTTGGACATAACTCTTTGCTCGGTAAACGGCTTTTAATAAATCAGGCGGGTGACGATTATGGCCGTCGTGGCCTTACTTATGAAAAACTGCTGGATAAAGGTCTGTAGCAGTTAGCGCTGTTTCGACTAACAACACGCCACCAGAACGGACCAGATACAGCAACGCGGGAGACCGGCTCCCGCGCTACTTTTACTATTTTTTCAGCAGCTTAGGCTGCAAGACTGTAATCAGTAACAGTTTAAACAGTTACTTCTTGTCGTCTTTAACTTCTTCGAACTCGGCATCAACAACATCTTCTGCCTGGGCCGATTCCGCCTGGGCTTCTTCACCACCAGCAGCTTGCTCAGCCGTAGCGTCGGCGTGCATCTTCTGCGCCACACCGGAGACCGCTTCGGTCAGCGCGACGGTCTTGGCTTCGATGTCGTCTTTGTCATCAGCCTTTACCGCCTCTTCCAGCGCCGTGATCGCAGCTTCAATAGCCGCTTTCTCTTCGTCGCTAGCTTTGTCACCGGCTTCTTCCAGCGTCTTCTTACTGGTGTGGATCATGCCGTCAGCCGCGTTACGGGCTCCGATCAGCGCTTCGAACTTCTCGTCTTCGGCTGAATGCGCTTCAGCGTCGGCAACCATCTGCTCGATCTCGTCGTCCGACAGACCCGAAGAGGCCTTGATCACGATCGACTGCTCTTTACCGGTGGCCTTATCTTTGGCCGACACGTTGAGGATACCGTTGGCATCCAGGTCGAAGCTAACTTCAATCTGCGGCATACCGCGTGGTGCAGGCGGGATGTCAGCCAGATCAAAACGACCCAATGACTTGTTCTGGGTCGCTTGCTTACGCTCGCCCTGAACCACGTGGATAGTCACCGCGCTCTGGTTGTCGTCGGCGGTAGAGAACACCTGTGACTTCTTGGTTGGGATGGTGGTGTTCTTCTCGATAACCGCGGTAGCAACGCCACCCATGGTCTCGATACCCAGCGTCAGCGGGGTAACGTCCAGCAGCAGCACATCTTTCACTTCACCCGACAGAACAGCGCCCTGGATGGCAGCACCCATGGCAACAGCTTCGTCAGGGTTAACGTCCTTACGCGCTTCTTTGCCGAAGAATTCTTTCACTTTCGCCTGTACCAGCGGCATCCGGCTCTGACCACCGACCAAAATTACGTCGTCGATCTCAGAAGCCGACAGGCCTGCATCTTTCAGTGCTTGGGCACATGGGGCGATCGTACGCTCCACCAGCGCCTCAACCAGAGACTCGAGCTTGGCGCGGGTCAACTTAACGTTAAGGTGCTTAGGACCGCTTGCATCAGCAGTGATGTACGGCAGGTTAACGTCGGTTTGCTGGCTTGAAGACAACTCAACCTTGGCTTTCTCTGCCGCTTCTTTAAGACGTTGCAGCGCCAGCGGATCGGTGTGCAGATCGATGCCAGACTCTTTCTTGAAAGTCTCGGCAAGGTATTCGATCAGACGTGAGTCGAAATCTTCACCACCAAGGAACGTATCACCGTTGGTCGACAGCACTTCAAACTGGTGCTCGTCATCCACTTCGGCGATCTCGATGATCGAGATGTCGAAGGTACCACCACCCAGGTCATAAACAGCCACGGTGCTATCGCCACGCTTCTTGTCCATGCCGTAAGCCAGTGCAGCAGCGGTTGGCTCGTTGATGATCCGCTTCACTTCAAGACCGGCGATCTTACCGGCGTCTTTAGTCGCCTGACGCTGAGAATCGTTGAAGTAGGCCGGGACGGTGATGACCGCTTCGGTGACCGACTCGCCCAGGAAGTCCTCAGCGGTCTTCTTCATCTTCTTCAGGATTTCAGCAGAAATCTGTGGCGGTGCCTGCTTGTTACCTTTGATATCAACCCAAGCGTCACCGTTGTCGGCTTCGCAGATGCCGTAAGGCACCATCTTGATATCTTTCTGTACCACGTCGTCTTTGAAGCGACGACCGATCAGCCGCTTGATCGCGAACAGGGTATTGGTCGGGTTGGTGACCGCCTGACGCTTGGCCGACTGACCAACCAGAATTTCGTCGTCGTCGGTGTAGGCGATGATCGATGGTGTGGTGCGATCGCCTTCGGCATTCTCAATTACTTTTGGCTTGTCGCCATCGAGTACTGACACGCAAGAGTTGGTGGTGCCAAGGTCGATACCAATTACTTTACCCATTGTTTTGCTCCGTCTTACTGTCCGGCTCACAAGTTAGTGGCGGCCGGCTGATTCTTGATGATTAGCTATATAGGTCTGATTGTTTCGGTTTCAAGGGCTGTAATGAATAACCGCTTAAAAAATGTACAAACAAAAACCTTCGAATTCTTTGCTTTTGGAACTTAAGCTTTTTCGTCGATGCTCGGTGCAGTCGGCTTTTTAGCGCCGCCTTTGGAAACCATCACCATCGCTGGGCGAACCAGACGACCGTTGAGCTGGTAACCTTTCTGCATCACGTGCAGCACCGTGTTGGGCTCGACGTTATCGTTCTCAACCATCGTCATCGCTTGGTGCAGCTGCGGGTCAAACGGTTCATTTTGCGGATCAACAGTCTCAACGTTGAACTTCTTCAGCGCGGTGATGAAGCTTGTCAGGGTTAGCTCCATCCCTTCGCGGATCACTTTAACGTCGGCGTCGTCATTCTGCGCCGACTCAATGCCACGCTCCAGGTTATCGACCACCGGGATCAACTCTTCGGCGAACTTCTCCAGCGCAAACTTGCGCGCTTTGGAAACGTCCTGCTCGGCACGGCGACGGATATTCTGCGCATCGGCCTGCGCCCGCATCACTTGGTCAGCAGCCTCGGTCAGCGCCTGCTGCGCCTGCTCCAGCTCCTGCTCAAGGTCACGCTGAGGTGTGTCGCTATTCTGCTCGGCCTCGGCGTTGTCAACCTGCTCAGCAGTCTCAACAGTCTGCTCAGGGCTAAGGGTGTCTTCGGATTGCGGCGCTTTGGCCTGGTCTTGATTTGCCATCGGTCTCTCCAAACTCGGCTGTGCTTGCTCTGGGCAAGGTCTGTCATAAGCTATTTCTGACCCCCTATATGGGGATGGCCACAGCGGTTTCAAGGCTAAATTTCTATCATCTGAGCCGATCGACAAACAGCATCAACAACGAGACTGGCGAGCCGCCAAAAACTACTGTATAAATAAACAGAGTTTTATCTCTATACCTGATATCACCTTCCCCGAACAAGCCCCGCAAGGAGGCAACTATGCTGACCCATCTGAGCATTCGCGACTTCACCCTGATCGACCAGCTTGAATTGGAACTCGACCAGGGAATGACCGTTATCAGCGGAGAAACCGGCGCCGGCAAATCGATCATGCTCGATGCCCTCGGTTTAGCGCTGGGCGACCGGGGCGATTCGGGTATGGTGCGGCATGGCTGCAAGCGCGCCGATATCAGTGCCAGCTTTGACCTGAGCCAACTTCCGCAGGCGCTGCAGTGGTTGCGCGATAACGAGCTGGATCAGGATCAGGACTGCATCCTGCGGCGGGTATTGGGCAGCAACGGTCGATCACGCGCTTACATCAACGGTCAGCCTGCACCGCTGCAGAGCTTGCGCGGGTTGGGTGAATTTCTGATCGAGATTCACGGTCAGCACGAACACCAGCAACTGCTCAAAAAAGACCACCACCGGGGCCTGCTCGACAGCTTTGGCGCACTGGAACCGCTGGGTGTCGAGGTCCGGCAGCAGTTTCGCCAATGGCAAACGCTGCAACAGCAACTCGAGACCTTGCGCAGTCGCAGCGACGAGCAGCACGCCCGCGAACAACTTTTGAGCTATCAGGTTCAGGAACTCGACCAGCTCGCACCCGCAGATGGCGAACTGCACAGTTTAGAGCAGCAACAGCAGCAGTTATCACACGCCGAAGAGTTAATGCAGACCTGCGATACGGTTCGCCAGCGCACCACCGAAGATGACTCCGGCAACTGCGCCAGCCTGCTCAACCAGTGCCTACAACAACTGGCCGGACTCAACATCGACAACAATGCGTTAAATAATACCAGCGAGATGCTCAACTCGGCGCTGATCCAGATCGAAGAGGCTTCGTCCGAGCTGAGCCATTTTCTCGACCGCACCGAGGTCAATCCACAACGACTGGCCGAGGTCGAAGAGCGGCTTAGCCTGCTCTTTCAGATCGCCCGTAAACATCAGGTAGAACCCGCCGAACTGGCCGGGCTACACCAGCAACTGTCACAAGAGCTGGCGCAACTGAGCCTGGGCGACGAAGCACTGGAACAACTTGAGCAGTCGTGCAATCAGGCTGCAGAACAGTACCGCCAGCACGCCGATCAACTTAGCCAGCAACGTCAGACAACCGCTGCCACGTTGGAGCAACAGGTCAATCAACAGCTGGCGCAACTGGGAATGCCGGCCAGCTGTTTCGCCGTACGACTCAACCCGTGTGATGCCAAGGCTTACGGCCTGGAAGAGAGCGAGTTTCTGATCAGCACCAACCCAGGCCAACCTGCCAAGGCACTGAGCAAAGTAGCCTCCGGCGGTGAGCTGTCGCGGATCAGCCTGGCAATACAGGTGGTCACCGCACAGACCTCCAACACGCCGGTGCTGGCGTTTGACGAGGTCGATGTCGGTATCGGCGGAGCTATCGCCGAAGTCGTCGGGCGACTGCTGCGCGAGCTAGGTGGTTCCAGTCAGGTACTCTGTGTCACCCACCAACCGCAGGTCGCCTCCTGCGGCCATCACCATCTGCACGTCAGTAAGCAGCAACAAGACGATAGTGAAATCAACAGTACCCGCATCAAACAGCTAGGCAACGACGAACGGGTACAGGAGGTTGCACGCATGCTCGGTGGTATCGATATCACCCAGCGCTCGATCGACCACGCCGAAGAGATGCTGGCCCTGAGCTAAGCGGGGTTAAGTTGAACTGAGTAAGCTGGACGGGGTTAAATCGGACTGAGCCGATATTTGAAACATCCGCTCTCACCTGTAAAGCGGCCAGGCCAGCGCGCAAATAGCGAACACAACAATCAACATCGATCGCATCATGCCCAGCCCAAAACCAAACAAGCCGGCAATTGCCGGCTTGTTAAGATTCGATCATGCAGTGCTGCAGGTTACTCTTCTTTTTTGCAGCCACCTTCACAAACGCCGTACAGATAGACCGTACGGTCCGAAATGCTAAAGCCCAACTCGGAGGCGATCTGCTGTTGACGCAGGTTGAGCTGCGGATCGCTGAACTCTTTAACCCGTCCGCATTTCACGCAAACAATGTGGTCGTGTTTTTCATCGTCAGCCAACTCAAATACCGAATGGCCACCTTCGAAATGGTGCCGCACCACCAGCCCTGCCGTCTCAAACTGTGTCAGCACCCGGTAAACCGTTGCCAGTCCGACATCCTCACCGGATTCCATCAGAATCTGGTAAATTTTCTCGGCGCTCCAATGATCACCCTCACCGGCACGTTCAAGAATTTGATAGATCTTGACCCTTGGCAGGGTGACTTTTAGACCGGCTTTTCTAAGCTCTTGGTTTTCTACACTCATGGTCATCACTGTTTGGCTGGAATTGCATCGGACACAACGCTTAGCTCAGAGGCCAGAATGCGTTATGATGCTGCGTTAAGTCTGATTGAAGCCGTATTCAAATGCAAAGAATTATTATTAGCGTTTCCGTTTTATTACTGACTCTGAGCTCGCTTGGTGGTTGTTCCTATTTCCCCGGTGTTCATAAGATCGATATCCAGCAGGGGAATCTGGTCACGCAGGATATGATCGACAAACTCAAACCGGGTATGAACCGCAATCAGGTTCGCTACCTGATGGGCTCACCGATGGTGACAGATACCTTTAGTCAGGACCGCTGGGATTACTTTCACAGCTTTAGACCAGGCGGTGAGGATACCGAACAAAAACGGCTGACGCTGTTCTTCAAAGACGACAAGTTGACCCACTTCAGTGGCGACTACTATCCGGGCGCCAACGACAAAAAAGCGGTCGCGGCTGATGAGATGAACAGCGCAACAAGCCCCGCTCCGGCCGAGCAGCAGTAACGGTACCTCTACCGTTCAGCTCAGCCAAACAACTCTTAGAACACCACATAGACAAGCAGATGCGGTTTAAGCGCCGCCTTTCTGGGCTTTAAGTTTGGCCGCACGGTTGGCGCGTGCCATCTTCGGGTCGATGATCAGCGGTCGGTATATCTCGATCCGTTGCCCCTCTTTCATCACCTCTTTATGCGGATCACGTACCGCCTTGCCGAAGATCCCCATCGGATCGTTTTCCGGATCGATCTGCGGAAAATACTCAACAATTTTTGAGCGGATCACCGCCTCGTAAACCGTGCACTCGGGCTCGACCTTAAGTGCGACAATCTTCTGCTCATCCGGCAGGGCAAAAGCGACTTCAACGTTGATCATAAAACTCTCTCACCTTCTATCGAAGGCTCTATTTAAGGGGCGTAACACGGTGCAGCCCCATTATCGATAAATAATCAGCCGTAGCGTTTATCGGCCTGCAGGCAAAAAGCATCAACCATTGCCACCGCAATCTGGTTGAACACTTTCGCCATCGCCATTCCTGTCAGCTTGCCGTGAAAAGAAAAATCCAGATTGAGGCTAACCTTACACGCATCCTCGCTTAACTCGGCAAAGCTCCAGGACCCGGACAAACTGCTAAAGGGTCCATCAACCAGATCCATCTGAATCCGGTTAGGTTGCTGTAACAAGTTACGGGTAACGAAGCTATACCTCAACCCTGCCTTGGCGACATCGACCCGCGCCAGCATCTGGTCATTGCTCTGCTCTAACACTTCCGAACCCGAACACCAGGGCAGAAAGCTGGGATAGTTGCGTACGTCGTT
Source organism: Motiliproteus sp. (assembly GCA_036961355.1). Classification (GTDB taxonomy): domain Bacteria; phylum Pseudomonadota; class Gammaproteobacteria; order Pseudomonadales; family Balneatricaceae; genus Motiliproteus. Next base: position 149,300 of record JBALVL010000005.1, read on the forward strand.
GACCAGATCAAACATCTGCTGCGCCGAATGTAATACCAGTGCGCTACGGTCTACCTGAGTCATACTCTCTCCTGCACAGCCACGATACGATCTCGACAGCGCACAATTTAACCGGCAATCTTCTGCCATAAGTTAACAATAAAGACGATCGCCACCGCTACCGGTGCGATATATCGAACCACGAAGAACCACAGTTGAAAAAGCAGTTCGGATTTCATCGCCAGTTCCTCACGGGTGATCGGTGCACCGACCCACCAACCGGCAAACACACACACCAGCAGCCCGCCCAGCGGTAACAGCAGGTTGGCGGTCATGAAATCGAGCAGGTCGAAGAAATTCATCCCGAAGAACGACCACTGACTGCCAATATTGAAGGACGTTAGTGCGCCGATCCCCAGCAACCAGACGATACCGCCGAGAATAACGCAGGCTTCAATCCGGGAGATGTTAAAACGCTCCACCACATAAGCCGCTACCGGTTCCAACAACGAGATGGCCGAGGTCCAAGCCGCAATCGCCACCATCGAGAAGAACAGAAAACCGAATATTTGACCGCCAGGCATATGACCGAAGGCGACCGGCAGGGTGACAAACATCAGCCCCGGGCCTGAACTCGGATCGAGCTGATTGGCAAACACCAGCGGGAAAATCGCCAGCCCCGCCGCCAACGCCACCACGGTATCCAACGCCGCCACCGTCAACACAGTAGACCCGATCGACGCTTGTTTGGGCATATACGAGCCGTACACCATCATCGACCCCATCCCCAAACTAAGCGTGAAGAAGGCATGCCCTAATGCTACCAACACCGCATTCCAGCTCAGCTTGCTAAAGTCGACATTGAACAGGAACGCCACCCCCTGACCAAACGCGCCCGAGCTCATAGAGTAAGCCAACAGCAGTAGCAGCAAGATAAACAACAGTGGCATCAAAATCCGGATCGCGGTTTCCAGCCCCTTGTTGACGCCGCGGGCCACCACGGCCACCACCCCAACAACAAACAGGGTATGCCAAATCACCAGCGTTTGCGGGTCGGCCAACAGATCCTCAAAAATAGCGCTGACCTGATCGATCCCAGCACCGGAGAAACTACCGTCCGCCGAATAAAAAACGTAAGCCAGCACCCAACCGGACACCACGCTATAGAAACCAAAGATCATCATCCCGGCAAAGACGCCGCATAGACCCAGCCAAGCCCAGCGTGGGCTACTGCCGATCTCAACCGCCATCTCTCTGAACGTGTTGGTCGGGCTCTGACGTCCACGCCGTCCCAGCAGCACCTCCGACATCATGATCGGAATGCCGACCAGCGCGATACAAGCCAAATACACCAAAACGAAAGCGCCGCCACCGTTTTCGCCGGTGATGTAGGGAAACTTCCAGATATTACCCAGCCCCACCGAGGAACCGGTCGCCGCCAGAATAAAGGTCCAGCGACTGGCCCATGAGCCATGGATCGATTGACGATCTTTCATACTACAAACCGAAAAAACCAATGAGGCGCGAATTTTATAGCAATGCCGCGCTGAAACAAAACCGGCAGCGTAAATCCCACCGCCAGCTCTCGCTTTAGCACCGGACGCTCTATATAATCGCCGCCCATGGCCAAGAACAAGAAATCCTCATCCCCCGGCAGCATCTGCCAAAACAAACGCGCTTGGTTCGATTACCATATCGAAGAGAAGTTTGAGGCGGGTCTAGTGCTGGCCGGTTGGGAGGTCAAGAGTCTGCGTGCCGGCAAAGCGCAACTGACCGACTCCTACGTTTTCTTGAAGAACGGCGAAGCCTGGTTGCTCAACACCCACATCACACCATTGCAGACCGCCTGCACCCACGTTGTCGCCGAACCGACCCGTGCCCGCAAGCTACTGCTTAACAAACGTGAGCTGGGTAAGTTGTTTGCCAGCACCGAGCAGAAAGGCCATACTTGTATCGCCTTGGCGTTGTACTGGAAAGGTAATCACATCAAGTGTGAGATCGGCCTGGCCAAGGGTAAAAAAGAGCACGACAAACGTTCGACCGAGAAAGACCGCGATTGGAGTCGCCAGAAACAACGGCTGATGAATCGCAACTAAGGCGAACTTATTAGCAAAACCCGCCTCCAACAAGGTGGATAGTACAATTAGTAGAAGAGTCTGACGCGACCGTAAGGTCGTTCATACTGGACACAACAGTTTCGGGGCTGATTTGGTTTCGACATGGTGCGTATGTCCTGTGTGCATGCCGTGATTGGCAAATGATCACGTAAATAAACACTGCCACTGCTTAATTGCAAACGACGAAAACTACGCACTAGCAGCTTAATAACCTGCCTAGCGCCCTTCCACCCGTATTTGTCTGTAGGTCGGGGTACGGAAGGTCATCCTATACAGGATCGCGATGGAGGCCTCGCCAGGGGCTGAAGCGCTAAAACTAATCTGGCTCGCTCATGAGAATCCTGTCTGTTGGAGTCTCTACGGGTTAACTAAATGACAGACTAAGCATGTAGTATCACTGGTTCGGAAACATTGTGGACGCGGGTTCAAGTCCCGCCAGCTCCACCAAATCTTGCGGTACTGGAGACCTCTCCAGACCGCTGAAGACCACAGGCCATGCGGCTTGTGGTCATTCTCTCTCAACCTCTCACTTGGTCTCTGATGGTCCCCATTGGGCTCCAGTTGGGCACAACTCCGGCACAACCTCGGCACACGATCAGGCTACGGCTTCTGATCGACTCAATGCCTATGGAACATATCATTGTCGAAAATTTCGCACTGATATCCTCAATTCGCACCCTCAGCTAGCTAGTAGCTTTGCCTATATCTACGAAGATATCGCAAAAACTAAGGGCTATGCCGATGCAAACCAAAACCTGCGAGAGCTCGATTGCCGTCTAAGAATTAGAGATCTAAACCTGTCTTCTGATTCTGATGAGATCAAACAATTCGCAGAGCATCTGGCAACTAAGTGCCGCCACTACGTGGCTCGGTTCGATTATGGCGAGAAGGTATACCAGCTCTGTTGTTTATTGGCTGAACGTTACTCGCTATCCCCTCCTGTCACCAAAGACCATAAAACCCTGTTCAGCCCCTGCATTCGCCGAATGGAAAGCGGACGCTGGTGGCGCAAGAACTTGTTCAAGCTTCAACGACGAACCATCGAAGCAGTAGCAAGAGATATCGGTTTGGTATCACAGCACGCCAGCACCTATTCCAGCATGATCAGTCAGAGTGTCCGTCAGGATCAAAAGCGGCGTAATGAGCATTACCTTTCGAATACCTACATTCGCAACGATGAGGGTCAGGAATACAGCCTTAAAGAATTAGCTGATTTGTCGGTATCCAATCCGGCTATTCGTCGCGGTGAATTGATGACCCGAATTAAGGGCTTTGAGATGGTCGCCGACCAACTCAATCATGTTGGCGAGTTCTACACCCTGACAGCCCCATCTAGGATGCATGCACGGTTTAAACGCAATGGTAGGCCTAACCCAAAATATGACGGTACAACGCCACTAGAAGCGCACCAGTACCTAAATCAGCTATTCCAATGCATACGGGCAAAGCTGCACCGTGATGATATCTGCGTCTACGGTATTCGGGTTGTAGAGCCTAACCATGACGGCACCCCACATTGGCACCTAATGCTATTTATGCCTGAGCAGCATCGCGAAACTGTTCGTAAGGTTTTCAATGATTACGCGCTCAAAGAAGACGGTGACGAACGGGGCGCATCTAAGCACCGTTTCAAGGCTGTTGCCATTGATCCCCAGAAAGGTAGCGCTGCCGGCTATATCGCTAAATACATAGCTAAGAACATCGATGGCGCCCACATCGAGCAAGATCTGGATGGCAGTGATTCCAGAGATGCCGCAACCGCTATCGATGCATGGGCCAGTACTTGGGGTATTCGTCAGTTTCAATCTATCGGTGGACCCAGCGTCACGGTATGGCGTGAACTTCGGCGTCTAGCCTCCCCACACCAAAAGTTACTAAGGCAAGCCACCTCGACAGACTCAGCCTTTATGCAGGCCATGATCGCTGCGGATGCATCCGAGTGGGCCGCATACGTCATGATTATGGGCGGTCCCATTCTGAGAAAGAAAGATCGACCCGTTCAGCCGCTTTATAGCGTTTCTGAGTACATCAATGCCGAAACTGGCGAGGTGATTGAAGAGAATTTGGGGGCCTACGGAGACCCAATAGCAGCTCGTGTAATCGGGCTGCAGAGTGATGGTCGTCAGTTTATTTCCCGATACAGGACGTGGACGCTGACCGGATCAAAATCGACAGACCCATTAGACCAACAAAGCAGAGCTAACGAAGCCAGAGCGACTGGTGGAGCGATTGGCGAGAAAGCTTTGCTGACGGGTACGAAGGTGGCCGCATTCGGTATCGGCGCAGCCGACCCGACGCGGCACCCTTGGACTCGTGTCAATAACTGTACGCACGTTGAAGCCAACGAGATGATGAGATGAAACAGATGACTGATGAGCAAGGAATAGACTTTTTAGGTGACTGGAACCCAGACCTACGATTTACCGTTGTAGAAGCTGTCGCGGTGATCAACCGCGAAGTCGTTCGGCTTGAAGATCGCGCGCACCTTCCGAATCCACCAATCAGCAAGATTGGTGTGGTTGTTGGTCTTCTAACCATGAACGAACAAATTGAAGTTCTAGTGAAATTTACCGATGGCATCGAGCAGCTAGTTAAGACTGAGTTTTGCGGTGATTTCGTTATGGTCGAGGACTGATGACATCACCAAAAATACGACCTTACCTCTACCCTTTGGACGATATCGAAACGAGGGCAAGAAAAAACTTTGGCCATTGCACAGGGTTGTATTTGCACTACATCACTCGAGAATTCATGCGCTATTGGCGTGAGTTACAACAACAAGATAATGAGGTTTTACAGGGACGCGGATGGGATCAACTGAATTTTTATTTCGATCAAAAATTGCGTGAGATTGCTAGCGCGAGAATGGAAATGGAATGGCTGATTTTCGAGTATGACGATGAGCAGCTATTCGACACGGATCATGTACCAGGCCCTTTCTGGCGTGACCCTCCAGGTACATAAAAGCGTGACCGATTTCAGCTGTAACTGATACCGGCCACTAATTAAAACCAGTAGGAGAATACTGATGATAACTAATACCTATTCTATTAAAGATCTTGAACTAGTCGAAGGCGCATTATACGACCTAGAGAAAATTTCCCAGCTAGATGGCGTCGACCTAACCAACGTCATTCGATTGATTCGGGATCGGCTAGCTATGGCGCTGCCTGATGTAGTGAACACTCTAAAACTTGATGACGTGTTTCGAGCTTACAAGGAGGGTCTTCTCAATTGGCCGGAAGATGCTGATGCAATTTTGAGTGGAGAAAAAAGTATCGAAGATTTCATCAAGTAGCGCTTGCTTAGATCCGATGGCACTTACAGTAAAGTGCCATCCTCTCTGATTACGGATGCCCGTAGGGCATGATAGGCCGCACGACGTAACACCATGTAACAAAGAAGTTTACCGGCCGGAACCCTGAACAATCTCATGTTGAGTTATGAGGTTAAGACTGTTAGATTCTCGATAGGTGCCGGATATGCGCCTGATGCCCACAAATCAAAGCTCCGTGCGATTTCGCCTAGCTCAATATCCTTCAATACCAAAATTCCATACTTATAGTAACTTCACCGAGAATCGGGTGAGTGGGCCGCTTATTGTTCTCTATTGGAGTTGACTATGTCATCAATAAAACTACCCCCCTCTCTTGAAAATGTTGAATGGTTGCGTCATGACGACCTTTTTTTGCTCAATGACAGCAGTATTAAACATCTAAGAAAGAAGGCAAAAAATCTCCAACAGGATTGCGCCAAATCGAAGCAAAAGATAAAGCTTTTTGATGCTCAGAATTTCATCGCACATAAGTTTGGTTTCGAGTCGTGGCGACATGTTGCGAACACTCTCAACTATGAAAACAAGGAGACAAACCTTCTTGGATACACAGAGCACCCAGATGGAAGAACCCTTAAAGATTCTTATACGCTCAGGCAGATTCATGGCGCAGCATATCGATTTCTAAATAAGAAACCGGAGAAAAACATCATCCAATTCTGCTTGGATGATAAAGATGTATCTGAGTGGTGCGATTCCAGCTTATTTAACAAATTAGGCATCATTGAAGACTTGCATCTTCAGCAGTGGCTAATGGATTTTGATCCATTTTTTGCTTATAACGATGGAGACTCTATCGCCGAGTCTATGTATTTCTATCGCTTGATAGGCCTTGATACAACGGATCACAACGAAGTCACTGAACACTTCTGGAATCTATCAGATAGCTTTTCAATGTCTCGACCCACATGGATATGGATCAACGGTGCTCTCCCTCCTGAAACCACTCCACCAGATGCATGTTATGGCTTCGATGATTGCCCATTGTTGCAAACATCGCCTGAGGCTTATCCGAGGATTTACCAATGAAATGGAAGACTCTCGAAAAGTTCTCTCAAGAATCCGGCATGTCTAAAGAAGCTATCCGTTCCCTTAAAAAGAAAGGGGTATGGCGTGAAAGGATCCACTGGATCAAAGCAGCTAACGGACGAATCTTCATCAATTACCTAGCGGTGGAATCATGGATCGAGGGCAAACCGGCGTAAGGCCGCGCGGTAACAGCATCCTTGTCGATTTCACCTACCAAGGTCACCGCTGTCGCGAAACACTCAGAGTAAAACCAACTCGAACAGCTCTCAAGGAGGCTTCCCGAAAGCGGGAGGCCATCTTGTATGAGATCGCTATGGGTAAATTCGACTACGCCACACATTTTCCAGACAGCAAGAATGCTTTTACCTATTCCAACAACAAAGCGGCTCTGATTACTATCGAGCAGGCCTTGAAAGACTGGTTAGGCAAGATCGAAAAGCGCTGCCAGCACAGTACGATACGAGACTATAACAGCTCGGTTTATCACCACTTGATACCGAGTTTTGGTGACCTCACTCTTGATGAGTTCAACACTGACCACATCCATCAGTGGATCGGCCAGCTTAGTATCTCCCACAAGCGAATTAATAATGTCCTTTGCCCGCTTAGGCAAGTTTTCAAAGATGCATACTATGACGGCTTAATTAATACCTGAATCAGTGACTTAAAAATCACTTTAAATTCCCCAAGCCCTGCTATAGCA
>JBALVL010000062.1:0-22521 GCA_036961355.1 Motiliproteus sp.
TATCTCACTCCAAAGCCTAGACCTTGGAGCAAGGGGAACCATCTCATTAAGCCCCACCGAGAGACACATTAGGTCAACTCGGTGGGGCTTTTTGTTCTTCATCGTTGGTTGCTAGTTCAGTCCTGACTCATCCTGTCTTCACTCCCGCGCTAACTGGTCGTAGTTCCCAAAGTGGGCAGGCGGTCACACTGCAACTCTCTGTCTGTTGTCGCCATGTTCCGGCCTGCACTGGGCAGTAGACGCACTCTTTGCACTTGGCGTTGATAGCGGCTCGGAAGCCTGTAGTTTTCTTAGTCATATATACTCCAAAAAGGCACCGGAACGAGAGCCATTAGCTGACTTCCCGTCTCGGTGGTAGGTATGGGTGGGTGTGGTGTAGCGGAGGGTTACGCTGTTATATCAACCAATCACCTCTTCGTGGGCCGGTCGTACTTGGACTCGGTGCAGGCTTCTTGGATACACCGTTACGCTTTTCGTCTCGATAGACAAACTTCCCTGTGCTAAATCCATTGCAGGGTTGGTCATAACGCCTCTTGATCAGGAGCTAGTTCCCAATCGATCACCGCATCAAAACCCATCAACGCCTTATACGACTCAGTTACAGCATCCTTCAGCCAGAATCCGTGCTCAGTCGCCGCAATAAAGCTGTCATGTACCGGTAGCACCGGAATGCCCACCTCAGTCGCTTTAGCCAACACAGCGTCCACCAATTGACTGTCCAGATACTGGAGGCCACTCCAGCCCGAACCATAGAACCTGTGAGCGATAGCGGGATGCTCCTGGGCGTAATCGGCGAGGTGACGCTTGGCTTCATCTGAGCTGATCTTCGCCTTTGTCACCAGTGCTTTCCGAGCCTGATCGAAGGACTTGCAATTAATGCTTAACAGGCTGGCCTGCTTTGTTAAATCGCGTGGTCGGCTGCTGTCAGAGGCGTAACAATCAACCGGCGCTACAAGTCCCTCTGCGTTGTACAGTAACCGTGGATGCAGGCTTTTATAATCCAGCTCAACCGTAGGCTGGCCGTTGATAGCGATCGGCCCTCGCTCAAGCTTCTTCAGGTACTGAGCGCCGCAGTGGAATCGACCACCAGATTTGAAGTCGCCATTGAAGACACGCTTGCAGGTCAAGTCTGAAGCAGGAATTGAAACTTGTTCGATCCCTTCAACAAACTGAAGAGCATCACTTAGTGGATGGTATGACCAAGCGTATTGGAGTCGTAGCGCATTACTTGCCTCAACCCGTTGCCGCATGCCTTCAATCTCTGGCGTGTCGTCATAGTCGATTTTCTTCTTGTCGTTGGCGCTCTTGCGGATGATGCTTTCCGTTGAAGCAAAATGCTGAACGACAGATAGCATACTTCCATTTTCAGACACCCAGTCACTGAATGCTGGAGTGGTTAGCCAGAGTGTTCCGACGCCAGACCGTTTCTGCTTCCAATTGCGAAACCCGTTCTCATAGGTCACGAAACCGCATTCAACCAATGCGTTCAGCATCGTCAGAAATACCGTCGTGCTGTAAGCGCAAACCTTGTACCGATCAATGACTTTTTTACGCGCAGTGCTACGAGAATGAATGAACCCACAGATCAGGTCGGGGGTGCTTGATTGATTCGCCTGCGCCAATGCCAACAGAGATGACTTGAACGCCTGCGAATAGCTCGTCTTGCAACGGTTCTCTACCTTCGGGAACAGGTTGTTAAACAGCTCATCGATTGGGTTGCCATGCAAGCCATGACTGTAACTGGGACTGAATGATACGACTTTAACGCCATCTACGGCGGATTCAGGTGCGGTCTTTGACAGGGTGGCTGACCATTTGAAGTTCTGGCTCACGTGGGGAGTTGGTAGAGCGTGGTACATTAGCAAATCTCTAAGTGATTACTATATGATACAGAGTGTTACATTAGGCCAGCTCAGCTGACTCAGGGTAACGCTACAGTAGTGATTAATAGTTAAAACCAATGAGGTAGAGCTAGTAGCCAACCATCAGCTGCACTGCTGACCACAGGCTCTACGACTTGTTATTTGTTATTAGTCAATCACATTAATGCAGCTCTCCACCTTCAAAGTCCTGCCAGCCGTTACCACCATCAGCGCCTCGATTAGCCAGCTTGTCGGCAAGCTCATTGTCTACATCACCGTTATGTCCCTTTACGTAACGCCAAGTCACATCATGGTTACCGCTCAGTTCATCTAGCAGTAACCACAAGTCCTTATTCCCGACAGGCTTCTTGCTGGCGTTCTTCCAGCCCTTAGCTTTCCATCCCGTCATCCATTCGTTCATTCCTTGGATGAGGAGGTTTGAGTCAGAGTAAATCGTGACCTCAGATCGTGGTCGATTGCGGATAGCCTCCAGCGCTTTGATAGCTGCAGTCATCTCCATTCGATTGTTAGTTGTGTCGGCTTGATGCCCCCAGCAATGTCGAATCTTTCCGGTGTACATATCAGTCAACACCAAGCCCCAGCCACCTTGGTTGATTGCTTGTTGGTTATTCCGACATGCACCGTCTGTGTAAATCTCAATCATGTTTGAACTCCTAGTTTGTTGTGTGAGCAGCGCGTTTTGCATCTGCTTTAATTTGAATTTGTTCAGCGACTAGCTCCAGCATTCGTGGAGTTAGCACCCAGTCGCCTTTGATACGTTTTGCCAGAACTCTTGCTGTCCTAAGCGGGAAACGACCATGCGGTGCTGGCGTCCCGTCAGCTTTGAGCCTGACCAGTGGTAATGACTTGTAGCCAAGCCCTCGCTTGCACAGGAACAGCGTCTCCTGATCGTCAGTGGCAAAGCCTTGAGGATGGAGTTGAGTCATCCCAACCACAGCGGTCATGTGAAGCAGGAGGTCGATTGGGTCGCGTTTCTTCGTTGTCAGTTGGTGATGGTAATAATGATGGATCAGCCAGGTGTCAGATCGTTTAGCCAAAGCTGGGTCGCCCATCCCATCTTCCTTACTGAATTCGACAATTCGCTCCAACGTAGCCGCTTGCCGACCCATTGCCCCATCCGCAGTCCTGATCAACTCTGTAGCAACTTCAATGATTGTTTCGTATAGCACTGCATAAGGTTGCTGGGTGATGGTAGGAACATCTGAGGTGAAGTCGCCGTGGTCGATCAAACGACGTGAGCATGGATTGCAGTACTTGCCATAGAAACCTTCGGTGGCTCTACGTAGCGTCCTGTTACAGCTTGGTCGGCTGCAGGTTCCAGCTTCGTTGGCGTACTTCATGGCAGGCTTGGTTCGCCCACTGTTTCCAATTCGTCCAAGAGTCATATTCAACCCTTTTGGTTATTTGGTAGGAAATGCACCAGACAGACGCAGGTGCATGAGAGGGGTTACGTGCGGTCGTCGATGATTTGTTTGAGGATAGGGAGAGCTGATGTGATGCTGTCGTAATGCAGGTCATCTGTGCTCGACATAGCCTCTTCTAAGAGCTGCTCTGAGTCATGCCGCTTGGCTGCTGCAGCTATTTCGGCCAATGCTCTAACGTAGGGGTTGTCGTGCGATACGCCCCTAGATGCGGCTGATTCTGGCGGAGTCGCCACCGGTTGAGTTACTTTTAGCCGTTCCTGTTCGTGCTGCTCCAGTTCGGTATTAAAGGCAAATGCTTCAGGTTCCGGTACGGGTGTAGCGTCGGTAGCAGGTAGCGAAGAACTAGCTTCTGATATGTCTGCGTCTTGTTCATTTTCAGCCAGCGGCTTATTTTGAACAGAGGTATTAGCTACCCGCTGATTGACGGTTCCTAGCGAACAACCTACAGCCGCTGCAATGTCACGCTGCGGCATCTCTTCCTCATTGAGACGGATGATTTCGCTGTCACGATCAGCGTCAATTTCAAGGCGCAGTTCTTTCGTGTGATTACGGGCTGTTGACGAAGGGATACCAAAGGAAGTGATCCACTTGATAACCGCTTTGGAGTCGAACCCAAATGCCGGTGCCGTTTCTAAAAGCAGGCCGACTGATCGAGCAGCGTCAGATGATTTGGGTCGGAGTCCGTTCTTCCAGTTCGCTGCCATCGCATACTGAACAGCGTCTTCATAAGTGCCAGTCATCGAGTTAACGGTTATTTCCTTCAGACCGGCCTGACGCGCAGCGTGGTAACGATGGAAACCGTCAACGATGTACCTGACCTCTTTGGTGTTCTCAAGAGTTATGCAGACGATCTCGATGGGTGCTATTTCCAGTATGGAGTCGATTGTCTCGGTGTACTGCTCGATGGTGTCTTGATCCATTTCGACGCGCATCTGCATCTTTGGATCGGCGGTGACATCATTGATGGAGATTGTTTCGCGGGTTGCGGTAGTGGTTAGGTTGCTCATGATTTGCCCTCGTATGTGCCAGATAGGTGTGGAAGACCGCTTAAGCTGGATGCTTCGAGCTAGTTTCCTAAGGCGTGGGCTATCAAATACGAGCGGGATGTTGTGCGGTGTGTAGTGGGAAGGCTAAAGCGCCACATCACACCTTAAATTTCTTTTGCAGCGTGATGTGGTTCGGATAGAAGAGTCGGAGGTGTCAGGCGTGGTCTTGCTTTGCTGCATTACGTTTCTCGAAGGCCTCCGTAAATTTTTTGAAGGCAGACCTCATCGAGTCTTTTTCTTCTGGAGGAAGCCTACGGAATGCTTCCATATACCTGTCCTGTCCATGCTTTTGTAGTGCCTCGGCGAATACTTGGAGTGATGCTGCTAATCTTGCTGCACCCTCCTCTTTGTAATAACCCTCAGCCATTTTGTCTTTTACTAACTGCTCAAGGCGATCATTCATCTGTATATTTTGAGCTTCTTGCTCATTTTGAACAGCCAGCTTTAATTCACCCAAAGCTTTTAACCGGTTACCAACTGTCCCGTGAGTCAGTCCGATCTCTTGGCCGATTTCACGGAGAGATAGCCCTTTGCTATCCAGCCGTTCGATCTCCGCGTCACGCTTGGTATCAATGTCTGCTCGGAGTTCTTTTGTGTGGTTTCTTGCGGTGCTCTTAGGTATGCCGAAAGATACGAGCCAAGCGATTACCGCCTTAGAGACAAATCCAAAATCAGGAGCCTTGGCAAGGATTCGCGCTGTACTCTTGGCAGCATCGTCACGATTGGGGCGCTGGCCGTTTGACCAGTTGGCAGACTGAGCGAAGAGGAAGGCCTCATCGTATGTACCGCACATCTTCAGCACTGGGATCGCCCGGATGTCAGCGCCCCCACTGATAGCTTCTTGAACAGCTGCGTAGCGGTGAAAACCATCCACAACATAAATCACAGATTCAGCGGAGTCTGCACCTAGAACTTCAACTACAGCAATTGGTGACGACGCCAAGATCTCTACGATGTTATCGGCGTATTGGGTGACTAGTTCTTCGTCAGTGCTGCAGCGCATCTGAAGGTCGTCTTCGATGGTTAAAGCGTCCACAGTGAGGTCGTTTTTTACTGCCGTACTCTTTAGGGCTAATAGAGCGGAGTTGCTTTGACTCATTCGGGTGTTGTTCCTGTGTGGTAAGAATGCGCGGACTTTACGGGGTTGTGGTGATTTTGACTAGGTGTATAAAATGGGCCAAAGCTCAAAATATACAACCAGCCGCATTTCGTAACTGTCCGCGCTGCTAGGTCTGCACTCAGTGCAACCGAGTTCCAAACCAGTTGCTACCCTTGAATGTCACGATCAGCTCGGCGTCTGTTGGCATCGTGTCGGCGCTGGGATCGAAAGCGAACCACTGGTAATCAAGGGCTTCCTCGTTGGGGTCGAGTGGCTGTCCTGACGCGCTGGTGACTTCACAGGTGGTCATTAACAGGATGGTATCTTCTACCAGATCGGTTTGATTAAGCATGGTTGTAGTCCTTCAGGTTGTGCGAGTTCGATGCGTATAGGTTCAGGCAATGGCGGTAAGCGGCCTTAAATGGTCAGAGACGCCGAAGTCTCCGTAGTCGATGCCATCCAGTAGGCCGGTAGGCTCTGCAAGTGACCGGAAGTCGGCGTTAGACACCCATTGAGCCAGTAGCAAATTGATAACCTTGTTGGCCTTCTTCATCCGCTCCTCTGCCTGATCTATCCAGCGTTGAGCGTTGCCCTTCAGGTAACCTTGGCTGTCGAGTGACCTATAGTCGGCCTCTACGGCCTGCTGTCGTTCGTAAGCCTGTAACCAGTTGCTGTTAGCTGCTTTTAGTTGATGCACGGCCTGCTTGATTGAGTTGGTCATAATCACAACCCATTCGCATTGGTGACGGTGTAGCGCGTACCGTTGTTGTGGATCGTTGACCAATCACCACTGGCGAAGCAATCACGAACGTATGACGCTGCGTCGAAGTACTGCAAGGCGAAGCCGGTTAGCTCCATGCAGTCCTCGGCATACTCCTGTGCGATGGCGTCCGGTTCCTCTTCCGATAGCATCACGTCCTCGTACTTCTCCAGCGCTTCAGAGGTGTCGTAACCAAGATCATTCAGGACGTACAGGAATGCGGCTTGCTGTGACTCATCGGCATCGTCTAGATCATCGAGTAACTCAAAGTAGGACGCTAGGTTGCCTTGATGCAGGTTGATAGCTGAGGCGAGGTTACAGGCGAAGTCAGAGCCATCGATAAACTGAATGATGAACTCTTCGATGCTGTGATGTTGCTCGGCGTCAGCTGATTGTGACTGGTAGTCATCTTCGGTGCTGAAGTAGAAGCCAGCGGAAGGGCAGACGCAATGGGACTTTGCGTGTAGTGATAGCATGTGTTTAAACCTCATCAGGTAAAGGGGCTACGCGACTTGGCGTCGCCCTCAGTGGTGTTCACGCTTCAAACTATATGTGTCGAAACGACACATTGCAAGCATTTGTTTAAACTTTCTCCTTCAGCTCGTAAAACGGGTGTTGACCAAGTTTGAGTAGCAGCAGCTCCCAAGCGCCTAAGTTAATAGGACGGTGGGTTTTTGAGTCATCCGGCAGAGTCCACTTGTTCAACGTGTGCTTTGTCGTGTGCATCAGTTCAGCAGCTTCAGTTCGTGAAAGTCCGGCCTCTTTGATAGCATCCTTGATCTCATCTGGCGTCGGTTGCGTTATCGGTTGTTTATCCACTATCTATGATTCCCCATGTGTCGTATCGGCATATCACAAGAAGCGTACACCACAGACGACACCGCGTCTAACCTGACCAGCTACAACACGTAATCGTCATAGCTCTTGTAAATATCTTCCTTCTCGATCCCGATATACCTAAGGGTCACGCTCGGACTCGAATGGTTCAGCAGCTTACAGATAAACTCGATAGGCACCTTGTCAGACCACATAGCGTAACCTCTGGTCTTACGCATCGAGTGAGTGCCGAGCGGTACGTTGATGATGTCACCGATCTCTTTAAACTTCCGAGCCACTGTCGAGCGGTCTATCGGTTTCTTGGAGCTGGCCGCACGGTTGCCCTTGGCTTGGAATAACCACTCGTCAGCAGGGTTAGCGGCGTGTCTACGGGCTATGACTTCCAGCGCCTTGGAGTTCAGCTTGATGCTCCTGACCTTCTTGGTCTTACCCTCTACAATCTTCAGCTCTTCGACTCCAACGACATCATCAAACCGGATAGACAGTAGGTCGGATATGCGTAGCGCGGCGTTAATCCCTAGCTCCCAGATGTCCCGATAGTCGATAGAGCCGTGCTTCTCTAACAGGTGACTGACTAACCGGATGTCTTCCTTGGTCTTCACTGCTTCAACTTCATTCATGGGCACAAATCCTAAGTCACATAATATTAAGAATCGCTACAGTATGGGATATAGAGTGAAAGATCAAGAGGTAGCGCTAGGTTTCATGGTACTTGCCTACATCACAGAATGTACTTGTGTGACATACAGGCCGCTAAACAGAGGCTAAACGAAGCGCTAGGTCTGACCCATGCAATGGCGTTGGTAACGATGGATCGATGGGGATAGGTACGATTAAGGACGCTGGATGATGGCTTAATGATACGCAGCGGTGAAGGCGTGACCGTGCGCCCAGGTGGCGTGAAGAAGGCAGGGGGTACGGGGGGTATTCGCGGGAGCGAGTGATTCAAAAGGCCAGATGAATTGTTTCACCAAACCATAATGTTACAAAGCGTCTCGACCTATTACCCAGTGCCAGCCCGTCTATTTAGATTGCCAAGCTTTGGTATTTGGTGGTGCAGACGTTGGTCGCGTAGAGGCATACCTATTTGAGGCGATGATTGTCGTTACAGGGATTTATTAAAGAAATGGATTCTGATTAAGGAGGAAGGCGTAGAGAAAACTCAATATACCCACAGTACTGTGGGTGTTTAGATTCCCGGTTTTGATCAAGCTGTGTCCATCTTTTCTGGAGTGAGTGAACGTCATGGACACGTTAGAGAATGCGACCTACGAGCAACAGTATGCTGCTGCATTGAGTACTGTTTGTAGGAGGCTCAGGGAGCGAGGTGTTGGCCTTTCGCAGTTAAAGTTCGCTACCAAGTCAGGGCTTGATTGCAGGGTTGTTGAGCGTTTTGAAGACGCAAGCCACGGTAAAAACCTTCAGCGGATAATCCTGATCTCCGAAGCCTTTGGTTTGCATCCCTCGGTTCTAATGGCAGAGGCTGAAAAGTTACTCAATTTGCCTTCGCACCAGAACAGTGGGGTTGATACTGACTGTGCCCAAACCAGCCACGGGATAACGTTTTCATCAGCATTCGATGTTGACGACTTTATCGACAACGAGCGCGCTCAGCTAGTACGCCTCCTGAAGCTATCTGAGGAACCGAAAGTTGATCCATCTTCTGACATTGTCGACGCTAAATTCGCCAAAAACTTTCAGATGTCCTTGGTTCTTCATCATGCTCATAGTGCTCAGCCTCTCATAAAGCAGCTCTTTGAACACAAATTCCTTGAGGCATGTATAGCTCGTGGTTGGAGTGGGTTTATTGAATCATCCCCTGTTAATCCAGGTCGCGATGTCCATGCAAACAATACAGATTGGTCTTTGAAGACAGAAGCGGCCAAATCTTCTAGCCGCCATAAAATTAAAATATCGAAGTTTTGTGAAGCCCGTTGGATCAGGGAATGTCGAGGGCCCGCGGATTATTTTGCTGGTATCGCTGCCCATATCATTCCGCACCTTAACCGATATGAGCGGATTATACTGTTGAAGGTTACCGAACCCAGTGCGGGGATGATTTCCTACGCCCTTTATGAACTAGATACCGACTTGCTCCGTTTAATGGGAAATGTCGGCGTGGGTGATTTTGCTCCGCGTTCGGTCAACGGCTCATCAAGTGTTCCTGTGATGTATAAAGGCGAGAGGGCTTTTACTCTTCGGTTCGACGGCTCTGTTGAGAAGATAACAATCGAACAAATTAGTACCAAGTTATGCCGTTTTCATGGAGAGTGGATAATTCCAAAAAGTCAGCACTAGAAAGTGTACGAAAGTACATCAACTTGCCGCTTCAAGGGGTAGACCTTGTTGCTGCGTGTAGTCTTTACAGTTGTCGGCTTTTTCTAGGTCAGCAATCGTCAGTGTGGAATTCGGCAGAATGCTATCGTTCAGGGTAGGCTTGTAGCCTTTTAAAGACGCATGGCAGAGATTCGCTATTTGGAAGGAAATGAGTGGAGGGACAGCATCTCCAATGTGTCGGTACCTGTTAGCCAATGAGTTAGCTACAAAATTGTAGTTTTTTGGGAAGCCTTGGAGAGTAGCAAGCTCTCGAATTGTACATAGCCGATTCTGTTCTGGGTGAGAGTATCTACCGTTTCCCATGCTCGAACATTCACGCTTGATTGTTGGTGCTGGTCTATCCCAAAACAACCTTCCATATACATCGCGATGGCCTCCGACTTTACCTTGGTCTGCCAGTTTTTTGTGTGATGGAATCAGGAGCTCATACCCACCTTTTATCTTCAATAAATCCGTCCATGAACCGCCATCAGGAGGGATTAACTCGAATCTTTGAAGTGAAAGTGGACTGACCCTAGGAGAAACATGATCGTCGTCTTCTATAGATTGTTGCCCCGCATCAAGTTGCTCCAGACTTCCTATTGCGTGTCTGACAGTTGTTGCTTCTGGGGGGCAGCTCCATCCTTCCCATAATGATTCTAATGTATGAATTTTTAGGCCTTTTTTAACGGCTATCACCAACACTCGTCTTCGTTTTTGGGGGAGGCCGAATTCCTCTAACTTATGCACATCAGCATGAACTATGTATCCAAGGCTGTTAAGACGCTCCTGCAATTCATCAAAAATGTATGAGAAGTTACCGGTAAGTAGCTCCATAACATTTTCCATAACAAGGACTTTTGGTTGTAACTCTTCCACAAAATCGGCGGTTTTAAGGACAAGGTTGTTGCGTGGGTCTCCTTTAACCAGCCTCGACCGAACAACTCTCGAGTAACCGGTGCATGGGGCGCATGAAATCAGCACATCGGGGTGTGTAATTCCTGTTGTTTGATGGATAGAAGTCGCTAGTTCTGCCGGTGAAATCGCTGATAAGTCGGCTTCAATTGGCCGTATCCCGATGTTTGCTTCATATGTTGAGTTACAAGAGAGAGTTCCCTTTCCTGAGCTTGGTTTGCCTATTTGGGCATCGACAGCCGCGATGACTTTAAAGCCCTTGTGAGAATGGAACCCAAAGCTCATGCCCCCAGCGCCAGAAAATAGATCTACAACAGTTAGCATCGAGCCCTCTCATTACTTTTTAGTAGGCGCACAATTGGCATCTAATCGGATGCGCTAATGGTCCGTGCTTAGTGATCAGATGTCTAGCTTAAACGGTATGAGGCTCTAGGAATATACTCGGATTTTACATTGATCCTATGCAGATTTGGAGCGCCTGTTTGACGTTAGTGAGGCAGGGTCTCCTTTTAATTACTTGTTAGGAGGGAGGCTCGGCGTTTCTTTTCTAGCTCCCATTCAGTAACTGGATCAGCCTTCGTCCACGCTTCAAACAGCTTCTGTTGCTTGTTACTAATACGTAGCCCGTATTGTAGTGGCGTAGATGGTCGCAGCGATGCGCTTGGCCTGGCTGAAGGTCTGCGGTGGAGCTGACCATGCACTGACAGAAGTAGTTAGAAGGATCGCACTAGTGGGCCAGATTACTTTCATTGCCGACAGGGTCATGCCTCTTAAGCTGTGCTGGCTATTGCGTACCAGTGCGAGCTGGTCAGAGAGGCTGACATTGTGGCTTCAGGCGGTATTGGGTGCTGCCTTGGGTTGTAGCTGATCCATCGATAGTTCAGGACGCTGTGCTTTCCATCATGGTCGAGCAGCTCACCAATAGTGCTGATGATCTCAAAGCCTGAGTAAAGAGATATAACGTGTTGAACAAGGTTGGTCTGATCGTGCTGCATGTCGTTTCCTTACGTTTATCAGCATGTAGATAACGATGCTCACCATAGCCAATTCTTCGACTTCAATTCAATGACTCACATCATTAAAGAGCATCTGGTCTCGAGAGATGGAAGAGGAGGGGTGCGGGGGGATTACCGGGAGAGCGTCGGCCAGGTGTGATTAAAGAAGGCAGACAGATTTTGTGGTATTTTTCAGGCCGTGGAACATCTTTCTGAATAGGGACTGTTGGGATGTCTAAGTTTGTTGATGTATTACTTGATCGTTTGTTTAGATTGTGGAATCCGGCTGTGTTCGTATGGAAGAACAGCCAAGATGCTTTCAAGTGGTGGAGCTTCATCGTCAGTGTTTTGTTTCTCCTTTTTGTCGTTGATGCTGGGGCGCAATCTAAGTGGCAGGCGTTCTCTTCACTTTCTTCTTCTTGGTCTTATGTCATCGAGTCATCAATAGGCATCAAGATATGGGGCGCAATATTAATACTCTTGGCGGCTTCTCTCGTTAGGCATGGTTACTTGGTATACAAAGGGCTGCAGCGGAACCACGACTTCGCACTTTCTAACGTAAGGATTACAGTTGATGGTGATTTCAGAGAGCGGACAATACATTTCGACATAGAGAACCTATGCGAAGACCATATATACCTTCACAAGGTTCAAACTTTTGTTATCGAGGGGGATGAAGAGTTACGAAGAGGCTGGACAGGTGGGAGAGCTAATCCACTTAGGCAAGGAGAGATATTCGAATTTTCAACCTGTCTTGATTGGACCGAACAACATTTTCACCTCACCCGTCACATCCTTAAGAATGAATATATGTTGCAAGCTTACACGATACGAATTGCATTACATTACAGTGTAAAAAGCCCGCTTTCAAAGCACAGCCCCTCTCTTAACGTCCAGCAGTTTGAGTATTTATACAATGTCACTAAAGGTGACCAAGGTATTATTAGCGAGGGTATAAGGGATATTCCTTGGGTGACTGGAAATACGTGATCGAATCGACGGTTCGACTCCCTGATTCACCATCGAACCGGAATCACATCGATGGCTTCCTTCAGCTGCTTCAAGTCCATACCCTTGGAGTACAGGCCATAGGACAGCGACAGGTTCCGCGTATGACCCAGCACCCACACAGCGGTACTTTCAGCTACAGCGCCACGCTCTAGGTTCGTTGCGACATGAACACGGAACGAGTGGAAAGACTTGGAACGCTCAGACATCCCTAGCTTCTTCTTCAATCGGCCAAACCACTTCGACACCTTGTCACCATGCTTGCCGTCATTGCGCTGAGTCGTCAGGGTAGGGAAGAGTAGGCCGGAACCTACTAGGTTGCGTTGAGCTATGACGTAGTGAGACACCCAGTCATGCAGTGGAATCTTACGCTTGGCGTTATCGGTCTTTCCTTCTATGACTTCTATGTAAACGATGCCGGTCTCTTGATCGGTGATGATCTGATCACAAGTCATACTGCATAGCTCTTCGATCCGACAGCCGGTAACGTATCCCATCCGAGGTATCAGGTACTTGTAGTTCTCCGTAGTACCCTTGAAGCACTCAGTCTCCTTGAAGATGGCTGATAGCTCGTTGTCGGTGAACAGCTGATAGCTGTTGGTCGGTTTAGTGTCGATCTTGTGGCCGTGGAAGGGGTTAGCGCCTGAGACCATCTCAAGGTCAATTGCATGCTTCCAGATCGACGAAAGGAAGGAAACATAGTTGCCCACTGTAGCGCCTGATCGTAGCTCTGATTGATGATAGATGAAGTCTTTGACGGTTCGCCTGCCGATGGAGTTAAGCGCGATGTCGTCCTTACCTACGGACTCAAGGAATCGACTGACGGAGTTCTTCGTCTGGGTCTGGGTGTTTACCTTCAGTCGGTGACCGTTGTCTCGAATGTGGAGGTCAAGAGCATCTTTTAGTGATACGTGGGCTAGGTCGTGCTGAATACCCATGTAAGCGTTTTGTAGGGCTTTGGCATTCAGCCGCTCCATTGGATCGGGAATCATCTCAATGTAGGCTTTGAGGCGCTCGGTTTTCAGGGTTTCGGCCCGTTCCGCTGCGCTCATATTAAAGAGCTTCTCGCTGATGTCGGGCATCTCTGGTTCGTGACCAGCTTTGAGCAAAGTATCCAGCTTACCGGTCAGACTGTGGTAAGCGCCTTCAAGATCATCTTCAGGAAGCGTTATCAGCTGTTTGATAGCCTCTCTGTATAGCGTTGTGTTGCCGTGGCTCTGCCGGTGCTTTTGGATTGCGTCGTTGGCCTCAGCTAACATGGCCGTACGATGGTATTGCGCCTCCTTGAGGCTGTGAGTCTTGAGGCTCTTAGTTATGAACTTCTTGCCATTGAATATCGCTGTGCAGTCCTTCGGAACGCGCCAGTTGAAGAGCCAAAGTCCGTTCCGCTGGATAAGGTGTTTTGTGTCGCTCATGTTTGTGTCGGTGTGTCCATGTTGACGTAAATGTTGACATCCTAGTCCTTTGAAACGCCCATGTCACGAGGTCTGTGGGTTTGAGGTGTGTCAGAATTAGTATCCCTCCCTCACCGCCATTATTTATAACAAAAAGCCCCGCCTTGTGCGGGGCTTTTTGTTATTGGCAATTTGAATATTCTAACTGGTCGCTATTAACACTGAAACTCCCAGCTAGCTCTGATCTCTCCAACCCTTACAGAAACTTCTGTCGACGACGGTTACTCCGGTCTCTGCCGCCAGTTCGGCGTTCACCGCCTGAACGGCGATCCAATAGCGAGACATTCGGCTGTTCTTTGACTGCCACCAGCCAGCGAATCCCTTCCGGGTCGATGTAGTCCACATTGCGGAAGTCGAGCACCAGGCTATCGTGTCGTGCGATAGCTTTGTAATAGAACGACTCGATTACTGGTAATGAGCCGTAATAGATATTGCCATTGATCGCAAGAACATTGCCGTTGAGGCTGATTCTTGGGTGCGCTTTAACCCATTGGGCGTACCCTAGCGCCAATACCGCTCCTGCGATAACTGCACCAAACAATCCAAAGATGTGCACCGCAATGAATGAGACGCTAAATACGACCGCCTCAGGCACGTTGTTAAAATGCGGTCGGATCTCTTGCCAGTTGATCATATTGGCACCCACTACCATGATCACCGCCGCCATCGCCGGAATAGGAATAATCGAGATGAGGTCGGCAAAAAGCAGCACCATCGCCATCAGGAAAAACGCGGATGAAATGGCTGCCAGTCGTGTTGTAGCTCCCATGCTCTGCATCAACCACATCCGGTTGAAGGACGCGCAGCTGGGCAGTGAGGAGAGGAAGGGTAATAGGCAGTTGCTGATGCCATCGGCGTAGATGCCGTGTCGGCTATGAACAAAGGTGCCTTGCTTGCGGTTCATCCGTCGCATCGCGGCCGACGTCTGAAACAGCCCCAATAGTGCCAGTGTTACAGCGCCGGGCAGGATTCGAATGATGTCGGGTATCGCTTCCTGGGTGAACAAGGGGATCGATGGGAACAGCATGCCCAGGCTGGAGAGGTCGGCGGTTTGTTCGATCAAGGTCGTGGCTAAGCCGTAACGGCTATTGAGGTATTCTGACCAAGCAGTGCCTGCCACGATGCCGAAAAGAATACTCCAGTTTTTTAGTCCCGGAATTTGCCGTACCAGCAGAATCACCACTAGTGTGATCATGCCGATCTGGATGGCATATAGGTTACCGATCTCAAGGGCCGCGTTAAACGTTTGCCAGGCGATCCACAGCGGCCATTCAACCTCAGTGTTGATCGGTAGGCCGGCGAAGGAGGCGATCGACTTGAAGATGAGAAACAGGCCAATGCCACAGATCATACCGTTGACCACCGGCTCGCTGAGGAAGTCGAGCATCCGCCGCAGCGGTCTGATCAGTACAAATAGCAGTTGAATTAATCCCGCCAGCAAGACCAGCGTTAAGGCATAACCCATATAGTCGCTGCCAAACTGAGGGGCAACCGGGAGCAGAACGATGCCAATCAAGGCTGACATGGCGCTATTGGGACCGCCATGGAAAACTCTGGATGGGTTCAGAAAGGCGGTAAACAGAGTGCCCCAAATCGCCGCGTAGATACCGAAATGTGGTGGCACGCCTGCCAGTGTGGTTGAGAAGGCTATTGCTTGCGGTAGTACCACCACAGCCAGCGTTAATCCGATAAGCAGGTCATTAGCCAGCTGCTGGCGTGAAGGCATCGCTTGATTAGTCAGGGCTGAAAGGTTGATCAACGTGCAGGTTCCATAAAAACTCTCTGATGAATGGGTGCCCTTTAAGGCGCACTCTGCTGCTTGTTTTCATTTAGGCTTTCTACAAAGCTGACCAAATCGGGCATTGTCCGCATCATTAGTTGCCGCCAGACGGCGGCGAACGGTCCCGCTCTATCGCCTGCCGGACGCGGCAGGTTGCTGATATAAAAAGCGATGTCGCGGCACTGTTGCCGCTCTAAAGAACCCTCGTTACCCTTGGGCATGTTGCGACAGATAAAGCCGGGAAGAATGGTGGAGACGAAAGAGAAGTTGTTACGTGACTGGGTATTGAATGCATTCGGACCGGCAACCGCCGGGGACAGTACTTTGCCTTGTAGCACCAACCCCAGACCCTGGATCCCGTGGCAATTAG
Source organism: Motiliproteus sp. (assembly GCA_036961355.1). GTDB lineage: Bacteria > Pseudomonadota > Gammaproteobacteria > Pseudomonadales > Balneatricaceae > Motiliproteus. The sequence continues at coordinate 15,888 of JBALVL010000062.1, forward strand.
CACAACGCTCTTGGTATAGCGCTTCGCCGCGGACGTAGTCATCTCCCCGTTTAAGGGTGGAGGAGGCTGGGATCTCGTCGATGCCTTGCTCGGGGTAGCGGGTGCCTATCTTCAGGTCCAATGCGGCTGAAAGAAAACGGCTGTAGGCGGTGATATCACGGATAAGATCGTCGGCTATGTTAGGTTTGAAGCCGTTTGACGAGTTGATGAAACACTGCATCTGTCGCAGTTCGAACGGCAGCAGTAACCCGGTGAAGCGATCGTACATATCGGCCATTACCCAGGACGCGCCGAGGCTGATCGAGCCAACCTGACGATTACCTTCGGCATCCTGTTTGTCGCCGATGCCTTGGTGGCAGTGATCGCAACTGGTTTGGTCGCCACGGACAAAGTCGGTCGAATTCCAGCGTGTTGCGATATCATCTGTCTGTTCGCCCTGCAGGTCATCGATGATATTGCAGCCTCGCTGAATAGCACGAACATCTTCAGCGCTGTAACCCTGCAGTAACGGCGCGGAGTCTATGCGTTTTTCAACATAGGGTGAACGGTACGACTCTGCGGCATTGAGTTGATAGCGATTGAGCTTGTCGTTGCAGCCTTGTGTTAGAACGACATCGGCTTGGCGTAATTGTTGGCGTTGCTGATGTCGATCAAGCGCTGCAAGATAGATCAGCAACAGTGCAAGCAGTACTAGTGATAGATGTAACAGGCGATGGCGGAGTAGTCGCTGGATCGAATTCATGGCGCGTTAACGATAGCGTTGCCATCTGCCGGGGCATCAGCTCTATAGCCTTCGCTCAGCTCAAGGCTTTGAGCGACCATCCGAGCAAAGATACGCAGATCACGAATTGCGGGGTCGTAAATCGTAGGAACAAAACCGTTCATCTTTGAAGGGTCTGCGTAGCAGCGCATAACGTGTTGCTCGAAAGAGATCCGTTGGCCGAGTTTTGGGTCGTAGCGATCCGTGCTGACAAAGCTGTAAGCAAGCTCCTCCGGAGTGTGGCAGCCAGCGCAACTGTGGACGGAGTCAGTCGACGCTTTTCGGGTGAAGCGCCAACCGTAGCGTTCGGTATGAAAAAACAGGTTGTAGCCATTTTTTACTGCTCGCACAAAGTAACCGTCTTCGCCGAAATCATCGACGCTGTAGCGTTTCTGAAATTGTTCCCAGCCGGGTTCTTGCGATACTTGAGAGTGGAAGGTTGGAAAGTCACTCCAGCGATGGATACTGATGACGGCCATCACCAGTAGCAACGTGATCAGATAGGGCCGTAAATTGAATCGCTTAGTGTTCGCCTGAGGCGCTGTTTTCGCCATGGTTAGGATCGTGGAAAAACGGTCATTGATAACGGCGGGCGTCCGCCTTCGTCTTTACCCTGTGCTTGCTGTAGGTAGCGCTCGTAGGCATCGCTGCACATCGGCTTGGCAAATAGGTAACCTTGTCCGTAATTACACCCCAGTGCACGCAGGAAGTCGTATTGTTCCTGAGTTTCAATCCCTTCTGCCACCACCTTCAGGTCCATGCTGTGAGCAATGGCGATGATCGCCCGAACCAGTGAGGCATCGTCGGCATTACCAGGCAAGCCGGATACAAAACTACGATCAATTTTTAGCAGGTCGAAACGAAATCGTTTGAGATAGCTCAGGGATGAAAAGCCGGTGCCAAAGTCATCCAGCGACAGCTTTAATCCGATCTCACGCAGCTGTTTCATCTCATTGGAGATCAGTTCGTGATCTTCGAGTAGTACCCCTTCGGTTACTTCCAGTTCCAGTGCCGAGGGGGGTAATTGATAATGTGTAATCACATCATTAATGATCCCGGCGAGGGTGCCCTGAAATTGCACCCGCGAGATATTGACCGCGATATGTCCCGAAACCAAACCGCGACTGTTCCATTTGGACCAATGCATTGCAGCTTGTCGGATGACCCACTCACCAATCGCTATAATTTGACCGGTGTTCTCTGCCAGAGGAATAAAAACCTCGGGGCTGATGAATCCTTTTACCGGGTGATTCCAGCGCAGCAGGGCTTCGGCGCCGCGATGCGTTCCGTCTGCCGCATCAACCAACGGTTGGAAGTAAAGTTCCAGCTCCTCGCGAACCATTGCCAGATGTAGATCCTGTTCCATCTGCAACCGTTCCTGGATACGGGTGTTCATCTCGGCGGTAAAGAAACAGACAGCCGAGCTTCGCTGGGCTTTAGCCTGATACATCGCGTTATCGGCATTTGCCATCAGGCTGTCGGCGGTGTCACCGTCATCGGGGTAAAGCGCTACGCCGATACTGCAGTTCACCATTACCTCGCGCGGTTGCAACTGTAGTGGTTCGGATACTGCGTCGATCAGTCGTCCCGCAACTTGTTCAACTTCCTGGGCACATTCGATTCTTGGTAGTAAAACGAGAAATTCATCGCCACCTAGGCGCGCGATAGTATCGACATCGCGAAGTTTTGAACTCAGTCGTGCGCCGATCTTAACCAGTAGCTGGTCACCGGTGCCGTGCCCCAAGGTATCGTTAACCACCTTGAAATCGTCAAGGTCGATAAACAGTACCGCCAGTTGTTGCTGATCACGTCGGGCTCGGTTTATCTCATAGGATAATCGCTCCACCGCCATCATTCTGTTTGGCAGTTCGGTTAGTACGTCGTAATTAGCCTGATAGTGCAGCTCCGCTCGTTCTTGCCGGATGCTGGCAACCATCGAGTTAAAGGTAATAGCCAGATCCCCCATCTCATCCAGAGAATCAACCTCAATTTGCTGATACTCGCCTTTCTCAACGTTTCGTGACGCTCGAATCAGCCGTTGTACCGGAAATAAAACATTGAAACGAAACACCAGATAGATGGCACCACTCAAAAACAGGATGATCAGGCTGTAAGTAATGACATGAATGAGTAGCTGCTGTTTAAAGCCAGCAGTGAGCTGAGTGCGACTCAGGCCCACTTTAAAAGAACCCAATAATTCGCCATCGTGGACGATAGCAAACTCCAGTGGGATCAGATTCGCTTCTGATTCGAGTTGTGATAGCAGTGTGGTCATCTTGATTGGCTTGTCAGCGTCTACCTGTTCGGCGATTTGGTGGTTATCTCGATTAACAAAACTGGTTAGTGGCCGGCCATTGGGGTCGACAATGACCCCGTAAACAACGTCACGCTGCAACGAAACTTCGCGGGCATATTCATTAAGCAGTAAGAAGTCATACCCCAGAATCGCTTCGGGGCTGACCAGTGCAACAAAACGTCCCAGCGCTTTTCCTTGCTCAAGCAATTGGGCTTCTAACAGGTGATTTTGGGAGCGAAGAAACAGCACCGTATTGGCAGCCAGAGTTACTGACAAAATACCAACTACGATTAGTATAAATTTGCTTCCCAGTCCCAGTTTTAGTCGCATCAATTAATGATTTGCCTTTTCGGATCCCATCACTTTGGCGATGATACGCCGGTGGGGATCATAATCTTTATCCTCGGCAGTACCAAAACCGGTCATTTTGGCCTGCTTAAGAACGGCTCTTCCCTTCTCAGTCTGTTCCAGTTGAACAAGCGACTGTTGAATCTCTTGCCTTAGCTGCGAATTCATTCCCCGCTTTACGGCCCAGGGGAGGTGTAATAAGGGTTCCGTTTTTACCAGATGGGTCAGTTCAGCCGTGTTTATATTACGTTTGACTACAGGCAGGTCGATCAGAATATCTCCGGCTCCGCTCGCCTCGGCTTGATTAAAATACAGCGCCATCATGGCGTTGGGCGGACTGTTGGCAAACCGGGCTTCATAGTCTTCATTATCTAAGCCTGCTTCCAGTAGCAGGTAGCGGGGCAGGATATAGCTCATCATCGCATCCTCGCCACCGCCAAACATGATTCGACGCCCGGCTAGCTGGCTCACTTCGGTAATACCGCTGTCGCTTCGCACATAGAGCGAGCCCGCCACATCGCTGCGGCCAAATTCCTTGTTGTGTGCAATCACCTCGTATGCGTCAGCGGAGATGGTGTAGTGATACTGGTTATAGTGAACGATGTCGTAGCTGCGATCGCTGACGCCTCGCCAAAAGGACGGAAAATCCTTGGCGGTTACCAGTCTGACTTCTCGACCTAACTGCTGGCTCAAATGCTCCGCCATTGGCGTAAAAAGGCGGGTTGTTAATGTCGCGTTACGACGTGGAAAGACGCCCATCACCAATGGATCATCTGCTGCCATTACTGCGGGGGCTAAGATCTCAAAAAACACCACTAAAGAGAGCATTAGGGCGAATATTGTCGATTTTTTATTGTTTTTTGTACGTCTCATAGAAATCCCGTTCCGTGGTGTTAAGCCGCGATACCTATCCATCCTGGTTGGGTGAACACCTTCGCGATGTGTTAAGCCATTGTTATAGTCTCTGTTTCTGAGTCGCTTCAGGGGCAGTCATAGAGATAGCTGAATTCCAATAATTCTTATAAAAATAAGGATCATAGCTGAGACTATCATTACGATGACTCGACGAACAGGGTCTTTTCAAACAAGTGTTTTATTAATAAAAATGATTTGAACTAATGATAATCGGATCCGTTACAGGATTTGTATTTAAAAAGGCTAATGAATGGTGCTTGAGTGGGGAATTTGGCGCAGCGCCGGATTTTTTTGCTGAAGACAAGGGTTACCGCGTCAGGAACGTTACTAGCGTTTGCATAAGTTATTGTGGCCTGGCAGTAGGTTTGTTTTCAAACGGTCGGCTTGCCCGTTTCTGAGCTTAACGTCACTTCTGTGCATCAGTTGTAGGCGACTGTTTAGTGACAGATCTGACACTGAGCATTATTTTGTGTAGAATTCACGCGCAATTAGCAGGGTTGTATGTTTGTTATGAGTCGCAGTTTATATATCTTCAGTGGTTTTCTGGTGTTGTTGGTAGTTGTCGGTGTGTACCTGATCCGAGATCATCAACAAGCGTTGTCGGAGCCGTTGGTTGTCTACACCGAGATCGTGCAAGGCTACGATTCTGAGCCGCTTTTGCCGTTGCCGGCCGCTGAGGCGTTGGACAAAGATAAAGTGGAGCTCGGTCAGCGGCTGTTTCATGACCCGCAGCTCTCACGTGACAACACCGTCTCTTGTGCCAGTTGCCATAACCTCAAGGCAGGCGGGGATGATGATAAACCGATTTCTACCGGCATTGGCGGTGCGATGGATACCCTTAACGCACCAACGGTATTTAACAGCAGTTTCAACATTGCCCAGTTTTGGGATGGCCGTGCGGCTTCGCTGGAAGAACAGGCTGCTGGACCGGTCCATAACCCTATCGAGATGGGGTCGAATTGGGATGAAGTTCTCGCCAAGTTAGTCGCCGACCATCAGTATCCAGAAATCTTTGACATCAGTTACCCCGACGGTATAACCGCTGACAATATTGTTGATGCGATCGTCACCTTTGAACGCTCTCTTGTGACACCCGATGGGCGTTTTGATCGGTATCTGCGAGGTGATACGACAGCCCTCAACTCTGACGAGATTGAAGGTTATCGCCGGTTTAAACAATATGGTTGCGTCAGTTGCCATCAGGGCATCGGTATTGGCGGCAATATGTACCAACGATTTGGCGTAGTTAAGGGATACTTTGATAATCGACCGCTAAGCAAAGAGGATCTGGGGCGCTTCAATGTCACAGGGCAAGAGCAGGATAGGCATGTGTTCAAAGTCCCCAGCCTGCGAAATATTACCCTGACGGCTCCCTATCTTCACGATGGCTCAGCCCAGTCGTTGGAGGAAGTGGTACAGATCATGGGGCAGTATCAGTTAGGAAATGAGCTGTCGGATCAGGACGTTGACTTGATCGTTGCTTTCCTCGGTACGCTAACGGGTCGCTGGAACGGTGAGGATCTTCAATGAGTCACTTGCCAGAGAAAATTGAGGTGGATCTGTCATCCCGACATCTGTTTGTTCGTGGTGGGGTGATCATTACCATCGCGTTGTTGTTACTGACGTTGATGTACCTGAAAGCGGAGGCAGTGTCGCCGCAGGCACATATTGGTTATACCCAGCAGTTGCGACTTTTACGGGAGGCTGACGCCAAGGTTGATAGTGAAATGCTGGCCGCACGGCTTGAGATAAGCCGCAACTATGATGCGTTAACCTCTTATGTGAATGAGATGAAGGAGGCAGCTCAGGCATTATTGAATCCGCCTACATTTTTACGGTTGGCCAATTCAGTTCAGATTGAAAAAGTGGCGGCTGAGTTGCAAAAGGTGTTGCAGCACAAAGCCGATCTGATCGATCGGTTTAAAAGTTACAATGCGATAGTGCGCAACTCGCTGGCTTACTTTCAGGAGTCTGCTTCGCGCCTGAGTGGCGTGCCTGACCCGCTGAACAATCAACTGGAAAACTATGTCAGACAAGCCCTGTTCTTTGCTCGTGATCCCGACCCACAATCGGCTTACCGGCTGCATTTTATTCGCCTGAAGATTGAATCCGAAGCGCTCCCTTCTGAGTATCAAACGTTGGTAGGTACGTTGTTTCTGCATGGCAGTGTGGTTGAAGAATACCTGCTGAGTATTGATCAACTCACGCGCACCATCCTAGGGCTGGCGAATGTGTCTAAACAGGCAACGCTGTTAACTAGTTACCTGATTACCCATAATCTTCAGCCAGCCTCAAAAGCCTCATTGGCATCGGCG
>JBALVL010000063.1:0-22254 GCA_036961355.1 Motiliproteus sp.
CCAAAGGCGAAGAGTTTTCCGACATCATCAAGATGGGCCGCACCCAACTGCAGGACGCGGTACCGATGACTCTCGGCCAGGAGTTTCAATCTTTCGCCACCACGCTGACCGAAGATATCAATCTAATCGCCGGACTTTCTGAGCTGCTCAAAGAGATAAATTTGGGCGGCACCGCCATCGGCACCGGCATTAACACCGATCCCGAGTACGCACGACTTGCGGTAGGCCACCTGTCCGAGCTCAGCGGTTTCGAATTCAAGCGTGCCTCTGACCTGGTCGAAGCCAGCTCCGACATGGGCGCCTTCGTGCTGTTTTCCGGCATGCTCAAGCGTCTGGCAGTGAAGCTATCGAAGATCTCCAACGACCTGCGGATGCTCAGCATGGGCCCGCGTTGCGGTCTGGCTGAAATAAACCTGCCAGCGCAACAGCCGGGCAGCTCGATCATGCCGGGAAAGATCAATCCGGTGATCCCCGAAGCGATGAATCAGGTGGCCTACCAGGTCATTGGCAACGACCTGGCTCTGACCATGGGTGCCGAAGCTGGCCAACTACAGCTTAATGCCATGGAACCACTAATCGCCTACAACGTGCTGGAGTCGATCCGCATGTTGACCCAGGCAATGGACATGTTGAAAAACCGCTGTATCCGCGGCATCACCGCCAATAAAGATCGCTGCCAGGAACTGGTTGATCAAAGCATCGGCATCATTACCGCCGTGGTTCCCTATATCGGTTACGAGAACTCCACCCGCATCGCCAAGGCGGCATTGGAAAGTGGCCGCGGCGTACTGGAATTGATCCGGGAGGAGGAGTTGATGACCGAAGAAGCCCTGAACGAGGTACTCAAGCCCAGCAACATGATCCGTCCCCAGCGGCGCCGAAGTTAGGCGCGGCATATCTGAAGAACTAAAAACTAAAAAAATAACAGCCTCAACCTTAGCGCCTGGAAACGGGCACATTAAAACAACTATAAAAAGGAAAACGCCATGCAACAGTCAATGGTAAGTGGAAGCCGCACCGGCTTATGGAGCGGACTCGCGCTCTGGAAAAAAATTCTGGTTGGAATGATTTTGGGGGTCGTGGTCGGCGCGATCATGGGACCCGATGCCGAAGTGCTCAAACCGATCGGCACCCTATTTATCAATGCCATCAAGATGTTGATCGTTCCGTTGGTATTCTGCTCGCTGGTCGTTGGTGTGACCTCCATGCAGGACACCCGCAAGATGGGGCGCATCGGTCTAAAATCTGTCGTTCTTTACTTAGGAACAACCGCTGTCGCGATCAGTATCGGCCTAGGACTGGCAACGATACTAACGCCGGGGGACGGGCTCAATATGGTCGCCAATGACGTGGCTGTGACGGCCAAAGAAGCCCCAACGCTAGTATCAACTTTGCTCAATATGATCCCCAAAAATCCGATCGGGGCGCTGGCTGCAGGAAACATTCTGCAGATCATCGTTTTTGCCCTAGGCTTGGGCGTCGCATTGACGTTGTGTGGTGACAAAGCCAAACCTGCGATCCAGTTATTTGAAAGCCTGGCCGAAGGCATGTACAAGCTAACCGAACTTGTGATGAAGCTGGCCCCATACGGCGTATTCGGTCTGATGGCCTGGGTCGCTGGCAAATACGGCCTGGATATACTGCTGCCGCTGATCAAGGTCATTGCCGTGGTTTATCTCGGCTGCCTGATTCATGTCCTAGTGTTCTACACCGGCATGGTTAGCATCCTAGGGCGCCTCAATCCGGTACGTTACATGAAAGGTCTGGTTAACCCAGCAGCCGTTGCCTTTACCACCACTAGCAGTTCAGGCACTCTGCCCGCAACCATTAAAGCGTCTCGTGAAGAGATGGGTGTATCCAAGGGTATCTCCAGCTTTGTTCTGCCGCTAGGCGCCACCATCAACATGGACGGAACCGCCCTGTATCAAGGTGTCTGCGCGCTCTTTATTGCCCAAGCGTTTGGGATCGACCTAGTCTTCTCTGACTATGTACTGATAGTCATGACATCAACACTGGCCTCTATCGGTACCGCCGGTGTTCCTGGTGCCGGTCTAATCATGCTGTCTCTGGTTCTGACAACCGTTGGTTTGCCAATTGAAGGTCTGGCCATTGTCGCGGGTATCGACCGTATCCTCGATATGGCGCGTACCAGTGTTAACGTCTGCGGTGATCTGATGGTCACCATCCTTGTTGGTAAGAGCGAAAATGAATTGGACCTGTCGATCTATAACAGTTCTAAATCTGAATCCAACACCGTTAGCGCTTAAGCCACAGGGAATGGCGTAGTTTGAATAACAAAAGCCCCGCAATGCGGGGCTTTTTTTCGTCAAAGATACTTAAAATAACAACCTAAACGGGGGAGAGTAAGTTCAGGGGCGTCGATTTGCGTTAAATCAGTGATGCCAATACCAAACAGGAGGAAGCGCTTTAATATGGAATTGGCAGAACACCTTGGCTGTAGACGACCTGAAGCGATCTCGCGTAAATCACTTCAGGTCGCATAGCGGGTGCTACATTTATGGGGTTAATTCGCAGTATGGCAATACACGTACGCGTTTGAACAAGCCAATATCAGGTTAGTCGAGACTGATAACGAGCAATAAGTTCTTCGAGCTGTTCTTGCTGACTGTCCTCAACCAAGCGCCGATAATTATCAGCTAGGTCGGAAAACCGGGTGATCAACTCTTGCTCGGATTGTTGATGGGTTTGAGCACGCCACCGAAGATAAGAAACATCCTGCTCCATTCGGTGCGATAACTGTTGTATCGACATGGCAACCTCCGTGTTGCAATAATTAGGGATTATTGATCTCTGTCAATTGTTATAAAATAGTCACCCAACAAAGAAAAGTCAAAACCAACATTATCAGTAAGGACTTAGCTCGGGAAGCGGCTCACTGCATATCGACGTAGGCTCGCTGCACGTCCCGCAGATCCAGCTCTAAAATCGTCGCATAGGTATCATTTTGAACCGGGTACGTTTTGACCACCCGAGCCCCCCGAATGATGCCACCCACCGCGGTATTAAATTGATCACTCTGCGATACCATCTCCCGCACCTGGGTCGTACCGAACAGGTGCTGACCATGAACAATCGCGGTAAGCTCTTGATAGGCTTGCAGTTTAGAAACACGCATCGCCATCAAAATTTTCTGATCACGGGTTTGCCCCGGCTGTAAACTGATCGGAGCATAACCTGTCGCCTTGACGATCCGGGCTTGGCTCTGGACCGGAACCACCGAGCTGTACGCCTCTTCTTCGCGCTGCTCTTCTTGTGCCTCGTCATAGTAGTACTGCATCGTGTCGCAGCCACTAAGCAGAGCCACAGCCAGTAGCGCGGTTACCCATGAAATCAATTTCACCATCATCTTCTCTCTATCGGCTTAAGCCAGCTCGCGCGGGAATAGGCGATTGTTGCTGGCATAAATGCTGCGGACGTAAAAATTCTTAAACCCGTTTAATGGGCAGGAACGCCACCGTTCTCGATGATCATGCCATCGCGGCTGCTAAACGGATCATAGCCGGGCAGCGACCCTTCAAGCTGATCGATGCCAAAATCCGACTGGCCAGTTGCCACCACTTGATTGGTCACGGTATCGAGAATCCGAGCATTGACCGTGACCCCATCCGAGTTAACGATATAGCTACCACCCAGGGCATAACTGATACGGTGGCGACGATAAAACTCCGCCAGAGACAACTCTTGTTCATCGCGATCGGCAAAAGCGATCACCCGATGGTCGACCAGATTAAAACCCCGGGCCTGCAGTTCATGAAAGAACCCTTCGGCGATCTCATTCCCCAAGGTACGCTGACGGTCTGCCTGCGAAAGATCCACGAAACTGGTAATGGCGATCGGCAACCGTTTAATGCCCTGCTTAGCCAGACCGGTTTCAAGCTGTTCGGCCATCTGCCGTACCGAACCACCCAGATACCCTACCGGCTCGCCCAAAGCACTGCGTTCGGCCGGATCTTGTGGCTGTAGCTGTTGCGGATTCATCACATTAACCGATACCGCGTTATCAACAATCACATGGGTTGGTTGCTGAGTACAGCCTCCAACCAGTAAAGCGAGCAAGCTAAAGCCAAGGGTTTTTTTCATCGATCTGCGGTCCCATCCTGTTTGGTCAGAAAGTAACATAAAAGCGGCTCCACAGCAGCCGTTTAGCACCGCTATCGCACTCCCATAAGTTTGCATAGCCGTTGGAATTTATTTAGCTTACGCTTAACTTCCTTACTCTTTATCCACAACCCGATAAGGTCACCATGTTGTTATTGCTTCGTTCGTCGCTCACTGCTGTTATGTTGCTGCTGTTCAGCGCCCTCTCCACTCCGGTTCTGGCGATCAGTATCGAGGCCGAGGGCTCTGCCCTGATTTACAATCAGGATCTGCCTTCAGCGCGCCACCAGGCGCTGCGTAACGCCTCTCAGCAAGCCCTGTTACAAGCAGGAGCGCAGATCAGCAGTTCCCAACGTGTTGAGCAAGGTGTCATGCGGGTCGATAACCTGCGGATCAAAACTCTCGGCAGCCTCAGCAATGTCCGGGTGATCAATGAGCAGGTAAAGGGCGACCGATTCTGGTTACGGATTCGCGCCGATGTGACCACCAACGAGAACTGTGCGCTGGGTGATGCCCATACCCGCTATACCAAGTCGGCAGCCGTCGCCGCCTTCCCGCTACTCAACCGGCAGCAAGCGGCACTCGGCAACCTCTACTCAGCGGAACAGCAGCTATCGGATGCACTTACCAAGTCGCTCAATGGCCAAGGGGTGTTGCGAGCGATGAACGCATCCCAGCTTTCGGTAAATTCGTCACCACAGACTGCAGCCAGCTATCAACAGGACCAGGGACCACTGACCGAAGCGCTGCAAAACTTCAGCGATCTCGACGTTCAGTTTATTGTCTCAGGGGTGATTCGTGACCTCAGCCCTTATGATCCGACCCGCCACGATGAAGAGGTGATCTGGAAAGTGTTGTACGACCAGGCTGACTTTCGCAGTAAGAAGCGGCTACGCAACTTTGCCATCGATGTTTTTATTCACGACGGTTTTACCGGCACCTTGTTGTTTAGCCGCAGCTACCGCACCGCTGGATATTGGGATGCCAACGATGTCGACCAAGTCGGTTTTTATACCCCGGCGTTTCTCAAGACCGATTATGGCCAGAATGTCCGAATACTGCTCGACCAGGTTGGCAACGAAGTTAATCAGAAGCTGCAATGCGAGCCATTTCGAGCTCGCATCGTGCGCACCCAAAGTAATCGGCTAACGTTTAATGCGGGATCGGTGGTAGGTATACAGCCCGGTGACCAATTCCGACTGTTCCGTAAATCCGTGTTTTACGACACCCTTGATCAGGCACACATCAAACTCGAAGACACCCGCACCAGCGTCGTCGTCAATGAGGTTCAGCCGCGCTTTTCGGTTGCCAATATGGATACCGATGCGGTTGAGATCAACATCCAACAAGACGATATTTTGATGGCTTGGTAGCTGACTCTCACCTTCCGAGGCTGCCCGGTTGTTCTGCCCACCCGCAATTTTTGCTTAAAGTCAGGGCCAGGAAATACTTTAAGGTTCTCGAGCAACGACAGCCAAAGCGAACAGAATTAACTCGGGTAAACTATGTCACTGGTAAATTGTGTACCAATAAACAATGTCACGGACTAATCGTATGAACCGACCATCAAGCTATCGATTGCTAACCATCGTTACCCTGGCGCTGCTGCTGGCTGCTTGTCAGCCATCACAAAACGATAAGCCTGTTGATGGCGATGATGGCAAACAGAGTGACGCTAAAAGCGATGAAGACTCTGCCAGTAGCAATGAGAGCACGGTCGACATCAGTAAGCTCAAGCGAGCGAATAACACCCCGGATCTGAGCGCACCCAAAACAGGGCCGGCACTACCTGACTTTGCTTCGATCAGTGACGTTGGTACCAAAAAACGCGCTTTCTTCGCTTTCCTACAACCAATGATCGAACAGGAAAACCAGCATCTAGCCGGTCTGCGACAACATTTTGATAAGCTGCAGGTTTTACTAAACCAACAGGGCCAACTACACCCGCAAGATCAACAATGGCTAACCAAAACCGCTCGACTCTATCGGGCCGACGCCGACACTACGCAGCAACAGTTGACCCTGCTGCTGGCCAAGGTAGATCACATTCCACCGGCACTGGTTAAAGCACAGGCAGCTAACGAATCTGCATGGGGCACATCACGTTTTGCCCGCCAGGCTAACAACTTGTTCGGTCAATGGTGTTTTCAACCGGGCTGCGGCATCGCCCCGCTGCAACGTGGCGCCAATGATACCCATGAAGTACAGGCATTCAGCTCTGTCGCTGCCGGATTACGCAGTTATTTTACCAACCTTAATGGCAACAGGAGCTACGCCAGCCTGCGCCAGATTCGCCGCTGTCTCAACGGCCAGAACGATCAACCCAACGGCCGGGCTCTGGCCGCTGGCCTAACTAACTATTCGGCGCGTGGCGGTCACTATGTCGAAGAGTTACAGGCGATGATTCGAATCAACAAACTCGAACCCTGGCAAGCGGACTGGTGGGGCGAGAACAACCCTAAGCACGCCTGCTATTCACTGGTTCAGGTCGAAGCAGATCATCCCGACCCTGTTGTTGTCGCTGCGGTTACGCCAGCCTCATCCGCGACCAGCTCACCGATCGTCAGTGCTTCCATAGCAAGCACCTCGATGACTAGCGCATCGACAGCCAGCGCCTCGATAACCTCCGCTTTGATTGCCAACACGTCGAGCAGTAGTGCTATTACCACTAGTGCAACAAGTAACGAACGATTAAGCCACGATCTATTAAGTAACAATCCACTGGGCAACAACGCATTAAGCAACAGCCCAGCGAGCCACAACACGAAGGAGCCATCACCCCCTGCCAACGCAATACTTAGTAACCAATCAAGCTCTTCGGCGATAATGTCTACCACTGAACCTGCCGCGCTGGCAGCGATAGCTCCAACCAGCCCTGCCGCTGTAAAATCAACTGCACCCCCAATCGAGACGACCTCGACAGCATCAGCGGTTTCCGCAGCCCTGCCGTCAAACGCTGAGCAACAGGATGACGCAACTGACGAAAACAGCCCACAGAGCCATATCAGCGCGGCACCCTCTGCCTCTTTTATAGAACAGCCGGCGCCGATCGTAGCGACACCCCTCGCCTCGTTACCTGAGCGTGATATCAGAATCGATAACCAACCTGATCCGCTCACCGAGTAACAATCGAGTAGCACTTCTGATAACTACAGTGGTGTTTAATCAGCGCCAACTTACCGAGAGGTGAATATGTCAAAACCGTTTTCTCAGGCGTGCGTTAACAATCAACAGGCAATAGCTGCAGCACTCCAACAACTGCTTGTTACTTCCAAAAATGTACTTGAGATCGGTAGTGGTACCGGCCAGCATGCGGTTTATTTCGGTGCGCAACTGCCTCAACTGCAGTGGCATACCAGCGATCGCTCCGAGAATCATCAGGGCATACAACAATGGCTCGACGAAGCGGATTTGAACAACGTCCATCAGCCGTTGCCGCTCGATGTCTCGCAGCCTCAATGGCCGGAGGTAAACGTCGACGCGATATTCAGCGCCAACAGCGTGCACATCATGGGCTGGTCCGAGGTTGAACAGCTGTTCGCCGGCGTCGGACAACTGCTGCCGGTAGGCGGCTTGTTGCTACTGTACGGTCCGTTCAATTACAACAATCAGTACACCAGCGATAGCAATGCGCGGTTCGATCTCTGGCTGAAGCAACAAAACCCGGTCAGCGCCATTCGTCATTTTGAAGCGGTTAACAAACTCGCTACCGATGTAGACCTCGAACTACAGCACGATATTGAGATGCCTGCCAACAACCGAATTCTGTGTTGGTGCAAACGATAACCCCCCCTTTTTACTCACAGACTTCGACCGCTTTTTATGCAGCTATCTACCGGCGACTGGCCACCAGCCCTGTACTGACTTAAATCAGTAGCCTTCGCGTTCTGCAACTATCCCCTAGACCAACGGCAGCCCTAGTCTCCTCCAAAATTGCCGCCATCGGTGTTAACCCGCTGTCGAACTAGCTCACAGTCAGCCGTCTCTAGCTTTTACGAGCAGAAGGGCTATCGCTGATACGGGTTATGAGCCACCGCCCCAATGAACTAATAAAAATCATTTTGCTTATCTCCAAAACAAAACTTGACTTAGCAGTCAGCTTTTACTTTAATTACCCTACAGATCTTCATCTAATAACAACGACAAAAGGAGGAGACCGCCTTGATCAAGTTCTTACTCAATCAGGAACTGCGCGTCGAACAGAGTATCGATCCCAACATGACCGTGCTGAATTACCTACGTACGCATGTGAGCAAGACCGGTACCAAAGAAGGCTGCGCTTCGGGTGACTGCGGAGCCTGCACCGTAGTACTAGGCGAATTAGTTAAGGACGAGCGCGGCGGCGATAAAATCTGCTACACCAGCATCAACTCCTGCCTGACCTTCATCTCTGCGCTACACGGCAAACAACTGATCTCGGTCGAAGATCTCAAAGATCAGGGCCAACTACACCCGACCCAACAGGCGATGGTCGACTGTCACGGTTCGCAGTGCGGTTTCTGCACCCCCGGTTTTGTGATGTCGATGTTTGCGCTGGGCAAGAATATTGCTGATCCGAATAAAGGAGAGATAGAGGAAGCGCTGTCGGGCAATCTATGCCGCTGCACCGGTTATCGTCCGATCGTTGATGCCGCTGAGCAAATGTATCGTTCGACCGAACAAGACCAGTTCGATCGTAACCAACAGCAGACCATCGAACGTTTGAAAGGCTTGCAGATCGACGAGCAGCCGCAACTCAGCGATGGCAGCAAAAGCGCTATCAATCCACGCACAATTGAGGAACTGGCCGAGCAACTCAGCGCCAACCCAACTGCACGTCTAGTCGCCGGTGGCACCGACCTTGCTCTGGAAGTGACCCAGTTCCACCGCCAACTGGAGACGCTGATCTACGTCGGCGACATCGCCGCAATGAAAGCGGTCGACGTGTTCGACGACCGGATCGAGTTAGGCGCGGCCGCACCGTTAACCGATTGCTATAACGCTCTGGCCAACGATTACCCTGATTTCGGCGCCCTGTTGCACCGTTTTGCCTCGTTGCAGATCCGCAACCAAGGCACCCTCGGCGGCAATATCGGCAACGCCTCCCCCATCGGCGATTCACCACCGGCGCTGATCGCCCTTAACGCTGAAGTGGTACTGCGCCACGGCTCAGCCAACCGCACCCTCAAGCTAGAAGACTACTTCATCGATTACAAAGTGACCGCGCAGCAGCCGGGCGAGTTCATCGAGAAGGTGATCGTACCGCGCGCTAATGGGACCGATCGTTTTCGCAGCTACAAAATTTCCAAACGGATCGACGACGATATCTCCGCGGTCTTGGGTTGCTTCAACCTGACTGTGACCGATGGCACTATCACCGACGCCCGCGTCGCCTTCGGCGGCATGGCCGCGATCCCTAAACGAGCAGCGCAATGCGAAGCGGTTTTGAACGGTGCACAGTGGAACTTAGCGACCATCGATCGTGCCAAACAGGCACTGGCCAACGATTTCGATCCGATCTCCGATTTCCGCGCCTCGAAGGAGTACCGGATGCTAACCGCCGTCAACATGCTGACCCGCTACTTTGTCGAGATTGACCAGCCAGCCGTGGATAGCCGGGTAGTGAGTTCATCGGTGGTCGAGCAGTACGTACCTAATAAGGTCGTTACAAACCAGAACATTCAACAACAAGCCCAAACCGGAGGTGCTGCACATGTCTAGTCATAACGGCGATTCTCACCATAGCACCCTCACTCAAGAACAGATGATGGCGCTGGCCAAGCAAGGTCTGCAGACCGGTGTCGGCCGTAGTGTTAAGCACGAAAGCGCCGCCAAGCAGGTCAGCGGCGATGCGGTCTATGTCGACGACCGGCTTGAGTTTCCGAACCAACTGCACGTATACGCCCGTCTATCAGACTGCGCACACGGCCGCATCACCAAGCTCGACGTAAATCCTTGTTACGACTTCCCCGGTGTCGCCATTGCGATCACCGCCGAAGATGTACCCGGACAGCTCGATATTGGCGCTATCATGCCCGGCGATCCCCTGCTGGCCGATGGTAAGGTTGAGTTCTACGGCCAGCCGATTCTGGCGGTGGCCGCCAGCGATCACGATACCGCCCGCAAAGCGGCGATGGCCGCGATTATTGAGTACGATGAACTCGACGCGGTACTGTCGGTTGAAGAGGCGCTTGAGAAAGAACACTACATTAGCGAGCCGCACAGCCATGTACGTGGCGATTCCAAGACCGCACTGGCCAACGCCAAAAACAGCGTCAGCGGTAGCGTCCATATCGGCGGTCAGGAACACTTTTACCTCGAGACTCAGGTCTCATCGGTGATCCCTACCGAAGATGGCGGCATGATCGTCTACACCTCGACCCAGAACCCGACAGAAGTGCAGAAGCTGGTCGCCGAAGTGTTAGGCGTGTCGTTTAACAAAGTGCAGATCGACATGCGCCGCATGGGCGGTGGTTTCGGCGGTAAAGAGACTCAAGCTGCAGGGCCTGCCTGTATGGCAGCAGTGGTTGCCAGCCTGACCGGCCGGCCGACCAAGATGCGGTTGCCTCGAATGGAAGACATGATGATGACCGGCAAGCGGCATCCGTTCTTCAACCAGTTCCACGTCGGTTATGACGACAACGGCCGTATCACCGGCTGCGAGATGAAGCTGGCCGGTAACTGCGGTTACTCACCCGACCTGTCCAATTCGATCATCGACAGGGCGATGTTCCACTCCGATAACGGATACTACCTCGGCGACGCCACCATCACCGGTTACCGCTGCAAGACCAACACCGCCTCCAACACCGCTTATCGCGGCTTCGGTGGCCCGCAGGGGCTGATCATGCCGGAGATCATCCTCGACGATATCGCCCGCAGTCTTGGCAAAGATCCGCTGGAGGTGCGCAAACACAACCTCTACAACGGCATGAATGGCCTCAACGGCTTTGGCCAGCCACTGACCTCCGACGATGACGGTCGTGATACCACCCACTATTACCAGCCGGTGGAAGATAACCAACTACCCGAGATGATTGCCCAGCTCGAAGCCAGCAGCGACTACCAAGCGCGCCGTGAAGCGATCCGCGCCTACAACGCCAGCAGCCCAATTTTGAAGAAAGGCCTATCGATGACGCCGGTTAAGTTCGGCATCTCGTTCACCGCCACCTTCCTCAACCAGGCCGGTGCGCTGATCCATATCTACACCGACGGCAGCATCCATCTCAACCATGGTGGTACCGAAATGGGCCAAGGCCTGAACACCAAGGTGGCACAAATCGTCGCCGAAGAGTTTCAGGTCGATTTCGACAACATTCAGGTCAGCGCCACCGACACCGACAAGGTGCCAAACACCTCGCCGACCGCCGCCTCCTCCGGAGCCGACCTTAATGGTAAGGCCGCACAGAACGCCGCGCAGACGATCAAGCAGCGGCTGGTTGAGTTTGCTGCCAGTCATTTCAATGTCAGTAACGAGGATGTGCGTTTTGCCAACAACCACGTACTGATTCGTGACGAGATCATGGCCTTTGCTGACTTTATCCAGCTGGCCTATTTCAACCAGATCTCACTGTCGAGCACCGGTTTCTACCGCACCCCTAAGATCTACTACGATCGTGATAACGCCCGTGGCCGTCCGTTCTACTACTTCGCCTACGGTGTGTCATGTTCTGAGGTGGTGGTCGACACGCTGACCGGCGAGTATAAAATTCTGCGCGCCGACGTGCTGCACGATGTAGGCGCCTCGCTCAACCCGGCGATCGATATCGGCCAGATTGAAGGCGCCTTCGTCCAAGGTGCTGGCTGGCTGACCTCCGAAGAGTTGGTGTGGAACGACAAAGGCCGCCTGATGACCGCAGGACCAGCCAGCTACAAGATTCCGGCGATCGCCGACATGCCGGTCGATTTCCGCGTCAACCTGGTCGAGAATCGCAAGAACAAAGAGGACACGGTGTTCCATTCCAAGGCCGTTGGCGAACCGCCATTTATGCTCGGAATCTCAGTGTTCTGCGCCATTCGTGACGCGGTATCGAGCCTGTCCAACTACAAGATCAGCCCGCAGATCGATGCACCGGCAACACCAGAACGCGTACTCTGGGCGGTCGAGGCGATCAAAAAGGACAGTAACCAACAGGCGGCTACCCAGCCGGAAACGGCGCTAGAACCGGCCTAATTGGCATAGCGACAGACAACAATAAAAACAACAACGGGAGCGATCTTATGAGCAATAACTGGATCAGCGCGTTAGCCAGATTAGAGCAAGACGGCACCGCCGCAGTAATGGTTACCGTGGTCGATGAGAAAGGCTCAACGCCGCGCAATGCCGGTGCCAAGATGGTGGTCAGCAGCGAAGCGCAATTCGATACCATCGGTGGTGGTCATCTGGAATACAAAGCGATCAAGATCGCCCGTGCGTTACTACAAGATAAGCAGTCACAACCCCGGCTGGAGCGGTTCTCACTCGGTGCTAGCCTGGGCCAGTGCTGCGGTGGAGCTACCACGCTACTGTTCGAACCGATCGGCACCACCACCACCCAGATCGCCCTGTTCGGCGCCGGTCATGTCGGTCGAGCGCTGGCACCCATCCTGGCCAGCCTGCCGTGCAAGGTTCGTTGGATCGATTCGCGTGACGACGAATTCCCCAACGCCATTCCCGACGGGGTAGATAAGGTGATCAACGAGTTTCCGGTCGACGAAGTCGACAGCATGCCGGCCAATAGTTACTTCATCGTCATGACCCACAACCACCAGCTCGATCAGGAGTTAACCGAAGCGATCCTCAAGCGCGGTGATTTTGATTACTACGGCCTGATCGGATCACAGACCAAGCGTAAAAAATTCGAGCATCGGCTCAAGGCCAAAGGCTTCACCGACGCACAGCTCGGTAGCATGACCTGCCCGATGGGAGTCGCCGAGGTTAAAGGAAAATTACCCGCCGAGATCGCGGTGTCGGTCGCCGGTGAAGTGATCGCTAACTATAATGCGGCCTTCGGTAGCCAGAAAGATCAAACCCCCAAAGAGACGACCGTGATAGAGCGACTGGCCGTATAATCAGCCCTACCGCTAACTCGGCGATCTTACCGCATACCCTACGACACCATCCCGTTCCAACAGCACAGAGACAGCGTTGCCATGACCACACCTTCCATCTTCCAAGCCCATCGCGGCGCACTGATACACAGTCTTGGCGATCCGGTAGAACTCGGCATAGAAGCTTCATTCCAGTATTTTGACGATGCGCTGCTGGTGCTCGAAAACGGCTACATCGTAGCGGTCGGTGAGGCTGAAAAACTGCTGCCAACGCTGCCTGCCGACACCCCGGTTACCGAACACAAAGACGGTCTGCTCTGCCCCGGCTTTATCGATACCCATATCCACTACCCGCAGACCGGTATGATCGCCTCGTACGGCGAGCAACTGCTGGACTGGCTTAACAACTACACCTTCCCGACCGAGCAGCATTTCGGCGACAAAGCGCACGCTGCCGGTGTGGCGGAGGTGTTCCTGAGCGAACTGCTGAGCAACGGCACCACCACCGCACTGGTGTTTGGTACCGTCCACCCCGAATCGGTCGATGCCATCTTTGAAGCGGCAGAAACACGCGACCTTCGAATGATCGCCGGTAAGGTGATGATGGACCGCAACGCCCCCGACTTTCTGACCGACACCCCAGAATCCAGCTACCGCGACAGCAAAGCGCTGATCGAGCGCTGGCACGGCAAAGGCCGGCTGCATTACGCCGTTACCCCGCGCTTTGCCCCGACCAGCACAGGCGAACAGTTGGCGGTTGCCGGTCAGCTGCTGCAGGAACACCCTAGTGTCTACATGCACACCCACCTGTCGGAGAACAAAAACGAGATTGAATGGGTCAAGCAGCTATTTCCCGAGCGCAGTGGTTATCTCGATGTCTACGATCACTACAAGCTACTGGGCGAGCGTTCGGTATTCGCCCACGGTGTGCACCTGTGCGACTCCGAATGCGAACGACTGGCCGAGACCGATTCGGCGATCGCCTTCTGTCCCACCTCCAATCTGTTTCTGGGTAGTGGCCTATTCGACCTGCCGAAAATGGAGTCGTACAAGATCAAGGTTGGACTGGGCACCGACGTCGGTGCCGGTACTAGTTTCTCAATCCTACAAACCCTCAATGAAGCCTATAAGGTGATGCAGTTACAGGGAGAGAAACTGAACCCGTTCAAGTCGCTGTATCTGGCGACACTGGGTGGTGCTAGAGCACTCAAACTCGACGACAGAATCGGTAGCTTCAGCCCCGGTAAAGAAGCCGATTTTGTAGTACTCGATTACAACGCTACACCACTGATGAGCTACCGTATGAAGCAGGTCAAAAGCCTGCACGAGCGGTTGTTCGTACTGATGACACTGGGCGATGATCGCGCCGTGCGGCAGACCTTCGCGATGGGCAAGTCGGTTTACCAAAAATAAACCGTTGCCTGCGAACGGTCAATGCCTAAAACAAGGTGTCTAAGCCAGCGGTTAGACGCCTTATTTATGCTTGCTAGCTTGCGATTGCACCGACCGGTGATAGCGGCTCAAACTTCAACCCCCTGCTGACAATCGATCCGTTTCAGCCCGCGCATGCCCAGCATCTATAGCTATAAACCCCAAGGCGCATTCGATGTAGCAAACGCGCCCTGGTGGTATCCAGCCCCTTCTCGCGTCAACCAAGGCTCGCTTCCTTCCTTGTTCTAACACTTTGCTTGCGATACCGTGAGCGTCCTAATGATTCGGCTTCGATTATTACCGGGCTTCGACGCATTCATAGACTTGCTCATCAAGCCCTTATTCATCCAATCCTTGTTCACCGAGTCCTTGTTCGTCAAACCTATGGCAGAGATTGGATATACATGCTCTGCGGCTACGCTAACCGTTTGTGCAATGGCTAGTCGTCATTAACAGGGAACTGCACAAGGAATTTTGGATTGTTTGAAAATTTTGTTTAGGTTTTTTTGATGGGAGTGGTTTTGATGGGGATCGATCTTGTTTAAGCACAATAAACGCTTGGCGTGGAGTGTCAGCCTGCTGCTGATTTTTGGTTTTTTGGCAACCTCGCTTGCCAGTTATTTTATCTCACGGAACTCTTTGCAGGCGCAGATTGCTGACCACGAACTGCCTCTGACCAGCGACAACATCTACTCAGACCTCCAGCGTGACCTGCTAAGGCCGGTGTTTATCTCTTCGTTAATGGCGTCCGATACTTTTCTACGCGATTGGATTATTGAGGGGGAAAACGAACACAAATCTGTACTGCGTTATCTCAACGAGATCAAGCAGCGCTATGGCACCTTTACCAGTTTTGTTGTCTCAGAAAAGAGTCGTAACTATTACCACGCCGGCCAGCTTCTCAAACAAGTTCACCCCGACGATCCGCGAGATGCATGGTATTTTCGGGTGCAGCAGATGGACAGCGACTATGAGATTAACGTCGACTTAGACGCGGCCAACAATGACGCCATGACCGTTTTCGTCAATTATCGAATATTTGATTATGACGGCGACTACCTCGGTGCTACCGGCGTCGGGCTGACAGTCGATGCGATGCGGAGTCTTATCGACCGTTATCAAGCCACCTACGACCGCAGAATCCTATTTGTGGATAAGACGGGAAGTATCATGCTGCGTACCAACGGTGTTGATGAACAAGCCGCTACGTTAGCGCAAATGGAGGGGCTGGCATCGTTGATTGCACCGATTACAGCGACCGATTCCGGCTCGTTTCAGTACCAGAGCCAGGGTGTGACCCACCTAGTCGCCAGCCGTTATATTCCAGAACTCGATTGGTACTTGCTGGTTGAGCAGAGTGACGAAGTGCCGATGACCGGAATTCGCCAAACCCTGATTATTAATTTATTGGTCTGCACATTAATCACTCTCGTTATTCTATGGCTGACCCATCGAACGATCCGTAGCTACCAGAACGAACTCAGTGAGTTGGCGTCCACCGATAAGTTGACCGGCCTCTACAACCGTCAGGCGTTCGATATTTTGTATCAGCAGACCGTGCGGGATATGCGCCGAATCGATGGTCCCATGTCGGTAATTTTCTTCGATATCGATCACTTAAAATCAGTGAATGACCGCTACGGCCATCTGATGGGTGACCGGGTGATTCGCCACATAACCGGGTTAGCGCAATCCTGTCTGCGTCGCTCGGACCTGACCTGTCGCTGGGGCGGCGATGAAATTCTGATCCTGCTGAGGGAGTGTGATGCTGAATATGCCAACACGATGGCAGAGAAGATCCGCCTGGAGATAACAGACAATCCACTCACCACCGACGGTGCTGTCATCGATTGCAGTATTAGCCTAGGGGTGGCTCAGTTTAATGGCGAGCCGGATCAGGATAGCTTTTTGCTACGCGCCGATAGCGCCTTGTATGCCGCGAAGAACGCGGGGCGAAACCTTTCGGTCAAGGCGGTCTAATCGGCAGGTTCTAGCCAACAACATATGAAGCAGGTCAAAAGCTTGCACGAGCGGTTGTTCGTACTGATGACACTTGGCGATGATCGCGCCGTGCGGCAGACCTTTGCAATGGGTCGGTCGGTTTACTGCAAAGGCTAAAACACAACAAACGCAAAACTGAAACAGATCCGAAACAGCGGGCGGTTGTCTGCAACTGTTCGTTTTTGGTAGCCAACAGATCGTCGGGTTCGAAAGAGTTCGCCCTATACCGGCTTTCCTATATGCTGGTATCGGTACTATCACGGCAGTACTATCACGGCAGTACTATCACGGCAGTACTATCACGGCAGTACTATCACTACAGTACAAGCACGGCATCAGCGAGTTTCTGTAAATTCCCGCCATGCGCTATCAGGTTGCCACTCAAGCACCCATTCAGGTATCGCTGTCGCAACCATCGGTCGAGCAATGCCGTACCCCTGTGCCTGGTCACAACCCATCGATAACAGCAGCGTACCTTGGTCTATGCTCTCGACTCCCTCGGCAATTACCTCACGATTAAAAGCCGCAGCCAAACCAATCACCCCCAGAACAATCGCCCGATCATCTGGATCTTCCAGCATGTCTCTAACGAAACTTTGGTCGATCTTCAACAGGTCTGCGGGTAAGCGCTTAAGGTAGGTCAGTGATGAAAATCCGGTTCCAAAATCATCGAGCGAAAAGGTCACCCCGATCTCGCGACAAGCGTGCATGATGGCAGATACTTCGGTGATATCGCCCAGCGCGCTAGTTTCCAGAATTTCCAACTCCAGCCAACAAGGTTGTATCTGTGGATATCGGGCAAGCGCCTCCGACAGTTTGGTGGCGAAGCCGCGCTGCTGCAATTGAAGCGCACCCACATTGACACTAACGGGCATCTCCAGCCCTGCAGCAAACCATTGAGCCATTTGCGCCAGTGCTGTTTCAATGACCCACTCTCCCAGCTCAACGCTGATCGAATGGTTCTCAATAATGGGTAAAAAGTCCCCCGGGAACATTAAGCCACGCTCAGGATGCTGCCAACGAATCAGCGCTTCGGCACCGATCACGGCACCGGTTTTCATGTTCACTTTGGGCTGGTAATGCAACACAAACTCACGCTGTTTCAGCGCACGCTGGATATGCTCGATGCTCTCGCGCTGGGTTTTGATCGACTCATCTTTATGCACATCAAACAGATGGTAACGATTCTTACCCGTCTGCTTGGCAACGTACATCGCTTGATCGGCGTGGCGCATAAGCAGATCGGCATCGCCACCGTCCTGTGGGTAAAGCGTGAGGCCAATACTGGTCGAAACTTTCAGCGTTATATCTCCGACAGTGATCGGGCTCGCTGCTGCAAGGAGCAAACGCTCCAAAACCGATTCATAATCCTCCTCTTTACCCAGATCAACCAACACCGCTACAAACTCGTCACCGCCGATGCGAGCCAAAGTATCTCCGCCCCGTAAAGCTTCATTCATTCGCCGTGAAAGCGTGATCAACAGGTCGTCACCCATCTCATGACCATGAGCATCATTGATCGCTTTAAAGCCATCCAAATCAAGATAAGCAACAGCCAACGACTCGCCACGCCTATCACTTTGTTCCATAGCATGATGCAGTCGGTCTGCCAGCAGTACACGGTTGGGTAGGTTGGTAAGGGTATCGTAATGCGCAATATGCTCGAGTTGCTGCTGGTGCTGCTTCATCAGCGTGATATCAGAGAAAAGAGCTACGTAGTTTTGCGTCACACCATCAGTATCGGATACGGCACTGATAGTAGCCAACTGAGCGTACAACTCACCGTTTTTACGCCGGTTCCATAGCTCACCATACCAGTGCTTTTTACTGATCAGTGACGACCACATAACCGAGTAGAATTCATCACTCTGTAGATCTGAATGTAAAATACGCGGATTTTTGCCCAGCACCTCATCACGGCTATAGCCGGTGATCAGGCTGAAAGTATCGTTAACTTCGATAATGGCACCGGTGGTATCGGTGATCATGATGCCTTCACGGGCGTGGGTAAAAACGCTCGCGGCGAGTTTAAGTTGCTCCTCGGCTTTGCGTCGTTCAGTGATGTCGAGAAACTCGATGACCCGTGCT
Organism: Motiliproteus sp.; assembly: GCA_036961355.1. GTDB lineage: Bacteria > Pseudomonadota > Gammaproteobacteria > Pseudomonadales > Balneatricaceae > Motiliproteus. The sequence goes on from JBALVL010000063.1 coordinate 18,649, forward strand.
TCGCTCCCTTTGTATGCGATGTTTTTTCCCTTGATGGCAAGCGGGTAGTTGGAGCCATCTTTACGCACCCCAACCACTTCATAACTCTCGGTATAATCGCTCTTGATATTGTTGAGTACAGTATCAAGAGCTTCCGGCGCAATAAGATCAAGGCCGTTCATACCCACCAATTCGTGATAACCAAAGCCGGTGATCTCGGATAAACCGTGATTACACTCGAGAATCAAACCTTGGTCATGAATGATAATGCCGCCATACGAGGCACCACTGAGTGCTTTGAAACGCTCTTCACTTTCCAGCAGTGTTTCTTGAGCATGAGCCATACGGCGATTAAAACGATGAAAGTAATAGGTGATGGACCAAGCGGCAGCAATCAATAAAAACGCTATAAAAAGCACTGGCCACACCCAACCGGGTAAACGACTGGGGCTGGTATCGTAGATGAAACTATCCAATGAGTAGCCTTCTTCCACCAATCCCGCTTTCACGAACGTGTCAGCCATATGCATCCACCGCTGCGGGTTCATATGGCCAATTTCAACCAGGTCCGGAAACATCACCTTGCGTATCTCTGCCGCTTCAAATCGCAGATGATCACGACTCTTCTCAACTTGATATTTATCGATTAGAAGGTTAATAATTTCTTCGGGATGATCCATCGCGTAGCGCCATCCTTTAAGGGTCGCACGGCGCAAAGCTTTGACGCGTTGTGGATGTTCTTTCAGCTCCGCTTCAGAGGTAAACAAAATGTCGCTGTAGAAATCGACCCGGTAGGATCCTGGATCGATGATGTTGTAGGGGATGTTCCTTTGCTTCAGAAAGTACGGTTCGTTGGTGGTGTAAGCGTTAAAAGCGTCAACTTTGCCGGAGATCAGGTCTTCGAGCTGGTAACTACTGGGGATGATATTGAGCTGCGAATCCGAGATACCTTCATTAAACAGCATGGTCAAAAAATCAGCGTCTTCAATCATATTCATCAGCATCACTTTCTTGCCAATGAGCTCATGCACCGAGCTAATTCCGGAGCGTTGAAGTGTGATGAGAACAGAAGGGGAGTGTTGAAATATCACCGCCAGGGCGATGAGAGGCTCACCCTGTAAACGCTGGTAAAGAACTTCACTGTTTCCTACCGCATATTGGACGCGCCCAGAAAGAACTTCGGGCACCGGCTGATGCTCGGGATCTCCGGCGTGGAGCCTAACCTGTAACCCCTCCTCCTGAAAATAGCCCTTCTCAAGCGCGGCATAATAGCCGGCAAACTGAAACTGGTGATGCCAGCGCAACTGCAGATCAACGACATCCAGATCTGAGGATTGTGCAGCAAAGACTGCAGGTGCCCATCCCAGAAGAAGCCACACCCAACAATGGCAGCACCAATGCTTGATTAAAGAGGTCTTCGACCTGTTGTGATGTAATGGTGCATCAGCTGTCATTTCCATATACCTAGATGAGCCTTCCTACAACAGAACTCAGGCTTACAGATAGATCTAAGCCCAATAAAAACAATAGCTTATAAAGAACTATGAAAACTCTCCGCGATACCCTTAATCCGTACACACTGGAAATAGTTTTTTGTCTTGCCTACCACCCACAAGGTTGTACCACAGCCTTCCCAACCCTGAGCAACATCCAACACCTGAAGCGACCCAGTCAAAACTCTACCGGTACAGATTCATCTGGCTAAGATAAAAAAACTACCGGGTAGACAAAGAGCGGAAAAAGGCGACCTTATCACCGGCTGGATTGTTGAATCACCGACAAAAGACAACACTTCTAACCCCTATACAATTGTGATATTAATCACTCAGTCTGACTATACCGTACCGCTTCGATCAAATACCATAACCTATTGATTGGCAATCCACCGTTGTCGTTAAGTTTGATCTGAATCACTGTTACCAGAGGGTCGCTAAGGAGCCTGCCAACGGTCACCCGGCATTTCAGCAATAGTCGAACTAAGGCACCGCCAATAACTAATGAGCATAACCCTGGCCGTCTTGGTTAATTCCACTGCGTGTTCAAAAGCTGTTTTACCCGCTGATACCGTTTAGGCAATGGGCGGTGTTTTTTAGTGATTAGGTACACCGTTTCATTAACAGAAACGGCCAGTTCTGCACTGCGAATTCGGTCAGGATAAGGGAATGCATCCAGCGACGATTGCGGAATCACGGTAAAACCTAGCCCCATCGAGACAGGTAGCAGGATTTGGCTTAATTGGTTGATGTAGCCGGACTGAGGTATCTGCTCCATCCCAATAAACTGATCGGGAAAATTGACCGGGAGCAGCTGCATAGCGTAGTGGGAACCGTCCGGGTGACTAATAAAACCCAGCCGCAGTAACGTTTGCCAGCTAAGTTCGGCTTGAGCAGGAACCACCAGACAGAGTCGATCTTGGCCCAGTATTTCCTGTTCCAGCTTAGGGTCATCAAGAAGCTGAGTGACAATTCCCAGATCGGACTGATTGGATCGAATACGCTCGATGATAGTGGCGTTCGGTGCCGCCTCCACACTAACGCTAAGACCTGGGTATTGTTGCTGCAGTTTCAGCAACTCAGGGTAAAGCTGCATGGCCATCGAACCCGAGCAAGCCAGCCGACAGTCACCCACATTAAGATCATCACCTGCGATCGTATCGATCAACAGCGCTTCAGCTTCGGCTTGTAACAGTCCGTACTCAAACAAACTCTCACCAGCGCTGGTTAGCTCGAAAGTTTTGTCATAACGATGAAGTAACGGCCGGCCAAGCTGCAATTCAAGCTTTTTAATATGCTGACTCACACCGGGCTGAGTCATGTTTAGCAGCTCGGCGGTGCGGGTAAAGTGATGTGTTTTCACCAGGCTAACAAACGTGCGCACAAATAATGGATTTAGCATAATATTTTATTATCATTACAATGACAGATGATAATTCAATATTAGCACAGCAGGTCTATTCAGGCCTCAACTTGAAATGATGTCGTCTACCTTTCGAAAGAGAAAGGCACAGGAGTGGAGTGCTCCAGACCTCCCATCCCGGCGGGTTTTAAAGCGATTTATTCTAGGTTGGCTATTATTTAGGCCCACAGGACCTGCAAACAGCCTCCTTACCTAAACCCCTTTAAATTCCTGCGGAAAAGTGTCTTTTGAAGTGACGAAATTATTATCTTAATCCCCGTAGTGCCATCTATATAACAGATGGTTCAGCCTAATAAGTTAAGCCATTGCCTTACGTCTACGTGTAGCGTAACCAAGGCTTAGCAAGCCTAATAACATCAACGAGGTAGACACAGGCTCTGGTACCTGCTGGATTGTAATAGTGGCCACATCAAATCCAGCTGGGTTAGAAATAAAATCAATTAAATTTTGATCCAAAACCTGCCCATTACCTAGGGCTAAACCGGCAAATGCATCCAGAGATCCAGCGGCGCGAATAGCCGTATTACTATCCGCAGGGTTATCAGTGGCTACCCCAGCAACAAATGGGGCCGTATTTATATCTAGCGCTTCAGTTCCAGCATCCCACAAATCGGCGCCGGTCACATTAATAGTACGGCCCCCATATAAAGCCCAGTAGGGCTATGTTCGTGCTAAATGTTGAAAACTCTCTGCCATCATGAAATCCGCCAT
>JBALVL010000064.1:0-21411 GCA_036961355.1 Motiliproteus sp.
ACGCGTCTTAACTCTGAAACAGTGCTTCCTTGCTAAACAGGAAGGGTCCATATACGCTCTGAGGCCTGCGAGGCCATTGCGACATTGAGGAATCGGGGTGCGCATACATAGAGGGCTAGGAGATAGCGTCTCCACTCAAAAGCCGAATATACATACGCGTCTTAACTCTGAAACAGTGCTTCCTTGCTAAACAGGAAGGGTCCATATACAGAGCGTCCATGCCTCAGGTGTCACTGAAACTTCGGGGATTGGCCCCTGAGAGACATAAGGGAGGCTCCTCGCAATAATCAGGGAGTCCTTAACTTAACAGCATTGTCGGGGATGAAGACCCCTAAGCACCGCCGTCCAAGTTCTTTATAATTTCGACATTGGCGTGTTCAGAAAACTCTTTAATTTCTCTCAGCAGACGAACAAAAAACAGCTTGGCCTCTTCATTTGTTCTGATTTCATCTTCGACAGTCCACTTTCTGAAACTATTCTCTATTTCCACAGCACTTTGCCGGGCTAGTCTTTCAACTGCGCGATTCCGATCATCAGGCATCTGCTAGACCCTCCAATTTGGTTTCACTACTGAGCGTTGAGTATAGGTAATCGGGCCGAGGTTCGCCTTTAGGATTATGTCTTTGTCGCAACAAGCCCATCACAGAGATCTAGGAACGCTCAGCTATAGCCAACATAGTTTTACACGGGCGCTTTATCGCCAGGCTAATGGAAACACCCTCTGAGCAATTTACCGTCCCAGCGAGGTCAAAAATCGACGCTCATCGTGTTTTTAATGAGTAATACGGCCCACTACCGTTTCCGGCATGGTTGTATCTATTTATGGATTAACTTCGCTAAGACAGCCGTATAACCGAGCTTGTACTGCAAAATGTGGCTGAACTGAGCGCTATGCTTTCAGCGCCCTGATTAGGGCGTCTTGTCCTAATATCGACAGCATGCGTTTCAGGTTGTAGGCGAGAACATGCAGACTCATCTCTGTGCTGACGTTCTTCAGTCGTTTGGTCAGGAAGTGGGTCGACCCCATCCATGATTTGATAGTGCCGAAAGGATGCTCGACGGTTTGTTTTCGAATCACCATGGTATCGGGTGCGGCATCCAGTCGACGCTGCATCAGCTCCATATCTTCTTCATGCTCCCAGCGCCTAATTTTTCGTTCGTATCGCTTGGATCGAGTACATTTGGCGCGTATCGAGCAATCCCGGCATGCAATGCTATTAAAATACATCTTCAGCTTCTGGCCATTGTCAGTCGTATCACACCGATATTGAAGCTCGTTCCCAGCGGGGCAGATATAAATATCCTTGCCCTTTTCATACTTAAACAGCGACCGATTAAAGAAGCCATTCTTCTCCGAACCGGAAGTATCTGTCTTCGGCACGAGGGCGGTTACGCCAGTATCCTGAGCATCCTTAATATCCTGACGGCTGTAATAGCCCTTGTCGGCAATGACGGTAATATCATTCCTTCGCAGCGCAGTCTGCGCCAGCTTTGATACGCTGGCGAACTGGCCTCGATCATTGGTATTGGTGATCTCATGGGCAAGGATTAGGTGATGTTTGGTATCGACTACGCTCTGAACGTTGTAGCAAACCTCTCTTCCCATCCCCCTTGTTTTTAGCAACCGAGAGTCTGGATCGGTTGTTGATACTTGCTTGTCCGGATGGTTATTGACGGCTTCTTCCATCGCTTTGAACTTGGCAAGCTGATCTTTCATCCAAGCGATCTTCGGAGAGATCGGCGTAGGTGCTTCTGACTCGTTATCTTGTCTGTCGGACTGGTCCAGTTGGCCCAGATAGTCATCGATATGCTTTTCGAGCCGGCTCAATATAGAACTTCAGTTTACGTGCGGTGTAGTTATTGTCTTTACTATTGACGGCTTTGAACTTACTACCATCGATCGCTACGACGGCATCTGAAAACATGTTCATCTTCCGGCAGAGATCGATGAAAGTTCGACAGGCATTCTTAATTCCTTTGCCGTTATCCTTTCGGAAGTCCGCAATGGTTTTTATAATCCGGAGCAAGACGCTCCGTAAGCCACATGAGTTCGACGTTGCGGTGTGCTTCTTTTTCCAGCCGTCTCGATGACTGAATTCGATTTAGGTAGCCATAAACATAGAGTTTAAGCAGCGTTGCTGGATGATACCCAGGCCGTCCAGTTTGCTTGGCAATCAACCGCTGAGATCCCAGACTGTGCAGATCGAGGTGATCAACAAAGGCATCAATAACCCTGACCGGGTTATCTTCTGAAACGAAGTCGTCTAGGGATTCAGGGAACAATGTGACCTGAGATCGGCCTTGGCCTTGAATGTGAGATGGCATGGCTACGCGGCTCAAACTTGGTTGCCGCTAAGTGTAGTAATGCATCGGTTACTGCGCCGTAGTTTTCACACAGGCTGTCGCAACAGCGGGCATCGCAGAGTCGACCGGGGGGATTATCAGAGCAGGTGCATCTACAAAGTGGCCACTCAGGTAACGTGGTTTAGGATTTTGGGCGGCGGCCGACCCAGAGCGCTGGTTGTATTGTAAGAGAGTAAAGTATATATCTGGCGAAAAGTGACCACTCATGGGAATGCAATAAGGCCTCTGGGTGGCTATATGACACTTATCCGGACGGGCTTCAGCAAGGAATTAATATTCAGGGGTTGGAAAAATTCAGTCCACATCCAGGCTTTTAAAGTCTGCGGGCGAGACAATTTCGATCAGTTCTAAATCGGCGGAATGTTCAATTTCACGATGTCTGATGCCAGCAGGTTGCAGCACCGAATCGCCCGAATTCAACAGTTTTTCGCCTTGGCCTTCATATTCAAAGCGCACCCAGCCTTTTAAAATATAAATCATCTGAAAGGTACAATCATGCATATGCCATTGACCGGTCGCTGAATGGCCTTCTTTAGCGCGAATCACATGGGCCACTACATCGCCGTTACTGGCTTCGGCGATCCCAAGGTCGCGATACTCAAAATAGTTCCGCAGTCCGCGCTCTTCAAACTGTGCTTCAGCACCTAAGCTATGGCAAAATTTTTGTTTCGTTGACATTTTCCACTCCATCGCCCTTTAAGTTTGGAAACAGGTTAGCAGAGATTTTCAATAAGCGGAGGCGCAAGAGTCCCTCACCTGATACTTGAAAAAGCCTATTACCGGTTCTTTATCTGTATCCCCCGAGTGCCCAGGTTTATTGGACCACTACATCCCCACAGGTGCTTTCATCTACAAAGCAGAGCAGCCTAGGAAAAACGCAAGAGCAGACCCTGTTCTACTTACGCGAAGCGTTATCAAATCAAAGAACGAAGCCCTTTTGTTGAGATACTACAACTCGACATTCCATTTTGACTGTTCAGCAGTATATGATCGCCATCATATTAAGGGAGACGTTGTATGAAAACATTCCTCCGCGAGAATCCCACCATTGCTTTTGGACTGGGTTTGCCGCTGTTACTCACTGTGGCATTTCTGCTGATTTCAGGAATTCCCACACTCTTGGTTGCGCCTCCTCAATACGACGTACTTTACGCAACTGAATACTACAATAACCAAAACGGGGTGCAGATATCCGTTGTAAACCAGAAGGTTCAGATCATCTACCAAGGCGGTGCACGGAACAGCCGGAAACCTCGTTTCTGGCGTTACGACCCTAAAACAGGGGCAGTGAAGGAGATCTCATTTGTTTTACCGCCCAGCCTTACTCCGCCTGGACAACAACCAACCTCTCCTAATAAAGCTACAGAACCAACCCTGATCGATGTTCCCGATCTGGAGGGGTTGACGATTGATTCTTCCAGCATTGCTCCTGATGGATACGAATTCAGCACAGGAAATAGCTACTCGAGAAATGTATTCGGTGGCATGTTTTATTCCTCGCGTTATCGCCATGAAGCGGTGTTGACAAAAAGTGGGCGGAGCATCCGCCTGCCGAATGCCGTTGGTCAATATTACAGGCAGAGCACCCACTTTATCGGTTGGGTGGTGTCACCATGATTCCACTATTGGCTCTCATCGTCATCTTACTGTTAATTGGCGGTGGTATATGGGGCTGGCCACTGGTGGCTGGCGCCCTTGGCATATCAAGCATCACCGATAAATCCGGCGCGCTAAAGTCCATAACGCAACTGATGAATACGTACGATATTACGCCCGCTGACGTCGAAACTGCCTTTCATGCGTTTGCCACTGAGAGCTCAACAGCCACCATACGTAGCAACGGCGATATCGCCAAAACGCTCTTTGTCTATCTCGGTGCGATTTTTATTCTCGCAGGCATCGGTACCTATATCGGTATGTTTTGGAATAGCATGGGCTCAGCTATGCGAGTCTTCGCTACCCTCGGCGTTGGCTACGTGCTCCTTATTGTTCTCGTTTCTGCGTTGCATGAGAAAAGATATCCAAAGCTTATCCTGCCGCTCGCTCTAGCCTGTGTGTTCATGATGACAGGCGGATGGTTCGTACTTATCCACGAGCTATATCCGCACGGTGACAACTGGCGCGCGGCCGTTCTTTTTGTGTTCGGTGTGATGGCCCTGCACCAGGGCGTATTGTTTGGTAAATACCGGCGCACGGTTTTGTTATTAACGACGCTCTTTTTTGTTTATGGATTTCTCGATGTTGGCCTTGATATGCTCGGCGTGCCGATCGCTTATATCGCCATCGTGCTTGGCGCCTCAATATTTCTAGTTGGCACCGCACTGGAAAAAACATCTCACAGCGTTCTCGCCGAACCTGCTTTGTTAATCGGGGTTTGTTGGATGAATGGTGGCTTCTTCGACCGCATAGCCTTGTTTGCATCCACCAACTGGGCGAGCCTGATTACGGGTATGTGCATAATCTTTGCGGCTTACGGTATGCATAAGGCGGGGCGCTATCCGCGTCTAATAGCGCTCGGTTTTTTCGCTGGCTCGATCATGGCCTACGGTGGTTTATTCGACCTCTTGCAGAATACGCCGGTTGAGCTTCTCTATCTTGCAGTCACGGCGTCTATTCTCTATGCCTGTGTAGTGCTACACAGTAAGGCACTGTTACTAACCACTGTTATTGCGATGCTCGCCTTCATCGGTTATTTCTCCGAAAAGCATTTTGCTAATTCGTTGGGCTGGCCTATCACGCTTGTCCTCATGGGTGTTGCTTTCCTGGGTGTCGGCGCAATCGCCATCAAAGTAAAGCAGCGCATCTAGTCCACCCGTATAGGAGTGAAGGAGCGGTTGAATCAACGTGAGTGAAACATGCGGCAAGTAGTGCGATTTTTCTGTCAATTTCTGCCCCACTCGTCGCTGCGCAGAGAGGTGCTATTTCAGCGCAAGAGCTACTTAATATAGCCTTTTTGGCGGGTAACAATCAGACAGGTTGCTCGATCTCGTAGATCGCATCGTCGATATCGTGCAGCTTTGCTTCCAGAATTGCGCGGGCATCTTGCAGCCCTTGGTTGTAGAGATAGGGGCCTAGCTCGCGGGAGAAGAAGTCGAGCAGGAACTCGGCGTCGAACTGACCGATATCCTGATTCAGTTCATCATCAAAATAGCGTTTTATCTTGCTAACAAGGACGTCTCGCTTCTCTTTGGAAAGTTTTATCTCAGCCATCTGTGTACTCCTTTACGGGTTGGCATTGAGCCATTGATAACCGATGAATCCCGCCCACGAACATGCCAGCAGCAGCCAGGGAAGGGGTGATGCTGAGCCCTTCGATGTTGGAGCGGCTAGGGCGTCATTATCTGTCACCTGGTCGTTGGCATTGGTGTTACCTGCAGCTTTCTTGAGCCGCTTGTCGAGATCACGTGCCTTGGATTTTTGCTGTTTCTTGTACAGGGCGATCCCTTTTTGAATTCCTTGCGCGATCAGTTTTGTCTGCTCTTTGGTTTGTCCCGGTTTCTGGATATTACGGGCCAGCGCCATTGCCTCAGTTTTGGTTTTTTCTGTCGCTTGCTCGGGGGGTTGCGGATTGTTTTTGTCCTTTTTACTGTATTGACTCATCGTTATCTCGTGTGTGGAAGGGTATTTATGTTGCCTGGTGCTTTGGTCGGTACAGGCCTAGTGCCCATCGTCCGCTATAGTAGCCTTAGCCTGAACGATAAAACACTGTCGTTGGTGTTAGCATTTTGCTGTGTTTTCAAAAAGCTGGGCAGAGGTAACTGATGTCGTTTTGGCTATTGCGGCTAAATACTGGGTAGGCCTTAGTTACTGTTGTGAGGGAGTTATCGCTGGAATGTTGTCGCGTTTGAGTGGTTGGCGGAGTCTTTGTCTGCTTCTTTGTAGTACGTCGCTGCTCGCGTTGGCCGATGTCGAGCAGGATGCGCCGCCTGAACCCGATGTTGGTCTTAGTGCCGAGTCAGCGCCGGAAGGGCCTGGTATCAAAGTTCCCAATCTGGTTTTGACCCGCGCCAGTGGTGAGCCGGTGATCGATGGTGTTGTCGATGAGACATTCTGGCGTCAGGCGCATCAGGTGATGCTTGATATTGAGCTTTATCCCGAGCGGATGGCCCCCGCGGTGGTCGAAACCCGAAGTTATGTCGCGGCCAGTAGCACCCATCTGTATGTCGCTTTTATCGTCTATGACCCCAATCCAGATGAAATTCGTTCCGCCGTACGCGATCATGATGCCAGTAAAGAGGATGATTACGTGTCGATTATCATCGACCCGACCGGCACGCTGGCGAAGAAATATGAGTTCCGGGTTAATCCCGATGGCAGTCTGTCCGATGTGCTCCAGGATACGATCAGTGATCGCTATATCTACGATTGGGATACCGAGTGGCAGGGGGCGGCTCAACGAACCGAATACGGTTATTCAGTGGAGATAGCGATTCCTGCAACGGCGATCCGTGCCGTTGAGAAGGCCGCAGGTGAAAAGAAGAAAGGCACGGTTATTCTCAAACGCTCGTATCCTCGCTCAGTGGATCGCACCTTGGCGACCTTTTTCACCTTTGATCTCAAGGCCCCTGAAAATAGCGTTGCCAGTGGCGTGGCTGGTAGTTCCGCTGCAGGAGGGGCACTGTCAGCTTCGACCGCCGATGACGCAGCTAAGGCCGCTGCCGCCGGCGATGAAGCGTTGATCCCGCAGAACCTGACACTGGTACCCCACTATATCTATCACCGTGATGAGTCGCGTGATGTTGGCGGCGACTACGAGTACTCCTCGGATCATAACCTGCATTCGGCTGGCTTCGATGCCGAGTACGTCTTCTCTACTTCCGAAGCGATGGCGTTGACGGTGAACCCCAACTTCAGCGACGTCGAGGCCGATATCGCCAAGCAGAGCATCGATAACCCCTTCACCATTTTCAAACCGGAGAAACGGCGTTTCTTTAAATCGGCGTCGGAGTATTACAACACCCTGATTCCGACCGTTTATACCCGTAATATCGTTAGTCCGCGTATTGGCCTGTCGTATATCAAAGATGAGGATGAGACCTCCTACGGTGGCTTTGCGATTTCGGATCGTGAGACCGAGTTTGTGATGCCTGATAATCTCGGTTCAGACGAGGTCGAAGTTACGCAAACCAGTTATTCGATGGCGGGGCGGTTCCGGTTATCGCAGGGAAAACGCTCCTACGGCACGATTGCCACTTTCCGTGGCGGTGAGGATTACCATAACGCGGTGGTCGGGGTTGATGGGCTATATGATTTGGGGCCGGACGATAAATTCCGCTTCCAGGTTTTGGCCTCCGATACTCAGTACCCCAAAGCCTTTGCCGAATCGCTGTGCGAAGAGGATGGCTGCACCGATGCACCGCCGCCGGAAGATTGCCCGCTGGGGAGTTGTGACTACACCGCCGAAGTGTTGCGGGCCGACTTCGGCAACCGGTTGCAGGGTTATGCGCTGCATGCTCGTTATAAGCACGACGGCCCTGAGGGATTGTACTGGATCGGTTACGAAGAGACCTCGCCCGATTATCGTTCGGATCTGGGCTTTCACCGTAAGGCGGATATGCGCTCGATCAATATGGCATATGGCGAGAAGTGGTACGTCAATGCACTTGGCGGCGATGAAGGGAAGTCACGGATCCGGGCCTACGCTGTCCTTGCCCATAGCCGTTCTTACGAATACAACGATGCTCTTTCTAGTGAAGTCAGTCTGTGGGGTGAATTCCGCGGCTCGCTGCAAAGCGTGTTTCGGGTCGGTTGGCGCACCCCGGAACGGGCGGTTAACCGTATCAATCAGGCCTCACTTGAAACCGGTGATAACGCTCCGTTGTTTCAGGAGAACTATTGGCAGTGGTATTTCGAGATGTCGCCCAGCAGCGAATGGAAAGTTAACTTCGATGGCCGGGTAGGGCGGATGGCCAACGCTGATAATTTAGTGCTGGGCGACATGGTCGAAATCAAACCGAAATTGACCTTCCGCTGGGGCGCGATGGAATACCAGGCTGCTGCGACATTACGCGATTTTGAAGTTGATGATAAACGCCTCTATAAAGAGCAGTTCCTGTCACTGCGGATGCAGTATCAACGGCGCCACAATATCACCCACCGTTTGCTCTATCTCGATGACCTGACCGAAAGCGATGTTGACCGCTGGCTTGGCGACACCGATGCCGAGGAGCTGGAGCGCGAACTGGAGTACACCCTGATCTACAAGCCGAACAAACAATGGCGGATATTGACCGGAGTTAAGCTGTTCTACGAGAAAGACCCTGACTTAGGGTTTGGTGGCCTGACCGAACGTGAACTTTACCTCAAAGTGGAAACCAGCCTCTGATACGAGGCTGGTGATTCGGAGTACCGATAGACATTTCTCTATAGTTTGACCTCGCTGATCTGAATCAGCGGCTGGGTATTGGTAAAGTTCGGAAGGTCACCCATGATTGTTTCTGCTTGCGGTCCAAAAGAATCCTGAAACGCTTCCACCGAATCGAACAGCATATGCCCCATCGCAATGAACGGGGCTTCCACACCGGGAAAGCCTCCCGAAACACCCGAATCCACAGCGCCGCCTTTAAGCACGCTACCAAGCAGTTGGCCGACCATAGGGATATGGCTGTTGCAGTAGTAATCGATATCGAAAGTTGCATCGGTGCTATTGGGGTAGAGTACGCTGACTTTGATCATAATAAATTCCTGTTCGGTGACGGATCGAATTACCGCTAAAAGCTCACGCAAATTAATAATGTGTATTGAGTTATTTTGCAATAATTGATTTATGTAAAAAGGACTAGAGTAGTATTTTTGTGCTTTTAGAAAACAAAAATCGTGGTTTGGGTGTGAAGGCGGGTATCATGCGCCACAGAACCTACGCTGCCGCTTGAGCTTACCGAATACGGGTGAGGGTAGGAGGAAAACCAAACGGCTATTCTACGGGCGAGTGGTTCACACGTGCGCGCTTTGCATCATTTCACATGACAGTGATTTCACATTACATCGAGAGTCCAACTATGAGCCAGCTAACCGCTGATCTGAAAAACAACTACCGCCTGTTTATCGAAGGCATCAAAGGGTCGGGTAAGGTCTGGGGCGTAAGCACCGGTGAAGGCTGGGTCTTTTGTGAGTCAGAAGAATTTGAAGACACCGATGTGATGCCTTTCTGGTCCGACGAAGCCGATGCCAAGGCTCAGTGCAGTGGTGAGTGGGCCGACAATAAGGCCGAGTCGATTGAACTGGAGGTGTTTGTCGAAAATTGGCTCACCGGCATGGCTGAGGACGGCGTGCTGATTGGCCCCAACTTTAACGCCGAGATGTCAGGGCTGGAGATCGAACCGGAAGAGTTGGCCGACGCGCTGCTGGACTAGTCCGCTCAAAACGTAACTGCTTACCCGATCAGCTTATTGCCAGCTGGCGATGCGATGTAGAATTTCGCGTTGTAACTGCGCTGATCCACCGGGATAGTGGTGGTCGATCAACTGCTGGCTGGCAATTGGTTGGCAGGGTTGTGCTTTGATCTGCTCGAGTAGACGTACTAATGTTTGTTTGCCTTGCGGGCTGCTCATCAGCTGGAATACGGTCACCCAGGCGCTGGCATAGCTGTGCTGCGCTTTCATCGCCCACCACTGGGCCGAACTAAGACCGAATAGCTGTGACAATGGTATTGGTCCGCTACGCCTGAGCGCATCGACCCACTCGGGCTTAGGTTGATAGCCGGTGTGAATAACCGATTCGGGTGAAACTTCAAAAAACTCGGCGATCCCCTCGTTGAGCCACACCGGTGTTTGTTGATAAAGCGCAGCCATGATCACATGAGCCGATTCGTGGATCGCTGTCTGCTGAACCTGTTTTGGCGAGCGATCTGCGGTCAGGACATAGGCCTGGTTGTTGCGAGAGCTATAGAACCCCACCGGTAATCTATTGCTATTGAGCGGCTGAGCGCTGGCGCGTGTCACGGTGTTAAAGCGCTGACTGAACTGCTGCCGTTCACCGATTAAAGTGATCCGGATATCCGATAATCGTAGTTGTTGCGGTGTCAGCGGGGCACTTAAAAATTGGTACATCGTCGTAGCCGCTTGGCGGATTTTATCTTGCAGGTAGGCCGGAACCCCTGATCGTTCGGTGTCGATATGGATTAAAAACTGCTGGGTATGACGAATCACCCGATCGAGCTCAACCGGGCTTGTGGTAGTGCCTGTTTGAGGTTGACGATCAGAATAGTGCCATTGGCCGTTATCATCCTGCCAGCGGTAGACCATTTTAGTGATCGTTCGCACCGGTTTGGTGGCGACTAGGGTGCACTGTATCTGATGGCTTTCCGAGTGTTGTCTTGGCTCGGCTAAAGGGGGACTATGCGGTTGGAGGGCTTGTCCGGTGATTGGCTGAAGTTGTTTATTATTATTGGGTTTTGTATCGGGGATGGGGTAGCTAACGGTTGTGCTCAAATATGTCGATGCTGAGTGCCAGAACGGCTGTAGATAGTTGTCGATCACAAAGTCTCGCTGACGTGGGTAGAGCTGCGCCGAAGCAATCGCCACTGAAATCAAGAGCATGATAATCAGCAATAGCCGGTATCTGCTTCGTGGCCGATCTGGATGATGGGGTTTACTTACTGGGGCTGACCAATCCGTGTCTCTTTTCGGCACTGTTCAGGGCTTCCATTGATAGCGATACAGATTACGTTGAGTTGTAAACCATTGTGCCGTACAGCGTTGTGATAGGCCAGACAGATGGCTGTGCACGTTCTGATTTTTCGACCGCTTAGCGACTACGAAACCGAACTCAATTCAGCGTACAATTCTATTCTTTGCGGATCCTGACAGGTCTGTGTTCTGGTCAACAATAGCCACCTGTTTTGGAGTCGTTAATGGCAAACTGCAAACTTGGCCCTTTTGATGTTTCAGCCATCGGTCTGGGCTGTATGAACCTGTCCGCCGGTTACGGCCCAGCCGATGATGAGGACTCAGAGCAGTTGCTGCTAGCGACATTGGAAGAAGGGGGCACGCGGCTGTTTGATACTGCAGCGATCTATGGCGCAGGGCATAGTGAGAAATTACTGGGGCGGGTGCTTCATAACCGGCGGCAGCAGTTTGTGTTGGCGAGCAAAGGCGGGCTGAGCAAAGATACTGCCGGTAACTCTAATGTTTGTGGCCGTCCTGAGGCACTCAAACTTCAGTGTGAGCAGAGTTTGCGGCGTTTACAGACCGAGGTGATCGACCTGTACTATCTGCATCGGCTCGATCCACAGGTGCCGGTAGAAGAGAGTGTTGGCGCGATGGGTGAACTGGTGCGCGAAGGAAAAATTCAGGCGCTGGGGTTGTCCGAAGTGTGTCGTGATACCTTGTTGCGCGGGCACCGCGAGTATCCCATCAGCGCGGTGCAATCGGAATACTCGCTGTGGTCGCGGACGCCGGAGCGAGCGATGCTGAGCACCTGCGCGGAGCTCGATATCACCTTTGTACCGTTCGCACCGTTAGGGCGCGGCTTTCTGGCCGGATCAGCGCAACCGGTGGACCAGCTATGCGAGGATGACATTCGCTGCAGCATGGCACGGCCGCGTTTTGAAACGGCCAATTTCAAACGCAACAGCGAGTTACTAGTACCGCTTAGAAGGATTGCCAACCGCAACGGTTGTAATCTGGCACAGCTGGCGCTGGCCTGGTTATTGAGCCGGGGCCGTAAAACGGAAGGTGTATTGAGCGCGGGAGGGAGGGATGCAAGTACTGACGAACGTTGCCGGATTATTCCGATTCCCGGTACCCGCTCGATCGAACATATGCGTCAGAACCTGGCCGCGGAAGCGATCTGTCTCAGCCCGGAAGATCTGGCCGAACTGGATCAACTGGTCAACGATGATACGGTCGCAGGTAAACGCTATAACGAGGCGCTGATGGCGTCAGCTGATTCAGAAAGGGATTAACGGCTTAGCCGGGAAGTTTGACTGCCCGGCTAAGCTTGACGCTGCTGACGCGGGTAGGAGAGGAGCGCAGTGACTGGCTGTTATCATTCTATCTGTGCGGTTGCTTCTGGCGGTTTAACGGTCTTGCGGTTGAGTGGCGCAACCAGCCCTTTCTTGAGCAACTCTGTGCGTGATTTGCTATCACTGATGACCAGATCCAGATCTTCTTTGTAGACCTCGAACCAGGTTCGTGAGCCCTTCACCATTCGTGAGACATCGTACATCCCTTGCTGCAAAGCCCGTAGAAACTGCTGGTAGCTCTGTTCTTGCTCGATCATTAGGGTGCGTAGTGCGGAGAAATTATTGAGTTGGACGGTTGTGGTGATTCGCTTGAGCTTTTTTTCCAGCTGATCAGCATTGTCGTTGTATGCCTGAGCGGTTTCATAGGCCGATTCGAGTAGCTCAATCTCATTCATCACCACGCCGAAGCGTTGCTCGTGGTCGCTTACCCGTGGATCGGGGCCTTGAGTGGCTAACAAGAACAGGCCACCGGCTTCGACTAAAACCAGCACCAACAGCAGGCCGCAGGCGATCCAGCTGAATAGTCGGTTCTTTTCCAGTTTGGCGATCCGCTGTTCGGGCGTTAACTGTTTAGCGTCCTGGCTGTCATCGTCGTTCTTGGCCATCCGGAGATCCTATGAACCGCTATCTTGATCGGTCGCGGTTATTTGCTACTAATTAAAAATGAGGTTGCTGTAACCCACGAGTGAAACGAGTTGCAGGGAGAATAAAGGATCGGCGAGGTGCTGCAAAGCTTTAACCGGACTTGGCCCGCAGCAGATTTGTCACTGGGGAGGAATGCGACAAATGACGGTGTTGAAATAATGCTTTGGAAGGTAACCCGCCACCAAACACTGCGCTGTTATTGGCGTTAGTGTTGGATGGCGTGGGTTATTGGTGGCGTCAGTTTCGGTGCCGCAGGTGTTTAAGGGGTTGGCATGCTCAGTAAAGGAGTCGGGATGTTATACCTCACCGCTACGGATCCTCTCGCCACGTGCGCGCAGGTACTCGATGGTAAACAGCATCAGCGCTGAGACAACCACCAACAGCACCGCGACCGCAAGGATGGTCGGGTTGATCTGCTCTCGAAGGCCGGAGAACATCTGGCGCGGTATCGTTCGCTGCTCGGGGCCGGCCAAAAACAGGATCACCACCACCTCGTCAAACGAGGTAACGAAGGCGAACAGTGCACCGGAGATCACCCCGGGGCGAATCAGCGGCATGATCACATTGAAGAAGGTGTAGACCGGTGTTGCACCGAGTCCCAGCGAGGCACGCATTAGCGAGAAATCAAAACCGGTTAACGCGGCGTTGACGGTGATGATAACGAAGGGGGTGCCGAGTGCGGCGTGAGCAACAATGACACCCAGATAGCTACCGGTCAGTCCCAGTTGGGTATAGAAAAAATACATACCGGCGGCGGTGATGATCAGCGGTACGATCATCGGTGATAACAGTATCGCCATGATCAGTCGCTGCCACGGCATCACTGGATTGGCTAAGCCGATCGCTGCGAAAGTGCCCAGCACCGTCGCGATTAGTGTGGCCCAGAAACCGATGAAGAAGCTGTTCTTGATCGCCAGAATCCATTTCTCATCGTTGATGATCTCGGCGTACCACTTTAATGAATAAGCATCCGGATCAAACGCCAGCATCCCTTGAGTGAAGGTGAAATAGGGCTCGGCGTTAAATGACAGCGGGATGATTACCAGAATCGGCAACATCAGGAACGCCAGTACTAGCCAAGCTGTCAGGCGCAAGCCGTGCATGCCGAGCCGTTGCCAAAGGGTAAAGTATTTTGGAAAGGCCATGTGATTATCCCAGCTTGAGGTGACTGATACAGAGCATTACTGCACGGGTGTCGATAGCAATATCTTTGATAGCGTTCATTGTGTTACCCAAGCTTGAGGTTGCTGACCCCGACCAAACGGTCGTAGATCCAGTACAAGAAGGTGATCAACGCCAGCAGCAACGAACCGAGCGCGGCGGCCAGCTCCCAGTTGTTGGACGACTGCATGTGGAACGCGATGATGTTACTGATCATCTGACCTTCGGTACCACCGACCAGCGCCGGCGTGATGTAGTAACCGATCGAGATGATGAACACCAGCAACGCACCGGCACTGAGTCCAGGCAGTGTCATTGGTAGATAGATACGGACGAACGCCGGAATCGGCCTGGCCCCTAGCGACATCGCTGCGCGCAGGTAGCTCGGATCGATCCCCTTCATAACGCTATAAAGCGGTAGAATCATAAACGGCAACAGGATATGGGTCATCGCGATCACGGTAGCGAACTGGGTATAGAGCATCTCTATCGGTTCGCTAATGACATGAATCGACTGCAGAAAACTGTTTACCACACCGTTGGTTTGCAACAGTGCTATCCAGGAAGTTGTTCGTACCAACAACGATGTCCAGAACGGCAGCAGCACGAACACCATCAGCGTGTTGGCGGTCTTGGAGGGTGCGGTGGCTAGATAGTAGGACAGCGGAAAGCCGATCACGGCCGTTAGTAGTGTAATCAGTATGGCGATCCACAGGCTCTTAAGCGCCAGCTTGACATAGATAGCGGTGCTGCGCTGTTCGATCTCGCCTGCGGGGTTACGCTCGAGGTCCAGCGCGGTGAGATAGTAGCGATCGGTAAACTGGGGTCCGGCTTTCTTAATGACCCGCCAGATGTCGATTTGACTCCAGTTGGGTTTGAGGGCGATCAATCGTTCGGCGCCCTCATTGGCCAGCAGTTGCGGATCGAGTTTCTTGAGTTTACGGGCCGTTGACTTAATCACACTGGAGCTACCGGGCAGCCCTCGGTTGATCTCTTCGGCCAGTTTGCCCGCTTTACGTTCGCCGGCGAGCCGCTGTAGGTCGACGGCAAACTGGTTCAGTACGGCATCGTCGGGAATGCTCTCACCGCTCTCGTCCCACTGGTCGAGTGCTGCAAGGGTTTCTGGAATCAGTTGCGCAACCGTCGGATGATAGACACTGCGGTAAAGCATGGTGCCGATCGGGGCGACGAATGCGATCAGAATAAAAAGCATCAACGGAACAACAAAGGCGGCGGCCAGTGCTTTGCGTCGGCGTAGAATTTTTTTGCTTTGCTGGATCTCTTCATCGGTCAGACCCGAATGGGTCGGTTCGGTATCGGCTGAAACGGTGGGGTGACCGGTTTGAGACATAAGGTAAGTCCTTGTTAAAGCTATTGTTTTTCGTATATAACGAAAAATCATTGTTATTATTGGTCGTATAACGAGTAGGCCGTAACCTGGGTATTAAACGGTTCCTGGATCAAACTCGGTAGAGCTGAGTCCGGGAACCGTTCTTTGTGTGCTAATCCAAGGCTATCAATTTAGCCCCGAGACCGGCAGCTTATTTCAGCAACCATTCGTTGAACTTCTCGCCCAGCGACTCACCGTAGTCAGCCCAGAATTCACCAGAGGCTTTCAGGCCCTCATCTAGGTGAGCTGATGGCAGCTTAGGAACAACGGCTTCATCAACATAAGCGTAAGCGGAGTTACGTGTTGGACCGTAGGCCACTTCAGGCATACCACTCAAAGGCTTAGAGCCAGTAGCGAAACGAATGAACTCTTCTGCCAGCGCCTTGTTCTTGGAGCCTTTGACGATCGCCCAAACATCGAGGTCGTATACGTGGGCATCCCACACCATCTCAAACGGCTTCTTGTCTTTCTGGATCGCGTCGAAGATACGACCGTTAGCAGACTGAACCATTACCGCGCCACCATCGTTCAGCAGTTGCGGCGCTTGAGACCAGCTATCGAACCAGACCAGATCACCTTTGATGGTGTCGAGTTTGGCGAAAGCTTGCTGTTGACCTGCATCGGTAGCCAGCAGTTCGTAGACTTTATCTTTAGGTACACCATCAGCGATCAGTGCCCACTCCATGTTCACCTGCGGACGCTTACGCAGTGCGCGCTTGCCCGGGAACGTTGAGGTATCGAAGAAGTGAGCGACGCTGCTGGGATTGCCACCTTTGATGGTGTCGTGGTTATAAGCGTATAGAACCGTCCAGACGATATTGCCGACGCCACACTCGTTAGCGATTGCTGCTGGTGAGAAGTCTTCGCTGGCTTTGGTGCCGTCATCACCGGCAGGCAGAGTGTCCATCGGGAACACTTCCAGCAGGCCTTCAGAACAGGCGCGCTCCAGGTCAATCACTTCGATATCGACCACATCCCACAGAATGTTGCCACTCTCTACTTGTGCCTTGATCTCGGCGATACCACCGGAGTAATTCTCGAACAGGATCTTGTGGCCGGTCTCTTTCATGAACGGATCGATCATATGTTTCTGCTGAGCAGCACCGTAGGCACCACCGAAAGATACGGCGGTCATCTGGTCTGCCAGAACCGGTGTAGCGGCGGCCGTGCAAAGTGCAATCGCTGCGCCGAGTTGTTTGAGCTTATTCATTGTGGTGGTTCCTCTTTTGTTATTGTTACAGCGTTACTTCCAAATTGTTTAAAGCTGTGGCTGGCAAACCCTGTTGTTTTACTTATTAGGTCTGGTCACCGCTTGGAGGCTTTCTGGGTCTTACAAACCGGCACCGTTACTGCACAATCCATGGCACCGAGATTCTTGCTATCCCGCTATGGCTCGGGTGAGCGAGTCGTAGCGGGATAGATTGTTTGGATTAGACATCGAGTGCCAGGCCGCCTTCAGTGGCCCATGTCAGGCGGGTTTGGCTACCGGGCGCAATGACTGGAGCCATGCGGTCATTGAGCGCTTTGACCATCAGTTCTGAACCGCCGCTGAGTTTGAAGAAATAACGGATCGAATCACCGACATACAGACGGGTGATGAAAACGGCTTCGATGCTGTTATCGAGTAACTGTTCTCCGGCGATAAACAGGTTCTCAGGCCGGATAGTCAGGACACAATTTTGTCCCGCTGCCGGACAGTTAGGATTAGTGGTCGTGGCCAGAGTGCCGTCTTCGAGTTTGATCTGAGCAAGACCATCGTTGACCTCAACGACGGTTCCTGGGATATGGTTGTTTTCGCCGATAAAGTCGGCGACGAACGCGTTGCCGGGCTGCTCGTACAGTACTGCCGGTGCAGCGCACTGCTGAACCACACCATCGTCAAACACAGCGATACGGTCTGACATAGTCAAGGCTTCGGTCTGATCATGGGTGACGTAGATCGCGGTGAAGCCCAGATTTTCGTGCAGCCGTTTAATCTCAAACTGCATCTGCTCGCGCAGGTTCTTATCCAGAGCCCCTAAAGGCTCATCCATCAGAACAATGCTGGGTTCGAAGATCAGCGAACGAGCCAATGCGACACGCTGCTTTTGACCACCGGACAGCTGCCCCGGATAACGCTTGGCAAAATCGGCAAGCTCGACAAGCTCCAGCGACTCCATCACTCGGCGTTCAACCTCGCTGGCGACAATTTTGCGCACTTTAAGCGGGTAGGCCAGATTCTCGGCGATGGTCATATGCGGAAACAGTGCATAGTGCTGAAACACCATGCCGATGTTGCGGTGGTACGGTGCGACGTTGGTCACCGGTTGGCCGTTGACTAGAATGCTACCGCTGGTTACGTCTTCGAAGCCTGCCAGCATCATCAGGCAGGTGGTTTTGCCGGAGCCGGAAGGGCCGAGCAGGGTGACGAACTCGCCTTTACGGATGTCGAGGTTGAAGTCTTTGACGACCAGGTTTTTCTGATCGTAGCTCTTTTTGACATTGATGAAACGAACGTACTGTTCGTCATTATCGAGACTGTCTGCGGCGCGAGCGTTACTCATCAATAGATAACCTTATCCGAAACTTGCGTTGCTTTTTATTTTAGTTATAGCGCTATGCTTAATGCTTATTACGCAGCCGAGTTTGCCTACAATCAAGAGTAGACGCAATACCTAATAATCGCTTTATTATCAGTTGGTTCATCCTTAGACTAAAGGCTAAGCCAGTGGATAGATGGGCTTTGTTTTGGTGCGGCTATTACACTTTAATGAACTGCCGATGCCGTTTCGATAGCGGGCTGCGGCAGTTTCATTGCTACCAACAAGGATGGCATAAGATGCTGAAGGTGCCATTGCTCGCCCGAAAATGGGATCGGAATGGCGTGACTGCTGCGTTTGGGAGTGCCGTGCGATCAGGTCCAGCTGCTTCAGTTTTTGATGAACAGGGCGATCGATTCAACGTGGCTGGTGTGTGGGAACATGTTGATGACGGTCCAGCGTTGCAGTTGGTAGCCGAGGCGTACCAGTTCGGCACTGTCACGTGCCAATGTTGCCGGGTCGCAGGAGATATAGAGGATCTGTTGAGGTGATAATCTAGCCAACGGTACCAATACTTCGACCGCACCGGAACGGGGCGGATCGAGTAAAACTTTGTTAAACCCCTCTTTGAGAAGAGCCTTGAAACGGGGTTGGTCATTCACCGCTTGGGTTAGGTCGGCGGCGACGAAACTGATGTTATCGAGTTTGTTCAGAGCCGCATTGTGCCGTCCGCGTTCTACCATTGACTCGATCGCTTCCACTCCGACCACTTTCTCGGCGTAGCAAGCTAATGGCAGGCTAAAGTTTCCCAGACCGCAGAACAGGTCGAGAATTCGATCTTCGCTGTTAGGTTGCAGTAACGCCAACGCCAAGTCGATCATCTGCCGATTGATCGGCGCGTTGATCTGGGTGAAGTCGCTGGGATGAAACTCTAGCGTCAGTGGTGTGTTGTTATCGTCGTTGGGGCGATCAAGCTGGTAACTGAGTGAAATGGCCGATGCACCCTCCTCGACAGATTGATGCAGTGTCTCGATCCCTCCGGGTTGCAAGAACAGTGTAAAACCGTACTCGCGTAGCATGTGCTGCAGCAATTCAATATCAGCGTCGGGTAACGGCCTGGGGTGGCGCACTACCAACGCAGCTTGCTCGTCGGCCAGACAGATCTCCAAGTGTGAGATCGCCAGCGGTTGCTGCAACCGGTTGAGTAGCTGGTTGAGTGGCATCAGCAAGCGTTCGCCGCGTGGCTCCAGCACCGGACATTTCTCAATGGCAACCCGCTTCTTGCTCTGTTTACGGCGGAAGCCGACTGAGATCCGACCGCTGCGATCGACCACTAAGCCCAGCCGAGCGCGGCGGCGGTAGTGCCAATGTTCGCCATCCAGCGGCGGCAGGATCTCAGTCGGTGTGGTGTTACCGATACGCTGTAACTGCGCCAACGCTTGCTGTTGCTTGATCTCGATCTGCGATTCAGCGGCCAGGTGTTGAATCTGACAACCGCCGCATTGGTTGAAGTGCGGGCAGTCTGGAGTTACTCGCTGAAGGCTGGCCTGCAACACGTTCAGGGTCGTGGCTTCGGCAAATTTGCTTTTCTGGTTGGTATATTTTGCCCGTACCGTCTCCCCCGGTAGCGCACCGTCGACAAATAGCGCCTTGCCATTGACCCGTGCCAGCCCGCGACCGTCGTGGCTGAGATTGGTGATGTTCACCTCAACGGGGGTGTTGTCGAACGGCTTTTTCTTGGCAGGTTTGAAGTAACGGGCCATTGGGTATCTCTGAAAGGGGCGAAGGCGCTGCGTTATACCGGTGAAATAGCAGGATAACGCGCGTCTGGATTTTATAAGGGTCAGCCCCGGCTGCGAATAATCGCGATGCCGTTAAGTTAGGGCCTTGGATAGAGCCTGAGTTAAAGCCTGAGTTAGAGGCTCTTTCTCAGCATCTCTTGATACTCAGGGCTGAGTCCCTGTTCAAACTCCTCTTGAGTAATATCAAAATTGAGCTCGCTGATCAGGGTGCGAATAATGCCGTTACAACTATTGGAGGCGTTGCTGGCACGGTCTAGGAGTAGCTGTAGATCCATTGGTTGGTTTGGATCGATGTAACCTTCGTGTTCCAGGCAGCCAATATATTCCTGAGTGTAGGGCACCAGCAGGTCCATGTTGTCGAGCAGGTTTTTCTGCATCCGCATTAGCAGTTCCCAATCCATGTTGTTGAGCAACTCGGCGATGATTTGCTGCGCCTCAATGCTGGTCGAAGGATCATTGCCTGGTGGTGTGGTGGATTCGGCGTAGCTGCTTTGGCTGACTGGCAACAGCAAGGCGCTGGTTAATAACGCAGCAGTAACAAGTTTGTTCATGATGGGTACCCTTCGTGTATCGGTTGCATATAGATTATATCGGTGGCGTTTGTTCGGGTGGCATCTCTTCAATGGCGATAACATCGATCCCCTGTGCGGTCATTTGCCAACGGACATTATACTGCTCCAGCAGCGTGCCGTAGACCCGCAGATCATCATTGTTGCGACGGTGCGTTGGACGAGGGTCGCAGCTAAGTACATCTTCGATCAACTGCCGTAAACCTCCATCTTGCCCCTTACCTTCAGGATGATTAGACAGCATTTGCTGGGCTTGTTCACTGAAATGTACCACTAGCTGCTGCTTCTGGCCGTCGTTGGCGTAGTCGTAATGCGCGTCGGGAAGGCTGTCGGCATAGGGCAGGTAGGGCTTGATATCGATTACCGGGGTTCCGTCGAGAATGTCGATGCCCGACAGGTGCAGCACCGGCGTTCCGCTGCGGTTCTCGATCCGTTCCAGCTTAACCACCGACATGCCAACCGGATTGGGTCTGAACGTCGCGCGGGTGGCGAACACGCCCATCTTGGCGCCTTTAGAGCGCGGCGGACGGACCAGCGGTGTCCAGCCGCGATCAAGGTGTTCGCTGAACAGAAACAGCACCCAGATATGGCTGCATTGATCCAACCCGCGTACCGCGTCGATATTGGCGTATTCGCCGGTCAATTCCAACTCGGCTCGCGCCGTACTGGCTAGTCCCGGCTGACGCGGAATGCCGAACTTCTCCTTGAAGCAGGAGTGAACCGTGCCGATCGGGGTTAGAGTCAAGTTGTTGGGGGTGAGATTGGACACGGGGTTGGTTGATCCGGTTAGGCTGGGAGCGGGATTATATCAGGGTGAGGTTGAGAGGGGGGTTGGATAGTTCGAACCCTTTGCACTTTTTCATGGGTGTTTATAGGTATGGGAATTTATAGGTAACGATGATAGCAGTGAGGGTTTCCCTGATGGTCATCTGTCATCACAACGTGCGGCGTTTTTCAAGGTAGTTGTCGCGTTCACCGATTCTATGCTGCCTGATCG